>NZ_FNEK01000013.1 GCF_900099935.1 Aliiruegeria lutimaris | reverse complement strand
AAGATGAACTTCCTCACCGGCAAGACGGCCGCCGAACATGGGGCCGACACGATCGGCATCCGTCCGGAGCATCTCGACATCTCTCGCGAGGGCGGGGACTGGAAAGGGATTGTCGGCGTCTCCGAACATCTCGGCTCCGACACCTTCTTCCACGTGCCGGTCGCGGATTCCGAGGCCCCGCTCACGGTTCGGGTCAGCGGGGAGGTGGATCTCCGGCGTGGCGAAGAAATCTTCGTTTCCCCGCAGATGGAACATCTCCACAAGTTCGACGCCCAGGGGCGCGCGATCGGGTAACACATTGAACTGAGGTTTATTCCTCCCCCGAGAATGCTCCCGGCGACGCAATGCCGCCGCCGGGGGGGGACGACGACCGAAATCGGCCGTGGCTCTCCTGCAAGGAAAGATACGATGACGACCACACGTGCGACCTCCTCCCAGACAGTCCGATCCCATCGCATCGGCGGTGAAGAGATCCAGGAAGTTCTCCTCACCAACCAGGCCGGCGCGCGGGCATCCATCCTCTCCTGGGGCGCAGTCCTGCGCGACCTCCAGGTGCCGCTCAAGGACAGATCTCTCCGCCGCGTGGTGCTCGGCTATGCCGATGTTGCCGATTACGCGACCAATGCACCCTATCTGGGGACGGTGGTCGGGCGGGTCTGTAACCGGATTGCGCACGGACATTTCACCCTCGACGGCACCGAATACCAGTTGCCCGTGAACGGGGCGGGAGATGTGCACCTGCATGGCGGCGATAAGGGGTTCACGCGCAGGAACTGGTCGGTGAAGGAAGCGGGCAGTGATTTCGTCCTGCTGGCGCTGGTTTCGCCCGATGGAGAGGAGGGGTATCCGGGAGAGGTCTCGGTCACCTGCCGCTACGAGCTGACGGAAGACAACGCCCTGCGCATGGAAATCGAGGGGCACACAGACGCGCCGACGCTTCTGAACATGACCAATCACAGCTATTTCACCCTCGCGGACGGAGCCATGGCGGCGCAGCATTGGTTGGAGGTCGCCTCCGATTTGCACGCCTGCGGCGCCGAACCAGATCCCGACCGGGGAGGTGCTCTCCAGCGCCGGCACGAAATACGATTTCAACGCCCTGCGGCAGATCGGCGAGGACTACGAGATCAATTTCGTGCTGAAAGGCCCGCGCGGGCTGCGGCCCGTGGCGCGGTTGGTTTCGCCGCATCGCGACCTGGAAATGGCGGTGATAACGGATCAGCCGGGCTTGTTGTTCTACACCGGCGCCGGGCTGCCCGAAGCACGTGGTCTGGACGGGCAGGTGCACGGACCCAGCCTCGGGATCTGCCTGGAGGCGGCGGGTTTCGCGGATTCGGTGAACAGACCCCATTTCCCATCGCCTGTCCTGAGGCCGGGGGAGACCTATCGCAACATCTGCGAATATCGATTCACGGCGCTCTGACGCCGGAAGCACATCTCGCCCTGGGCGAGGAAAGACAAGATGGAGAAGAACATGAAGCGTCTTGAAGGAAAATCCGCGCTGATAACCGGCTCCGCGCGCGGCATCGGAAAGGGCTTTGCTGCGGCCTATATTCGCGAGGGCGCGACGGTGGCCATCGGTGATATCAACACGGAAGCCGCGGAAGCCACCGCGAAGGAGCTTGGCGAGGGCGCCTATGCGGTCAATCTCGACGTGACCAAGCAGGAGAGCATCGATGCCGCCATCAAGGCGGTGGTCGACAAGACCGGCAAGCTCGACATCCTCGTCAACAACGCCGCCGTCTTCGACGCCGACGAAATCGTCGATATCACCCGCCAGAGCTATGAGACGCTCTATGCGATCAACGTGGCAGGCACGCTCTTCACCATGCAGGCCGCCGCACGGCAAATGATCAAGGAGGGCCATGGCGGCAAGATCATCAACATGGCCTCCCAGGCGGGCCGTCGCGGCGAGAGCCTCGTGGCGATCTATTGCTCGACCAAGGCGGCGGTGATCTCACTGACGCAATCGGCCGGCCTGAACCTGATCAAGCACGGCATCAACGTCAACGCCATCGCACCAGGCGTGGTTGCGGGCGAGCACTGGGTCGGGGTGGATGCGAAATTCGCCAAGCTCGAAGGCAAGGAGCCTGGACAGAAGCGCGCCGAGGTCGAGGCCGGGGTGCCGGCGGGACGGTTTGCCACGCCCGAGGACATGGCAGGCATGGCGATCTTCCTCGCCTCCTCCGAGTCCGACTACATCGTTTCCCAGACGTATAACGTCGATGGCGGCCAGTGGATGAGCTGATGAAACTGAATGCACAAACTCTTTCGCAGCTCGACCCGCGTATAGCGGTCCCAAGCTATGATCGTTCCCAACTCAAGCCCGGCATCCTGCATGTGGGCCTGGGCAATTTCCATCGCGCCCACCAGGCTTTCTATGCCAACCAGCTTCTCAATACCGGCGGCTCGCCCGACTGGGGCATTCTTGGCGCGGGCGTCATGCCAACCGATGCCGCCATGCGCGCCGACCTGGAAGCGCAGGACTGGCTCTACTCGGTGACCAAACAGGGGGCCGGGACCGAGGAAGTCGAGGTTTCGGGCGTGATGTGCGGCTTCTTGCCGGTCGAGGAAGGGCACGGGCCCATCATCGAGGCGATGCAGAACCCGGATGTCCGGATCGTCTCTCTTACCGTGACCGAGGGCGGTTATTACGTCTCCGCCGAGACCGGCGGTTTCAACCCTGAAGCGCCAGATATCCGCGCCGATATCGCCAGCCCCGACAAGCCGAAGACAGTGTTTGGCGCCATCGTGGCCGGGCTCAAGGCGCGCCGCGATGCGGGTCAGGTGCCGTTCACTGTGATGTCCTGCGACAACCTCCCCCATAACGGCAATGTCACCCGCTCCGCGGTGGTTGGCGTCGCCCGCGGGCAGGATGGCGCGCTTGCCGACTGGATCGACGCCAATGTCGCCTTTCCCAACGCGATGGTGGACCGGATCACCCCCGCGACGACGTCCGAGCGCGCCGCGGGTTTGGCCGAGGAATACGGGCTTGAAGATGCCCGCCCGGTCTTCTGCGAACCCTTCCTGCAATGGGTTCTGGAGGACAATTTCACCGCCGGTCGTCCCGCCTTCGAGGAGGTCGGCGTGCAGATCGTCGAGGATGTGACGCCCTATGAGCATATGAAGATTCGCATGCTCAATGGCGGCCACGCGATCATTGCCTATCCGTCGGCTCTGCTGGGGCTGACCTACGCCCATGAGGCGATGGCCCATCCGCTCGTCTCTGCCTTCTTCGACAAGGTCGAGCGGGAAGAGATCTATAACGTGGTCGAGGCGGTCCCGGGCGCGACCCAGCCGGAATACCACGCCGCGCTTCAGGAACGTTTCGCCAACCCGGCCATTCGCGACACGATCGCCCGGCTCTGCTTCGATGGCTCCAACCGCCAGCCGAAATTCATCGTGCCTTCCGTGGCCGAGAATCTCGCGCAGGGCCGTTCCGTTCCGGGCCTCGCACTCGAAAGCGCACTTTGGTGCCGCTACTGCTTCGGCGAAGGCGAACAGCACCAGGAAATCGCCGCCAACGACCCGTCCTGGGATCGCCTCACCGGGCTCGCCCGTGAGGCACGCGACCGGCCGGCTGCCTGGCTCGAAATGCGCGACATCTACGGCGATCTCGCCGAGAAGCCCGATTTCCGGGATGCCTTCGCCGCAGCGCTCGAAAGCCTGTGGAGCAAGGGCTGCGAAGCCACGCTGAAGGCCTATCTGGGCCTATAGAGCAGTTGCCGCCGGCGCAAGTCGGCGGCACCCCACTCTCTCCCCTCGAAACTGGACCCGAAAAATGAAAGCAGTTGTCTACGACGCGTTGGGCTCGGTCATCTTCTCCGAGATCGAAACCCCGCGCCCCGCCCCCGGCGAAGTGTTGATCCGCGTCGCGGCGAGCGGCGTCTGCCACACCGATATCGACGTGCTCCACGGCCGCTATGGCACGCCCGACTTCCCGCTCGTGCCCGGGCATGAATATGCGGGTGTGGTCGAAGAACTCGGCGAGGGTGTGAGCGAATTCGCAGTCGGTGACCGCGTGGTGGTGGACCCGAACCTGAGCTGTGGCCATTGCCGCGCCTGCCGCAAGGGGTTGGCCAATCTCTGCGAAACGCTGGGTGCCTATGGCGTCTCCACCAATGGTGGTTTCGCAGAATACAGCGCTGTGAAAGCGGAGAATCTCGTCGCCATTGGCGACATGCCATTCAACACGGCAGCCCTGGCCGAACCCATGGGCTGCGTTCTCAATGGTGTCGAAGCGATTGGAACGGAAGGTGTCGAGAACGCGCTTGTCGTCGGCGCCGGGCCGATCGGCCTGCTGATGGCAATGGCGCTGAAGACTCGCGGCGTGGAAGAAATCGGACTTGTCGACCTCGCCCCCCACCGGTTGGAACTGGCCGAATCTTTCGGGTTTACGCCCTATGCCCCGGGCTCTGCCGAGATTGCCGCCCTTGAACATTCCGTGGATCTCTGCGTTGACGCGACCGGCGTGCCAGCGGTGGCCGCAACTCTGCCCGGCTACACCGCCAATGGCGGCAAGGTGCTCTATTTCGGTGTCTGCCCGCCGGATGCCCGTATCGAGATCTCGCCCTTCGAAGTGTTTCGCAGGCAGCTGACGATTGCGGGAGCGCATTCGCTCAACCACAATATCGCGGATGCGATCGCCGCCCTGAAGGCAACCGGTCCGAGCGTGACGCGCCTTGTTTCTCACGAAATCCCGCTTGAAGAGATTCCGAAGGTTCTGCTGAAACAGGGTCCGGAAGGAACGCTCAAGGTCCAGGCGAGGTAAGTTGGAAAAGAGCCGCCGCCCGCGTCGCAGGCGGCGGCTTTGCTTTCGCAGTGGCGCCTACTGCTTCAGGGCGGTCCAGATGCGGTCATAGACGGCCTGGGTTTCCGCGTCGCAGGCCTCGATAAAGATGCCGGGCCCGGCGTCGGCGGGCGGGTTGGCTTCGGGCAGGGTGCGCAGTTCCTCGTCGAGAAGCGGGGTGACGCCCTCGATGCCCGCGGAATACTGCGTCCAGTTTGTCAGGATCGCGACATTCTCCGGCTCCAGCAGGAAGTCCATGAGCTTGAGCGCGTTTGCGCGGTTCGGCGCGTCCTGGAGCAACACCATGTTGTCCATCCAGACGATATATCCCTGCTTCGGATATGCGTATTCGGTATTGGCACCCTCGGCGCGCGCCTTGGCGTTGAAGCCGTTCCAGATCATCCCGGCGGCGGCATCGCCGGATACCAGAACTTCCTTGGCGGTGTCGGAGTTGAACGATACCCAGTTCGACTTGGCGGCCTGCAGCATGTCGTTGAGCGCCTTGAGCTGGTCACGATCGGTGCTGCATTGCTCGATGCCCATATGGATGGCGGCCATGGCCATCACCTCACCCTGCGTGTCGAGCATGTTGACCTTGCCGGCAAGCTCGGCGGGGCTGTCGAAGAGAATGTCCGTGGTGGCGATATCGCCCTGATAAACATCGCGGTTCACCGCGAAGCTGGTCGATCCCCACTGATAGGGGATGGAGTATTTGCGGCCCGCATCGAAGGCCACGTCGAGCCATTTCTGCTCGATATTGCCCTTGTTGGCCAGCTCGCCTTCCTTGATCTCATCGAGCATGCCCTCGCCGGCCATGATCTTGACCATGTAATCGGCCGGTACAGAGACATCATATGTGCCCATGCCGCCCGCCTTGAGCGTTGCCAGCATCGCCTCGTTGGAATCGTATGTATCCATGACGATCTCGATACCGGTCTCGGCGGTGAACTTGTCGATCAACTCCTGCGGCATGTACTCGAAGAAGTGGAACACAACCACTTTCTCTTCGGCTGCGGCAGCCGTCGCAACCAGGGCAAGGGCCGTGGTCGCGGCCAGCCTTGCAAACGTGTTTTTCATGACATGTCTCCTCTGTTGGATCATTTCGTGGTGTCGGATCTGCTCACCAGCCAGGACAGCGTGACCAGCAGGATGGACAGGCCCAGAAGCAGGGTCGAAATCGCCATTATGTTGGGCTGGATGCCCCGCTTCACGGCGCCGAAGATCGCCGTGGGCAGGGTCTCCACACCCGCGCCCTTGACGAAATTGGTGATGATGAAGTCGTCGAGGCTGACAATGAAGGCGAGCAGGTAGCCCGACACGATGCCGGGTGCCATCAGCGGCAGAAGGATGCGCGTGAAGGTCTGCCGTTTCGTGGCGTAGAGATCGAGCGCGGCCTCCTCGTAGGCGGGTCCGATCCCCTGCATCCGCGCAGAGATCGGCAGATAGGCGAAGGGGATGCAGAAGACGACATGCGCGATAAGGATGGACAGAAGCCCGCGTTCGAGCGCGATGGCGTTGAAGAAGATCAGCGTCGCCACGGCAGTGACGATCTCGGGCACCATAAGCGGCAACGAGATCAGGCCAAAGGAGAGCGTGCGCGCCCGGAAGCGCCCCGTTCGGATCATGCCGGTTGCAGCCAGCGTGGCGATGGTGGTGGAGATCGTGGCCGCCGAGACGGCGATAAGAAAGCTGTTCGCCGCGGCGGTCTTGAACTTGCCGCTATCGGGGCCGGTGAAGACATCCCAGTACCAGCGCAAGCTTAGCCCTTCCCAGTTGGTGATCGAGGCGGAGGCGTTGAAGCTGTAGACGGTGACGACGATCAGCGGGGCATAGAGCACGAACAGGCAGAGGAGCGTCAGTGCGCGAAAGCCCGGAATAGTCCGAAGATTGGTGCGTCCTGCCATCGGTTACGACCGCCTTTCCGCACGCGCCTGTTGGCGCGCGAAAACGAGCAGCAACAGCAGCACGAGTGTTAGCAGGATCATCGAGGCGGCGGCACCGAAGGGCCAGTTGCCGGCATTGCCCTTGAACTGCTCTTCGATCAGCGAGCCGATCATGAAATTCCGAGCCCCGCCGAGCAGGTCCGGCGCAAGGAAGGAGCCGAGCGAGGGCACGAAGACGAGGATGCAGCCGGCGATAACGCCCGGCTTTACCGCCGGCAGGAGAATACGCCGCAGCGTCGTCCATTTCGACGCGTAGAGATCCGCCGCCGCTTCCGAGAGCGCGAAGTCATAGCGTTCCACGGCCGCGTAGATCGGCAGCACCATGAAGGGGAGGTAGGAATAGAACAGGCCAATCTGCACGGCGAGATTGGTGTTCACGATCTGCAGCGGGCTGTCGATTGCGCCTGTCCACTGCAGGAAATCGTTCAACGGCCCCTGTTCCCGCAGCAGGAATTTCATCGAAACGGTACGGATCAGCAAGTTCACCCAGTAGGGGATCGTGATCAGGAACACCCAGAGCGGGCGCGCCGTCGCGGGGCGCGTGGCGATGAAATATGCGGTGGGAAAGCCGACAACCAGGCTCATGAGCGTCGCCGCGCCCGCCTGCCAGATAGAGCGCCAGAAAATGGCGATATAGGTCCACTGGATGCGCGGGGGCTCGTCTCCGAACAACCCGCGATCGAGGAAGAACTGGTCATAGGCGGAAAGCGAGAACTCCCAGATCACGCCACCGCGATGTTCCTTCGTGAGGAAGGAATAGATCAGCATCATGATGACCGGCGCCAGCGAGAAGAAGAGCAGGACCGACCAGGCCGGCAGGAGCAGCCAACCGCGGGCCTCCCTGTACGTGCTGCTCGCGGTGCTGCCGCTCACTGTTCCACCTGCCATCAATCGACCAGGAGCCGACCGGCCCCCGCCTCCATATTGACGAAACAGGTGGCACCTTGCTCGAAGATCCGCCGGTTGCCGCGTTCCGAGTTCGAGCTGCGCAGGGTCAGGCGTGGGCCCTGCGCCAGTTCGACGATGCTGGTGATGTCCGTGCCGGTGAAGACATTCTCCACCACACGCGCCGCCAGCGCTTCCGGCCCAGTCGGTTCGGCGGTGGCAAAGAGCCGCTCCGGGCGCACCGACAAGTGTACCCTTGCGCCGTCGCGCACCCCCTCCACCGCCTCGCAGATCAGCGCATGGCCGCCGCCGAGGTGACAGGCCGCGCGCGCACCCTCGATGCGGTCCACCGTTACCTCCAGCAGATTGGTGTCGCCGATGAAATTGGCGACGAAGCGATTGCACGGACGCTCGTAGATCTCGCGCGACGCGCCCACCTGCTGCAGTTCACCTTCCGACATCACGGCGATGCGGTCGGACATGGTGAGCGCTTCCTCCTGGTCGTGGGTAACGAAGACGAAGGTGATGCCGGTTTCCCGCTGCAAGTGCTTGAGTTCGATACGCATCGCCTTGCGCAGCTTCAGGTCGAGCGCGGAAAGGGGCTCGTCCAGCAACAGCAGCTTCGGCTGCGGTGCAAGCGCGCGCGCAAGGGCGACCCGCTGCTGCTGGCCGCCGGAAAGTTGACCGGGGCGGCGATCCGCAAACTGCGAAAGCTGCACCAGCTCCAGCATCCGCCCTGCACGCTCCCGTGCTTCCGCCGGCGATTTCCCGAGCATTTCCAGACCGAAACTGACATTGTGCAACACGCTCATATGCGGAAACAGCGCATAGCTCTGGAACACGGTGTTCACGGGACGGCGATTGGGCGGCAGCGCGCCCAGATCCTCGCCGTAGAGCCGGACCGACCCTTCGGTGACTTCGTCGAAACCGGCGATGATGCGAAGCAGCGTCGTCTTCCCGCAGCCCGATGGTCCCAGGAGCGTGAAGAACTCGTTGTCGGCGATCGCGAGGCAGATCTGCTTGAGAGCCGTGAAATCGCCGAACCGCTTCACGGCATTCTGCACGTCGATCGCGTTTTGACTGCTTGTTTCTGACATTACCGTCTGCATGACGCCGGACTCGGCGGGTTCGGGGTATCGGATCGATTTGGGCTTCGCGAGCAGGCAGCCCGGCCTCCCGCCTTTGGAGCGGCGAGCAGATAGGTTGCTTGCGCGCCATGTGATCAATCAGGTTTTCACGGGCGTGTCACGCGTTCAAAAGGGCGCAGCCTGACCGGCGGCCCTCGCAAGAGAACGGGTCAGACACCACCGGGGACTCATTTCGGCGACTTATGTGATCGCCGAAAACGTCCCCGCAATCGGTGAGAGTTTTTCGTGAGAAGTTCCCTTGCTGGGAAAAGAGCGGAAACGCATGAAATCATCGAAGTTCACGGACGCGCAGAAGGCGTTCATCCTGGCGCTGATGATCTGACTCCTCGTGGAGTCGAAGGCATTTTCAGGACAGTCCCTCTCGGCAATGCATCCCAGCGACTGCCGGTTTACGCTGGCAGGGAATGGTTTTCCAAGACAACAACAGGACAACAGATCCATCACACCCTTTCGACGCGCGCAAAGGGAGCTTGAACCCGGTCGGCTCCTTTCCCCGGATTTGGAAAGAGTTCGAAGCGTGGATGTCCCCGTGTTTAAGTCGCGCCACAGCGCGATTGACCCGGCTCTATTCCTTTGAGTCCTGCGGGGCCAGGTCGTCCGGTCCGACGCGGTCGGCAAGGTCGATCAGCGCGGCAAGGATTGTCCGCTCGCGCGGACCGAGCCGGTCCGATGCACGCAATGCCTCCATTTCCGGCCGCAACAGGCCCCAACGCTGGAAAAAATCGAACAGGCTTTCGATAGGCGGCATTTCCTGCATTTCGTTCGTCATCGCTTTTCTAACCTCTGGCAGACCCCGAACCTAAGGCGGGATTCGAGCAGGCGTCGCGTGAAAAAAACGTGAAGCGCTTTGTCGCGTGGTATTTACCATCTAGGAAAATGCCATTGGCCATGGAGGACGCTTTGGCGCCGAAGCTCGAGATTTCCCTTTTCGGGACCTGTTACGTCTGCCTGATCGGCGGCGAGCGTATCGAGATTCGCGGGGCCAAGCACCGGGCGCTCTTCGCCCTGCTGGCCACGGCGCCGATGGGCCGGCGCTCGCGCGCCAACCTGCAGGAGACGCTCTGGGGGGCCTCCGATTACGACAGCGGCCACCAGAACCTGCGCCGGGCGCTGTCGGACCTGCGCAAGATCATGGGCCCGGATTTCGACACGGTGTTGCATACCACCTCCACCGACGTTCAGCTATCGCTCGACAACACCCATTTCGTCGCCGGACAGGGCGCATTTCTCAATGACCTCAACGTGCGCGAGCCGGGTTTCGTCGCCTGGCGCGATGCGCTGCGCGCACGGCCCGACCAGCTCGCAGCCCTCGGACGTGCAAGCCAGGGCGGCGCGGTCCGGCTGCGCCCGCGCATCAGCGCGCTGCCGCTTGCCGCGCCGGACGGCGACACGGCCCTGAGCGTCACCGGCGACTGGGTTGCCGAGGAAATCTGCCGCTCGCTCTCCCGCTCCACCCTGCTCACCGTGATCTCGCATCTGTCGGGCCGGGCGATGGCGCAGCGGATGATCGATATCGCCGATGTGCGCGCAACGCTCGGGTGGATTACCTCGTGACCGGAACGATCCGGCGCTCCGGAGCGGACGTGATCTGCGATTTCGATTTCCTCGATGTCGCGACCGGCGAGATCCTGTGGAATCGCAATATCCTTGTCGCCGAGGCCGCGGCAACGATGGCGCTTCCGGAGCGGCTGGCCGATGTTCTGCAGGCCATCGGGCGCTCGGTGGCGCAGACCACGCTGCGCAACCTGCGCGGGCTGACCCTGCCCGAGATTGCCGATCATGAATTGCTGATTGCCGGTGTCGCCTCAATGCACCGCCGCGCGTTGCGCGATTTCCTGACCGCGCGGCAATATCTCGAAGAGAGCGCCGCCCGCGCCCCGCGTTCGACCGATGTCCATGCCTGGCTCGGAAAATGGCACATCCTCAACGTCTTCAAGGGCTATTCCACCGACCGGGGGAGCGATACCCAGCGGGCGCTGGACTGTACCGCCCGCGCGCTCGATCTCGACCCCGATTCCAGCTTCGCGCTGACCATCGACGGTTTTGCCCATGCCAATATCCTGGGCGAGATCGACGAGGCGGACCGGCGCTACACCGCGGCCCTCGACCGCAACCCGAACGAGAGCCTGAGCTGGCTGCTGCGCGGGGCGCTGCTGGCCTTCCAGGATGACGGGACGGGCGCCGTGCAGGCGACCGACACGGCGCGGCGCCTCTCGCCCATCGACCCGTTCGGCTATTACTTCGATTCACTGGCCAGCTCGGCCCATCTGGCGGCAGGCAATTTCGACCGTGCCCTGGACTTCGCGGAGCGCAGCCTCTCGGCCAATGACCGGCATATTTCAACCCTGCGCACCAAGATCGCCGCCCAGCATTGCCTCGGCGACGGCGACGGGGCACGGGCGACCGCGGCGGAGTTGATGCGCCGTTTTCCGACATTTCGACTGAACGAATATCGCAGCACGCACCCCTCGGCGGAACGCCGGACAGGGCGGCTGGTGATCGAGGCACTGCGCGCCTCGGGGATTTCTTGAAGCATATAGGGAAAGGACAGGACAATGAGCCAATCGGGAGGATTCGGCGGTTTTGGTGGATTTGGCGGTTTCGGCGGCTTTGGTGGGTTCGGAGGTTTCGGCGGCTTCGGGGGTGGTACGAATTTCACCGGCCTGGGCGGGTTTCTCGGCGCGGACGATACCGGCGGCTATACGGGCTGACGACATCCGGCATCGGGATGACGGCGGAGGCGTTGCGGCATCTGGGCGGCGATGCGGTGCCACCGGTGCCGGGCGAACTGACCCCCGGCGATCCGTCCAATTACGGACGCCTCGCGGTCTGGGTGCGCGGCTCGCTGTACGTGAGCGAATACCTGTCCGGGATCGGCTGGAAGTCCTGCAACGCGGGCGACGATCATACCTCCGTCCTGCAGGTCGATGGCGCCGACTGGGTAACGCTCCACCGCCCCTCGGCGGAGCTTCTGCGCGACCAGACGCGGCGGGTGTCCGATTACGCGCCGCTGCGCGAAGAACGCGGGGCGGAGATCCTGTCGCAGCTCGGTTTTCCGACGGCCTATTTCGCCATGATCCTCGGGCTGCACTCGGCCTCCAGCAAGAAGACATTCGAACTGATCACGGCAACGCAGGTCGCCGCCGCCCATTCCGCGATGATCGTCAAGACAGCGCTGGCCGTGCGGCGGCCGGACCAAGTGGACGGGCGCATCCTGCCGATGATCCCGACGCCGGGGCATGGCTCCTTCCCTTCGGCGCACGCGACGGAGGCCTATGCGGTGCTGACGGTGCTGGAGGCGCTGGTCGAAGCGTGGGGCAGCCATGCCGACCGTGCAGGCCGTGTGGCGATGCTGCGCGGGCTGGCCGAACGGATCGCGGTGAACCGGACCGTGGCAGGCGTGCATTACCCCATCGACAGCTGGGCCGGGGCAACACTGGGCCGGGCGGTCGGACGGGCGGTGCTGGGCCGCTGCGGGCGCATCGCTGAGGGTGGCGCATCCGTGCTCGACGCCACGGATGTCGATTTCTTCGATCACGATCTGCGCGATCCTGCGGCCTCGGCGGCGGCAGGGCTGAGCGTGGACACGCAAGCGCTCCGCTCCAACCCGATGCCGGCCTTCACCTGGCTCTGGGAGCAAGCGGCCGGCGAAAGCGAGGGCGGCTGAGATGTATGCGCAACGCCCACCGGAAGAGCGCATCGACCGCTATGCCGGCCCCTATGAACGCTGGGTCTTCTCCGAGGAGCTGGGTCGGCCCTATGCCTTTCCCGCGATCCGCCAGCCAGAGGCCCGCCACATGGCGGCGATCCTCGAAGGCGACGGCGACCCGTCGCAGATGAAGGACGCCGAAACGCGCCTGCCGCCACTCTGGCCGCCGCAAGCCGCCGGACACGCGGTAACTCCCTTCGTCTTTCGCAATGACAACGAGGTCGACCTGTCGCCAGACCGGGCGCTGGCGAAACGGCTGGGGACACTGACAGCGCCGGACCTGTCGCCGAGGGTGCGGCTGAACATGCCGCTCGACGCCGCGAGCTGGGTCGAAACCTACGCGCCAGAGACTCCCGCCGCGCAGTGGCGTCGCCCGGCACGGACGCCCAAGGCGATCCTCGGGGTGATCGATAACGGGCTTCCCTTCGCGCATCGGGCCTTTCTGGACACGAATGGGAAAACCCGGATCAGTCACCTTTGGTTGCAATCGGCACGCGCGCTGCCGAGCGACAGGGTCCCGGTCGGGCGCGAGATCACCAATGGCGAGATCGACGCCCTGCGCACCGCGCACGGGGCCGACGAGCGGCGGCTCTACCGTTCGGTTGGCGCCATTGATGGCGACATGCCCGAGGTCGGCCGGCTGCTCGATCACCACGCCACCCATGGCGGTCACATTCTCGGGCTGGCCGGCGGCAACGGCGCGCGGCTGCCGGGGCCGGAACTGGGTGACGATATCCAGATCGTCGCGGTGCAGCTTCCCAATACCGTCGCCTGGGACACCTCCGGCTTCGGCAAGGAGATGTTCATGCTCTCGGCGCTGCATTACATCTTTGCCCGCGCCAGCGAGATCGCCCGCGATTGCGGTGTCGCCGGAGAACTGCCGCTGGTGGTGAATTTCTCCTATGGCTGGAGCGCGGGGCGCCACGATGGCCGCTCGGAAATGGAGGCTGCGATCCAGCAAATGCTGGCGCGGCGGCGGCAGGTGCAACCCGAAACGGCGGTGGTGATGCCGACCGGGAACACGTTCGACAGCGACATGCATGCGCGCGTCGCAGCGAGCGATTTCGAAGAAGGCACCGCACGCGTCGGCTGGCGGCTGCTGCCGGATGACCGAACGTCGAGCTATCTGGAGATCTGGCTGCCCGAGGAGTTCGACCCGCAGGGCTGGCAGGTCCGCCTGATCCCGCCGCCCGGCAGCGGCCCGCTCACGGGCACCGCCATCGACATCTCCGCCGATCCCGAGCTCGACCCGGTGGGCGACCTCCGCCGCTTCGTGGAGCTGGAACGGGACGGGCACAATCTTGGCCAGCTCTCGGTGGACTTTCACCGCGGCAGCCGATGGCGTGTCATCGTCGCCATGATCCCCACCGCCGAGACCGGCACCGACCGGCGCCTGCCCTCCGGCCTCTGGACGATCGAGATCGCCCGGGGTCATGGCACGCCGATCGGCGAGAGCGAGGCGCTCTACCTCTGGCTGCAGCGCGACGACGACCCCCGCGCCCTCGGGATGGGTGGACGCCAGAGCCACCTGGAAGGTGCCAGCGGGATGGTGCGCGGCTTTGGCTGCCTCAGCGCGATCTGCTCGGCGCCGGATGCGACGCGGGTGGCAGGGCTGCAAGGCGGCACCGGTCAGCCGGCCGCCTATTCCTCCGGCGGCGGGCTGGACAGGCTCTCGGGCAACCCGGTGGCCTGGGGTGCCCAGCCGGACTTTGCCGCGCTCTCCGACCAGGGGCCGTCCCGGCCCGGCCTGCCCTCGCTCGGCACTATCTCGGGCTCAGGCGCGCGGCTGGTGGGAACGTCCGCTGCGGCGGCGCTGGCCTCGCGCTGGATGGTCAGCAACGCCGCGTCCGGCAAGGCGCTGCAAGACGGGCTCGCCCCCCTGCCGCTGCTGCCCCCCGGGGACGCGCGAATCTTGCGCGCCGCGCGGCTTGGACGAGGCCGCGTGCCCATCGAGCTCTGAAAAGGAGCAATCCGGAAACTGGACCCGCACGCCTCTGGCGCGCGGGTCTTTTCATGCCCGGTCCGTGCGCCGGCGGATCCATGCAAAAACAGGGCCAGACGGATGAATTTCAACTGCCTGGCCCCGCCAATTTGGTGATGAAATAGCTGCCTCAAAATTGCTGCCTAAAAAAGGCGTCTCGACCAACTGTGCCGCTCTCGACAATTCAACATTAACCTTTTCGCCGCCCGGGACCGGCGTGAAAAAAGGGTGAAACTTCTGTGGAGGATGGAATTTATTAATATTTTCAGATGCTTCCACACCTCAGAACAAAACACAACTCGAAGCCGGGCAAGGCACGTCCTTGAGATTGCTCGATTAAGTCCGTTTTCACCCTGTCTCACAGCCAATTCACTCACCGCGAATCCAAGCGCAACGCACCCTGACGACATTGGCCACGCTCTGAAGCGGGCAGACTGCCAGGAGATTGCGATATGAAACTCGATGATATGATGGGCTACGTCGTGGACCGGCTCTACGAAGGGCTGACCGGAGGAACGGCGGACTTGCCTCTGCCCGCCAATGTGCAGCTGAACTTCACCCAGCCGGGCATTCCCTTCCACGAGAGCTTTTTCGACTTTGCCATTGCCGGCCCCTTTGCCGGCCCGACCCCGGCGACGCTGGACGATTTCGGCGAGCTTGTCGAAACGCTCATGGGCCCCGCTCAGGACGGCGACGGCAACGACAATCGCGGCGACGCGGAACCCAGCCCGCTGGGCATGAGCCGCGACAAGGCGGTCGAAGAGGCCAAGCGGATGTACCAGCAGCACCTGCTGGGATGCTGGGAGCAATGGTCCCGCCTCGTCGATTTCATCCCTTCGCCGAAACCAACCGGCAATCACAACGAATGGGGCGCCAATCGCGGCGAGGGCAAGCACAAGCATGTCTCCGTCGTCTACGCCCAGAACAACCGCCGGCTCAGCCGCACCTTCGCCGATACGCTGCGGATGTGCGAGGTGGCCGACGACCAACTCACCGACGATCAGAAGAACCTGATCGAGCGGATGCGCCGGCTGCTCTCCGTCGAGGTGGAGGTCGAGGATTTCCTGACCGGCGAGAAGAAGATGGAGACCCGCGACAGCCCGGCCATGATCGCCTACTCGGCCAAGAAACAGGCCTATGAAAACGCGGTCATCGAATATGCCACCAAGCTGAGCCTGGCCAATAACGGCACTTCCGGCGACATGATCGAGTGGCAGCAATCGGGCGGCATCTACAAGCGCCGCGCGACCGAGGCCCTGCGCGACTGGATCGCCAACGGCTACAAGAACGATATCGAACGCGCCCAGGCGATGATCTCGCATATCACCGGCCGCTCGATGGTGCTGTGGAAGGATAACCTCGTGCAGGGGCTCGACCATGTCGAGAACAACACGACCGGCGCCTATGGCTACCCGTTCTACCCGGCCTCCGTCATCCCCGGCGCCTTTGCCCGTTCCGGCGGCTGGACCCGGTTCTCCGAGCGCAACCTGAGCCGCAAGATGTCCTCCTCCTCCACCTCCCGCTCCGGCGGTGGCAGCTTCGGGCTTTCGCTCGGCTTCGTCACCATCGGCGGCTCCGGCGGCGGCGGCAAGACGGAGCATCAGCGGGACTTCTCCTCCTCCTCCTTCGGCATGGAATTCTCCTATGCCCCAGTCGAGATCATGCGGCCCTGGTTCCACCCCGATTTCTTCTTGTCGCGCGGCTGGCGCCCCTCGGCGGGCTTCAAGCGCGAATACGACACCAACGTCCATTCCGACGGCAAGAACCCGCCCTCCGGCGCGCTGATCGGCTACCCGACCAAGGCGCTCTTCGTGAAGGACCTGGTGATCCATTCCAGCGAGGTCGTCTCCTTCATGAAGAGCCAGGAGAGCCATGTGAATGGCGGCGGTTTCGTCGGCATAGGCCCGTTCTGCATCGGCGGCCGCTACCAGCAGTCGAACCGCTCCTCGGAGAGCAATTTCGACTATGACGGCGCCTCGATCCGCATCAAGGGCATGCAGCTTGTCGGCTTCCTGTCGGCCCGCATTCCGGAATCGTCCAACCCGTCTCCTGACGTCAAGAAATGGGCCTGAGGGTGGTGTGATGGACAGTGGCGTTCACATCGGCCTCACCGCGTGGCTCCACCACCGGTGCGACGGCGAAGGCTTCGCGGCCTGGCCCGGCGCCCCGGTGGCCCTGCGGCTCGCGCGGCTGGAAGGGGCGGAGAATGCCGAGGACATGGCCCGCGTGGCCGAGTTCTCGCGGCTCGTCAACTTCGTCGCCCAGAGGGGCGCGCCCGCGCGCCCCTTCGACAGCGCCGCCCCGCTTTGGGAGGTGCATTCGGACCTGCTCGGCGCGATGGAGTTTGCCGAGCGCGCCTGGACGGAGGCCGAGAATGCGGCCTTCACCGCGGCGCGGGCGACGCTCTACGGGCCGGACGGCATGACGCCGCTCTACCGGCTCTACCAGGAGTTTCGAACCGCCTACCAGGATCTGCTGACCGCCGCGTCGGGGGCAGATGTGCTCCGCGAGGCGATGATCGCCTGGGAGCTTGAAGGCGGCAAGAGCGTGATCGAGGCCGCGATGGCGACGATCGAACGGTTGATGACCCGTTCAACCCTGTCCAGAGCGCAGGCTGAACGCGATGCGCTGTTGTTCCTGCCGGTCGATCCGGCGGGCGCGGGCTACGCGATGACCGGCTTCGCGCCCATCTCGGCGCTCGACGACTCCGGCTGGATTTCCGCCAGCGTCGAGTTGAACGATATCGACGGCGCGGTCGGTCGCGCGCCGCAGCGCGAAACGGCCGGCTGGCGCAACTGGCGGCAGGGCAAGACCAGCAAGCTGTGCTTCCGCTACGCGATCCTGCTGATCGACCGCGACTGGTTCACGCCGCAGCTCTACCGCGCCGAGGACTGGAACCTGCCGGGGCAAAGGCTTGTCTCCGATGGTGGGACAGAGGGCGCATTGCCGGCCTACCCCGCCCGGCTCTACGCCGTGCGCGATGTCACGCTGAAGCCGGATCCGCCAAAGCCGTCCAAACCGCAGCGGCCACCGGTCGGCATGGTGTCTCGACCACCGGTCGCCACGCTCGGTCCGTTGCAGGCCCGCCCGTCGGTGGCAACATTGGCAAGCCGGCCGCGCCCGGTGCTCAGCACCGCCCGGTCCAAGGGGCTCTCGGCAACCACACTGGCCAAGCCGCTCAGCGCCGCACCGGTGGTCTCGGCGAGCGCCCTGCGCCCGAGCCTGTCCGCGACGGCGCTCAGCCGCCCGACCATTGCCGGAGGGCTGACGCTTTCGGCCAAGCCGGTGGCACGGCTGAAGCCCGGCACGATCGAACAGATCGGCAACCTGACGGTGCAACGCCGTCTCGCGGCGGCCCGCCAGATCGTGGCGCGCATTCCGCCCACGGGGCCACCGCCCCCCGATCCCACGCTCTGGGCCGTCGGTTTCGGCTGCGAGAGCCTTCCCGAAGCCCCGAACCCCCATCCCGGCTACGGCTGGAATTGATCCCAAGGAGGACAGAAGATGCTTACGTCCAACCGGTTTACCACTGTCGTCACGCGGGCCACCGCCGACCGTCTCGCGAAAGCCCAGGCCAACAACCCGCCAATTGCCAAGCGCGAGCGCGACCGTGGCGCGGTCGTCGCGGTCCAGACCGCGCTGGCCTCGCTCAATAACGGCTACATGGCCGGCAGCGAGATCGACGGCTATTTCGGCTCCCGCACCGCCGCCGCCGTCGAGGCCTTCCAGCGCGATTACGGGCTGGTGGCAGATGGCACCGTCGGCGGCCAGGTGCTCGGCCAGCTCGACCAGATCTTTGCCGGCGAGGCCGCCCGTCCGCCCCATGGCGTCAGCCTGCATATCGGGGTCGACCGGGTCGATCCGGGCCATTACGGCAGCGATCTCGCCCTGCCCTCCTGCGTCAACGACGCCCGCGAGATGGAGGGCATCGCCGAGCAGCTGGGCTACGACACCGCGCGACTGGAAAACGACGACGCGACCTGCGCCAATGTCATCGGCTTCCTGCGCAACGCGGCGGTAAACCTCTTCGCCGGCGACGCGCTCTTCTTCACCTATTCCGGCCATGGCAGCCAGGTTCCCAACGATTCCGCCGATGACGAGCCGGATCTGCAGGACGAAACGCTGGTGCTCTACGACCGGATGCTGATCGACGACGAGATCTATGCCGCGCTCGGCGAGTTCCGCGAAGGGGTCCGCGTCCACATGGTGTTCGATTCCTGTCACTCGGCCACGGCCTTCAAGCAGATCGCCGCGCCCGACGCGATGGACATGACCGATGTCATCCGGACCGAGTTCAAGAAGGACGCCATCGCAACGGTCAAGGGCCTGCCCACGCTGACCCTGAGGAACGATCTCGACCCCGAGATGAAGAAACCCATCGCCGCCAAGTCGCTCGTCAAGGCGCTCGATGGCGATGCGCCGGAATTCGACAAGACCGCCGAGCCGAGCGACGACGAGGCCGACGGCATCGGTGAGCTCTTTGCCGACCTGGCCGTGAAGACCCTGACCGGGGCTCCGAAATTCGTCACGGGCGCGCAGATCTATGACAACAAGAAGGAGGTCTACAACGCCGTCCGCACGGCGGTGGGATCCAAGGAACTGATCCGCCCGGCCTGCACCGTCACGGCCCTTTCCGCCGCGATGGACAACCAGACCACGCCGGCCGGCAACCCGCTGTCGCTGTTCACCTTCAATATCTCGCGTTCGTGGGATTCGGGCGCCTTCCCGGGCAGTTACACCGAGTTTCATCGCTCCGTCGTGGGCCGCTCGCGCGCCGATGCGACACCACAACTGACGCCGGACGGCTCGATGGGCTCGCAGGCGCGCCTGCACGAACGTCCCTTCGCCTTCTGATCCCCGGGGGCCGTTCCACCGTCCTCCCTGTCGCAACGGCCCCTTTCCCTGCGGCGCGTGTCCCCCGGCACGCGCCGCATTTTCTTGGCCTGCCTGTCGGTAGGCGCCGGGCAGATCAGCGCATGCCGTAGCGTTCCGAAAGCTCCTTGATCACCTGCTCGGCGAAGCGCGAACTGGCAACCGAGAGAGTCCGTTCCACCCCCTGCCCGACCCACAGGTTTCCGCTTCCCACGTCCCGCCTGTCGATCGGGCGGTTCACGATCCCCTTGGTTCCCGTAATGTCAGGGGCGCCGATCTCGATCTGGAAGGTGATCGCCTCGGTCGCGGCGACATGCGCCTTGAGATATTCGAAGGAGTTGCTCTCGATCACCGGCGGAACGGCGAAGGTCTTGCCGACAAGCGCATTGTCGATCAGCCGGCGTCCGCCGAAGCCACGCGCCGGCAGGAGGACCGGGTATTCAAAACACTGCCGCAGGCGCAACCTGTCCTTCCGGGCGAGCGGGTGCGCTTCGTCCATCACCGCCGAGAGCGTCTGGGGAACGCCGGCCAAAATCTTGTAATCAGGCGGCTTCCCCTGGTCGAAGACGATGGCGAGGTCGATGATGTAGCTCTCCAGCGCCGCAGCGGCGGCACCATGTTCCAGCACTTCGACCTCGAAGCTGACCCGTGGGAAAAGCGCCTGGTAGGTAGCGATCTGTTCGGGCAGGAAATAGGAGGCGAGCGCCTGGCTGCAGCCCACCCGGACATGGCCGCGCTCGCGCAGGGCACGACCAAGCTGAAGATGGTCCTCAACTGGCGCTACCAAGGCCCCCAGGGCTGGTTCTACCTGGCCAAGGAAAAGGGCTATTTCGCCGAAGAAGGGCTCGATGTGACCATCGACCAGGGCGAAGGCTCGGCCGCCACGGTGACGCGGGTGATATCGGGGGCCTATGACGCAGGCTTCGGCGACATGAACGCAATTATCCAGAACGCGGCCATGACACCAGCCGAAGCGCCGGTCATGGTCTACCAGATCTACAACCAGCCGCCCTTTTCGATCATCGCCAAGGCTGACGGTCCGGTCGCCGCGGCCAAGGATCTCGAAGGGCTCACGGTCGGCGCGCCCGCGGGCTCGGCGGCGACCAAGTTCTTCCCGGCGCTCGCCGACAAGGCCGGGCTCGACATGGAGAAGATCGAGATCATCAATATCCAGCCGAACCTGCAGGAGCAGATGCTGATTCAGGGCAATGTCGATGCGAGCCTTGTCTTCAACGTGACGAGCTATCTCAACATCATCGGCCTCGGCATGGACCCGGACAACGAATTCCGCTTCATCGGCTACGGCGAATCCGGGCTCGACATCTATTCCAACGGCGTGAAGGTCTCCCGCAAGCTCTATGAAGAGCATCCCGAGGCTGTTGCCGGGCTTGTCCGGGCGATCAACAAGGCGCTGATGGAGGTGATCGCCGATCCCGCCAGCGGCGCGGCGGCAGTCAAGGCGAACGAACCGCTGGTCGATGAGGGGCTGGAGGCCAAGCGGCTCGGTTTCGTGATGGACTACCTGATCCGCTCGCCCGAGAGCCTGGAACTGGGTGTCGGGGCGGTCGATCCAGAGCGCCTCGCCCGCTCCATCGCAGTGATCCAGCAGATCTACGGTTTCGAAACCGCCCCCGAAGCGGGCAGTGTCTTCGATGCGGGCTTCCTTCCGCCGCTCGACGACCGCAAACTCTGACAGACCGGGCCGACGCCCTTGCGCGCCGGCCCAATCCCCTTGAAATTCCCGACCATGACCAGCCAGCACATACTCGATGTCGACGCCGCCCTGCTTGGGCCGGCCTATGAAACCGCCGGACCGACCCGCATCGTGATCGACGGCGCCCGGATCGCCTCGCTCTCCCCCCTGCCCGAACCGCCCGGCACGGGGCTGTTCGCGATCCCGTCGCTGGCGGATGCGCATAACCACGCCCGCCCGCTCTCCACCACATCGTTGGGCTGCGGCGGCAAACCGCTGGAAGCGTGGCTGCCGCAACTCGCGGTGACGCCCTCCGCCGATCCCTACACCGCCGCCGCCGCCTCCTTCGGGCGTTCGCTGGCAGGCGGGGCCACTTCGGTCATGGTCCACCTGACGCGGCCTATGGGCGGGATGAGCCTGCCGGAGGAAGCCCGGGAGATCGCGCGGGCCGCCCATGACGTGGGCGTCTCCATCGGCTTTGCCGTCGCCCTGCGGGACCGCAACCCGCTGGTCTATGGCGATGCCGAGGCCGTTCTGGCGCCCCTCTCGCCCGAGACACGGGCGCTCGCCCGGGAAATCTGGCTGCGCCCCCTGCCCTCTGTCGCCGACCATTTGGCGCTGGTCGATGCGGTGGCCGAGGCAGTGGCAGACGCACCGGGCCATGTGGACGTGCAATACGGGCCGAACAGCGTGCAATGGTGCTCGGATGCGCTGCTGGCCGGCATCGCGGAGGCCTCCGCGCGCACGGGCCGCCGCGTCCACATGCACCTGCTGGAGACCGCGCCGCAGCGGGACTGGGCCGACCGCACCTATCCCGACGGAATCGTGGCACATCTTGAAAATATCGGACTGCTTTCGCACCGCCTGACGCTCGCGCATTGCGTCTGGGCACGCAAGGAGGAGCTTGCGCGCATCGCCGCCGCCGGGGCGCGGATCGCGGTCAACGCCTCTTCCAACCTGCATCTCTACTCCGGCATCGCGCCGGTGCCCGCGATGCTCGACGCCGGTGTCGACGTCGCCATGGGGCTCGACGGCTGCGCGCTTGACGAGGACGATGACGGGCTGCGCGAATTGCGGCTCTTTCACCTTCTCAACCATGCGCGCGGCTATGGCGATGGAGGGCTGACACCGCAGACGGCGCTGCGCGCGGCCTGTGCGACGGGTCGCGCAGGGCTTGGGCTGGAGCCCGGCGGAGTGATCGCGCCCGGCGCCCCGGCGGATCTGTTGCTGCTCTCGCTGGCCCGGCTGGACCGCGACGCGCTGATGCCGGTGGACCCGGCGAGCTATCTCTTTGCCCGCGGCGAGAAGGGCGACATCATCGAGGCGTTCTCTCGCGGACGACAGGTCATCGCCGACGGGCGGTTGACCGGGGTGGATCTCGACGCGCTTCAGGACCGGCTTCGGCGCGAGTTCCGCGCCGGTCTGGCCGGCAAGGCCGATCTCATTGCTGCCTTTCCGGAGGTCGAACGCGGGATCGCGGATTTTTACAAGGGGTGTTGCTGATGACCCGTCAGGCACAGGTACACCGGCTGGCCATGGCCGGACCGAGCGATGTCGCGCCGATCGCGCGGTTGATAGAGGCCGGGGAGATCGATCCGGCACGGATAGTGGCGGTACTCGGCAAGACGGAAGGCAATGGCTGCGTCAATGATTTCACGCGCGGCTACGCGGTGCAGAGCCTGCGCGCAATGCTCGCGGAACACCTTCCTGCGGAGGCGCTGGCGCGCCTGCCGATGGTCATGTCCGGCGGCACCGAGGGCGGGCTCTCACCGCATTGGATCGTGCTTAGCGAAACCGACGGGTCTGCGCCCGGAGCAGACCTCGCGCTGGCCTTCGCCGCCACGATCACTCGCGCGCTCACGCCCGACGAGATCGGGCGCAGCGCGCAGGTGGCACTGGTGCGCGCGGGCGTCGAGGAAGCGATGGCAAAGGCCGGGATCACGCGCGCCGAAGACGTCCACTTCGTGCAGATCAAATGCCCGCTGCTGACCGCCGAGCGCACGCTGGCAGTGGGCGGCCACGTTGTCACCACCTCAATGCTGAAATCCATGGGCCTTTCGCGTGGCGCCTCGGCGCTCGGCGTGGGGCAGGCCCTGGGCGAGATCGGCACGCTCACGGATGCCGATATCGGGGTCAATTTCGACCTCTGGTCTGCCCGCGCCTCCGCCTCCCCGGGGATCGAACTCATGGCCTGTGAAATCGTGGTGATGGGGCAATCGGCTGCGTGGTCCGGCCCGCTGCGCATCGCGCATGGCGTGATGCAGGACGCCATCGACGCGCCCTCGGTCGCCGCCCTGCTCGGTCTCGCCGCCCCGGGCGCGCCGCTGCAATCGGCCCCGGACAGGGCCATCGCGCTGCTGGCCAAGGCCGAGGCCTCCGCCTCCGGGCTGATCCGCGGCGCGCGCCACACGATGCTGGAAGACAGCGACCTCTCCTCCACCCGCCACGCCCGCGGCTTCGTCGGCGGGCTTCTGGCCGGGCTCATTGGCCATACCGAACTCTTCGTCTCGGGCGGCGCCGAACATCAGGGCCCCGATGGCGGCGGCCCGGTGGCGCTGATCTATTCCCGCTCCCCGGAAGTGGCGCCCGCATGAGCGCGGCAAAGATCATCGACAAGGTGGGGTTCTGCGTGCTGCGCGAGCGCCGGGTCCTGCTCGCGCGCAGCAAGGGCGATGCGCTGTTCCAGATCCCCGGGGGCAAGGTCGAAGCGGCGGATGCGGACGACCTGTCGGCGCTTGCCCGTGAGGTCCAGGAGGAACTGGGCGTCACCCTCGACCGCGAGAGCGCCGAATTCCTCGGCCTGTTCTCCGCCCCGGCGGCGGGCAAGCCGGGGGTGATCGTGGCGGTGAAGCTCTTCAGCGCGGCATTCGACGGCACGCCCTCCGCGCAATCGTAGATCGCGGAGCTACGCTGGCAGCCGCTGGACGGGCCCGAGCCCCGGAATGTCTCCGACGTGGTCGGCAAGCAGATCCTCCCATTCCTGCGCGCTCAGCGGTAATCGGCCTCCAGCACCGCTTCCATCTGGGCGGCGAATTTCGCCGCCGCCACCGGCAGCGGGCGCCCGCGCAACTGGCACAGGTAGAGCGAGCCCTCCGGCAAATCTCGCCGGTCCACCGGGCGGGTCACGATCCCCTCGTCGGGTTTGCGCGGCAGGCCGACGGGGATCTGGAACGAGACAAGATTCTCGTGCCGTGGATAGCGGCGCAGGAACTCGAAACTGTCCGAGACGACGGCAGCGCGCAGTTCTACCGAGGAGCGCATCAACGCGATGTCGATCAGGCGGCGCACGCCGTATTGCACCGCGGGAAGCCCCACGGGAAAGGCCGCGCAATCGCGTAGCCGGATCGTCTCGCGCCCGGCCAGCGGATGATCGGCAGCCATGACCGCGTGAACCGGCTGGCGCACCGCGATCATCACCTGCACCTCGCGCAGCCGGACCGGCTCGAAGATCAGCGCCACGTCGGCAGAAAAGTCGATCAGCGCCGCCTCTGCCGCCGCCCGGTCGCGCACACGGATATCGAAGGTCACCGCAGGGTGCTCGCCCCGGTAGCGCGAGATCTGCTCGGGCAGGAAGTAGGGCAACAGCGCCTGGCTGCAGGCGATGGCGACATTGCCGCGACGCTCGCCGGAGAGGTCGGCAATCTGGCTCTTGAGCTTCTCGTATTCGGAGGCCTGTCGGCGGATATGGCTGATCAAAAGCTCCCCGGCCGTCGACAGGCGCACGCCACGCGGCAGGCGCTCGAAGAGCGGCACCCCCAACTCCTCCTCCAGCGCCAGCACTCGCCGGTTCAGCGCGGTGGAGGTGATGGCCAGCGTTTCGGCGGCCTTCCGGATCGAGCCGGCCCGGGCGACCTCCTCGATATAGGTGAGCGGGGCGAGATGGCGGGCGGGCATGCGCACTCCTTCCAAGTAGTGCAAAAAATGCAGCGATCCGATGCAAACTTAACTGTATGCAGCAGCACTCGTCCATCCCAGTCTGTCCCCACAATCGAACGTCCTTGCCGCCGCGCCCAAGCGCCACGGCTCGCCAGATTTCAACGTCACGTCCATCGCGAGGAGATGCGTTCCATGACTTCCACCCCCTTTTCCCGCCGCGGTTTCCTGAAAACCTCCGCCGCCCTGGCCGGTGCAGCCGCGCTGCCGAAAGCCGCCTTTGCCGCCGGCGATCTGACCGTCGGCTTCATCTATGTCGGCCCCAAGGACGACTACGGCTATAACCAGGCCCATGCCGAGGGCGCGGGCGCCGTCAAGGCGCTCGCGGGCGTCACCGTGGTCGAGGAGGAGAATGTCGCCGAAACCATCGACGTCCAGAAATCCATGGAATCGATGATCAATTTCGACGGTGCCACGCTGCTCTTCCCCACCTCCTTCGGCTATTTCGACCCCCATATCCTCGAAGTTGCGCCGAAAAACCCGGACCTGCGTTTCCAGCATTGCGGTGGGCTCTGGCAGGACGGCGTGCACCCGACGAATGCCGGCAGCTATTTCGGCTATATCGGCATGGGGCAATATCTCAACGGCATCACCGCCGGCTACGCGACCAAGACCAAGAAAATCGGCTTCGTCGCCGCCAAGCCGATCCCGCAGGTGCTGCTCAACATCAACTCCTTCCTGCTCGGCGCCCGCTCGGTGGATTCGGAGATCACCTGCCAGGTGATCTTCACCGGCGAGTGGTCGCTGGCCGTCAAGGAGGCCGAGGCCACCAACGCGCTGGCCGATGCGGGCTGCGACGTGGTCACCTGCCACGTGGACGGGCCGAAGGTGGTGATGGAGACGGGTGCCGCGCGCGGCATGTATCTCAATGGCTACCACGCCAACCAGTCCTCGCTCGCCCCCGAGATTTACCTCACCGGCGCCGAGTGGAACTGGGCCAAGGTCTACGAGGACATGGTCAAGACCACGATGGACGGCGGCACGATCCCGAACTTCGTCCGTGGCGGTCTGGCCGAGGGCTTCATCAAGATGTCTCCGCTGGGCCCGGCCGTGTCGGACGAGGCGCGCAACAAGTTCGAGGCCACCAAGGCCGAGATCATGAAGGGCGGTTTCGCCGCCATCAAGGGACCACTCAAGGACAACAAGGGCAACGTGATCGCCACCGAGGGCCAAGCCTTCGAGGAGAGCGATGTCGCGCTCGAAAGCATGGACTACCTCGTCGAGGGCGTCATCGGCGCGACCTCCTGAGGCGGCAGGAATGGCGGTCGTCGATCATAGCCCCGTGCCGGGCCCGCGCGGCCTGGCATCGCCCGAGGGCTGGCTCGCCGCGCTGGCGCGCCGGTCCGAGGCGGTCCTGATCCCGCTCGGCGCGCTGATCGCGGGGCTGGCGGTCTTCGGCCTGTTCCTGATGAGCCAGGGCAAGAGCCCGGCGGAATTCTACGGGCTGGTCTACAAGGCCGGCTTCGGCACCGCCTTCTCCTGGCAGAACACGCTTTCGCGCACCGCACCGCTGCTCTTCGCGGCGCTCTGCGTGGCGCTGCCGGCACGTCTCGGCCTCGTCGTCATCGGCGGCGAGGGCGCGATCGTTATGGGCGGCGTGGCCTGTGGCGCGCTCGCGGGCGCACTCTCGGGCTGGCCACCAGCTCTCGCCCTGCCGCTGATGGCGGCTGCGGGCGCATTAGTCGGCGGTGTCTGGATCGGCGCGGTGGGATGGCTGCGCCATGTGCGCGGCGTCAACGAGACCATCGCCAGCCTGCTCATGGCCTATATCGCCATCGCGCTGATGAACCACCTCGTCGAAGGACCCTTCCGGGACCCGGCGAGCCTCAACAAACCCTCCACCGCACCGCTGCCCGAAGCGCTTCGCGTCGGCAACATTCCCGGCTGGGATGTGCATTGGGGGCTGATCTTCGGAATGCTTGCCTGTTTGCTAGCCTGGATCTTGATCGAACGCACGACCTGGGGTTTTGCCGCGCGCATCGCCGGCGGCAATGCCCGCGCGGCGCAGGTGCAGGGCCTGCCGGTGGGCCGGCTGATCATCGGCTTCACGGCACTTGGCGGCGCGCTGGCCGGGCTCGCGGGCGTCTTCGAAGTCACCGCCGTGCATGGCTCCGCCAATGCCTCTCTGGCCGCGGGTTACGGCTATACCGGCATCCTCGTCGCCTTTCTCGCCCGGCATAACCCGCTGGTGATCATCCCGGTGGCGATCCTGCTGGCGGGCTTCGAGGCCTCCTCCGGCCTCGTGCAGCGCCGGATGGACCTGCCGGATGCCACGACGCTGGTGCTGCAGGGCATCGTCTTCGTCGCCATCCTGATGTCGGAGACACTCTATGGACGCCTGCGCCTCTTTGCGCCCGAACGCTGGAGGAGCACCTGATGGACAGCGATATCGGCCTCTGGGCCATACCGCTTGCGATCCTCGGCGGCGCGATCCGCGTCTCCCCCCCCTTCCTCTTCGTCTCGCTCGGGGAGGTGCTGACCGAACGCTCGGGCCGGATCAATCTCGGCCTTGAGGGCACGCTCGTCTTCGGCGCCATGAGCGGCTACGCGCTGGCCTACCAGACTGGCTCGCCATGGGTGGGGGTGCTGGCAGCCGCCGTCGCGGGCAGCCTCTTCGGCCTCGTCCACGGGTTGCTCTGCTCCCTGCCGAGGGTGAACGACATCGCCATCGGCATCGCCATGATGCTGCTCGGCATGGGGCTCGCCTTCTTTTTCGGCAAGCCATATATCCAGCCGGTCGCACCGGACCTTCCGGCAATATCCTTCGGTTGGTGGTCCGAGCTGCAGCAGGTGCAGGCCGCGCTGCGCGTCAACGTGCTCTTCCTGATCGGCATCGCCGCCGCCATCGGCCTGTGGTGGATGTTCCGCGCCACCCGGCTGGGCCTGATCATCCGCGTGGTAGGCGATTCTTCTGACGCCGCCTGCGCCATGGGCATCCGTCCTTCCGTTGTCCACACCTTTGCAACCGCCGCCGGCGGTGCCTTCGCCGGGGTCGGCGGAGCCTATCTCTCGCTCTTCTATCCCGGCTCCTGGAACGAGGGCATCTCCTCCGGTCAGGGCCTGATGGCGGTGGCGCTGGTGATCTTCGCCCGCTGGAACCCCATCGCCTGCCTCTGGGCGGCGCTGATCTTCGGCGGCGCGGGCGCGCTCGGCCCGGCGCTGCAATCGGCGGGCATCTCGCAGGGATACTACCTCTTCTACGCCGCGCCCTACGTGCTCACGCTCGGCGTGCTCATCGCGACATCCTCGCCCACCCGTGCCGTCACCGGCGCGCCGGGCGAACTCAGCATCACCAAATAGGAGGCCGTCCATGTCCGGACTAGGAGGGTTGAACAAATCGCCGAACGGCGTCGTCATCGGGCTGGTGCAGCTTCAGCTACCCGTGGTGAAGACGCGTGAAGACCTCGCCGCCCAGACCGCCCGAATTGTCGAGATGGTCGGCAAGGCGCGGCGCAACATGGGCACGATGGATCTCGTCGTCTTCCCCGAATACGCGCTGCACGGCCTGTCGATGGACACCAATCCCGAGATCATGTGCAGTCTCGACGGCCCGGAGGTCGCGGCCTTCAAACAGGCCTGTATCGACAACGACATCTGGGGCTGCTTTTCGATCATGGAGAAGAACCCCGGCGGAATGCCGTTCAATTCCGGTATCATCATCGACCCGGAAGGCGAGGTGAAGCTCTATTACCGCAAGTTCCACCCCTGGGTGCCGGTCGAGCCATGGGAGCCGGGAGACGTTGGCATTCCCGTCATCGAGGGGCCGAAGGGCGCGAAACTCGCGCTCATCATCTGCCATGACGGCATGTTCCCCGAAATGGCGCGCGAGGCGGCCTATCGCGGCGCCGAGATCATGCTGCGCACAGCCGGCTACACCGCACCTATCCGCGAGAGCTGGCGTTTCACCAACCAGTCCAACGCCTTCTGCAACCTGATGGTGACGGCAAATGTCTGCATGTGCGGCTCCGATGGCAGCTTCGACTCGATGGGCGAAGGCATGATCGTCAATTTCGACGGCACGATCATCGCCCATGGCACATCCGGGCGCGCCGACGAGATCATCACCGCCGAGGTCCGCCCCGACCTGGTGCGCGAGGCACGCCTCCACTGGGGGGTGGAGAACAACATCTACCAGTTCGGCCATCGCGGCTATGTCGCCGTGAAAGGCGGCGCGCAGGACTGCCCCTATACCTACATGACCGACCTCGCCGCGGGCCGCTACCGGCTGCCGTGGGAAGACGAGGTCAAGGTGACCGACGGCACCGGCGCGGGTTTCGACGCGCCCACCCGGGCATTTGGCGAACGCACGAAGGAGGCCTGACATGGCAACGATTCCCTCCGATCCCTATCCCTGGCCCTATAATGGCGACCTGCGGCCCGAAAACACCGCGCTGATCGTCATCGACATGCAGACCGATTTCTGCGGCAAGGGCGGTTATGTCGACAAGATGGGCTATGACCTGAAGATGACCCGCGCGCCGATCGAGCCGATCAAGGCCGTGCTCGCCGTGATGCGCGCCAAGGGCTATCACATCATCCACACCCGCGAGGGCCACCGGCCCGACCTGTCGGACCTTCCCGCGAACAAGCGCTGGCGCAGCCAGCAGATCGGCGCGGGCATCGGCGATCCCGGCCCCTGCGGCAAGATCCTCGTGCGGGGCGAGCCCGGCTGGGACATTATCGAGGAGCTTTTCCCCGACCCCGGCGAGATCATCATCGACAAGCCCGGCAAGGGCAGCTTCTGTGCCACCGACCTGGAACTGATCCTGCGCACGCGCGGCATCGAGAACCTCGTGATCTGTGGCATCACCACCGATGTCTGCGTTTCCACCACCATGCGCGAGGCCAATGACCGCGGCTTCGAATGCCTTGTGCTAGAGGATTGCTGCGGCGCGACCGATCTCGGCAACCACAACGCGGCCCTGAAGATGGTCAAGATGCAGGGCGGCGTCTTCGGCGCGGTCTCCGACAGCGCAACGATGATCGCGGGCCTCGCATGAGCTTGCCGGTGAAGCCCCTCGAGCAGGCCATCGAGGTCGAGACGCTGCACATGACCATGCGTTTCGGCGCCTTCACCGCGCTGGACGACGTGTCGATCCGCATCACGCCGGGCAGCTTCCACGCGCTTCTGGGCGAGAACGGGGCCGGCAAGTCCACGCTGGTCAAATGCATGATGGGTTTCTACCGCGCGACCTCCGGCGAGATGCTGGTCGACCGGCGCGAGGCGCTGGTGCCGGATCCGCGTGCCGCCCATGCGCTCGGGCTCGGCATGGTCTACCAGCATTTCACGCTGGTCCCCTCGCTGACAGCGGCAGAGAACCTGGTCGTCAGCCGGGACGACGCGCCCCGGGTGATCGACTGGCGGCGCGAGCGCGCGGCGCTGGCCGAATTCATGGCGCGGATGCCCTTTTCGGTGCCGCTCGACCAGCCGGTGCGCGCGCTCTCGGCGGGCGAGAAGCAGAAGCTGGAGATCCTCAAGCAGCTCTATCTCGGTCGCCGCTTCCTGATCCTCGACGAGCCCACCTCGGTGCTGACGCCGGACGAAGCCGACGAGGTGTTGGGCCACGTCAAGGCGCTCTGCGAGGCTGGCGAGATTACGGTAATGATGATTACCCACAAGTTCCGCGAGGTGACGGCCTATGCCGATGCGGTCTCCGTTCTCCGGTGGGGCAAGCTTGTCGGCTCGGCGCTGGTTTCCGACCTCTCCCATGCCGACATGGCCCGGATAATGATGGGCGAGGCGGAACTGCCCGACCCCGCCCCCCGCACGGGCATGCCGGGCGACGCGGTTCTCTCCCTCAAGGGCGCGCGGGCCTCCGACCGCTCCGGTCTCAAGCAGATCGTGATCGACGCGCTGGAGGTGCGCGCGGGCGAGGTCGTCGGCGTCGCCGGTATCTCCGGCAACGGCCAGATGGAACTGATGGAAGTGCTGACCGGCCAGCGCCCACTTGGCGCGGGCAGCATCGAGGTCAAGGGCGCGCCCTATGGCGCAAGCCGCGAGGAAGCGCGGGTGAAATGCGTCCGCTACCTGCCGGAGGAGCCGCTGCACAATGCCTGCGCACCGCGCATGTCGGTTACCGAGAACATCAATTTCCGCAGCTTCGACCTTAACGGCTCCGGCCGTCGCTTCTGGCTCTCGGGACGCGAGATGCGCACCCGTGCCGCCGAGTTGGTCGCCGGTTTCAAGGTCAGGGCCGCCTCGCTCGACGCGCCGATGGCCTCGCTCTCGGGTGGCAATGTCCAGCGCGCGGTGCTGGCGCGCGAACTGACCGGCGAGGTGGACTTGTTGGTGATCTCCAACCCTTGTTTCGGGCTCGACTTCACCGCCGTGGCCGAGATCCGGGCACGGATCATGGCGGCGCGTAATGGCGGCGCGGCGGTGCTGCTGATGTCGGAGGATCTCGACGAGATCATGGAACTGGCCGACCGGGTGCTGGTCATGTCCGAAGGCCGCATCGCCTACGAAAAGCCCATCGCCGACGCACAGATCGCCGAGATCGGCCATCACATGGGAGGCTATTCCGCATGATCGAGATCGCCAAGGCACAGCCCTTTCCTTTTCGGTTCGATCCCGCCAGTACGGCGCTGGTGATGATCGATTTCCAGCGCGATTTCGTCGAGGAGGGCGGCTTCGGCGCCACGCTCGGCAATGATGTCACGCCGCTGCGCGCCATCCTGCCCGCCGCGAAGCGGCTGCTGGAGGCCGCCCGCGCCGCTGGCATGGCCGTGATCCACACCCGCGAATGCCACCGCCCGGACCTCTCCGACTGCCCGCCCGCCAAGCGCGACCGCGGTGCGCCGAGCCTGCGGATCGGCGACGACGGGCCAATTGGACGCATCCTGATCACCGACGCCCCCGGCGCGGCCATCGTGCCCGAGCTAGCCCCCACCCCCGGCGAGACGGTTATCGACAAGCCGGGCAAGGGCGCTTTCTACGCAACGGGCCTTGGCGACCTGCTGGCTGAGAAGGGCATCAACAATCTCGTCTTCGCCGGCGTGACCACCGAGGTCTGCGTTCAGACCACGATGCGCGAGGCCAATGATCGCGGCTTCGACTGCCTGCTCGCCGAGGACGCGACCGAAAGCTATTTCCCCACATTCAAAGCCGCCGCGCTGGAAATGATCCGCGCGCAGGGTGCCATCGTTGGCTGGACAGCAACCGTGGCGGAGATCGTGGAGGCGCTCGATGGATAAGCGCTTGAAACCCCTTCGCTATGTCGCCGGTATGATCCAGGGCGGTTGGCACGATCTCGCCTTCGGTCCTTTCCGCGAAGGTGTCAAGATCGCCGAGTTGATCGAAAGCTACCCCAAGCTCGCGCTACTGCGCTACGCGCCCGGCGCCTCGGTGCCGCGCCACCTGCATACCGGGCTCGAGACGATCCTGGTGCTGGAGGGATCCCAAACCGACGAGGCGGGCCATTACCCGACCGGCTCGCTGATGATCAATCCCGCCGGAACCAGCCATGCGGTCTGGTCCGAGGAGGGCTGTGTCGTCCTGATCCAATGGGAACGTCCGGTCGAGATGATCGAGGAGAAAGAATCGTGACAGAGACCCTTTCGGAGCTGAGCTTCGACATTGCCAGCCTGCAGGCGGCCTATGCCGCCGGGCTTTCGCCCGAGGCGGTGATCGCAGAGGCGTATCGGCGCATCGAGGCGGCGGCCGATCCCGGCATCTTCCTGCATCTTCGCGCGCAGGAGGATGTCGCCGCCGAGGCTGCCGCCCTGCCCGCCTTCGACCCCGACGCCTTGCCGCTCTGGGGAATCCCCTTCGCGATCAAGGACAATATCGACCTCGCCGGCACCCCCACCACCGCCGCCTGCCCGGCCTATGCCTATGAGCCGGAGAAGGACGCTTTCGCCGTCGCCGCGCTCAAAGCCGCGGGCGCGATCCCGCTCGGCAAGACCAATCTCGACCAGTTCGCCACCGGCCTTGTCGGCGTCCGCTCGCCCTTCCCGCCACCGAAAAACGCGATCGACCCCGAGATCGTGCCGGGCGGTTCGTCCGCCGGCTCCGGCGTAGCCGTGGCGCGCGGCATTGTCTCTTTCTCGCTGGGCACCGACACCGCCGGATCGGGCCGCGTTCCCGCCGCGCTCAACAATATCGTCGGGCTGAAACCCACGCTCGGCGCGCTCTCCAATACCGGCGTCGTGCCCGCCTGCCGGACGCTCGACACGATCTCGATCTTCGCGCTGACCGTGCCCGACGCCTGGCGCGCCTTCACCGCCGCCGCGCGCTTCGACCGCGGCGACGCGTTCGCCCGTGATATCGCCACACCGCCGCTCACCGCCCCGCCGCCCGCGCTGCGCGTCGGCGTGCCCGATGCCGCGACGCGGGAGTTTTTCGGCGACACGGTTCAGGCCGAGAGCTTCGCCGCCACGCTGTCCACGCTCGAGGCCGATGGCGCGTGCATCGTCGAGTTGGATTTCACCCCCTTCTTCAAGGTCGCCGAGATGCTCTACGAGGGCGCCTGGGTCGCCGAGCGGCTCACCGTGGTCGAGGATCTCATCGCCAGCGATCCCGACGCGCTCCACCCGGTGACGCTGCAGATCATCGGCGGCGGCGCGCGGCTCTCGGCGGTAGACGCTTTCCGCGGCATCTACCGGCTCGCCGAGCTGAAACGCCTGGCCGAGCCGCTTCTGGAACAGGTGGACCTGCTCTGCGTGCCCACCATCCCGACATTCTACTCGGTGGCCGATCTTGAGGCTGACCCGATCGGCCCCAATTCCCGCTTCGGCACCTACACGAATTTCGTCAACCTGATGGACCTGTGCGGCATCGCCGTTCCGACCGCCCCGCGCAGCGATGGTCGGCCGGGCAGCGTGACGCTTCTGGCGGCCTCGGTGCGCGACGGGCTGGCCGCGTCGGTGGCCGAGCGGCTGCACCGCGCCACCGGCCCCAGCCTCGGGGCGACTGGGCGTGATCTGCCCGCAGCCGCCCTCCCGGCGGACGGTCCCGCACCGGGCGAGATCGAAATCGCCGTCGTCGGCGCACATATGTCGGGCCTGCCGCTCAACCACGAACTGACATCGCGCGGCGGGCGCTACCTGCGCAGCGGATCGACGTCGGCGCGCTACCGCTTCCATGCGCTGGCCGGCGGCCCGCCCGCGCGCCCCGGCCTGATCCGCTCCGACGGCGGCAAGGCCATCGCGCTCGAGATCTGGGCATTGCCGCCCGCCGCCTTCGGGGAATTCCTCGCTTCCATCCCCTCCCCGCTCTCCATCGGGTCGATCGAGCTCGCCGACGGCTCCATGGTCAAGGGCTTCCTGGTGGAACCTGCTGGGCTCGATGGCGCGACTGAGATCACTGAACTGGGCGGATGGCGCGCCTATCTCGACAGTCAGTAAAGCAAGGGCCACATACCGGGGCCGTCCGCTCGGCCCCTGCTCGGCCCCCATTTGACGCTTGACCTGACGCCCCGGTTTCCGTCTTTCTTGGATCAGGAGAAAGGGTGGCCGGAAATGACATCGCAATTCCTCAAATCTATTCGTTTGATAATTCCCTGCCTTCTACTCGGAGCGCTCGCTCCTGTTGCCGTTCAGGCGCAGGAAGGCCGTCTCGGAGTGGAACTGAACAAGTTCGAACCGGCGGAGAGCGGCGGTTGCCGCACTTTCTTCCTGTTCCGCAACCAGGCCGGAATGACGCTTGAAGCCTTCGAGATGTCACTGGCAGTGCTGGATAAAAGAGGCGTGATCGACCAGCTTCTGAGCATCGACGCGGCCCCGCTGCCGATTGCGCGCACGACGCTGAAGCTGTTCGAGATCCCCGACATCGCCTGCGACAACATCTCGGAGATCCTGCTGCACGAGATGACGGCCTGCACGCCGCAGAACGCCGAGCCGATGGACTGCTTCGAGATCATGGACCTGTCGTCGAAGGCGTCGGCCGGCTTCGTGAAGTAAGCCATGGAACAGATGATATCGACGCTCACGCGCGGCGGCCCCGTGATCGGGGTGCTGGCGGTGCTGTCGCTGATCTCGGTGACCCTGATCGTCGTCAAGCTGCTGGACATGCGCGGCGCGCTTGGTGGCCAATCGGGCCGCGATGCTGCCTATGAGGCGTGGCGAAAGGGCGAGCGGGCCTCCGCGCTGAAAACGGTCGAGGCCGGGAAGTCGCCCCTGGACCGGATACTGAGCGCGGCCATGAGCGGCCTCATCGCCGGACGCCGCCGCACCGCGCTGACCGAGGAACTTGAATGGCGCGGCAACCAGGAGCTGGACCGGCTCTCGCGCCACATACGCACGCTGGAACTGGTCGGCATGGTCAGCCCGCTGCTCGGGCTGCTGGGGACGGTGCTGGGCATGATCTCCTCCTTCCAGGAACTGGCGCTGGCCGAGGGCGCGGCAAATGCCTCGCTGCTCGCCGGCGGTATCTGGCAGGCGCTGCTGACCACCGCTGCGGGCCTCGTCGTGGCCATTCCGTCGGCCGTTTCGGCCAGCCTGCTGGGCACGCGGGTCGACCGCATCGGCGTTGCCATGGAAACGGCCGTGGGCCGGCTGATGACGCTGGAAGACGCCGACGGAGAAGCCGCCGAGGAGGCATAAGGGGGGCGCCATGAAACTGAGACAGGCCAACTCCGACAACGCCCCGATCCCGCTCGTGCCGATGATCGACGTGCTGATGATCATGCTCGTCTTCTTCATGGTCACCTCGACCTATCTGAACCTGCGCATGATCCCCTTCACGCAAAGCGAAGCGGCCAGCCCGCTTGCCCCCGCCACGGCGCAGGCCGGCACCTCGGATACGGTGCTGCTGCGGCTCGATTCCGACGGAACGGTGCGCCTGCACGGGGCTCCGGTGGCGCGCGGAGAACTGGTCGAGATGCTGCGGCAACGGCTCGCGACAATGCCCGATCTCAACGTCGTCCTGCTGCCGTCTGGACATGCGCGCACGCAGGAGCTTGTCTCCCTGCTCGACGCGACCACGTCGGCGGGCGTCACCCGGATGCGGCTCGTGCGGCTGGAGCCTGTGCGATGAACCTTGCCCGCCGCAAACGCCGCCAGCATCCCGAACCGATTATCGCGCTGATCGATGTCGTGTTCTTCCTGCTGGTCTTCTCGATGCTGGTCGGGCGAATGGATGCCACGGCGCCGTTCCGGGTCATGCCGGCCATTTCGGAAACCGGCGCAACCATGCCTGGCGGCGGCGAGACCGTGGCGATCGCGCAAGACGGCACGCTGGCGCTGAATGGCCGGGAGATGGACGAGACCGCGCTTCTGTCGGAGCTGGCAACCGTCCTGACGCGGATGCCGGACCGGCTGATCCGCATCAACGCACATCGCGGCGCGGAACTGCGCCTCTATCTCCCGCTGGTCGCGGAGATCGAAGGACTCGGCGCAAAGGACATCGTTCTCGTCGTGACGCCGGAAGGGCCGTGATGGCGCGGCCGGTCAAATGGGCGCTGGCTTGCGTGGCCTCGGTCGCGCTGCATGCCGCTGCGTTGGCTGTGCTGGCCGTGTTGATGCAACCCAGGCCCGTGCCACAGCAGAAGCCGGTTTCGACCGAACTGAGCCTCGCGGCAGAAACCGTCCGCCATTCCAGCCCCGATGCGCAACAGGCCGACGCCCGCCCCCTGACTGGCCAGCAAGGCACGGCGACGCCGCTTGCACAGGACGCACCGCGCCGCACCTCCGCCGCGACGGTTGCGCCACCGTCAACGTCACTCGCCGGGGCGGAAACCGTCGGCTTATCGCTTGCCGCCGATCTGCCCGCGCCGGACGCGCTCGAGTCGCGCCCGGCCAGCGGTGCCGCCGTCACACAGTTTGCCCCGGACACGACCCCGGTGACCGAAAGCGCGCGGCCGACGCAAGCCGCGCAGGCGGTCGCCGCCCGTTCGGACGCGGCCATGGCGGAGTTACAACCGACTCTCACTCAAGCCCCCACTGCGCGTCCCGAAGCGACGTCGCTTGCCGGCGACAACGCCGAGGCGACGCCCGTGCGACTGAATCGCCCCGACACCGCGCGCCTCCCCGCGCAACTGGCCGCGGGGAGTTCGATGCGGGCGGAACCCGCAGACGCCACGGCGGCACAAACACTGCGCCCCGACAGGAAACCCGTCGCACAGGCGCGGGCCGATATCGGCACCGCGCCCGTGGTTCTGGCCAGCTTCGCCGCCGCAGCGCCCATCAGCGCCAGCGCCCAAGCGATCCGACCGGATCCGGACAACATCGAAACTGCGCCGATCATCCTTGCCAGCCTGCCGGAGACGCCCGCGCTCTCCACGCTGCCAACACCGCAAGGCCTACGCCCCGCGCCGGTCGCGATGGACAGCCTTGCCCAAGCAGCTTCAATCGATGCCAGCGCCCAGGCGATCCGCCCGGATCCGGACAACATCGAAACCGCGCCAATGGTGCTTGCCAGCCTTCCGGAAACGCCCCCGCAGTCAACGCTGCCGCCACCACAAGGCGCGCGCCCCGCGCCCGTCGCGATGGACAGCCTTGCCCAGGCAGCTTCAATCGATGCCAGCGCGCAGGCGATCCGCGCGGATCCCGACAGCATCGAAACCGCACCCGCGCTGCTGGCCAGCCTGCCAGATTCGCCCCCACTGTCGACGCTGCCCACACCGCAAGGCCCGCACTCCGCGCCCGTCGCGCCGGACGTGCCAACGGGCAAGCAAAGCCGTCCCGACGCGGCACGGCTGCCCGATTCCCCCACCGCGGAAACCGCCACCCGGATGTCGGCCTCGCTGGCCTGGGCCGTGGGCGATATCAGCGTCGCCGATCCGGTCTCGGTCGCGGCGATCCAGGCTTTCATGCAGCCATCCGACCCCACGGGCTCCGGCGACTCGCCCATGCGCGACGGGCTGGCCGCGCTGCTCACCGGCATTCCCTGCGCGCGGCTGCAAACGGAATTCGACGCCGAGACCGGCAGGCTGGAGCTGCGCGGCCACGTGCCGGAAGACGCCTTGCGGGGACCGTTGCTGACCGCGCTCCAGTCACATATCGGCACCGATATCCCCGTGACTGACGCTTTGCAGATCCTGCCGCGCCCGCAATGCGGCGCGCTCACCGGCATCGCCAACCTGGGCCTGCCGCAATCGGATGACCAGCGCACCAACCCGCGCATTGTCGGCCCCAACGCCTTCGTGCGCGAGTTCCGCTTCCAGGAGGGCGACCGGCTCCGGCTCGACCTGACCGCGCCCGATTACGACGCCTACGTGTATATCGACTATTTCGACGCCGATGGCAGCGTATTGCACCTGCAACCCAACGAGATCGTGCCGCTGGAGAAATCGCCAGCCAAGACGGCCTTGTTATCGGGCGTCGATAGCGACGGAAGGCCGGCCTTGAACCTGACCATCGCGCCGCCCTTTGGCCAGGAGATCGTGGTCGCCTTTGCCTCCTCGGCACCGCTCTACGATGGGCTGCGCCCGTTGGTGGAGCCGGCCGAGGCCTATATCGCCTTCCTTTCGGAACGCGTCGAACAGGCCCGGCAGAACGCACCGGACTTCAAGGGCGAATGGGTCTATTTCTTCATCGCCACCGCACCGGCCCAATGACGACCCGCACGGCGGCCACGTGGCGCTGTTAGGTCACCGGCTTGCGGTGCCGGAACAGCGGCTGGATCAGGCGGCGATAGCTGAGCGCGAGCCCGGTATACACCATGAAGATGCTTGCCAGCGAGGCGAGCCCTGCAATGGTTTGCCCGATCACGCCATAGGCCTCGCCGGTATGCACGAAACGCAGCCACATCCGGGCCTGCGCGCCCGGCGAACGGTCAGCAAGGCTGGCGGTCTTCACCACCTCACCGCTTTCCAGCGACACAGTGAGCGTCTCCTGCCGGGAAAGCTGTTTGCCCGTGCCGGTATCGACAATTGCCGTAGTCTCGGTCGCGCCGGCATGCTTCGGCAGATCCAGCGTAATCCGGTTCCAGTCGGGGTCATACGCCTCGGCCGTCTCCAGCACCGCCTGCAAGGTCAGGCTTCCGGGGGCAAGCGCGAGCGCCCCGCCCTCGGACTCGTGGTACTCATGTCCGCCGCCTCCGCCGAGACGCCCCATGCCCAGTCCGCGACCGCCGCCCTTGCCCTGTCCCTGCCCCTGACCGCCCGAAGCGCCGCGCATCGCAGGTTGTTCGCCATAGGCGGCAAAGACGAGGTTGGACGCCCAGTCATAGGAGATCACCACGCCGGAAAGGATGATCAGGAATAGCGGAATCGCCGCCCAGAAGCCAAAGACATGATGCCAGGCGAAATCGCGGGCCTTGGCATTCGGATAGCTCCGCCGGAACAGCATCTTCGTCTTGAGCATGGCCCATTTCCAGATCTTCGGCAGCCAGAGATAGGCCCCCGAGAGCAGCAGGAAACCGAACACGAGATTCGCCGCGCCGGTCAGCGCCGCGCCGGTCTCGCTGCGCCCGGAGAAGGACAGCCACCGGTGCAGCGCGGTGACCGTGGCAAAGAACTCCTGCGTTGCCGTCTTGTCGGATGCGAGCAGTTCCCCGTTATAGGGATCGAGGAAGGCCTTGTCGCTGCGCCCGCTGGCGGCAATAACCGCGGCTTGCGGGTCATTCTCGAAGACGAGCGCGGAGGCAACGCCACCGGTCTCGATCAGCGCGGCTTCGGCGAGCCTGTCGGCAGGCAACGGCTCTCCTGCGGCGCTCACGTTCAGGCCGCTTTCCGCCCATCGGGTGATTTGAACCTCATAAGTCAGCAACACGCCGGTGATCGCGAGCACCAGGATCACGAGACCGGCCCCGACGCCGGCCACGAGATGGCTCCAGAACAGTATTTTGCGGAAAGACATGGCTTGTCCTCGTTATCTACGGCCGTTGTCCGTTGAACGCGCGTCGAAAGTATTTCCGTCGCGGCCAGTCAAAAAAACTGCGCCCTTGCCGGTCCTGCCAGACCCACCGCGAACCGGTCGCCGTTTCGCACAAATGCAAGTAACCGCCGCAAGATTTCATGCAAATCCCGGGCTCGGCGCTTGACCTGCCCCGCGCCACGCGGGTTTGATACGCGCCACGGACCATTGGCGCATGAGGCGTTGGGTCATTTCCTTTCCAGGCAGGTTGCCCGAGACCCCATGAACCCGCTCACCCACGACCCCCACATGTTTGGCCCCCTCTTCACCGATGAGACGATATCAGCGGCGTTTTCCTCGGCCCGCTTCCTGTCCCATTTTTCCGCCTTCGAGCGGGCGCTGGCGCAAGCGCTTGGCGAGGCCCGCGTGGTGTCACCCGAGGTCTCGGCAGCCGCCGTCGCCGCGATCGACAGCTTCGCCGCGGATCTCGACGCGATCCGCGCCAAGGTGCTGACCGACGGCGTCCCCGCGCCGGAATATGCCCGCCAGCTCAAGGCTCATGCCGGCTCCGACTGTGCCGCAGCGATCCATGCCGGCGCCACCAGCCAGGATCTTGTCGACACGGCGACCGTTCTGGCCCTGCGGGGGGTCAACGAGGAACTTGTCAACCGGCTGCGAGCAGCCCTGGCGGCGCTGGACAAACTGGACGGAACCTTTGGCGCGACGGAAATGATGGGCCGCACCCGAATGCAGGCCGCGCTTCCGATCACGGTCTCCGACCGCATTGCCGGCTGGAAGATGCCGCTCGCGGCACATCTTGAACGGCTGGAGGAGATCCGCCCCCGCATCGAGCAACTGCAATTCGGTGGCGCCGTCGGCAACCGCTCGGCCACCGGCGCGGCAAAGGAGGCGGTTGCCGCACAAATCGCCGAGGCGCTTGGCCTCAACAACCCGCCCCGCGCCTGGCACGCGATGCGCGACGGCATGGCCGAATATGCTGGCTGGCTGTCGCTCGTGACGGGCACATTGGGCAAGATGGGACAGGATCTCTGCCTCATGGCCCAGCAGGGCGTGGACGAGCTGCGCCTCTCGGGCGGCGGATCGAGCTCCGCCATGCCGCACAAGCAGAACCCCGTGCTGGCCGAAATGCTGGTGACCCTGGCGCGCTACAACGCCGTACAGCTTGGCGGCATGCACCAGGCGCTGCTGCACGAACAGGAACGCTCCGGCGCCGCCTGGACGCTGGAATGGATGATCCTGCCCGCGATGGCCGGTGCGACCGGCAAGGCGCTTCTGTTGGCGCAGGATCTGCTCGGAAGTATCGAACGGTTGGGACCGGCTCAATAAGCACCGGTCCCGTTAGCAAAAGCGCTGCGTTCAGCCCCCAGCCGGTCTAAGCCCGAGGATCTCGCGCGCCTGTGCCGGCGTCGCCACGGGGCGCTCGTATTTCTCGCAAAGCTCCGCCGCACGCTGGATAAGGGCGGCATTGGAGGGAGCCAGCCGGTCGCGATCGAGCCGGACATTGTCCTCCAGCCCAGCCCGGGTATGGCCGCCCGCGGCAATCGCCCATTCATTGACGGTCAGCTGGGCCGCGCCGATCCCGGCGGCACACCATTGCCCCTCCGGCGCGCGCGTCTTCATCACGTGCACATAGAAATCGAACACTTCCCGATCCACGGGCATCGCGTTCTTCACGCCCATCACGAACTGAACATAGAGTTTGCCGTATAGCTCCCCCGCCCCATGCATGCGGATCGCCTGCAGGATGTGGCTCAGGTCGAACGCCTCCACCTCCGGGGTGATCTCGTAGCTGCGCATCTCGCTCGCCAGCCACGCCACCAGATCGGGCGGGTTCTCGTAGACGCGGGTCGGGAAATTGTTCGACCCCACCGAGAGCGAGGCCATGTCCGGCCGCAGCGAGAGCATACCACCACGCGCCTGCCCCGCCCCGGAACGCCCGCCGGTCGAAAACTGGACGATCACGCCGGGGCAATGTTTCTCCAGCCCCTCCTTGAGGCGGGCGAATTTCTCCGGATCGCTGGAGGGTGTCTCGTCCTCGTTGCGCACATGGGCGTGGATGATCGATGCGCCCGCCTCGAACGCCTCGTGGCTGCTTTCGACCTGCTCGGAGATCGTCACCGGCACCGCCGGATTGTCGGCCTTGGTCGGCAGCGAACCGGTGATGGCGCAACACAGGATACAGGGTTTGCTCATGTCGCTATCCTCGTACGGGGTCGCATGAACGCCTCCCCCGCATCATCTTTCCAAAAATATCCTGGGGGGAGCGCTCGCAAGAGCGCGGGGGGCAAAGCCCCCCTCGCAAGTATCAGATATCGAAAAACACCGTCTCGTCCTCGCCCTGAAGCTTGACGTCGAACCGGTAGACGACCTGCCCGTCCCGCTCCGACCGCTTGGCGATAAGTGTCGCCCGACGGCGCTCCCACTCGATCAGGTTGATCACCGGATCAGCGGCATTGGCCTCGGCCTCATCCTCGAAATAGATCCGGGTGTTCAGCCCGATATTGATGCCGCGCGCAACGATCCAGAGATTGATATGCGGCGCCATCATCTTGCCCGAGCGCCCCATGACCGGGCCGGGCTTGACCGTGTCGAACCCCCATTCGCCGGTCTCGAAATCGGTGATCACGCGACCCCAGCCACGAAACCCCTCCTCGACCTCGCCGGGATGTTCGGGATGTGCATAAATTCCGTCGGCATTGGCCTGCCAGGCCTCCAGCATAACGTCCTTGATCGGGCTTCCGATGCCGTCGATGACGATACCTTCCACGCGGATGCGCTCGCCCTTGGCGTTCGGCCCGGCGATATCCCAACCCAGTTCCTTCTCGTAGATCTCGAAACCGGCGGCACCGGGCGCGAGCCCGATATGGACGTAGGGCCCAGCCGTCTGGGAGGGAGTCTCTTTCAGATAGTCGAGCTTCTGCACCATGATCAGTTCCCCTCCAGACGGTTCTCGAACAGCGTCGAGCGGCGCCCGCGCAGAACGATGTCGAACTTGTAGGCCATCGTATCGAGCGGGATCGTCGCGTTCATATCGAGCGCGGCGATCAGCTGCCCGCGCGCGGCCTGATCCGGGATCGTGTTCACGATCGGGCATTTCGCGATCAGCGGATCGCCCTCGAAATAGCACTGGGTAATGAGCCGCTGGCTGAACGACGTGCCGAAGATCGACATGTGGATATGCGCGGGTCGCCAGTTATTGACCCAGTTGCGCCACGGGTAGGCGCCGGGCTTGACCGTGCGGAAGAAGTAATAGCCGTCCTCGTCGGTCAGAACGCGCCCGCAACCGCCGAAATTCGGGTCGATCGGGGCGAGATAGGTGTCCTTCTTGTGCCGGTAGCGGCCGCCGGCATTGGCCTGCCAGGCCTCGACCAGCGTGTTCGGCACCGGGCGGCCATTCTCGTCCAGCACCCGGCCATGCACGATGATCCGCTCGCCGATGGCGCTCTCGCCCGGCTGGGCGTAGTTGTGGATCATGTCGTTGTCGATCGGGTCGATATCGTTATGGCCAAAGGTCGGCCCGGTGATCTCGCTGGCCGATTGCTGCAGGCTCAGCAGCGAGTATTCCGGCGAGCGGGTGACCGATGTCTTGTAGTCGGGTGTCTTCGCGGGCGGATGCCACTCGCGGTCGCGCTGGTAGAATTCTCCGGGCTGTCTCATTCGCTATCTCCTCCCCGAGCCGGCAATTTTCGGCTCACTCCTTTTCCATCTCTTCATAGGTCCGTTTGGCGAGCTTGATCGCGTGGTTCGCACGCGGCACACCACAATAGATCGCGACATGCTGGAAGGCCTCCAGCACATCCTGCTTGCTCGCACCTGTTCGGACCGTGGCGCGGATATGCATCGGGATTTCCTCGAAATTTCCCGCCGCCGCCAACAGCGCAAGCGTCAACATCGACCGTTCGCGCGGGCTTATATTTTCATTCGCCCAGACCGTGCCCCAGGCGCTCTCCGTGATCAACTCCTGGAACGGCGCGTCGAACTCCGACTTGTTGGCTTCCGCCCGGTCGACATGGTCGTCGCCCAGCACCTTGCGGCGAACGGACATGCCGGTTTCGTAACGTTCAGACATGTCCGGTCTCCTCAAGAAATTCGGTGAGCAATCTGGCATAGGTTTCGGGTTCTTCGACGCAAGGCAGATGGCCCGTCCCGTCGATCACTTCCATCCGCGCACCGGCGATGGTTTCTATCATCGCCGCCGTGTTTTCCGCCGGACAGGCACCGTCAGCCGATCCGCTGATCCCGAGAACAGGAAGCGTCAGCGCGGCGGTGCACTCGGTCAGGTCTGCCGCGGCAATGGCGGCGCAACAGCCCAGGTAGCCTTCCCGCGGCATGCGGGTCATCATGTTCTTCCAAGCTGCCACTTCCGGGCGATGCCGGAAGGCGGGGCCGAACCAGCGATCCATCACGGCTTCGGCGATGGAGTCCAGCCCGCCTGCGCGGATTGCCTCCATGCGGGCCTGCCACATGGCAGGATCGCCCATGCGCGCGGCGGTGTTGGACAGAACCGCCGCCCGGATCAGGTCCGGCCGCCTGCCGGCCAGATCTTGCCCGGTCAATCCGCCGACGGAAAGCCCGACGAAGACGCAATCGCGAATGTCGAGCGCCTCCAGAAGCGCCTCGGCATCGGCAACCAGGTCGTCCAGCGCGTAGGGGCCATCGGGACAATCCGACAGGCCGTGGCCGCGCTTGTCATAGCGGATCAGCCGCAGCCCCGCCGGCAAGAGCGGCAGGATCGCATCCCAGAGTCGCAAATCCGTGCTGAGCGAATTGGAGAAAACCACCGGCTTGCCCGCCGGGTCTCCATCCTCCCGCACATGCAGCGCGATGCCATTTGCCTCGATCATCCGCATCAGTAGGGCAGCCCCACGTAGTTCTCGGCAAAGACTTTCTGTGCGGACTCGTTGCTGCGCAGGAAATCGATCTCGGCGCGCTGCATCTTCAGGTCGAACTCGGACTGGTCGGGATAGCGGTGCAGCAGGTTGGTCGTCGCCCAGCTGAAGCGCTCCGCCTTCCAGATCCGCGCCAGCGCCTTCTCTGAATAGCGGTCGATCCCCTCGGAATCGCCTTCCTCGAAGAACTGGACCAGCCCGTGATAGAGGTAATGGATGTCAGAAGCAGCCGTGTTCAGCCCTTTGGCCCCGGTCGGCGGCACGATATGGGCCGCGTCGCCGCACAGGAACAGCCGTCCCCACCGCATCGGCTCGGTCACGAAACTCCTGAGCGGCGCGATGCTCTTCTCGATCGAGGGGCCGGTGACCAGCTTCTCCGCATGGCGGGCCGGGATGCGGCGCTTGAGCTCTTCCCAGAAATTCTCGTCGCTCCAATCCTCCGGGCTGTCGGAGAGCGAGCACTGGATGTAATAGCGGCTGAGATTGGCATTGCGCATCGAGCAGAGCGCGAAACCGCGCTCCGACCAGGAATAGATCAGCTCGTCATGGACGGGCGGTGTTTCCGACAGGATGCCGAGCCAGCCGAACGGATAGACTTTCTCGTATTCGCGGCGCACGGTGAGCGGAATGGTCTGCCGGCTGACACCGTGGAAGCCGTCGCAGCCGGCAACGAAATCGCAATCCAGCCGCTGCTCGACGCCATCAACGGTGTAAGAGACGTAGGGCGCCTCGGTCTCGGCATCGTTGATCACGACATTCTCGACATTGAAGACGATCTTGCCGTCCTCCGCCTCGCGCGCATCATAGAGGTCGCGCGTCAGCTCCGTCTGGCCATAAACGATGACGTCGGTTCCCGTGTGCTCGCGGAAATTGATGCCGAACTCCTCGTCGCCATAGGCGATGACCGTCCCTTCATGAGTAAAGCTCTCGGCATCCATCCGCGTGCCGACGCCGGCCTCGCGCATCAGCTCGACGAATCCTGTCTCAAGGATGCCGGCACGGATGCGGCCCAGCACGTAATCGCGGGTCTTTCGCTCCAGGACCACGGTATCTATCCCGCGGCGATGCAGAAGCTGGGAAAGAAGAAGCCCCGATGGGCCGCCGCCAATGATTGCCACCTGTGTTCGCATTTTTCGTCCTCCCGCCTCTAAATTGAATTGTTGATCTTCCAAAGTAAAATGAGATAATTGACCTCTTTGTTGCCAAATTCGGTATGAAACTCATGATCGACCGCCGTATCAAGTTCCGTCACATCCAGTGTTTCGTGGAGATCGTGCGCCAGCGAAGCATGAAGAACGCCGCCGAGCGGCTGTTCCTGACCCAGCCGGCGATTTCCAAGACGCTCAAGGAGCTGGAGGAGATCATCGGCTGTGATCTTCTGGTGCGGAACCGGGGCGGCATCTCGTTGACCCGGCAGGGCGAGATCTTCCTGCATTTCGCCGAGATGAGCCTGGCCGCGCTGCAACAGGGGCTGGACGGGGTCGAACAGATCGGACTTGGCGGCAAGGTCACGCTGGCGGTTGGCGCGCTGCCCAGCGTCGCCGCCCGGCTGATGCCGGAAGTGGCGCAGGAGTTTTCCGAGCTTGCGCCCGAGGTCACCCTGCGGATCACGGACGGGCCGCATGGATACCTGATCGACCTGTTGCGCCACGGCCAGCTGGACCTTGTGATCGGCCGGCTGGGGCAGCCCGAGACGATGAAGGGGATCACCTTTACCCAGCTCTACAACGAGTATGTCGAATTCGTCGTACGCGCCGGGCATCCGCTGTTGGACGATCCCGACATGCACCGCATCGGCGAGTGGACCGTGATCTTCCCGCCCGAAGGCTCCGCGATCCGTCCGCTTGTGGAACGGGTTCTCATTGCCCATGGGGTGGGCGAGATTCCCCGCAAGATCGAAAGCGTCTCGGGCGCGTTCGGGCGCAATTTCGTGCGGATGTCCGATGCGATCTGGATCATCTCCACCGGGGTCGCGGCCAAGGAAATCGCCGATGGCTCGCTGGTGCGCCTGCCCTTTGACAACGCCATCACCTCCGGCCCGGTGGGCCTCATGACCCGCCCCGACAGCCAACCTTCGCCCGCAGGCGAGATCTTCCGGATGGCGGTCGATACCGTTCTGAGCAGGCCACTGGACTAGGGCTGACGGCCGTCATGGCCCGCGTCTTCGAAACTTGTGGCGCGGAGAGCTGTGTGTCGAAAATCAGGCAATTGCCGTGACTTGAGACGAAGGCAATTCAGCGGACAAAGCCGCTAGACAATCTGTGTGGCTAAGTGACCACATGAAACGACTTGCTCGTAATCATCCAGTGATCGTTGATCTCGACAAGTGACAAATGGTCAAGAAACCAAAGGCCCGCATATCTTCCGCGTACCGCAACGGTCGCGATGTCCCCATCGACCCGAACGCTTTCCACTGAGCAGTTTTCCTCTCCGTGCTGTCCAATCAGGTTCTTTGCCTCGTCAATGAAGCCGTCGAGGTCCAACCATTGAAACTCTCCCTCGAAATTACCCACGATTGCGGCACGCCTGTCGAACAACCTTCGCAACTCAGCTTCATCTCCCGTCACCATTGCTTGGTAGTAGCGCTTTGCGGTCTCTGTGAGAGCCGTGACGTTGTCTACATCGTTCTTCGACATTATCGTCTCCCCACCTTACGTTCCGTTGGTTGCCTTCCGATAACGCTGTTGAAAATTGTTCTTGGTCTCAAGCGAAACTTCTGCTCCGGGCTTTTTTCGGCGGTTCGATGCAGCACGCTTCTGCCTCCGCATTGGGGCATGGCCGGATGAAAGGCGTCATCCCGCAAGCCCGACCATCGCCGCGTGGTACTCGCAGCGCGCCCGCCCTGTCGCGACCGCCGTCTTGGCCACATGACGGATGCGTTCCGGGTCGGGATGGGCATCGGCGGCGCGCAACATCCGCTGCCAGAGGCATTGCAGCAGCACCTCGGCGCTCAGCGCCGTGAAGTCATGCGCGGCGGGCGCCGGGTCCGGCTGGCGCAACAGGTCCTGCCGCACCTGCTTCCACAGCGCGACCGAGGCGGTGCAGCCCGCGTCTTCCGAAGCTTCGGCCTCCGCCACCAGGAAGGCTTCCAGCGCGTCGCCCCAGCGGCCCGGCAGAAAGCGGGACACCAGCGCCCGCTCGTGGATGCCGTTCGCGCCCTCGTAGATCGCGGTGATACGGGCGTCACGGTAGGTCTGCTCGACGCGATATTCCTGCAGGTAGCCATAGCCGCCGAGGATCTGGATGCCCAGTTCGGCGGCCTCCATGCCGGCCTCGGTGCAATAGACCTTGGCAATCGGCGTCAGCGCCTCGACGAGATCCGGCTGGTCGCCGCGTTCCAGCGCGACCGCCGCCAGATGCGCGAGCGCGCGGCCACCGAGCGCCAGCGCATCCATTCGGCCAAGCATTCGCTGCACATCCGCATGGGCGTCGAGCGTGACGGGCGTTCCGTTTGGGCCGCGCCCCTGCACCCGCTCGGCGGCATAGCTGCGCGCGATGTCGGTCGCCCGCGCAGCATGGGCCACGCCCTGAAGGGCCACGTCGGCGCGGGCGTGGTTCATCATGGTGAACATCGCCGCCAGCCCCTGTCCTTCCTGCCCGATCAGTTCCGCCTCGGCGCCATCGAAGGCCAGTTGGCAGGTCGGCGAGGCATGCAGCCCCATCTTCTCCTCGATCCGTGTCACACTCACCGCGTTGCGGCTGCCATCGGCACGGGTGCAGGGACACAGGAACAGCGACAGCCCCTTGATGCCGTCATCGGAGGTCCGCGCCAGCACGAGGTGCAGGATCCGTTCGCTCATGTCCTGATCGCCGCCCGAGATGAAGATCTTTTCGCCATCCAGCCGCCAGCCTTCGCCATCCTGCGCGGCGCGGCAGCGAATGCGCGAGAGGTCAGAGCCCGCGCCGGATTCCGTCAGGCACATGGTGGCCAGCATCTCGCCGGAGGCCAGCGGCGGGATATGGGTGGCTTTCTGGTCATCGGAGCCGAAATGCAGGATCGTCCGGATCGCGCCCGGCACCAGCCCGGTGATCATCTGCAGCGAATGGTTCGCCCCGGTGAATATCTCCGAAGTGACGGAGAGAAGCGTGGAGTCCAGCCCCTGCCCGCCAAATTCCTCCGGCGCGGTCAGACCCTGCCAGCCCTGCTCGGCATAAGAGTGATAAAGCTCGGCAAACCCGTCCGGCATCAGCACTCGGCCCGCTTCCAGCCGGCATCCCTGCTGGTCGCCCGGCTCGTCGAGCGGCGCGATCTCGGCCTCCGCGAAGCTGGCGAAATGGCCGGCGATCTCCCGTGTCAGCTCCGCCTCGAATTCGGGCAACTCGTTCGCCCCGGCCACGTGGGTCAGGGTGAAGAGGATGTCGTCCAATGATGCCTGAAACGGTTTCATCGCAGCCCCCTTACGACAGTCCGAGCAAGCGCGCAGCATTGCCCTTGATGATATCGGGGCGCAGCTCGTCCTTGATCGCGATCTTCTCGAAATCGGCCAGCCAGCGCTCCGGCGTGATCATCGGCCAGTCGGAGCCGAACAGGACCTTCTTGCGCAGGATCGAGTTGCAGTATTTGACGAGGATCTCGGGGAAATACTTGGGCGACCAGCCGGACAGGTCGACATAAACATTCGGCTTGTGCTGGGCGACGGCCAGCGCCTCCTCCTGCCAGGGAAAGGAAGGATGGGCGAGGATGATCTTTATGTCGGGGAAATCGACCGCGACATCGTCCATGTACATCGGGTTGGAGTATTTCAGCCGCATCCCGTTGCCACCGCGCATACCGGAGCCGACGCCGGTCTGGCCGGTGTGGAAGAGCGCGATACCCCCCTCTTCGGCGATGGCCTCGTAGAGCTCGTAGGCCATGCGGTCATTGGGATAGAAACCCTGCATCGTGGGATGGAACTTGAACCCCTTGATGCCGAAATCCTTCATCAGGCGGCGCGCCTCGCGGGCGCCCATCTTTCCCTTGTGCGGGTCGATGGAAGCAAAGGGAATGAGCACGTCGTCATTCTCGGCGGCGAGTTCCGCCACCTCCTCGTTCTTGTAACGGCGATAGCCGGTCTCGCGCTCGGCATCGACGGGAAAGATCACCGCGGCGATGTTCTGCTCGCGGTAATGCGCGGCGGTCTCCGGCACCGTGGGCGGGTGGCTCCAGGACGCGCGGAAATACTTCGCCATCGTCGCCTGCAGGTCGTCATAGCCGTCATCGGCATGGCAGCCGCAGGGTTCCTCGGCATGGGTGTGAATGTCGATCGCGCGGATCTTTGTCAGGTCGACCATATAATTGTCCTCATTGGGAAATTCTTTACGCGTTGCGATGCTTTTCCGGCCGGCTGCGCAAGGGTCATGCCAACGTCACCGCCGGATCGGCATCGTTATAAAGCCGCTCCAGCAGGTCCTTGCGACGGGTCAGGACCTTGCGGAAGTTCAGGTTGCCCTTGGCCGTCATCTCGCCTTCCGGCATCGAGGGTGGCTCGGAGAGCACGATGGCCCGCGAGATCAGCGTAGAGCTTCCCGAGATTTCCCGCGCCCGCGCGGCGAGGCGGCGATGGATCTCGCCTTGCAGAAGCTTGCACGTGAGCGCGCCACCGTCTTCGTGCAACTCGAACCCTTCGCGCTGCAACTCCGCCCGGTCGGGGAAGATCATCACCCCGATCTGGTTGCGGTCGGCACCGGTGATCACGAGATCGGAGGCCAGCGGCGCCAGATGCGCCAGCATGTCGAGCCGAAGCTGCGCGGCGCGGACCCATGTGCCGGTGAGCAGCTTGAAGTCGTCCGAGATCCGGCCGTCGAAGCGCATCCCCTTGTTCGGGTCGGCGGGGTCGATAAAGGCCATCGCGTCGCCGGTGATGAAGAACCCCTCTTCGTCGAAAGCGTCCTTCGTCTTCTCCGGATCCTCGAAATAGCCGGTCATCACGTTCGGCCCCTTCACCCGCACCTCGCAGCGCAGGTCGTCATCGGGCAACAGCTTCATCGTCACGCCGGTCAGCGGCACGCCGACAATGCCGGAGCGCTCCGTCGGCTCCATCTGCATCATGGTCGCGGGGGCGGTTTCGGTAAGCCCCCAGGAAGAGGTCATCAGCGGCACCTCGCCCTTCACCTCCATCGCCATCTGCTCGAATCCGGTCCAGACATCCTGCGGCAGCGAGGCACCGGCATAGAAGACGAGGTCCAGATCCTCGAAAAAACGCTGGCGCAACCCGCCATCCGCGCGCAGCGCGGCAAGCAGCATGCCGAACCCCACGGGCACGTTGAAGGCGGCGGTGCCTGTCACTAGCGACAGGTTCTCCAACGTCCGTTCAAATAGCCCCTTCACCGGCTTTCCGTCGTCGATATAGAGCGAGCCGCCATTGGCCAGCATCATGTTGAAATTATGCGATCCGCCAAAGACATGGTTCCAGGGCAGCCAGTCCACGATCCGTGGCGGGCGGTCGCGCAGGAAGGGAAGCGCGTCGGCCAATTGCGTCTGGTTGGTGCACATCATTCGTTGGGTGGTGAGCACGCCCTTGGGGCTGGAGGTGGAACCCGAGGTCATCAGGATCTTGCCCACCGTATCGGGCGTGACCTGCGCATAGGCCGCGTCGAGATCGACCGATCCGTCGCCCGTCAACAGCTCCTCAAAGGGTGTCACCCCGATCACGTGACCCTGCCGGCTCGACACGATCTCCACCCCGGCCAGCGCGTCCAGACCGAGCGCTTCGACATAGAGATCCGCATCGACCACATAGGCCATTTTCGGCTTCAACAGCTCGATGGCGCCGCGCAGCCGGCCATGCGCTCCGTGGACGAGCGAATACTGCTCGGCCACCGGCGCGGTCGGCACGCCCACATATTGCGCCGCCAGCGACAGCAACCCGTGATCGATCCCGTTGCCGGACATGATCAGGATCGGCGTATCCGGCCCCATCCCGCGCGCAAGAAGCGAGGCGCCGATGGCCCGCACCTTCTCCAGTACCGAAACATAGCTCTCCCGTCGCCAGCCCGCGCCATAGCGCTCGGCCAGAAACACCCGGTCCGGCGCTTCGCTGGCCCAGTGATGCAACCACGCGCCTGTCTTTTCAGCCACGGGACCGAGCAGGTAGTTCGATGTAAGCAGTATGCTTCCGTCCGCGCGGTTCTCGCGCGTCACGGAATGCGGGCGAAATCTCGTCGTCCGTTTCATCGGGGGTGTCCTCCCTCTCCGGTCAGCCGCGTTGGCGGCCTTTTTCAATATGGTGCATGGCTTCGATGGCTCCGGCCCGAAGCTGCGGGTCAAGCCCGGCCAGAAGCGTCTTTTCATGGGCCTCAACGGCGGCTGCGGCGTCCGCAAAAAGCCGTTTGCCAGCCGCCGTCGCCTCGAGCGAATAGGCGCGACGATCCGTCGGAACCCGGTCCCGGGTGATCAGGTCCCGCCGCACAAGCTCTTCCACGACGGTGACCAGGTTCGGCCTCTCCACATCCATGGCTTCGGCCAGTTGCGACTGGCGAAGGCCCGGGTTTTCCACCACCAGCGCCAGCGCCGTGAAGGTGAGCATGCGCAGCTCGAACGGTTTCAGCGCCTGCGCCAGATCCGCCTGGATCGCATTGAAACAGCGTTTCATCCGATAGCCGAAATAGGCACGCAGCGCGGTGTCATCGACCGTGACGGCTTCCGGCAGGTTTGTGGCGGGGTCCGGCATGGCTCTAGCGGAATTTCGGGGCGCGCTTTTCGAGGAAGGCGGCGAGCCCCTCCACAGCGTCCGGGCTAGTCTGGGTGATCGCCGCACAGAGGCTTTCGGTGAACAGGCCGTCATTGCGCGGCATGTCCTGGATCCGCGCCAGCGCCTGGATCATGATGTAGTTCGACAAGGGCGCGTTGGAGGCGATCTTGCGCGCCAGATCCATCGCCAGCGGCAGCGCCTCGTCCTCGCCAACGCTGTAATGCGTCAACCCGAGCGCCAGACCTTCCTCGGCACTGTATTTGCGCCCCGTCAGCATCATCTCGGTCATCCGGTCCGCGCCGAGAATGCGGCCAACGCCCACAGACGCTCCGCCACCGACGAAGATGCCGCGCCGCCCCTCGGGAAGCTGGAAGATGGTCGAGGGTTCCGCGATCCGTACATGCGTGGCCGAGGCCAGCTCCAGCCCGCCGCCGATCACGGCGCCGAACATTGCGGAGACAACCGGCAAACCACCGAATTGGATGCGCTGCATCACCTCGTGCCAGCCGCGCGAATGGCGCATCGTGCCCTCGGCATCGCGGGAGACATGCTCGGAGAGGTCCAGCCCGGAGCAGAAATGCCCGGCCGTGCCGGTCAGAACGACGACCTTCACCTCCTTCGGTGGGTTCCGGAAAAAGCCGTCGATCGCTTCCAGAAGCGCATCGCACATGGCGTTGCGCTTGGCGGGGCGGTTCATGGTCAGGATGGCGATGTCGCCGTCGATCTCGATCGTGAGCATCTGTTCGGACATGGCGCTCTCCTCAGCGCGGCGGCAGGCGCACGGCGCCGTCCAACCGGATGGTGGTTCCGTTCAGGAACGGGTTGGTGATGATCTGATCGGCCAGCAGCGCGTATTCAGACGGCGCGCCCAGACGGTGCGGGAAGGGAATGTTGGCGGTGATCTCGTCGGTCACCTCCTTCGGCAATCCCTCCATCATCGGGGTGTGGAACAACCCCGGCGCGATGGCCACGACCCGGATACCGAAGCGGGCAAACTCGCGTGCCGCCGGCAGGCACATCGAGGCAACCGCGCCCTTGGAGGCGGCATAGGCGGACTGTCCGAGCTGTCCGTCCTGGTACGCCACCGAGGAGGTGTTGACGATCACGCCACGCTCGTCATCGGCGAGCGGCTCCAGTTCCATCATCCGCTTGGCCGCGTGGCTCATGACGTAATAAGTGCCGAAGAGGTTCACGCGAAGCGTCCGCTCGAAGACATCGCCCGAGGTCTTGCCCTCGCGCCCGACGATCCGCGCCGCCGAGCCGACACCGGCACAGCTCACCGCAATGCGGGCGGCCTGGCCGAAATGTTCCGCAACCGCGCCAATGGCGCCATCCACCGCGGCCTCGTCGGAAACGTCCACCTGAACCGCGAAACCGTCAATCTCGGCGGCGACCGTCTTGGCACGTTCGTGATCGTAGTCGAGCACGCCCACCTTGGCACCCTGTTCCGCCAGGTGTCGGGCCGTCGCCGCACCTAGGCCACTGGCCGCACCGGTCACCAGCGCAACCTGTCCCTTTATCAGCATCGGTTTGCCTCCTTATCGTTATGTTGGATCATCGTTATGTTTCATACCTATCTGGATGCGGATCGAACCCGCGTCGGAGGGGGCGACTGCCCGGGTTTAACCGGGCAGCAGGAAGAGCGTGATTGCGGGGAAGAGCACCAGAATGATGACGCGAACAATGTCCGAGGTCACGAACCAGAGCACCGCCTTGTAGGTGTCCTTCATGGCCGTCTGGCGGTCCATCGCGTTGATGATGAAGAGGTTCATCCCCACCGGTGGCGTGATCAGCCCGACCTCGACCACGATCAGCACGAGGATGCCAAACCAGATCGCCACGTGCTCCGGGCTCATGCCAAAATCGAGCGAGCTGATGACCGGGAAGAAGATCGGGATCGTCAGCAGGATCATGCTGAGGCTGTCCATCAGGCAGCCGAAGACGAGGTAGAAGGCCAGGATCAGGATCAGGATCGTCCACGGGCTGAAACCCTGCCCTACGACCCATCCCGACAATTCCTGTGGCACCTGGCTCAGCGCGAGGAAGGAGTTGTAGAGGCCGGCGCCGAGCACAATGAAGAAGATCATCGCGGTGCTGAGCGCAGTCTGCAGGATGGAGTCGACGAAGATCTTCCAGGTCAGGCTGCCGGAGAGCAGCGCGATCACGCCGGTTCCGGCGGCGCCAACGGCCGCGCCTTCGGTGGGGGTGAACCAGCCGAGATAGATGCCGCCGACCACGAGGCCAAAGACGAGAAGCACCGGCCAGACATCGAACAGCGCCTTGAAGCGCTCGGCATAGGGGATCGGCTCACGGGTGCCCGCGGCCTTAGGGTTCACGCGGACATAGATCGAGATGGTGATGATATAGCCGATCGCGGCAAGGATGCCCGGAACGAAGGCGGCGAGGAACAGCTTGGCGATATTCTGTTCGGTCAGGATGGCATAGATGACGAGGATGACCGAAGGCGGGATCAGGATGCCGAGCGTGCCGCCGGCGGCCAGCGTCGCGGTGGAGAAGCCGCCAGAGTAGCCATAGCGGCGCAGCTCCGGCAGGGCGACCTTGCTCATGGTAGCGGCCGTGGCCAGCGAGGAACCGCAGATCGCGCCAAAACCCGCGCAGGCGCCGACCGCTGCCATCGCGACACCGCCCTTGCGGTGCCCGAGCCAGCTTTCGGCGGCCTTGAAAAGCGCCTTGGACATGCCCGACAGCGTCGCGAACTGCCCCATCAGCAGGAACATCGGGATGATCGACAGCGAATAGCTGGAGAAGGTCGAGTAGGTCTCGCTCTTCAGCTTCGCCATGAACATGTTCGACCCGCCCATGGAGAAATAGAGCCCGCCGATCCCGCAGAGCAGCATCGCCAGCCCGATCGGCGCCCTGAGAAAGATCATCAGCAGCAGGATCGGGAAGGAGGCATATCCCAGTTCAAGCATACTCAATGGTGCGCTCCTTCGGAGTGAGGCAGGTGGCTGCCGCCGGTCACGACGTCAAGGATCCGGGCAATGGCACAGTAGATAGCGACGATGGAGGCGGTGACAGCGGCCACAAAGCTCGCCGCATAGGCCCACCATACCGGGAACTGCAGCAGGAAGGTGATCTCGCCATTCGACATCTTGCCCTGCATCCCGGCAAAGAGCCGCCAGGTGAGGAGCAGAATGATCGCGGAGAGAACGAACTCCCAGAAAACAATGAGAAATCGGTTGAACCAATGCGGGAAGCTCGCGGCGAAAATGTCGACTGTCGCATGGGCGTGGTGCAATTGCGCATAGGGCAGGAAGGCGAATATGGCGAAGGCGATACCGGCCTCCACCAGCTCGAAATCGCCCGTGATCGGCCCGACGCCGGAGGCAATCAACGCATGCGCCGCGCTTTCGGAGAGCGAGGTCAGAAAAGCGGAATGACCGAACGTGTTGAGGCCACGGCCCAGAACGCTCAAACAGGTCAGAATGACCAGCAAGGTCAGGACAATACCGCCCAGTACCGCCATGAAACGGGCCAGGCGTTCCACGTGCTTCAGCATCATGGCAATGAACTTTCGATTGGAGGAAGTGTCCCCGGACGGATGCGCCCGGGGACCTGCAGGATCACTTGGTGTTGGCTTCGATCAGCTCGAGCGCGCGCGCGCGCAGACCGGTCCCATCGAGACCTTTTTCGTCCATCTCGGCTATCCAGGCCGCAGCGACCGGAGCAGCGGCTTCTTTCCACGCGGCCACCTGGTCGGGAGAAAGCTCGATGATGTTCGCCCCCATCCCGATGGCAGCGTCACGCGGGCCGGCATCGTCCATCTGCATCTGCTTGCCGGCAAAGGCCGAGAATTCCTCGCCGGAATTGGCGTCGATGATCGCCTTGAGATCGTCGGGCAGCGCGTTCCAGCGATCCTTGTTCATAGCCAGTACGAAGGTCGAAGTATAGAGCGAGTCCTCGCCGAAGGTGGTGTGGTTCTCGACCAGCTCATTGATCTTCAGCGCGCCGGTCACTTCCCACGGGATCACGGTGGCGTCGATCACGCCCTTGGAGAGGGCCTCGGGAACGGCCGGGATCGGCATTCCGATCGCCGTCGCGCCAAGCTCGCTGAACATCTGGTTCGTCACCCGGGTCGGCGCCCGCAGTTTGACACCGTTGAGATCCTCGATGGAATCGATCGGCTCCTTGGAGTGGATCAGGCCGGGGCCGTGCACCCAAAGGCCCAGAACCTTCACATCCTTGAAGTCCTGGTCCAGCATGGTCTCCTCGGCCAGCTGCCAGAAGGAGCGCGAGGTTGCCTCGGCATTGGTCATGGTGAAGGGAAGCTCGAATACCTCGGTGCGCGGGAAGCGGCCGGGCGTGTAGCCGGGCAGCGTCCAGACGATATCGGCAACGCCGTCAATCGCCTGATCGATCAGTTCGGGCGGCTTGCCGCCGAGCTGCATTGCCGGGAAGTGCTGGAACTCGATGCGCCCCCCCGACTCCTCCTGGATCTTTGCCATCCAGGGCTCGAAGATGTTTTTCGGCACGTTCGCCTGTGCCGGCAGGAACTGGTGCAGGCGCAGCGTCACATCCGCCGCCGAAGCTTCATTTACAGTGCTGCCGAAACCAATAGCCGTAAGGGCAGTTGCCCCAAGCAATTGCAGAATATTCCTGCGCGTTTTGATCATTGTTTCCTCCCTGATCGTTCCAACGCCCCGTCAACCTGCCCTATCCGCCGAGTGGCGGCACCTCCACAAATTGATTATGGGTCATAACGGATACGGCACGATCCAATACGGAAACGAACAAGTCAATTGACGATTTATCCAGTTTAGTTTTCTTTTTGAGAAAGTTAACCCGAACACAGTCATCTTCGAGCAGCCCTTGTCCCTCTCGTTATCCGCGACGATTTCCGGGGCCAAATCGCTTGGAAGCGCGATTGAAACGGTGCGAAATCGGTTTCCTGAAATTCATTTGAGAACAATTTAGAGATAGTCATTCTCCATCTTCGCCATTTCATAGGTGACCTGCGCGCCATAGGTTCGCTGCAGATCAACAAGGGCACCCACAAGGCGGCAGGCAAAACGGCGGGATGAAAATCGCGCCAGCCGCCAGAGCCCCCAACACAAAGGACCAAAGACATGACCACGCATTCCTCCTCCGACTACGCCGCCTTCGCCCTTCGCGTCTCCAGCGGAGTCCTGTTCCTCGCACATGGCCTGATGAAGGTGCAGATCTTTTCCATCCCCGGCACCGTGGGGTATTTTGAAAGCCTCGGCCTTCCCGGCTTTCTTGCCTACCTGACCATTTTCGCCGAACTCGCCGGCGGCCTGGCGCTGATCGCCGGCGTGGCCACCCGTCTCGTCTCGCTGGCCCTTGTCCCGATCCTGCTGGGCGCCGCCTGGGCGCATTGGGGCAATGGCTGGAGCTTCTCCGCCCAGGGTGGCGGCTGGGAGTTCCCGGTGTTCTGGGCCATCGTGCAGAGCACGCTCGTCCTGCTTGGCGGCGGCGCCTACGCGCTGCGGCTACCGGTTCTGGACAGAACGCTCGGCCAGTTCGCCTGAGCCAACCGGGCCGCCGCACAGGCGGCCCCCTGCCCCTTGGGAGATTGACATGAGTACCGCACAAGCCCTGAGAAACCTGCGCGACCGCCTGTCGCCTTCGGACCGGATGCCGCTTGTCTTCCTCGGACATGGCAGCCCGATGAACGCGATCGAGGACACCGCTTTCAGCCGCGCCTGGACCGATCTGGGCCGTCGCCTGCCGCGCCCAAAGGCGATCCTCGTGGTCTCGGCCCACTGGATGACCCGCGGCACGACGCTGGTCGATGTTTCGGCCATGCCGCGCACCATCCACGATTTCTATGGCTTCCCGGACGCGCTTTACGCGCAGGACTACCCTGCGCCCGGCAACCCCGAACTTGCCCGCGAGGTGGTCAAGCTGCTGGCCAGCCACCACGCCGAGGAAGACGAGACATGGGGGCTCGATCACGGAGCCTGGACCATTCTCAAATTTCTCTACCCCGAGGCGGACGTGCCTGTCTTCCAGGTCTCGATCGACATGGGCCGGGGGCTGGACTACCAGCTCGAGCTCGGCCGGACCCTCTCGGAGCTGCGTGACCGCGGCGTTCTGATCCTCGGTTCAGGCAACGTGGTGCACAACTTGCGCGCCATGCGCCCCGGCGGAAAGCCGCAGGATTTCGCGATGGAGTTCGACACGCTTTTTGCCGACCGGCTGACTGAGCGCGACCTCGCGGCGCTGGCCGACCAAAAGCAACTTGGCAGCTTGCTGCGCATGGCGCATCCGTCGGTGGATCACTACCTTCCGGCGCTGACCGTGGCCGGTGCGTCCGACGCGAAGGACGAGTTGACCTTCATGACCGACTCCATCGACCTCGGATCGGTCTCAATGCGGTCCTTTGTGTTCCACAAGGCGTGACGAAAAAAGAAAATCCCGGGCGCCGAGGCGTCCGGGACATGTCGTGAGAAACGGCGCTTCAGGGTATGCCGAAAACTCCCGAACAGGCTCAGAAATCGTTGGCGAAGGCCCCCAGCCGCTTGTAATCTGCATAAATGGCCTCGTAGGCCTTGTGCGCCTCCGCGCTGGGCTTGAAGGTCTTTTCGACCGGGCTGAGCATGGCTGCCTTGGCCGCGCCGATATCGGCGTGAAGCCCGGAAGCAGCGGCGGCACAGATCGCGGCGCCGCGCGCGCAGGCCTGATCGGATTCGATCACGTCGATCTCGCGGTTCATCACGTCGGCGCAGACCTGGCTGATCAGGTTCGACTTCCGCGCGATCCCGCCGATACCGGCGATACTCTTGACCGGAATGCCCTCATCCTCGAACCGCTCGACAATGGCGCGAGTGCCAAAGGCGGTGGCCTCGACCAATGCCCGGTAGAGCGACGGCGCGGTTGAGCCCAGATGCATCCCCGCCATCATCGCGCGCACCTTCTGGTTAGCATCCGGCGTACGGCGGCCATTGAGCCAGTCGAGTGCCCGCTCGCCAAGCGCCCCGGGCGGCAACTCGGCGGCCTCCGCTTCCAGCGCCGGCAGCAGCGAACCCTTGCGGCCCGCATCGCTCCGGCCCCATTGCAGGATCCGCTCGAACCAGGCGAAAGCGTCGCCGAAGGAGGATTGCCCGGCCTCGAAGCCGATGTAATCCGGCATGACGCTGCCCGGCACCTGCCCGCAGATGCCATGGACGAGCGTGTCGCCCACCTCTTCCGGCGGCGCGATGAGGATATCGCAGGTCGATGTGCCCATCACGCGGACAAGCGTGTAGGGCTCGATCCCGGCGCCGATGGCGCCCATGTGGCAATCAAAGGCGCCGACGGCCACGGGAATGCCGGCCTCGATGCCGAAACGGCCTGCCCATTCGGGCGAGAGCTTGCCCGCTTCCTGGTCCGAGGTACGGGTTTCGGAGAAGAGCGGCATGGCGAGGTTGCCCAGGCAGGGATCGAGCGCCGTGAGCCAGTCCCGATCCGGCAGGCCGCCCCAATCGGGGTGCCACAGCGCCTTGTGCCCGGCGGCGCAGCGGCCACGCACGATTTTCGAAGCATCGTCCACCCCGGTCAGCAGCGCCGGGATATAGTCGCACAGCTCGACCCAGTTCGCGGCGGCGCGGAACACGGTCGGGTTCACGCGGCCAACCCGCAGGATCTTGGCCCAGTACCATTCGGAGGAGTAGATGCCGCCGACATACTTGATGTAGTTCTCATGCTCGCCGCGCGCGCAGAGCTCGTTGATCGCCTCGGCCTCGGCAACCGAGGTGTGGTCCTTCCACAGGATGCACATGGCATCGGGATCCGTGGTGAAGCCATCCTTGAGCGCCAGCGCAGTGCCGTCGGCGGCGACGGGAAGCGGCGAGGATCCGGTGGTGTCGACACCGATCCCGGCAATCCGTGGCGCGGTCGCGCCACATTCGTCCAGCGCGCCGCGAACGGCGGAGACCATGGCCTCCATGTAATCAGCCGGGTGCTGGCGGAATTGCTGGCGCGCGGGCGCACAAAAGCGCCCTTCCGCCCAGCGGGGATAGTCCGCCACGCTTGAGGCAATCTCTTCGCCATCGGCCGCCCGCACCACCACGGCACGCACGGAATCCGACCCGAAATCCAGCCCAAGCAGGCAGGTTTCACCCGTATCAGACATCCTATTCCTCCTCCATCAATACGGGCCGAGATACCAGCATTATGGACAATCCACTTGGGATGCCACGCTTCATCTCTTTTCCAGCTCGGCCCGCTCCAATACAATAATGGATCAGGAGGTCCCCAAACAATGCAGCATAGAGTTGGAGACATGGACGAAAAAGCTGACTTCGACCCGTCACAAGATCCGCAGGTCGAACGCATCATCTCCAAGCTGGCCTATTCGCCATCGACCAGCGACGATGAACAGGTCGCTTCGCTCTTTCCCGGCTTCCGGTTCGACGTGCGCCTTGTCGCCGGAATCACCCCGATCGAGAAGGACGGGCCTCTGGATTTCTTCGTCGATCGGCCGAAAGGCATGCGCGGCTGGATCGTCAACCTGACCGTCGATGGGACGGGACAGGTCTTCGAGGGTGATCAGGAATTCACAGTTGGCCCCGGCGACCTCCTGCTATTCCCGCCCGAGGCCGCGCATTTCTATGGCCGTGCCCAAGGAGCGGAGAAGTGGTGGCACCGCTGGATTTATTTCCAGCCACGCGCCTTCTGGAAACCCTGGCTGGACTGGGGCACACGGATCGACGGCGTGCACCTGTTGCGCCATCGCGACGAGGGCAAATTCTCGGAACTGTTCCGACTCTTCGTGGAGGTCGAGGGTTGGTCGCAGCGCCATGACGCGCTCTCGCTCGATCTCGCCTTCAACCGGCTGGAGCATATCCTGCTCTCCTGCGCGCGGCTCGCCCGCGATGCCCGCAACTCTCCCGAGGTGGTGGACGAACGGGTGCTGGCGGCCTGCGCGATGATCTCCAAGGACCTCGCCCGGCCGATCGGCGTGCGCGAGGTAGCCGACCATGTGTGCCTGTCACCCTCGCGACTTTCCAGCCTGTTTCGCAAATACATGGGCACGGGCGTGGTGCAATGGCGCGACGCACAAAGGGTGCAATATGCGATGCAGTTGCTGCGCATCAGCGGCGTGCCGATCAAGTCGCTCAGCCAGATGGTGGGTTATGACGATCCGCTCTATTTCTCCCGCGTATTCCGTCGCCATACTGGGATGAGTCCCCGCCATTTCCGTGAGCGCCACACCGAGATCCTTCCGCTGCAGCAAGGCGAAGCGGATGTGAACGAAACGATATAGCTGCCAACAGCAGGAGAACGCTGGATGAAGACCAAGGATCCATATCCCGACGGCTGGAAGCCGACGACCCGCTATCCGGATCCGGCGGTGGAATCGCTCGACCCGAGCTTTGACAAGTACCGCCTTCCATCAGCAGGTATCGAACGCCTGGCGACCGGAATGCGCTGGTGCGAAGGGCCGGTCTGGTTCGGCGACGCCCGTCACCTGCTGTGGAGTGACATTCCCAACAACAGGATCATGCGCTGGACCGAAGAAACGGGTCATGTCAGTGAATACAGATCCCCGTCCAATTTCGCGAATGGCCATACGCGTGACAGGCAGGGGCGCCTTGTATCCTGTGAACATGGCGGGCGCCGGATCACGCGTACGGAATATGACGGAACGATCACCACGCTGATGGACAATTTCGAGGGCAAGCGCCTGAACTCGCCCAATGATATCGTGGTCAAGTCCGATGGCTCCGTGTGGTTCTCGGACCCGGTGTTCGGCATATCCGGCAATTACGAGGGCTACAAATCCGAGCCCGAGATCGCACAGAATGTCTATTGCCTCGATCCCGAAACGGGAGAGGCGATCGTCGTTGCCGATGACATACTCGGTCCGAATGGCCTCTGCTTCTCGCCCGATGAAAGCATCCTCTATATCGTCGAGTCGCGCGGGATTCCGAACCGAAAGATCCTGGCTTTCGACCTTGGCAAGGATGGCCGCACATTATCGACCAAACGGGTACTGATCGACGCCGGCCCCGGCACGCCCGACGGGATGCGGTGCGATGTCGACGGCAATCTGTGGTGCGGCTGGGGCATGGGCGATCCCGAGTTGGATGGCGTCATGATCTTTGCGCCCGACGGCAGGCCGATCGGGCGCATTGCCTTGCCGGAGCGCTGCGCCAATCTCTGCTTTGGCGGACGGGCAAACAGCCGGCTTTTCATGGCCGCCTCGCAGTCGATCTATGCGCTTTACGTGAATGTCGCGGGCGCGCCGGGCGGGTGATCCGGGCAACGCCCGCAAGCGGCGCGGCGGCTTTGTCGATAGCCAAAGACAAAGGCGGCGACCGATCATTTCGATCCGCCGCCAGCCCTGCTCGAATTGGCTTTCCTCACCCGTTCAGGCGCGGAATCCGCCCGCGATATGCCAGTAGACCTCGTTCATCCGCAGATCCTGGCGGAAGCGGCCGATCTCGGTGCCTTCGTCGATCATCGCCAGTTCGATCCCGGCAATGGTCGCGAAATCGTCCAGCATCTCCGGCGTCACGTCATAGCTGAAGCCGGTGTGATGGGCGCCGCCGGCATGGATCCAGCCCGCGCAGGCGGTCTTGAAGTCCGGCTTGCATTCCCAGACGACCCGGGCCACCGGAAGCTTGGGCAGGTCGGGGTGATCGACCGCGGTGACGGCATTGGCGACCAGACGGAAGCGGTTGCCGATGTCGATCAGGCAGGCATTGACCGCCGTCCCCTTGCGGGCATTGAAGACAAGCCGGACCGGGTCGTCCTTTCCGCCGATGCCGAGCGGGTGGATTTCCACTTTCTGGGTTCCCTCGGCAATGGAGGGGCACACTTCGAGCATATGCGAGCCAAGGATGCACTCGGAACCGGGCACCATGTTGTAGGTGTAATCCTCCATGAAGGAGGTCGCGCCGGTCAGCCCGTGGCCCATGACCTTCATCGCCCGCACCAGCGCCGGGGTCTTCCAGTCGCCCTCGCCGGCAAAGCCGTAGCCCTGTTCCATCAGCCGTTGGGTGGCGATTCCGGGCAGTTGGGTCAGCCCGTGCAGATCTTCGAACGTGTGGGTGAAACCCTTGAAGCCGCCCTCGGAGAGGAAGGCGCCCATGCCGAGTTCCTGATGCGCGTTGTAGAGCAGCGCCTCGTGGCGGGCACCGCCGGGCGCGAGCGCCGGATCGACATCGTAGAGCTTCACATATTCGGCAGCGAGCGCCTCGATATCGGCCTGCGGAATCGTGGCCATCCGGTCCGCGAGATCCATGATGCCATAGCCGTCCACGGCAAATCCGAAGGCCATCTCGGCACCGACCTTGTCACCGTCGGTCACGGCCACATCGCGCATGTTGTCGCCGAAGCGGCAGAATCGGGCGCCCTGCCAGTCGTCCCAGGCGCGGGCGGCGCGGATCCAGGTGTCGATACGCTCTAGGACCTCTGCGTCAGACCAATGCCCGACCACGACCTTGCGCCCCAGCCGCAGGCGGGAATGGATGAAGCCCGCTTCCCGGTCGCCATGCGCGGCCTGGTGCAGGTTCATGTAATCCATGTCGATGCTGTCCCAGGGCAGCTCCGAGTAGAACTGGGTGTGCAGGTGCAAAACCGGCTTGGTGAGCTGGCTCAACCCGCGGATCCACATCTTGGCGGGCGAGAAGGTGTGCATCCACAGGATCACGCCGCCGCATTCGGGGTCGGCGGAGGCACGCCGGCAAAGCTCGGCCACTTCGCTGGAGCGAGTGGCGAGGCCGGCATATTCCACCGGCAGGGCCAGCTTGCCGGAGCCGTCGAGCCCGGCGACGACCTCGCGCGCATTGGTCTCGACTTTGGACAGTGCCTCGGCCCCATAAAGGTGCTGCGAGCCGCAGATGAACCAGATTTTCAGCGGGTTCAGTCCGATCATTTTCTTGCCTTTCCTAGTTCCGGCCATCGGGGCCGCATCCGGTTCACTTCTGCCCGTACCAGGCATTCGCGCCATGCTTGCGCTGGTAGTGGTAGTCGAGCACGTAATCTTCGAGCGGCGGCAGGCCTCCGCAGGCCATCCGCGTGATCGTCGCCATCTCGGCGCATTTCTCCAGCACAACGGCGTTATGCACCGCGTCGTCCGGCGTCTTGCCCCAGGCGAAGGGGCCATGGCCGGCCAGCAGCACCATTGGCTGGGCCATCGGGTCGCGCCCCTCGAAGGCGCGGAGGATGTTCACGCCAGTCTCGCCTTCGTAATCGCGCTCCACCTGCTCGGGCGTAAGCGGCTCGGTGCAGGGGATCGGGCCGGAGCAGTAATCGGCCTGCGTGGTGCCAAGGCAGGGGATCTCCATCCGGGCCTGCGCCCAGCCGACGGCATGGGGGGAATGGGTGTGAACGACGCCGCCGATTCTGGGGAACGCACGGTAGAGCGCCGTGTGGGTCCGCGTGTCGGAGGAGGGTTTCTTCTCGCCCCAGACGACCTCGTTTTCGAGGTTCACGACCACCATGTCATCGGCGCACATCGCGTCATAGGAGACCCCGGAGGGTTTGATGACTACCAGTCCGGCTTCGCGGTCGATGCCGGAGACATTGCCCCAAGTGTAGATCACCACGCCCCTGCGGTTGAGTTCGAGATTGGCCTCAAGAACGGCCTCGCGCAGCGCTTTCAACATGGCGGCAACTCCTTGGACAGTGGCGCGCTTGCCACGGCGGATTGGGGGTCAGGGTGGAGCCGGCGGCCAGGATATGAGGGTGGTCCGCCGCCGGCTCCGAGGGGTGCTGCTGGCCAGGGGGAGACGGCCAGCAGCGGAGAGTAGGATCAGCCGGCCTTCTTCTTGTTGTAGACGTCGAAGATGACGGCGGCGAGAAGCACGAGGCCCTTGATGACCTGCTGGTAGTCGATGCCCACGGACATGATCGACATGCCGTTGTTCATCACACCCATCAGGAAGGCGCCGATCACCGCGCCGACAACGGTGCCGACACCGCCCGACATCGACGCACCGCCGATGAAGACCGCCGCGATCACGTCAAGCTCGAAGGCGACACCGGCCTTGGGCGAGGCGGAGTTGAGCCGCGCGGCAAAGACCAGACCGGCAAGCGCGGCCAGGAAGCCCATGTTCGCGAAGGCGAGGAAGGTGAGCTTCTGCGTGTTGACACCCGAGAGGCGTGCAGCCTTCTCGTTGCCGCCGATCGCATAGATCCGCCGGCCCATCGTGGTGCGCGAGGTGAAGAAGCTGTAGGCCGCGATCAGGACCGCCATCACGATCAGCACGTTGGGCAAGCCACGATAACCCGCCATCAGCAGCGTGAAATAGTTGATCGCAAACAGGATCAGCCCGTTCTGCAGGATGAAGACGGAGAGCGGTTCCTCGGCCGAGGCGATCTTCTGCTGTGCCATCCGGGAGCGGAAATTGGCATAGACAAGGTAGAGCGAGATGACGGCGCCGAGCAGCAGCGTGAGCCCGTGCGTCCCTTCCATGCCGGTCAGGTCCGGGATGAAACCCGAAGACAGGCGCTGGAACGTGGTCGGGAACGGTCCGATCGACTGGCCCTGAAGCAGCGCCAGCGTCAGCCCGCGGAAGACCAGCATGCCGGCGAGGGTCACGATGAAGGCGGGGATCCTGTGATAGGCCACCCAGTAACCCTGCACCGCGCCGATGGCGACGCCGGCCAGCAGGCAGATGATCACGGCAATGAAGACCGGCACCTCGTAGGAGACCATCAGCACCGCCGCGAGCGCGCCAATGAAGCCCACGACCGAGCCCACCGACAGGTCGATATGGCCGGCCACGATGACCAGCAGCATGCCGATCGCCATGATGACGATGTAACTGTTCTGCAGCACCAGATTGGTGATGTTGAGCGGCTTCATCAGGATGCCGTCGGTCATGATCTGGAACGAGACCATGACGACGATCAGCGCCAGCAACAGCCCGTATTCGCGCATGTTGGCCTTGATATAGCTGCCTATCGTAATCTTGTTTTCTGCTTCGCTCGACGAAGCCGGGGCGTTGACCACTTGTTGCATCTTGTCACCCATCGCTCTTGACGATCATGGTCATGATCTTTTCCTGGGAGGCTTCGGAGGCGGGCAGTTCGCCCACGATCCGGCCTTCGTTCATCACGTAAATCCGGTCGCACATGCCGAGCAGCTCGGGCATCTCGGAGGAAATGAAGACGATCCCCCTGCCCTGCGCCGCCAGTTCGTTGATGATCGTGTAGATCTCGAACTTGGCATTCACGTCGATCCCGCGGGTCGGTTCGTCCAGGATCAGCACTTCCGGGTTGGAATAGAGCCACTTGCCGAGCACGACCTTCTGCTGGTTGCCACCGGAGAGGTTCACCACGTCCTGCAGCATCGACGAGCAGCGAATGTTCATCTTGTCGATATATTCGCGCCCGACCCGCCGTTCGGCCTGATCGTCAAGAATGCCCTTCCGGGAGACGCCTTCCAGGTTGGCCAGCGTCAGGTTGTTCTTGATCGAGTTCTCCAGCACGAGGCCGTATTCCTTGCGGTCCTCGGTCACGTAGGCAATGCCGAGTTCCACCGCCTTGTTGATGTCGCTGACATCCACGGGCGCGCCCTTGAGGCGCACCTCGCCGGAGATCTTCTGGCCATAGGAGCGTCCGAACACGCTCATCGCCAGCTCGGTACGCCCCGCGCCCATCAGGCCCGCGATGCCTACGATCTCGCCGGCACGCACGTTGATGTTCACGTCGCGGATCAGGTGGCGGTCGGAATGCAGGTGGTGATAGACATTCCAGTCCTTCACCTCCATGATCACGTCGCCCTTGGCGACATCACGCGGCGGGAAGCGGTTCGTCAGCTCCCGGCCCACCATCTCCTTGATGATCCGGTTCTCGATCTCGGGGCCGTGCTCGCAGGGGAAGCTGCTCACCGTCTGGCCATCGCGCAACACGGTGATCGTGTCGGCGACATAGGCGACCTCGTTGAGCTTGTGCGAGATGATGATCGAGGTGATGCCCTGGCGCTTGAATTCGAGCATCAATTCCAGAAGCGCGGCACTGTCGTGTTCGTTCAGCGAAGAGGTCGGTTCGTCGAGGATCAGCAATTCAACCCGCTTGGAGAGCGCCTTGGCGATCTCCACAAGCTGCTGCTTGCCGGTGCCGAGATTGGTGATCTTGGTTGTGGTCGGCTCACTCAGCCCGACCTTGCCCAGCACTTCCTTGGCCCGGCGGTGCGCCTCGTTCCAATCGATGATGCCGCCCTTGGCGGTCTCGTTGCCCAGAAAGATATTCTCGGCGATGGACAGAAGCGGCACCAGCGCCAGCTCCTGGTGAATGATGATGATCCCCTTTTCCTCGCTGTCAGCGATTCGAGAGAATTTCTGCGTCTCACCGCGATAGAGGATGTCCCCTTCGAACTCGTTGTGCGGATAAACCCCACTCAGAACCTTCATGAGGGTGGATTTGCCGGCACCGTTTTCACCGACAAGCGCGTGGATCTCACCTTCCTCGACCGAGAGGTTGACGTTGTCCAGCGCCTTCACGCCAGGGAACGTCTTGGTGATGCCGCGCATTTCCAGGATGGCGTTCATTATGCGACTCCAGGTCCGGAGATTTTCGTTGTTTCTTGTCCGGAGGGAGCGGCGCCTGACGCGCCGCCCCCGGGGGGAGGAAATCTTACTTGATCTGATCCATCGTGTAGTAGCCCGAGCCGATCAGCAGCTCTTCCCAGTTGGACGCATCCACGGGGAGCGGCGCCAGCAGGTAGGAGGGCACGACCTTGACACCGTTGTCATAGGTTTCGGTGTCGTTGATTTCCGGCTCGCCGCCCTGCAGCAGCGCATCCACCATGCCGACGGTGACGCGGGCAAGCTCGCGAGTGTCCTTGTAGATGGTGGAATATTGCTCGCCGGCGAGGATCGACTTGACCGACTGCACTTCGGCGTCCTGGCCGGTGACGATCGGCATCGGCAGATCGCCGGAGCCATAGCCAACACCCTTCACCGAGGAGAGGATGCCGATGGACAGGCCATCATAGGGCGAAAGCACGCCGTGAAGCTGCGTTTCGGTGTAGTTGGCAGACAGCAGGTTATCCATGCGGGCCTGCGCGACGGCGCCGTCCCAGCGGAGCGTACCGACGGTGTCCATGCCCATCTGGCCGGAGACGATGCTGATCTTGCCTTCGTCGATCAGCGGCTGGATGATCGACATCGCGCCATTATAGAAGAAATAGGCGTTGTTGTCGTCCGGGCTGCCGCCGAAGACTTCGATGTTCCAGGGCGAGACGTCCGGGAAGCGCTCTTCGAGACCGGCGACCAGCGAGGAGGCCTGCTGCACGCCAACCTGGAAGTTGTCGAACGTGGCATAGTAGTCGACATTGCCGGAATCGCGGATCAGGCGGTCATAGGCGACGACCTTGATGCCGGATGCGGCGGCGTTCTCCAGCGCGGCCGACAGGGTGGTGCCGTCGATGGCGCCGATGACCAGCACGTTGACGCCCTTCAGCATCATCGTCTCGATCTGCTGGAGCTGGTTGGCAATATCGTCCTCGGCATATTGCAGGTCGGTTTCGTAACCGGCCTCGTTGAACTGCTTGACCATGTTCTCGCCGTCGGCGATCCAGCGCGAGGAGCTCTTCGTCGGCATCGAGATGCCCACATAGCCCTTGTCGGCGGCAACTGCCTCCGACGTGCCGAAAACAGCCGTCATGGCACCGACGGCCAGTGCTGCCGTCCAGTTCTTCAAACCACGCATGTGATCCTCCCAGATCTGCGCAAACCCTGTGCGCTTAGAAGTTGAGACCTTCCGGGCCATTGTGAGTTCACGGAACGGTTGGGCGACATGGATGATCGATGCCTCCCCGGTCGGGAAAACCTCTATACTGCTGCAACCGTTACCCGGCGCAGCCTGTTGCCCAACATATCCCTTAACGTGAACTCTATCGAACTGGCCCCGCCGAAGTCGGGCTCCAAAACTCGAAGAGCTTTGTCCTCCTGCAAACACCATGCCCTCTGGGCGCTCGATTCGGAATATGCCTTTCACTCGAAAACATGGACGATTCCGCCACCTCCTCAAGGCGCACCCCCGGAAATCCCGGCCTCGGGAGGGCGCGAAGGCCAAGACTGCTTCCATTTCTCAGGTACTTATTCGGGATAGACGGACCACGCGTCATGCAGAATACGCGCATGGCGAATGCCGTTTCGGCAAAGCCGTCAAGCCGCTTGCAGATGGTGGTCCGGGCGGGAGTCAGAGGCGGGAGATCTCTCCGAACGCACTGCGGGACACTGTCCAATCGCGCGCGGCATCGCTCAGCGACAGCCCGAGCCCTGGACGGGATGGAACCGCAACACGCCCGTTTGCAATTTCCAGGCGTTCGTTGAAAACCGGTTCAAGACTGAAGAAATGCTCGACCCAGGGCTCTTGCAGATAGGCGGCGGCAAGATGGACCTGCAGCTCCATCATCCAGTGCGGCGCGATATCGACACGCAACTCCTCGGCAAAGCTCATCGCCTTGAGGAACGGGCTGATCCCGCCGATCCGGGGCGCATCGAACTGGGCGATATCGCAGCCACCGGCCCGCATCAGCTGCACGGCGTCGGCGAGCGATGTCAGCATCTCGCCGGTCGCGATCGGCGTGGCGAGCTCTCGCGCCAGCATCGCATGCCCCTCGAAATCGAGCGCGTCGAGCGGTTCCTCGATGAAGGCGAGGCCAAGCTCATCGACGATGCGGCCGAATTGCAGCGCATAGGTCCGGTCCCATTGCTGGTTTGCATCGACCATCATCGCGACATCGTCGGGAAGGTGCGTTCGGAGCGCATCGATGCGCCTCAGATCTTCCTGACCGTCGGGCTGGCCCACCTTCAGCTTGATGCCTCCCATTCCGAGCGCAAGGGAACGATCCGCCGCCGCCTTGATCTCGTCGATCGACGCCTGAAGATACTGCCCTTCGGAATTGTAGATCCGAACATGGTCGCGATGCGCCCCGAGCAGTTTCGTAAGCGGCAACCCGGCGCGGCGTGCCTTCATGTCCCACAAAGCCGTGTCAAAGGCGGCGATGGTCTGGAAGGCCATGCCCCCGCGGCCGAGCGAATTGACCTGCCAGCGCAGCTTCTCCCAGAGCCGGCCGATATCGTTCGGATCCTCCCCGAGGATCCGCGGCGCGATCTCGCAGGCAAGCGAGAACATCCCCGGCCCTCCCGCGCGCAGCGTGTAGGAATATCCCATGCCGGTTGCACCGGTTTCGCTCTGCGCCTCCACAACCAGCAGATCGAACTGGACCAGCGGCGTCTGCCGGCCGGTAAGCACCTTGGCGTCGGAAAGGGCCGCTTTCAGCGGCGCGACAACATGGGAGACGCGCAGCCCCGTCAGAGCGTCCTGACTTGCAGCCCCCCGATCCGTTCCCGCAAGCGGGGGACGGGTCTGAATGCGCCGGGAAGAAAGGTCGAGTGTCATGCCAGGTCTCCTGCGCCCAGGTGGATGCCGGACGCCGTGTCGGCGCCCGACCGGAAAGCCGAATTTAGAACGACCCGCCGCGTCAGGTAACGGGCGCGGGGTTGAACAGCACCAGATCGTTGACAATGCCGAGCCGGTCGGCGGCGGTGATCCGTTTGCCGCTGGCCGTGTCGAGAATGAGCTGGAACAGCTCCATCCCGAGCGTTTCGATCGTCGCCTCGCCGGTTGCAACGCGCCCGGTATCGAGGTCCACCAGGTCGAACCAGCGTCTGGCCAGTGCCGAGTTCGTCACCACCTTGAGCGTCGGCGCAGCGGGAAGATTGTAGGGCGTTCCGCGTCCGGTAGAGAAGATATGCACGTTCATGCCGGCCGCGAGTTGCAGCGTGCCGCAGACGAAATCCCCCGCCGGGGTCGCGGCAAAGGTCAGCCCCTTGCGGCTGATCCGTTCGCCCGGCCCGGTGACATCGGCCAGCGGGGAGCTGCCGGATTTCGCGACGGACCCGAGAGACTTCTCGACGATGCCCGAAAGCCCGCCGGCCTTGTTTCCCGGCGTGGTGTTGGCGCTGCGGTCGGCCCCGCCACGGGCGAGATAGGCGTCGTACCAGGCCATTTCTCGCGCGAGAGCCTCCGAGGTCTCCTTGTCGGCGCAGCGTGGCGCCAGAAGGTGCACGGCATCGCGCACTTCCGTCACTTCCGAGAACATCACCGAGCCGCCCGCGCGCACGATCAGATCCGCCGCGCAGCCGATCACCGGATTGGCGGTGACACCGGAAAAGGCATCGCTGCCGCCGCATTGCACGCCCACCACGAGGTCGGAGGCCGGGCATGTCTCCCGCGTGCGCCGGTTTAGCCGTTCCAGATGTTCCTCGGCCTGCTTCAGTATCGCGTCGACCATCGCCGCGAACCCGATATGCGCGGGGTCTTGAAGCGTCAGCACCGAGGCCGACGGGTCGCCCTCGGGCAGCAGCCATTCGGGCCGCAGTTTCTCGCAGCCAAGGCCGATGACCATCACCTCACCGCCGAAATTCGGGTTCTTCGCCAGGTTCTGCACGGTGCGGATCGGGATGATGGCATCGGGCGCATTGATCGCCACGCCACAGCCATAGGCGTGGTTGAGCGCCACCACACCGTCCACATTCGGGTAGCGCGGCAGAAGCTCCGCCTGCACCCGTGAGACGACGTGATCGACAACCCCGGCAACGCATTGCACGCTGGTCGAGATGGCGAGGATATTGCGCGTGCCGACGCTGCCATCTGCATTGCGATAGCCCTCGAACGTGTAGCCCTCCAGCGGCGCGGGCGGCGCCGGCTGCGGCGCGGGCGGCGGAAGGTCGTCCAGCGCCGGCGGCTCCGGCAGGCGCATGCGGTGCTCGTTGACCCAGGTGCCGCGCGGCAGATCCTCGGACGCGATGCCGATGGTCACGCCGTAGCGCGTGATGACCCCGTCGCGCGGGATATCCTCCAGCGCGACCTTGTGGCCGAAGGGAACCGCCTCGCGCAGCTCCGTCCCATCGTCGAGACGGGCGCCCGGTTGGAGCCCACCTTCGGTCAGCACCACCGAGACATTGTCCGCGCCATGGATCTTCAACGCGGGGATCGTCGCTTCCGTCATGCTCCATTCCCCCCGTTCTTCCGCTTCACTGCCCGGATCGTGTGATGGACCGAATAGGCAACCGAGACCGCGATCAGCCCCCAGAGGAACAGCGCGATCGGGCTCTTGGTGAAGAAGATCGTCAGCGTGCCGAAGCTTTCGAGGCTCTTGACGAAATAGATCTCGGCCTGCCCGCCCAGAATGAAGCCGATGATGAAGGGCGCGATCTCGAGCCCGACCTTCTGTCCGAGCCAGGCAAAGACACCGAAGATGAGCAGCGTCCAGACGTCGAACATGACGCCGTAATTGATCGCATAAGCGCCGACCACGCACATCATCAGGATGCCGGGATAGAGCAGGAATTTCGGTACCATCACCACCTTGGCAATATGCCGGATAGCGAAGAACATGACCATGAACATCACGAGGTTCGCAAAGACCAGCGAAACCATCATCACGTCCCAGGTGACGGTATTCTCGCCAATAAAGAGCGGGCCGAGCTGGATGCCCTGCAGAGTGAAAGCCCCAATGAGAACGGCGGTGGTCGAGTCGCCCGGGATGCCAAGCGAGAGCAACGGTATGAGCGCCCCGCCCGTAAGCCCGTTATTTGCGGATTCCGAGGCGATTACGCCCTCGGGCTCCCCGGTGCCAAGTTTATCGGGTTCGCGGGAGAAGTTCTTGGCCTGCGTATAGGAGAGCACGGAGGCAGCGCTGCCTCCAACCCCGGGCAGCATCCCGACGAAAGTGCCGATGGAGCTGGAGCGAAACAGGTTCACGAACTGCCCTTTGAAGATCGAGAAGGAGAATTTTGCTCCCTTCTGGAACTTCACACTGTCGACGGCTTCCTCCCGAACGCCATTTTCGGCTTCCTGCAGGATCGTACCGAGGCCGAACATGCCGATCAGGACCGGCAGAAGAGAGAACCCGCTGTCGAGATAGTTCACGAGGAAATCCGGGAGCAGCCGGTATTCGCCATTGCCGCCATCGGTAATGTCGTAGGTGCCGATCAGGGCGAACCAGATGCCGAGCGCACCGCTGAACAGCCCCACGAGGAGCCGCTGCGACAGCGAGGCGATGACGGTCAGCGCGAACAGGATGATCAGAAACTTCTCGATATAGGAAAACTTGATGGCGACATCGGCCAGCGTCGGCGCGAACAGGAACAGGATCACCGCGCTGAACAGGCCGCCAAAGAGCGAGGAACTGATCCCGACCTTCAGCGCGCGCTCCCCCTGCCCCTTCTGGGTCATCGGGTATCCGTCGAATGTCGTGGTAATCGAGGATGGCGTGCCGGGAATATTGAGCAGGATCGCTGGCACGAGGCCGCCGGAAATTCCGCCCACGTAGAGGCCCAGCAACAGCGCCAGCCCGTTGGTGAGATCGAGGCCGTAGGTCATCGGCAAGCAGACGGCGAGGGCCATCGTGGCCGTCATGCCCGGTATCGCACCGAAAACGATCCCCACCATGACGCCAAACGCGGTCAGCGCGAAGAACATCGGGGTGAGATTAGAGAGAATTTCCATGGGGCAGCCCCGTCGACCAGCGTTTAAGGAAGGGTGATGTAGAATAGCTGTGCAAGAACGTACCAGGCCACAAGCGGCGCGATCACCGAGTTCGCGAGGATGAGCAGGAACTTCTTGCGGTCGAGGTCATGAACGTAGAGCAGCGACAGAAGCGCCATGAAAGGCATGGAGACAAGAAGAAACCCCATGCCGGTATTGGGAAAGAGCTGCCCAACCCAGTTCATCAGAAGGAAATAGGCAATCACGAGCCCGAACGTGCCGAACAGCCTCAGCCGGTCGTAATCCAGCCCGTGCTCGCGGTAGCTCTCTTTCCAACCCTGCACGTGACGGACGATCTCCCGCCCATGCACGAGAACGATCGAAAGGGCGAGAAAGACCAGAACCCAGTGGATGATGTTCGGAAAGAAAAGATGCGACTGATCGAAATCGATCGAGACGCTGAACGGGCCGGTTTCCTGTTCCATGCGGGCTTCCTCCCATGGATCCTGCGCGGGATTCGGTGGCTCCTTATGTTAGCCCGGTCGAGGTGACCCGGCCATGGCGTGGCGCCTGCCGAAGCGTGGCGCGGCCCCACCCGAATGGGCGGGACCGCAAGATCGGTCTGCTTACTGCAGTGCCTCGATGATCACTTCATACTGGTCCCGCTTGTCCTTCAGATAAGTCTGCGCCTCTGCGGACGGTTTGAAATTGGGGATGAAGAAGGATTTCTTCTGGGTTTCCTGGATTTCACCGGCCTCGAATATCTCGGTCAGCGACGCGTCGATCTGTTCGATGATCGCCGGATCCATGTCCTTGTTGTAGAGGAAGAAGAATTCCTTATCGAAGGTGAAGTCCTTGTCGCCGTCGAAGGTGACTGAGGCACTCGGGCTCACGAATTGCAGAAGGTCATCGCGGGTCGTCGCGCCCATGCCCTCTTCGTGGGCCTGCTCGATGGTCTCCTTGCGCGCGGTCAGCCAGACGAAGCGCATGGCTTTCTGGTCGTCCTCGGGCAGACGGGTGTATTGCTCGTTGGCCTGGACGGAGCCGTTGATCAGGTCGGCCTGACCGTCGAAGAGAAGCTGGTTCTTGTCAGACTGCGAACCGGTATTCACGGCGACAAGGTTGCCTTCCTTGCCGGGATAACGAACCTTGATCGCGTTCTTCAGAGCCGTGTAGCCGATTTCGGAGACGCCGCCGGGCTGAATGGCCACGCGGATCTGGGTATCGTTCGCGCAGGCCTGGATGATGTCTTCGATCGTCTGGTAGGGCGAGTTCTTCGGCACGAGATAGGCATTGCCCGGGTTGATCGCGACAGTCGGCCCGATAATGTAGCTCTCGAACGGATCGGCATAGCCTTTCACGCCGTAGAGATTGCCCAGATAGGCCTGGTCGTGGAAGATCATGACCGTATTGCCGCGCTTGTCCCGACCGAGCGCCTTGTAGGCTTCGGTCACGCCGGTTGCATCGACCTTGATGTTGATACCGATGTTCTCGGCCAGCGCCTCGGCGATGATGCTCGAGTTCTGGTAAGTGTCACCGCCGGTCGAACTTGACCCGATCACGACACGCAGGTTTCCGCGCAGCGGACCGTCGGCTGCCAGCACCGGCATCGCAACAACGGCACAGGCGGTCGCCACGCAAAGCGTCTTTGTCAGTTTCTTGAGCATTCCGATCTCCCTTGCTCGACACCACCCTCCCGGCGGCGTCACTCCAATCAGGCCACCCCGGCCGGACAGGATGGCTCCGTTCGCCCCCCCCGACCCGCGCGGCACAACTTGTGCGATAACTCTTACCGCTTGCCGCAAGTGCGGTCAATATTTATCATACAACTTGTCGAAGCAACGCACCCCAAACAGGGATTCATCACGCAAGGATACCCGCACCCGAGCAAATCGCTCCCCGGAAAGGAGACAGGGTCGCGGCCACCACGGTAAAAGGGAGATCTCGACGCAAATTCGTCGAACAGGTAAGAAGATGGTCAACCGAATGAAAAAACCCGGAAAGGCACTCGTATTCATGGCAGATTCCGACATGGAACAGCCCGAAAGGCCCAAGGGAAACCGACGCCGAACGCTTGCGGCCAGCGTTCGCGCCAAGCTGCTCGACCAGATAAACGCAGGCAAATACGTACCCGGCGACAAGCTGCCAAGCGAAGCTCGGTTGACAGAGGAGTTTTCCGTCAGCCGGACGGTAATCCGCGAGGCGATCGCCTCGCTGCGCGCTGACGGACTGGTCGAATCGCGGCAGGGATCCGGTGTCTACATCCTGGCCTCGGAGCGAGCCAGCCTCCTTCCCTTCCAGGAAGTGGACCCCAGCCGCATCTCATCCATGCTTGAAATTCTTGAGATTCGCACGGCTGTCGAATGCGAATCCGCCGCCCTTGCCGCCGCGCGACGCTCCCCTGCACAGGAAGGCAAGATCATTGATGCCTTTCATGATTTCTGCTCCGCGGCGGAAGCCGGGGAGAAAACCACCAATGCCGACTTCGCGCTCCACATGGCCATCGCCGAAGCCGCGAACAACGCCCGTTTCCCCGAGTTCCTGTCTCTGATCGGCCCCGAGTCGATCCCCCGGCGCACGCTGGAAAACGATCATACCGAAGCCGAACAGGCGGAATACGTGAACATGCTCTGCACCCAGCACGAAGCCATCGTGAACGCGATTCTCGAAGGCAACGAGGATGATGCGCGCGCGGCAATGCGGGACCATTTGCGCAGCAGCCAAGCCCGTTACAGAACCCTTCTTCGCCGAAAGAGCTGACCCCCACCCTCAGGGCAAGAACTGAATGCCCAAGGTTCGACACCATGCAGAACCACCCCAATTCTTTTTGTTGCATAAATTTGTATGATGACTTAGAAACAAGTTGCGTCGGGTGGAGGGTGCTCATCACGGGCGCACCAACGGAGGAGAGTGACGAGATGCCCGGAATCGATACTGCCAATGGAAGTACGCCACGGGTAACCTCGATGAAGGTGATCCCCGTTGCCGGGCGCGACAGCATGTTGCTCAATCTCAGCGGCGCGCATGGCCCCTACTTCACCCGCAACATCGTCCTGCTGACCGATTCCACCGGCAATACCGGCCTTGGTGAGGTTCCCGGCGGCGAGAAGATCCGCAAGACGCTGGAAGACGCCATCCCCCTCGTCGTCGGACGGGGCATCGGCGACTACAACGCCGCTCTCAACGCGATGCGCCGGGAATTTGCCGACCGCGATGCCGGCGGGCGCGGGTTGCAGACCTTCGACCTGCGCACCACGATCCATGCCGTCACCGCCGTCGAGGCGGCGATGCTGGACCTGCTGGGCCAGTTCCTGAACCTGCCGGTCGCAGCACTTCTCGGCGAAGGCCAGCAGCGCGATGGCGTGCGCATGCTGGGCTATCTCTTCTATGTCGGCGACCGGAACAAGACGACGCTGGACTATCGCGACGAAAGTGACGCGGCCGACGACTGGGACCGGCTGCGCAGCGAAGAAGCGCTGACGCCGGAGGCCGTCGTGCGGTTGGCCGAGGCGGCAGAGGCACGCTATGGCTTCACCGAGTTCAAGCTCAAGGGCGGCGTTCTGGCCGGCGAGGAAGAGATGCTGGCCATCGAGGCGATCAAGAGCCGCTTCCCGCATGCGGCCGTCAATATCGACCCGAACGGCGCCTGGTCGCTCGACGAGGCGATCCGGCTCTGCAAGGGGCGTGACGATATTCTCGCCTACGCCGAGGACCCCTGCGGCGCCGAAGACGGTTACTCGGGCCGCGAGATCATGGCCGAGTTCCGCCGTGCAACCGGGCTGCGCACCGCAACCAACATGGTGGCGACCGACTGGCGCCAGATGGGCCATTCGATCCTGCTACAATCGGTCGATATCCCGCTGGCCGACCCGCATTTCTGGACCATGGCCGGCACCGTCCGCGTCGCACAGATGTGCCGCGACTGGGGCCTGACATGGGGCTCGCATTCCAACAACCATTTCGACATTTCGCTGGCCATGTTCACCCATGCCGGCGCTGCCGCCCCCGGCGAGATCGCCTCGCTGGACACGCACTGGATCTGGCAGGACGGCCAGCGGCTCACCAAGGAGCCGCCGAAAATCAAAGGATCGATGGTGCAGGTGCCGGAACGTCCGGGCCTCGGCATCGAGCCCGACCTCGACCGGATCGAGGCTGCGCATGAGCTTTACAAGAAAAAGGGACTGGGCGCGCGCGACGATGCCGAAGCGATGCAATTCCTGATCCCCAATTGGACATTCGATAACAAGCGCCCCTGCCTGGTGCGATAAGGAGGACTGAAAATGCGCCCCAACAGACTTCGCGAGATCTGGGCTCGCGGCGAGGCTGCCGTAAACGGCTGGCTGGCTGTTCCCAGCGGGTTTTCGGCCGAGACCATGGCGCATCAGGGTTGGGATTCCCTGACCGTGGACCTTCAGCACGGCGTCGTGGACTACCAGGCCGCCGTCTCGATGTTCCAGGCGATCTCGACCACCGATACCGTGCCCATGGCGCGCGTGCCCTGGCTCGACCCGGCCCACCTGATGAAGATCATCGATGCCGGCGCCTATGCGGTGATCTGCCCGATGATCAATTCCGCCGAGGATGCGGAGAAGCTGGTCAGCTACACGCATTACCCGCCCATGGGCACGCGTAGCTTCGGCCCGATCCGGGGCCTGCTCTATGGCGGGCCCGACTACCCGCAGCACGCCAATGACACTATCGTCACCTTCGCCATGATCGAAACCCGGGCCGGGCTCGACAATCTCGACGAGATCCTCAAGGTCGACGGGCTCGACGCGGTCTATATCGGCCCCTCGGACCTCTCGCTTGCGCTCGGCTGCACGCCCACCTTCGACTATGTGGACAAGCCCGTGGCCGAAGCCATCGAGATGATCGTCCGTAAGGCCACGGAGGCCGGCAAGATCCCCGGCATCCATAACGGCACGCCCGAGTTCGCCTTGAAGCGGATCGAGATGGGCTTCCGTTTAGTCACCATTTCCTCCGACGCCCGGCTGATGGCCGCGGGCTCGCAGCAGGTTCTCGGCACGATGCGCGCCGGCATGCCCAAGAGCGGCAGCGGCAGTTATTGACACTTCAAGGAGCATTCATATGAGCAAACTCGGATTTATCGGCCTCGGCATCATGGGCAAGCCCATGGCCGGCCACCTCATCGCGGCGGGCCACGAGCTTTTCCTCAACTCGATCCCGGACGTTCCCGCCGATCTGATCGAGGCCGGCGGCACGGCCTGTGCCACCGCCAGGGACGTCGCCGAAGCCGCCGATATCATCTTCATCATGGTGCCGGACACGCCGCATGTGGAGGCTGTGCTTTTCGGTGAGAACGGCGTGGCCGAAGGGCTCTCCGCTGGCAAGATCGTGGTCGATCACAGCTCGATCTCGCCGATCGCCACCAAGGAATTCGCATCCAGGATCAACGAGCTGGGCTGTGAATACCTCGACGGACCGGTTTCCGGCGGCGAGATCGGCGCGAAGAACGCGACCCTCTCCATCATGTGCGGCGGCTCCGAGGAGACCTTCGCCACCCTGAAGCCGCTGCTCGACCTGATGGGCGGGAATATCACGCTGGTCGGCGGAAATGGCGACGGGCAGACCTGCAAGGTCGCCAACCAGATCATCGTCGCGCTGAATATCGAGGCCGTGGGCGAGGCGCTGCTCTTTGCCTCCAAGGCCGGGGCCGACCCGGCGAAGGTGCGCGAGGCGCTGATGGGCGGCTTCGCCTCCTCCAAGATCCTCGAAATCCATGGCGACCGCATGGTCAAGCGGACTTTCGATCCGGGCTTCCGCATCGAGCTGCACCAGAAGGACCTCAACCTCGCGCTGTCCAACGCCCGCCAGATGGGCCTCAGCCTGCCCAACACCGCCACCGCGCAGGAGCTTTTCAACGCCTGCGCCGCGCATGGCGGCTCGGCCTGGGACCATTCGGCAATGGTCAAGGCACTGGAAATGCTCGGCAATCACGAAATCGCCTGAGCATGACAACGCCCGAGGCGCTCCTGCGCAGCATGTTTGACGCGGCGGTCGCGGCAGCACAGCCCGATCTCTGCGTCTCACCCTCTCTCCCCGACATGCCTGCACGGGGGCGCATCGTGGTGATCGGCGCTGGAAAGGCCTCCGCCGCGATGGCGCGGGCCGCCGAGCGCCATTACGGCCAGCCCCTGGAGGGGCTGGTCGTAACCCGTTACGGCCATGCCGTTCCCTGCGACGGGATCGAGATCATCGAGGCCGCCCATCCCGTACCCGACGCGCCCGGCCTGAAGGCCGCTGGGCGGATGCTCTCCCTGGTTGAAAACCTGACGGAGGATGACACGGTCCTCTGCCTGATCTCGGGCGGCGGTTCTGCACTGCTGCCCTGCCCGCTCGACGGCATCACGCTGGCCGAGAAACAGGCGGTGAACCGGGAATTGCTGAAATGCGGCGCCACTATTGACGAGATGAACTGCCTGCGTCGCCACCTGTCGGCGATCAAGGGCGGGCGCCTTGCCGCTGCCTGTCATCCGGCACGGGTGATCAACCTGCTGATCTCGGACGTGCCGGGCGACGATCCCATGAACATCGCCTCCGGCCCGACGGTCGGCGACCCGACGACGCGCGCAGATGCGCTGGAAATCGTCGAACGCTATCGCCTCGAATTGCCGGTGTCGGTGCGAGCGACCCTCGCGTCGGACCGGTGCGAGAGCGTGAAACCGGGCGACGCGCGGCTTGCCCGCGTCGAAACGCATCTGGTTGCCACGCCGCAACAGTCGTTGCTCGCCGCAGCGGAGGTTGCGCGCGAGGCCGGATATGCGACGCATATCCTCGGCGACTCGATCGAAGGCGAGGCCCGCGAAGTGGCAATTGTCATGGCCGGGATCAGCCGCCAGATCCTGCAACACGACCAACCCTTCCAACGCCCCTGCGTCCTGCTTTCGGGCGGAGAGACGACAGTCACCGTGCGCGGCAATGGCCGTGGCGGGCGCAACGTGGAATTCCTGCCGTCCCTGGCGGTGGCACTGGGCGGAGCGCCGGATGTTCATGCGCTGGCCGGAGACACCGATGGCGTCGACGGAGCAACCGAGGTCGCCGGCGCCGTGATCGGTCCCGAGACACTCGGCAAGGCCCTGCTGGCCGGTCTATCGCCCCGCGCGAGCCTTGAGAACAACGATGGCCACGGCTTCTTCGAAACCCTCGGCGATCAGGTCATCACCGGCCCGACCCTGACCAATGTCAACGACTTCCGGGCGATCCTGATTTCCTAGGCTTACGCCGCGGCCGCGGCGAGCACGAGGGACTGGACATCCGCCGCATCGCGGAACACCGCTTCGGCCCCCGCATTGCGGAGGGTCTGGGCCTGCTGCTCACGGATCGTTTCCAGATGACTACCGCCCGTGAACCCCACGGCGCGCATGCCCGCCGCCCGCGCACCCTCGACTCCGTGCGGAGAATCCTCGATCACGAGGCATCTCGACGGCGCGACACCGATACTCATGGCGGCATGAAGCACGAGATCCGGCGCGGGTTTCCCCCTGGCGACATCTTCGCCGCTGAAGATCCGGTCGCCGAACCGCTCTGTCAGCCGCGCGAAAGCAAGCGTCCTGCGGATCCTCGGCAGCGAACCGCCGGAGGCAATGCAGGTCGCGATGCCTTCGGCCTGAAACCGGTCCAGCGCGGCCACCATTTCATCAATGCGCCGCAGTCCGCCGTCATAGGCCGCATAGAGCCGGTTCAGGTAGTTTTCTTCGAAGTCATCCGGACAGGGCGCGCCGAGATATTCCGCGACATCCTTTTTGACCGTCGGAAGCGAGACGCCGAGATATTGCGCGCGGACATGATCGGATGTCGCGTCGGCGACGCCGACGGCCCGCATTTCAGCAGCCAAGGATGCAAGCGACATCGGCTCGCTATCGACCAGAACACCGTCCAGGTCGAAAATTATTGCGTCGGGACGCTCCATGTCATCTTCCCATGTTGGAAGGTCGCGGCCCGCCTAGAACGGCAAGCCGCGGCTGGTTCCGATTGACGGATCAACCGCGGATTGCGGCTTCGCGGGCGAGCGCCTGAAACTTCCCGTACAGATCGAAGCGCCCGTCATGATACTCTGCCGCGGCAGCGGACGGATCGTAGACGGCCTGGTTGGAGGACATCTCGGCCATCGCGCTCGGCATGTCCGCAAACACCCCGGCAGCAACGGCCCCAAGGATCGCCGAGCCAAGCAGCACGGGTTCCTCGGTCGCCGGAGAGGCAAGCGACACTCCGGTTGCATCGGCCAGTATCTGGCGCACGAGATCGCTCCGCCCGGCGCCGCCGCTGATGACGACAGTCTTGATCGGCGCGCCTTTTTCGGCCTGGGTCTCGATGATCTGACGCAGGCCATAACCGAGCCCGCAGAGGCCGGCGATGTAGAGCGCCACCAGATTGTCGGTATCCGCCTCCATTCCGAGCCCCGCGATCACCGCGCGGGTGTGCGGGTCGGCATGTGGCGCACGGTTACCGAGGAATTCGGGAACGACATGCATCCCCTCGGCCAGCCGCGCGGGGTCGCCATCCGGTCCGCAAAGTTCCACGGCACGGTCCACGAGCCAGGCCGGGAGGGACTTCCCGGCAGCGCGTGCCTTGTCCCCTGCCTCTCCTGCTGCCGGGTGGAAGCGCAGGAGTTGTTCGATCGCCGCACCGGCCGCCGATTGGCCGCCCTCGTTCAGCCAGGCGCCGGGCACCATGGCCGAGAAATAGGGTCCCCAGACGCCGGGGACGAAGACGGGCTCGCTGGTGGTTGTCATTGTGCAGGAGGAGGTACCGAAGACATAGGCGAGGTTGTCCTGCGGCAGCCCCCCGCCCTTGGCGCCGACGGTACCGATGCCGCCGGCATGGGCGTCGATCAGCCCCGCCGCGACCTTGGTGCCTGGGGCAAACCCCAGATCCGCGGCAGCTTCGGCCAGCAGGCCGTCGCCAAGTGCCGTGCCCGCGTCAACCACTTCGGTGCCGATCCGTGCGAAGCCTTCATCGGCAAGGCCTTCAAGGCCGATCTGGCGGAAATAGCTCGCATCCCAAGCGGCTTCATGCGCCATGTAGGTCCATTTGCAGGTGACGGTGCAGACCGAACGCGCGAGGCTGCCCGAGGCACGCCAGGTCAGGTAATCGGTCAGGTCGAAGAACTGCCACGCCTTGTCGAATATCTCGGGGCGGTTTTCCTTGAGCCAGAGCAGCTTGGGCGTTTCCATCTCCGGCGAGATACGACCGCCGACGTAATCCAGCACCCGATGGCCCATCGCGTTGATCCGCTCGGCCTGCGGAAGCGCGCGGTGATCCATCCAGACGATGATGTTGCGCTCCGGATCCTCGCTCGGCCCCACGGGCAGCGGCGCACCATCTTCGTCAAGCACGACGAGCGAGCATGTGGCGTCGAACCCCACACCCGCGATCTCGGACGGATCGACACCGGAGGCGGCGATGGCGCCACGGCTGGCCGTGCAGACGGCGCGCCAGATCTCGTTGGAGGATTGCTCGACAATCGCACCCGCTTCACGAAATAGGGTGATGTCCTGTTTTTCGGTTCCCAGCAGGGTTCCGGACACGTCGAAGACACCAGCACGGGCGCTGCCTGTGCCCACGTCGATCCCCATGAAATACTGTGACATTCTGGTCTTTTCCTTGCAGCATGGCGGCGATTTCGGCTCGGCGACGAGGACGGCGTCTTGCAGCCCCTCGCCCGGGCCTCAACCTGGTTCATAACATGTCCCCGCCCCGGGCGGAATCGGATCAGACGCGGTCGAAATTCGTCGGCAGGACGAGCATGTCGCGGATCGTGACGGTGCGGTCGCGGGTCAGGATATACATCACCGCGTCGGCCACTTCGCTGGCCTCGATCAGGCTGCCGGATTCCTTGGCCTTGCGCAGGTTCTCTTTCGGCCAGTCGGCCAGCAGGGCAGAGATCACCGGGCCGGGCGAAACCTGGGCCACGCGAATGCCATGCGGGATCATCTGGCGGCGCATGCCTTGCACGAAGCTGGTGATCGCCCATTTGGACCCCGAATAGACCGGTTCCCAATAGGTCGGGAAGTGGCCCGCGATGGAGCAGGTCACGACGATATCGCCAGTACCGCGCTCGATCATGTGGGGCGTCACTTCGCGGACGTTCTTCATCACCGCGTTGACGTTGAGGTTGAGCATCCGGTCGATGGTCGCGGAGTCCGTCTCCACCAGATCGCCGCCGATATAAGTGCCGGCGTTGCAATAGAGGATGTCGATGTGATCGACCTTCTTCAGGATCTCGGGCACCATCGCCGCGCAGCTATCGGGATCGATCAGGTTGGTGACCTGGGCGACGGCCTTCTCGCCGAGGCGCGCGATCTCCTTGGCCAGCGCGGCCTCGTCGTAGTCGACCATGACAACGGTCGCGCCGGCGGCGATCAGGGCCTCTGTGGTGGCCAGGCCAATGCCGGATGCCGCACCGGTGATGGCGGCAATCTTGCCTTCGAGGGATTGGGACATGTTCTTCTCCTTGTGTCGATGTGAGGGGGGTGCGGGGCTGGGGGATCAAACGGCGAGGAAGCCGCCATCCACGGCGAGGACGGAGCCGGTGACCATGCCGGCATCGTCGCTCAGCAGCATGGCAACCGCGCGGGCGACGTCCTCGGGTTCGGCGAAGCGTTGCACGGGGTGGCGAACCATCATCGGCTCGCTCTTGACCGGATCGCTCCAGGCATCGGCGGCCAGTTCGGTCATGGTGATGGTGGGCGCAAGCGCGACCACCCGGATGCCGTGCTGGCCGAGTTCCTTGGCCATCACCCGGGTCGCACCTTCCAGCCCCGCCTTGGAGGCGGCATAGGCGACGTGCTCGGCAAAGCCGCGATGGCCCGCGATGGAGGAAATGTTGACGATGGCCCCGCCACCGCCGGCAGCGACCCGGGCGCGGGCGAATTCCTGGGCCACGACGATGGGCGCGCGGAGATTGATATTCAGCACCGCGTCGACGCCGCGGTCGGTCATGTCGAGCACGCTTTCGAGCACGTTGATCCCGGCGCAGTTGACGAGATAGTCGGCGGTGCCGGCTTCCTTCATCGCCGCGCGCACCTTGTCGGTGTCGGAGAAGTCGGCGGCGATGCAGCGCGCGCCGGTCTCGTCGGTCAGCCCGGCCATCTCTTCCTGTGTCAGGCTCATGCCGATAATGGAAGCGCCGCGCCTGGCCATGACGCGTGACACGACCCGCCCGATGCCCTTGCCGGCGCCGGTGACGATGACGGATTTCCCTTCGAATTCCATGGTTTTCCTCGCGAGATGTCCGGCCTGTCCGGGCCAGAATTGCTGTCCTTGCGGCGGGGCCGGTTGCGGCCATCGCCCGGGGGGGTGGGCTTTCCCGCCACTTACAGAGCGCACCTCTCCCGTGCCCTCGCGTTGGTGGCTTGAAAGCGTGTCGTCTTTTCGTTGTGACCGTTCACGGCCAAGGATGAGGCGGGCAGGTGACCGTTTCCGGCCTTCGGGAGAACCCCGCCTCATCCTCGGCTACCGGCTCTTGGTGAAAGGAAGGAGCCTCAGGGAAGATCCCTTCCGATCGCCGGTCAGCGCCGTTCGCCGCGTCCGATGTAGATGGCCAGCAGGATGATGAAGCCCTTGATGACGTCCTGCAGGTAGGGGTTGATGCCGACCAGGTTCAGCCCGTTGTTCAGGATGCCCAGCAGCACCGCGCCGATCAGGGTTCCGAAGATCAGCCCCCGGCCACCTGCGATGGAGGTGCCCCCCATGACCACGGCGGCGATGGCATCGAGCTCGAAGCCGACCCCCGCGTTGGGCTGGCCGCTCATCAGGCGCCCCGTCAGGATCACGGCGGCGAACGCCGAGGTCATGCCGGAGATGGTGTAGATCGCGAGCTTTATCCGCTGGGTCTTCACGCCGGAGAGCCGGGCCGCGGTCTCGTTGCCGCCGATGGAATAGACGTGGCGGCCAAAGGCGGTCCGTTCCAGCAACACCCAGGCGAGGCCGTAGATGAGGAACATGGCGATGACAGGCACGGGAATGATCCCGATACGACCGATGCCGAACCAGGCGATCCAGGAGGGCAGCCCGCTGATCGGGTAGCCGCCGGAATAGATCAGCCCGAGGCCACGTGCGATGCCCATCGTCGCCAGGGTGACGATGATGGCGGGCATCCGGCCCCAAGCGACCAGAATGCCGTTGAAGACACCGAGGCCGAGGCCCACCAACAGCCCGCCGGCCAGACCTACCGAACCCGGCATCCCCATATTGACGATCAGGCCTGCACAGACCGTGCCCGAGAAGGCCATGACCGCGCCGACCGACAGGTCGATGCCGCCGGTCAGGATCACGAATGTCATGCCAACGGCGAGAATGCCGTTGATCGAGACCTGCCGCAGCACGTTCAGGATTTTGGAAACACTGAAGAAGTTCTCGCTGGCAAAGCCCATGAGAACCGAGACCACGATGAGGCCGACCAGCGGAAGCACAAGCGGAGACCGCAATGCCTGGCGGAAGTTTACATTCATTTTCTTGGTACCTTGCACCGAGGTGCCCATTGCTGTGTCATGCGGCATTTTCGAGTTTCCCGGTCGTTGAGTAGGTCATGATTTTTTCCGACGTGATGTCTTCCCCTTCGACGGTCGCCACGACGCCGCCTCCCCGGAAGACACACACACGGTCAGACATGCCGATGATTTCCGGCAGTTCGGACGAGATCATGATGATCGAACAGCCCAGCTCGGTGAGCTTGCGCATCAACAGATAGATCTCCGCTTTGGCGCCGACGTCGATCCCGCGGGTGGGCTCGTCGAAGATCAGGATCTTCATGTCGTGGTTCAGCCAGCGCGCGACCACGACCTTCTGCTGGTTTCCGCCGGACAGGGTGTCCAGCCGGTCATGCGGGCCGCCCGCCTTCACACCCACTTGCTCCATGGCCTCGACCGTGCAGGTCAGCTCCTTCGTCAGGTCGATGAAGTAACGGCCCTTGCGGTACTTGCCGTAGTTGTTGATCGAGATATTCCGCAGTATCGAGAAGCTGGTGATCAGTCCCTGCTCCTTGCGGCTCTCGGGCAGCAGGCCGATCCCGGCCACGAGCGCGTCGGCGGGTTCCGCGAAGTTCACTTCCTTGCCGTTGAGCTTCATGCTGCGCTTCGCGTGTGGATGCGCGCCGAGCATCGCAAGCGCGGTTTCCGTCCGGCCCGATCCGACAAGCCCGGAAAAGCCGAGGATCTCGCCCTTGCGCAGGTAAAAGGACGACACCGGATCAGTGCGCTTCAGCTGAATTTCATCGATCTCCAGTACCAGTTCCGTTTCGTTCGGAAGGTCCGGCTTTGTCGGGAAGCTCTGTTCGATCCGGCGCCCAACCATCATTTCGACCAGGCGGTCGTTGTCGACATCGGACACGTTGCAGGTGCTGATGTACTCGCCGTCGCGCAACACGGTGATCCGGTCGCAGATCTGGAAGATCTCTTCCAGGTGGTGCGAGATGAAGATGATCGCGACGCCCTTGCGGCGCAACTCGCGGAGCACCTTGAAGAGATGCTCGACCTCGTTCGGAGTGAGCGTTGCGGTGGGCTCGTCCAGCACCAGGATGCGGGCGTCCAGCGACAGGGCCTTGGCGATCTCGACGAATTGCTGCTCGGCAATCGACAGGCTCGAGATCGGTGCGTTCAGCGGCAGATCCACGTCGAGCTGTTGCAGGATCTCATGCGCGCGCCTGCGCATCGCCTTGCGGTTCAGCAGGCCGAACTTGTTCGTCAATTCCCGTGCGAGGAACATGTTTTCCACCGCTGACAGATAGGGAATGAGCGAAAATTCCTGAAAGACGATGCCCACGCCGGCGGCGATGGCCTCGTCATAGTTGGCAAAGGAACGTTCCTCGCCATTGATGCGGATCGTGCCTTCGCTTGCGCTGATAATGCCGCACAACACCTTCATCAGGGTGGATTTGCCGGCGCCGTTTTCGCCCAGAAGCGCATGCACCTCGCCGGCGCGCACTTCGAGATCGACGCCGTGCAGAACCTCGACCTTGCCGAAGCTCTTCCTGATCCTGTTCATCTCCAGCATGGTATCCCCCGCGCGTTAGAGAAAAAGGGGCCGCTCCCGCCCAGAAGGACGGGAGCAGCCAGGGAGGGAGGTCTTACCAGGAGAAGCCTTCGGCGTTCTCGGCATCCACGATCATCACGTCGATCGGCACTTCGGCGGGAACGACGCGGGCACCCCAGAGCTGGGCCAGCGCCATGCCAAGACCGACACGGACCTGGTCACGCGGGAACTGCGCGGTGCTCTCGATGAAGGGCGTGCCCTGGGCGATGGCGGCAACCGCTTCCGGTGCACCGTCGACCGAGGTCAGCACGATGTCGCGGCCGGAACCCTGGATGGCCGCCAGCGCGCCCATTGCGCCACCGTCGTTGACCGAGAAGATACCCTTCAGGTTCGGGTGTGCCTGGATCATGTTCTCGACCACGCCGAGGGCGACCGAACGGTCCTGACGGCCATTCTGCATATCGACCATCTTGATGCCCGGGAACTCTTCAAACGCGGCTTTGCAGCCTTCGACGCGCTGCAGGATCGGCACAACCGGGATACCGTCGAGAATGGCAACTTCGCCTTCGCCGCCCATTTTCTCGCTCATGTACTTGCAGGACATGTAGCCAGCATCGCGGTTCTTGGAGCCGACAAAGGTGTCGACCGGGCCATTGGCGTTGGCGTCGACGGCGACGACGATGACGCCGGCATCCTTGGCCATCTTCACGGCGGTTTCGATACCGGCACTGTCGGTCGGGTTCACCAGCAGGATGTCGATATTCTGCTGCAGCATGTCTTCGACATCGGAGATCTGCTTGGCGACGTCATGGCCGGCATCGGTGATGACCAGGTCGGCGCCCAGCTGATCGGCGGCCTGTTGCAGGGCTTCCTGCATCGAAACGAAATACGGGTTGTTCATCTCCTGGAACGTCATACCGATTTTCAGCTTGCCATCTGCAAAGGCTGTTGTTGCGGCGACGCACATGGCTGCGGCGGATACGGTTTTCAAAAGGCTCTTCATTGGGTTCCTCCCGTTGCTAAAGATAGTCAAAGTCTTCCCGTTCGCGGCCGGTGCCTTTCCGGCCGCGTGGGAATTGGGTTGCATTGTTCGATGGGTTATCCGGTCATTCGCACCAGGTCGTTTGCAACGAAGGTGGCGCGGAATTGCGACGGAGACATCCCTTTCATTTTCAAGAAGTGGCGATTGAAGTTCGACAGGTTCGAAAACCCGACGTCGAAGCAGATATCAGCGACCCGGACCTCCGGGTCCGACAACAGAATCTGGCAGGCCAGGTCGATACGAAGCTGGTTCTTGTAGCGCACGAGGGTCATGCCGGTATGGCGCTTGAAGGACCGCGAGAAGCTGCTCGTGCTCTGACCGGTCAGCTCGGCCAGCTCGGCCTCGCCCACCTGTTCGGTCAGGTTTTCACGCAGATGCACGATGGCGCGGTTGATGCCGACATCATCGGCCTTGCCCATGTTGAGCTGGAAATTGAGACTCGCCAGGATCTGGGGCTCGGGCGCTCGGATCAGCCGGTCCACGATCTCGCAGAACAGGGCCATCCGCTTGATGCCGCGCGCTTCGACCAATTCGCCCATGATCGGCTGGATGCTCTTGCCCGTGGCCCGGTCGAACAGCAGGCCACGGCGGCTGCGCTCGAGCAGCGGACGAAAGGCCTGCATCTCGGGTATCGCCTCCAGGGCACCGTCGATGAACGCTTCAGGAAACTGGATGACACGGCTCCGGCGCGGCTCGATCGCACCCTCCGCCACGTTGCTGATCCAGTTCTGGGGCAGGTTCGGGCCGGTCATGACCAGCTGGCCGGGTTCGAAATGGCCGATATGGTCACCGATGTAGAATTTCCCGGAGGTCGCGACGACCAGGTGAATCTCGTACTCAGGATGGTAGTGCCAGCGCACGGTGCGGAACGGATACCCGTGCTGCCACGCGGCGAAGGACTCGCCTTTCCTGATGTGTACAAGTTCCAGATCCGGTTGCACGTAAACCTCCCACCCGCTTTGGGAAGCGACACCACGCGTCGCTGTCTGCTCCTCGGCGGTGCACCATTTCTATCAGAGAGTCGCAAGCCGACTCCACGCCGCTACGAGGAAATTAGTGGTACTTTTTTTACCTCCCATTGTGATTTTCGGCATAGTTTGCACCATAAAGTTTTGGAGTACCGTACTTTTACACGCGACCACCCAAATCACTCTGCCCGCACCTCGAAACCCACGACTCAATGGGCTCTCCGGGTCCGTTTCGGGCCAACCGCACCAAACGCGCGGTTGGGGCTCGCGCAAAAAGAAAGAGGGGCGAATTGCCCCCTGTCCTCGACTTCAAGCCGTTCGGTTATGGCCCGGCCATTCGCCGGTCGTCCCTTCAACAGGACGTCATGCCCGCCCCTGCCAGGCCGCGAGCGCGGGGTAGCTGTCACGATAGAACTGGTAGTGTTCGGCGTATTTCTTCGCCAACTCCTTGTCCGGCACGATCTCCCGATCGACCCGCGGCTTGGCAAAGACTTCCTCCGAAAAATCGCCAGTAGCGCAGGAAACAGCCAGTTTTGCTGCCACAAACGCGGCACCGAAGTCGCCATCTTCTGGTTTCAACAAGGTGAGGCCGGTTACAGCCGCCATGATCTCCAGCCATTGATCGGAACGCGCACCGCCACCGACGGCATAGGCCGCGTCAATCTCGGTCCCAGCTAGGCGCAACGCGCGAACGCAATCGGCAAAGGCCATTGCCACGCCTTCCATCGTCGCCTTGACGAGATCGGGCAGCCCAGTCACCCGGCGCAGCCCGAGAAAAGCCCCCGAAGCGTCCGGGTTGTTATGCGGCGTGCGCTCACCCGACAGGTAGGGCAGGAAGCCGATACCGGAGGGAGCCTCGATTTTCGGTGGTAACAACCCGGCAAGATCCGCCGGGCTGCGCCCGGAGATCTCGGAGAGCCATGTCAGGCTGTCCGTGGCGGAAAGTATCACCCCCATTTGGTGCCAAGTTTTCGGAATTGCGTGACAAAAAGCGTGCACTGCCTCATCCGTATTTGGGGCGAACTTGTCCGTCACAGCGAAGAGAACGCCGGATGTTCCGAGCGACAGGAACCCCGTTCCGGGCGATGTCACCCCCATTCCGCACGCCGTTGCAGCATTGTCGCCGCCCCCGCCGGCAACCGGCACACGCGGAACGCCCCATTTTTCAGCAAGTTCGGCACGGAGCATTCCCGCTACGTCCGCCCCCTCGCCAAGGGCCGGCATGTGATCCCGCGTCAGGCCGGTCGCCGCGAGCAGCGCGTCCGACCATTTCCGGGCAGCGACATCGAGCCACAAGGTGCCCGCCGCGTCCGACATCTCGGCGAAATGCTCGCCGGTCAGCCACAGGCGCACGTAATCCTTCGGCAGAAGGACCTTGGCCGTCTTCTCGAAAATCTTCGGCTCATTCTCGGCAACCCAGAGCAATTTCGGCGCGGTGAAACCGGCCATGACGATATTGCCGCCGATACCGCGGAAATCGGCGCGTTTTTCGAGTTCGAGACATTGCTGCCCCGAACGCCCGTCATTCCACATGATGCAGGGCCGAAGCGGTTTGTCCGCCGCGTCGAGCAGCGTCGCGCCATGCATATGGCCCGACAGGCCGATGGCCTTGAGCCCCGCCAGCGCCGCGCCATGTTCCGCCGCGATCTGCGATATCGCCGCTTCGCAGGCGGTGATCCAGTCCTGCGGGTCCTGCTCCGACCAACCGGGCTGCGGGCGGGAAACCGTGAGCGGGGCCTGGGCGACGGCGACGGTGGCGAAAGCCTCGTCCACCAGCATCGCCTTCACGCCCGAGGTTCCTATGTCCAATCCGAGATACATCTCCTGGCTCCTCCTACAGCGTCACGCGACCGGCATTTCGATCTGGATCTTCACATCCGTGGGGCGCCCTTCGGCGGCACGGTCGAAAGCGGCGATGCTTTGCTCGAACGGCAGGGTTTCGGAGATCAGCGGCTTGAGGTTGACCTTGCCCGCCCCGATCAGCGCGATCGCCCGGTCATAGATATTGGCATAGCGGAAAACGGTTTCCAGCCTTGCTTCCTTGGCCTGAAGCGAGACGATATCCATTGGAACCGGCTCCACCGGCATACCGACGAGCACGATGGCACCGCCGGGGCGGACCAGCGCGGGCACATCCAGAATGGCCGGCGCGGCGCCCGAGCATTCGAACACCACATCGGCGCCCCAGCCATCGGTCGCCTCGGCAATGGCCTGCGCGACGGGCTGTTGAGTGATGTTGATGGTCTCGATGCCGTCATACTCGCCAATGATGTCGAGCTTGGGCTGGGCCAGGTCCGCCACGTAGACCTTCGCGCATCCGCCTGCCAGCGCGGCCAGCGCCGTCATCATCCCGATGGGACCGGCGCCCACGACCACGCCGACATCGCCCGGCTGGATGCGCGCTCGGAGGGCACTCTGCATGCCGATGGCAAAGGGTTCCACCATCGCCCCTTCGGCAAAGGAGACGGTCTTGGGCAGCTTGTAGGTAAAGGCCGCCGGGTGCACGACTTCGGGGGTCAGGCAACCATGGATCGGCGGGGTCGCCCAGAAGGTCACCGCCGGATCGACGTTGTAGATCCCGAGCTTGGAGGCGCGCGAGGTCGGGTTCGGAATACCCGGCTCCATGCAAACGCGGTCGCCGGGTTTCAGATCCGTCACCGCATCGCCGACCTCGACGACGACGCCGGCCGCCTCGTGACCGAGGATCATCGGCTCCTTGACCACGAAGGGCCCGATCTTCCCATGTGTGTAATAGTGAACGTCGGAGCCGCAGACGCCGACGGTGCGCAGGGCGACTTTCACGTCCTCCGGCCCCAGATCCAATGCCACCGGGAACTCCCGAAGCGACAGTTTCCCCTTTTCCTCCAGAACAAGTGCCTTAGCCACGGCTCTACCTCGACTTCATGTGTTGCGCAGTTATCGATCACCCATCGAGGTGAAACCTGCAGGAATGCCCCAAATTGAGGCGTCTTGGGGAAACGAACGGAAGCTGGAGGCGGATGTAAACAGCTCAAAATGCCTGTGAGCATTTGGTTTTTGTATCCGGTGAAAATAGTATCAGCGCCGGATTGGCGGCAAACCAACTCCCCGCGACGCGATCGAACAAACCGCCATGCAGACCCAGCAAAGGCGACCCGGCCCCTGCTCATGCCTCCGCCCGGCGAATCAGAAGGGTCACCGCCGCGACGCAATGTTAGCGCCATAACTGGAGGCCTGTATTTCAGGCCGATGACCGGTGTCGACACCAGGTTCGCAATGGCGGCACCTGCCCCGCAACTGTTCCAAGATTCGGCAAGCCCCACGTTCATTGGGCAGTCAGATTGTCGCATCAGGCCTTGGCCAGCCGCTTCGCCGCGCCCACCTTCGCGACCTTCCAGCCCCCGGCCGCCGCTTCGGGAACCGCCCACCAGACCGCAATCCAACGATAGGAAATCGGCATCACGTGGTCTCTGGCGGAAAGCAGGCAGACCTTGCTATCACGGAACGAATACGAGGCGGCGTCAGGCGCCGTCTCGACGGCTTCCACCTTTGCTTATCTTGGCGCGAAGAGTGGCAACCGCGGGTCACGTGAGATCCATCCGGCGGCGTCCCGTCATCAGACGGACAACGCAGGATCGCAACACTCACTTTAGTCCCTGCGTTGCCCGAGCTTCGTGATACTTCGGTCCCATGGGAATAGTTCTTGTAACGACGGTTATCGCGTCTCTTTTTCTGGTTATCGGTGCGGCGGAGCCGCTCGCCGCGCGCCTGCGCCTGCCTTACAGCGTCATTCTCGCTGTCCTTGGCGTGCTCATCGGTGCGGGCGCGACCTTCTTACTGCGCACGGAACTGACCGACGCGCTTAACCCGGTGGCCGAGGCGATCCTGGGCTTGCCCATCCGGTCCGACGTTTTCCTCTTCGTCTTTCTGCCGACCTTGCTGTTCCAAGCGACACTGGGGATGAACCTGCGCCGCATGCTCGACGACTGGGTGCCAATCCTCGTTCTCGCGGTCGTAGCGGTGGTGGTGGCGACGCTGAGTGTCGGCTACGCCCTGTTCTGGACCAGCACCCTGCCGCTCGTGGCGTGCCTGCTGATCGGTGCCATCGTCTCCACGACAGATCCGTCCGCCGTGGTTTCGATCTTCCGCTCGATCTCGGCCCCTCGGCGGCTTGCGCGGATCATCGAAGGCGAGAGCCTGCTGAACGATGCCGCCGCGATCGCGCTTTTCGGCCTGTTCATGGGGTATGTCATGCTCGGCGTTCCGGACCCGACGCTTGGCGACGCGCTCGGCCGTTTCCCCTTTCTGATCGCGGGCGGGGCCATCACCGGATGGCTGGCCGCGCGGGCCGCAGTCTGGACCATGGCCCTGTTTGTCCGTCACGAGATGGCGCAGCTTTCGATCTCGGTCGCCCTGCCCTACCTCGCCTATATCGTGGCCGAGCAGAGTATCGGGGCCTCCGGCGTGATCGCGGTGGTCGCCGCGGGCCTGACACTGAACCTGACCGGACCGGGACGTCTGCCACCGCAAGCCTGGGCCAGCCTGCGCGAGTTGTGGGACGTGCTGGCCCATTGGGCCGGGGCGCTGATCTTCATCCTTGCCGCGCTGTTGATCCCCCGGCTCCTGGAAGAGGTCCGTGTGGCGGATTTCGCGCTGATCGGCGTGGTTATCATCGCCGCGATCGCCGCCCGCGCGGTGATCCTGTTCGGTCTGTTGCCCTTGCTGTCGCTGCTGCGTGTCTCGCCGACGGTCGAACGCCCCTACCGCGTCGCGATCCTCTGGGGCGGCCTGCGCGGCGCGGTCACGCTCGCGCTTGCGCTTGCAGTAACGGAGAGCTTCCGGGTGCCCGACGGCATCCAGCGGGTCGTCGGCATCCTCGCGACGGGGTTCGTGCTCTTCACCCTGATCGTACAAGGCACCACGCTTCGCAATGTCATCCGCCGGCTCGGGCTGGACCGGCTCTCGCCCATCGACGAAGCCTTGTCGCGTCAGGTGATCGCCGTGGCGTTGCAGACCGTCCGCGAAGACGTGGCGCGTACCACCGTGGATTACGAGTTGAGCCACGACATCGTGCGTGTCGAGGCCAAGCGCTTCGGCAAACGACTGGAAGGGGCTGTCCGGCAGGCCGAGGACAGCGTCGACATCCTCGACCGCGACCGTATCACGCTCGGATTGATCGCGCTGGCGGGCCATGAGCGCGACACGATCCTTGCCGGAATGCGCGAGAGGATGATTTCGGCGCGCATGGCCGAGCAGGTGCTCTCGGATGCCGACCGGCTGATCGAAGGCGCGCGCACCAATGGCCGAAGCGGCTATCAGCGGGCAGCCCGCCGCAGCATCGCCTATGGACGCGCCTTCCGGGCCGCCGGCCTGCTGAACAACCGGCTTGGCCTCTCACGGCCCTTGGCACGCATGACCGCCGACCGGTTCGAACGCCTGCTCTCTCAGCGTCTCATCCTGCGCGATCTTGGCGCCTTCATCGACGGTCGCATTCGCCGCATTCACGGCCGGCGCGTGGCCGAACTGCTCGCGGAACTGCTATCCCGAAGGGTCGAAGGGGTGGAGACCGCGCTGGAAGGGCTGCGGCTGCAATATCCGGGCTATGCCGAGGAACTGGAGCGCCGCTTCATCCGCCGCACGGCGCTGCGTCTCGAGGAGCGCGAATACACCGCCATGCGCGAAGACGGGCTGATCGGGGCCGAGGTCTATACAACGTTGATGCAGGACCTCTCGGCGCGACGGACCGCGTGCGAGGACCGACCGCGTCTGGATATCGCGCTTCGGCGCACCGAGATCATCCAGCAATTCCCGCTCTTCTCCGATCTCGACGCCAAGGTCCTGAAACGCCTGGGGCGGGCCATGCAAACCCGCCACGTGAACCCGGGTGACGTGATCTTTGGCAAGGAAACCGTCAACAAGAGCGTCTATTTCATCGCCTCCGGCGCAGTGGAGTTGGAACGCGCCGGGCAGACCTGGCGCCTGGGTCGCGGCGAGATGTTCGGGCATATGAGCATCCTCATGCGGAAACCGCGTCATGCCGAGGTCCGCGCCATCGCTCCTTCCACTCTGCTGGTTCTCGACGAAGAGCGGTTCCTCCGCCTTCTCAAGCGGAGCGAGGCTATACGGCAAGCGGTGCTGGCAGGCGCCGAGAAACGCGGCGTCGTGCTTCCCGAGCACTTGTTGCCGCAAAAGAAACCCTCCTGAACCGACCGATTAAAAGCATTTCACCGGCAAGGTAACCGGGAAATAGCCCCTCCCGCCCGATTGCGAGACGCGCAATCCACTCGCAATTCGTCCAGTCATTGGTAATATACCTGCGAAACATCAACGATAATCGGGTGAAACCGTGACCAGTACCGCGCCGCGCCGCATCGTCTCCTCACGTCACCTCGCCGAAGGCGAAGGATGGGAGATGTCCGAGTTCGAATACGGCATGATCATTGTCCATAATGCCTTCAACCGCTGGATGCAGCGCTGCATGACGGCGGCGGGCGGCGCCGATCTGGGGCCGCTGGAAATCCTCGTCATTCACCATGTCAATCACCGCGACCGGGAAAAACGCCTCTCGGACATCTGTTTCCTGCTCAATATCGAGGACATGCACACGGTGAACTACGCGTTGCGCAAACTGATGAAATCGGACCTGCTGATCTCCGAAAAGCGCGGCAAGGAAGTTTTTTATAGCGCCTCGGAAGCGGGCCAGGAGCTCTGCGAGCGGTATCGCCAGATCCGGGAGCAGTGCCTTCTGGAGCCGCTTCTGCAAGGCGGCGTCGAGGGTGAGCAACTTCGCAACGTGGCCTCCATCCTGCGCACGCTCTCGGGGCAATACGATCAGGCGAGCCGGGCGGCGGCGTCGCTCTGAGGCTGCCCCACCCCTGCCGAAATCCGTACCACGCAAACATTGATCATATAGACTCGCCCGGGCGAGCAGGTGTTCGAGGCGATTGACGGCCTGAGCGCCGTCTCGGGTCTCGGCGAGGATTTGGAGGGTTCCGCAAGATGCCGGGACTGAACACCTTATGTGTCTGAA
>NZ_FNEK01000192.1 GCF_900099935.1 Aliiruegeria lutimaris | reverse complement strand
TCCATATCTCCCCGACCGAAACCGTCAGGGCAACGTGTTCACATGGGTCAATTCTCAGTGAAAATTTGAGGGGCTACCGGGTCACTTCTCAGCGGAAATCAACACAAAGGCGCTCACACCGTTTTTTGAAGCCAATTTCCTGACTTGCAGCGCATTGTTTTTCAACGGAATCGTCGGAGAGCTGCCATTCGCTGCGCTTGCAACATCCAGTAAAGGCAGCAGCATATGCTCCCCCGAAAGGACGAAAACCGGACATTTGAGTGAGGCCGCGTCAAGGTCTTCTCAGCGGACATTGCCGCCGATCATCGACTCCGTCTTTCCAACCGCTTCCTGCGCAGAGCGTACATTGCAGCGAACGGTGCGAAATCAGATGAACGAAAGCTGCCTGCGTACGGAGAATGTTTCTTGGTTCTGCCTTAAGGAGCCTTTTTGAGGCACATCAACGAGGTGAAGTTTTGTTTGTGAGATGATGTACGATGAGTAGGTGCTTCGCAACATAGGGAGGGTATCATGAAAATGATTATTCTGTTGGCCGTTCTTGCGATATCGATGGGCACATCCGCCCTTTCAGAAGAAGAGCCATATATCGAGGCCGGCAAGCGAATGGCTGAAGCGAATTGCGCGAATTGCCATAACATTATGGCCGGCGGCGCCTTCAAGCTGTATCCGCCGAGTTTTCAGGCGATCGCCATCTACATGGATCCCCAGGTAATGCGCATGAAAATCATGTTCCCTGACCATGCAGTGCTGATGCCGCAGTTCCACACTTACATGTTCGCCGAGAACATCGATAACATCGTCGGATACATTTTGTCTTTGGACCAATAACGAAATGGAAATCGCCAGGGGCGCCGCGACGCGCCGACAGAATATCCTGGGTGTCCGAAGAGACGAATGAAGATCCGTTTGCTCAGTTCGGACAGTGAGCGCGTGGTGGAAAACCGTTCACTATCTGCGCACTGTTCGATGTGGCCGACATCGTCGTGCTTGGTAACATAGGGGAAGTTCGCGAAACCGGGGACATTGAGATCCGTTTCGATGTGACGGTGAACAAGGTGCTAGAGCGTGTCGCGTTTAATCGGCCTCATAGCCT
>NZ_FNEK01000012.1 GCF_900099935.1 Aliiruegeria lutimaris | reverse complement strand
CCCCGTGCAGCCTCGGCCAGAACCATCTTGTCCAGCGTCAGATCAGATACCGCGCGCCTGAGCCGCTGGTTCTCCGTTTCCAACTGCTTCAGGCGCTTCAGTTGATCCCGGCTCATGCCGCCATACTCCTTGCGCCATCGGTAGTAGGTCTGCTGCGTCACGCCAATCTGGCGAACGGCATCGGCAACCGAGCTGCCCTGACCTTGCAGCACTTCAACCTGCCGCAGCTTCAGCACGATCTCCTCGGGTTTGTCTCGCTTTCCAGCCATCGTTTGGTCCTCCTGAAAACGGGATAAAGCTATCCCAGTTGGTGGACCACTTCATTGGGGGCACTCCACGACGGCAATGCGCAGTCAGTGGACTATCTCAAAGTGGTGGGTTTCCGCTCGACCACCGCAATAACCAATTACGGGTTTGCCCTTCCGCATTACCTTCCCTCGGTTTTCGGTTTTTGCTGCCCCTGCTAACAGTGGAGCACTTTCTTTTTGCCGACGCCAAATAGTCCGCTGACGAGGAGCTTGGAATGTCGCGCCTGCCTGCGCCACTAAGAGCAGAGAGGGGGACGCCTGTATCAGTGATGAAAATGGGGCGCCCTAATCCGCAGAAGCTCCCGTTGGCGTTCCTGAGAACGATAGAAAATCTGGAAACATCAAGAATCGCGAACGCCTCTCGTACTGCCATCACAATTGCCGGAAAGCGCTGCGAAGGCCTGGCACGGGAGCGAGACGGATACCTTCCATTTGATGGAATGTTTGCGAGAGTGCGACGTAACTACGTGTGGGCTTCGTCCACGGGCGCGCGGGAGGTCTCGTCGCGGCTAAAGCCGAGGTCGGAGGTGGAAGCGGTGTTGTGGTATTCTACACCGCTCGTATCGCCGCCAAGCCGCTTTACCTCCCCCCACTCCTGCGCGACGTCGTATTCGTCGGCCAGCCGAGCCTTAGAGCGAGTTTCACCGTGAAAACAGTGGGGGACTAATTGGGGGTCTGATCCGCGATAGATCTCAATAAAACATTGTTTTGATTGAATTTTATGGGAAAACTTGGTGCCCAGGAGAGGACTCGAACCTCCACGTCCATACGGACACTAGCACCTGAAGCTAGCGCGTCTACCAATTCCGCCACCTGGGCCGGTGTCGTGAGCGCGGTGATTATATCCGGTGCCGAGAGGTGTCAACGCCAATCAGACAGTTTTTTCGCGCCTCCTCCCTTTATCAGGACAGTAGACAGAGTGGCGCGACGCAATCGCTGCTTGTTCGTTTGCCGACTCAGCGCTATCTCGATGCGTGAGCCACCGAACGGAGGAAACTTACATGCCCAAACTCGTCACGATTTTTGGCGGCTCCGGTTTCGTAGGACGCTATATCGCCCGCCGCATGGCCAAGGAAGGCTGGCGGGTGCGGGTCGCGACCCGGGTCCCCGACGAGAACCTTTTCGTGCGCACCTTTGGTGAAGTCGGACAGGTCGAACCGGTTGCTTGCAATATCCGCGACGAAGACTCGGTGCGCGACGTGATCCATGGCGCGGATGCCTTGGTAAACTGCGTCGGGATCCTCGCCGAGTTCCGGAAGAACACGTTCGAGTCGGTGCAGATCGACGGCGCCGAGCGGATCGCACGCCTTGCGAAGGAAGCCGGCGTAACGTCGATGGTCCACCTCTCCGCGATTGGCGCCGACGCGACGTCCGAATCGCAGTATTCCCGCACCAAGGCCGCCGGCGAGGAAGCCGTACTCCGGCATATGCCGAACGCGGTTATCCTGCGGCCATCGGTGATTTTCGGTCCGGAAGACGAATTCTTCAACCGCTTCGCCTCCATGTCCCGCTTCGGCCCGGTTCTGAGCATCATCGGTGCCGATACGAAGTTCCAACCGGTCTATGTCGATGACGTGGCCAAGGCGGCGGTGGCCGGGGTGACCGGCGCGGCGGAACCCGGCATCTACGAGCTTGGCGGGCCGGACGTGGCGAGCTTCCGGGACTGGATCAAGCTCATGCTCAAGATCGTGCGCCGCGAGCGGCTGATCAACGACATGCCAACCGGGATCGCCAATCTGGTGGCCGGCGGCTTCGGTATTCTTCAGAAAGTCACCCTCGGTAATATCGAGGCACCGCTGACACGCGACCAGATCAAGAACCTCAAGCGGGACAATGTCGTGAGCGAGGGCGCCAAGACATTTGCCGATCTCGGGATCGAACCGCTCGCGGCCAAGGCCGTGTTGCCGGATTACCTGTGGCGTTTCCGTCCCGGCGGTCAGTTCGAAGCACTGACGGAATCTGCAGGCAACCTGAAAGCCTGAGAATTCACGAAAACAGATCAAAAGGGTCGGCTCCGCGCCGACCCTTTCTCGATTCGGAAGGCACGATCTGCGATCGCCGCGCCGCGCTGAGGCGAATGCCGGGCGCAGATCAAGGCCCGCCGTTCCGGCTCCGTCAGCTGTAGGCGATCACGAGCAACACGATTCCGAGAACGACCCGGTAAATCACGTAGGGAGTGAAGCTCACCGAGCGAAGCAGTCGCATCATGAAGCTCAAGGCCAGAAGCGCTGCCACGAAGGAGAAACAGGCGGCGATGGAGGCATCCCGCAAAAGCGCCATGTTCCCCTCGGCAATGACATCAAGGCCGAGCAACGCGCCGGAGGCCATGATCGTCGGGATCGACATGAGCATCGAGATGCGGGCCGCGTCGCCACGGGCAAACCCCATATGGCGGGCACCGGTGATGCAGATACCCGAGCGAGACGTGCCAGGGATCAGCGCCACCGCTTGCCAGAGCCCAAGGATCCACGCCTGCCGCAGCGACCAGTCGGAGGCTTTCAGGTCTTCCGACCCTTTCTGGTCCGTCCAGTAGAGCAGGATTCCGAAGAGCAGCATCGTCCACCCGATCACGGCAGTGGAGCGCATGGCTTCGTCCAGCCCGGTCAGTTTCAGAACCAACCCGATGGCCATCACGGGGATGGTCGCGATGATCAGCAGGAAGGCGAGGCGCGCGCCTGGCGTGTCGATACGTCCCCGCAGCAGCGTGGGAACACCCTTGAGGGCCGTTTTCACATCGGCCCAGAAAAACAGGATGACGGCGAACAGAGTTCCCACATGGGTGGCAACATCTATGGTCAGGCCCTGGTCCTCCAAACCTGTCAGGTTTGGCAAGAGAATCAGGTGACCCGAGGAGGAAACGGGCAAAAACTCCGTAATGCCTTGAATTATAGCGACCAGAAGGATGTGAAAGAGCGTCATTGGTGCAGGCCCGTGATCAAAATCGTCGGCAGAGTAACCGGATGATTCTGAATGAAAAGACCAGAATAATGACAGCTAAGCTGTCCTATTACAGTGAAGTCGGACGAAAAAGAGCCCCGTGACTGCGAAAAATCCGCAAAGTAGGTCACCGTTTATGACTTTATTTCTTCAGACCAGACGTGTATTCAGCCCGGACTGAATTATGGAGGCAGCCAGTGGCCAAACAGCGAATGCTCCAGTTCGTGTCCGTGGACAAGCAGATGCCCGCTAAGCGGGAAGCAGATGACCGGGCGCACGACTTCCTGGAAATCTATGGCGAGTTCGCCGAGGCGAAAGCCGAGGAGCAGGCCGGTCGATGCAGCCAGTGCGGGGTTCCGTACTGCCAGTCGCATTGCCCGCTGCACAACAATATCCCCGATTGGCTCAAGCTCACGGCCGAGGGCCGACTGGAGGAGGCCTATCAGGTCAGCCAGATGACCAACACCTTCCCCGAGATCTGTGGGCGGATCTGCCCGCAGGACCGGTTGTGCGAAGGCAATTGCGTTATCGAGCAATCCGGGCACGGCACCGTGACCATCGGAGCGGTGGAGAAATTCATCACCGACACCGCCTGGGAAAAGGGCTGGGTGCAGCCGATCAAGCCCGCCAACGAACGCACCGAGAGCGTCGGCATCATCGGCGCCGGTCCCGGTGGACTGGCAGCGGCCGACCGTCTGCGTCGTGCTGGCGTGCAGGTGACGGTTTATGACCGCTATGACCGCGCGGGCGGGTTGATGACCTATGGCATTCCGGGCTTCAAGCTCGAGAAGGACATCGTGATGCGCCGCAACGAGCAGCTCGAACAGGGCGGCGTGGATTTCGTGCTCAATTGCAATATCGGCGAGGACATTTCCTTCGACGAGGTCCGCAAGAAGCACGACTCGGTGTTGATCGCCACGGGCGTCTACAAGTCCCGCGACCTGCAGGCGCCGGGCTCCGGTGCGCATGGCATCGTGCGGGCCATCGACTACCTGACAGCCTCCAACCGCAAGAATTTCGGCGATGCCGTTCCGGAATACGATAATGGCGAGTTGAACGCCGAAGGCCGCAAGGTCGTCGTCATCGGCGGCGGCGACACCGCGATGGACTGTGTCCGCACCGCGATCCGCCAGGGCGCCAAGAGCGTGAAATGTCTCTATCGCCGCGACCGCGCCAACATGCCCGGCTCGCAGCGCGAGGTGCAGAATGCCGAGGAAGAAGGCGTCGTCTTCGAATGGTTGACCGCACCGAACGGGTTCATCGGCGAGCCGGTCTCGGGCGTGATGGTGCAGAAGATGCGCCTGGGTGCGCCGGATGCCTCCGGCCGTCAGCGTCCCGAGGTGATCGAAGGGGCCGATTATATCGAAGAGGCCGATCTCGTCATCAAGGCGCTCGGTTTCGAGCCGGAAGAGCTTCCCTCCCTGTGGGGCGTGCCTCAGCTCGAAGTGACCCGTTGGGGCACGATCAAGGCCGATTTCCGCAGCCACGAGACGAAAATTCCGGGCGTTTATGCCGTGGGCGACATCGTGCGCGGAGCCTCGCTCGTGGTCTGGGCAATCCGGGACGGGCGCGAGGCCGCCGACGCAATGATCAACGGTTTCGACACGGCCGCGACCGGTGTGGCGGCGGAATAGCCCTCAGCACGGTCGGCAAAGGGACTGACATGGGACGAACTGAACGGAAATGGCTCCTGGGCTTGGCGGGGGCGACTGCGTTGACTGCCCTTCCCGCCTTGGCTGGTTCGATCGAAGTGCCCGAGGGCTGTGCTGGCTTTCTGACGGTTCAGCAGAAGGGTTGCGGCGTCTCCCATTACTGGCGGTGCGAGGCGGCGCCGGAGGGCACGGTCTGGGAAGTGCATTACGATTCCGAGGGCATCTACTCGCTCTCGGTCTATGATCCCGATTTCCAGTGGCTCGACAGTCAGTACTTCCGGGAAAACACTCGCGAGCACCTGACCGAAACCGCTCCGGACCCGGCCTCGCTCGGGGAATTGCTGGAAACCGGCCAAGACAGCTACGCTTTTGTGATCCGGGAGGAAGGCCCCGAGGGCATTCGCGACGTGGTTCACCAGGGCCAGGACCGGCTGACCGGACGCACGGTAGTGATCGACGGCGTCGAGCTGCTCGAGACAGAGTACACCTCGACCGCAATGGATGCGGACAGTGGCGAGGAGATCTTTGCCGTGGCCGGCAACCAATACGTGCTGGCCGAAGAGCGCCTGTTCTTCCTCGGAGCCGACAGCTTTCTGCAGGACGGCGAGGAAATGAAAAACGATTTCAGCCCGGTGCGGTTCATCCGCCCCGGCGAGGCGGGGTTCACCGAAATGACCCCGCTCTACGGATGCAACGCGACGGAGGAGATCGGCTACCAGCCGCCTGCCTCTGCCCAGCGAAAGGAGAAGCGCAATGACGACCTATGACGACACGTGGGCCGAGGCCGAACGGGCCAAGCGCGAGGAACTGGCCAGGAATGGCATGTATCGCGAAGAGGACGAGCATTCCTCCTGCGGCGTTGGCCTTGTGGTGGCCATTGACGGCAAGAAGAGCCGCAAGGTGGTCGAAGACGGCATCAACGCGTTGAAGGCGGTCTGGCACCGCGGCGCGGTCGATGCCGACGGCAAAACCGGCGACGGCGCGGGCATTCATGTGCAGATCCCGGTGCCCTTCTTCTATGACCAGATCCGCCGCACCGGCCACGAGCCGGACGTGGAGAAGCTGATCGCCGTGGGCCAGATCTTCCTGCCGCGGAACGATTTCGGCGCCCAGGAAGCCTGCCGGACCATCGTCGAGAGCGAGGTCCTGCGGATGGGTTACTATATCTACGGCTGGCGCCACGTGCCTGTCGACATCTCCTGCCTTGGCGAGAAGGCTAACGCGACGCGCCCGGAGATCGAACAGATCCTGATCTCCAACACCAAGGGCGTGGACGAGGAGACCTTCGAGCGCGAGCTCTACGTCATCCGCCGCCGCATCGAAAAGGCCGCATCGACCCGTCGCGTACCGGATTTCTACGTCTGCTCGCTCTCCTGCCGCTCGATCATCTACAAGGGGATGATGCTGGCCGAACAGGTGGCCGAGTTCTATCCGGACCTGCAGGACGAGCGTTTCGAAAGCGCCTTTGCGATCTATCACCAGCGCTATTCGACCAACACCTTCCCGCAATGGTGGCTGGCCCAGCCCTTCCGCATGCTCGCCCATAACGGCGAGATCAACACGCTCAAGGGCAACACCAACTGGATGAAAAGCCACGAGATCCGGATGGCGCACGCGACCTTCGGACCGATGGCCGAGGACATCAAGCCGATCATCCCGCAAGGTTCGTCGGATTCCGCCGCGCTCGACTCGGTGTTCGAAATGCTGGTGCGCGCCGGGCGCTCGGCGCCGATGGCCAAGACCATGCTGGTGCCGGAAAGCTGGTCCAAGCAGGCCGTGGACCTGCCGCAGAGCTGGCAGGACATGTATTCCTACGTGAACTCCGTCATGGAGCCCTGGGACGGCCCAGCCGCGCTGGCCATGACCGATGGCCGCTGGGTCGTTGGCGGGCTGGACCGCAACGGCCTGCGGCCGATGCGCTATGTCGTGACGGGTGACGGGCTGCTGATCGCGGGTTCCGAGGTCGGCATGGTGCCGACGAACGAGACCAACGTGATCGAAAAGGGCGCGCTTGGCCCGGGCCAGATGATCGCTGTCAACATGTCCACCAGCAAGCTGTTCCACGACAAGGAGCTGAAGGACAAGCTCGCCTCCTCGCAGCCTTTCAGCGAGTGGGTGGAGAAGGTCGTCGAACTCGACAGCGTTCTTGCCGGCGAAACCGAGAAGCCGGTCTTTACCGGCGCCGAGCTGCGCAAGCGGCAGATCGCGGCTGGTTACTCCGTCGAGGAGCTGGAGCAGATTCTCGTTCCCATGGCTGAGGATGGCAAGGAAGCGATCGCCTCCATGGGCGATGACACGCCTTCGGCCGTGCTGTCCGAGAAGTACCGCCCACTGAGCCATTTCTTCCGCCAGAACTTCTCCCAGGTGACGAACCCGCCGATCGACTCCTTGCGCGAATACCGCGTGATGAGCCTGAAGACGCGTTTCGGCAACCTCAAGAACGTGCTGGACGAGGACAGCTCGCAGACCGAGATCCTGATCCTTGAGACCCCGTTTGTCGGCAATGCCCAGTTCGAAAAGCTGGTTGTCGAGTTCAACGCGCCGATGATCGAGATCGACTGCACCTTCCCGGCAGGCGGGGAGCAGAACGCGTTACGCGATGCGCTTGACCGGATTCGGACCGAGGCGGAAGACGCCGTGCGCTCCGGTGCCGGCCATATCGTTCTGACCGACCACTACCAGTCGGACGACAAGGTTCCGATGCCGATGATCCTGGCCACCTCTGCGGTGCATTCCTGGCTCACGCGCAAAGGCTTGCGGACATTCTGCTCGCTCAACGTACGGTCGGCCGAATGCGTCGATCCGCATTACTTTGCCGTGCTCATCGGCTGCGGTGCGACGGTTGTGAACGCCTATCTGGCCGAGGACAGCCTGGCAGACCGCATCGAACGCGGCCTGTTGGATGGCCCGCTCAACGAGGCGATGGCCCGCTACCGTGCGGCCATCGATGCCGGCCTACTCAAGATCATGTCCAAGATGGGTATCTCGGTCATCTCCTCCTATCGGGGCGGGCTGAACTTCGAGGCCGTGGGCCTCTCCCGCGCCATGGTGGCGGAGTACTTCCCCGGCATGACCAGCCGCATCTCGGGCATCGGCATCGTCGGTGTCCAGCGCAAGGCCGAGATGGTGCACCAGCAGGGCTGGGGTGGCGGTACCGACATCCTGCCGCTGGGTGGTTTCTACAAGGCCCGCAAATCCGGCGAGACCCATGCCTGGGGGGCGCAGACGATGCACATGATGCAATCTGCCTGCAACACCGGCTCCTTCGAGCTGTGGAAGCAGTACTCGAAGAAGATGCAGGCCAACCCGCCGATCCACCTGCGCGACCTGATGAACTTCAAGCCGCTCGGCCGTCCGGTGCCGATCGAGGAGGTCGAATCGATCACGTCGATCCGCAAACGCTTCGTGACACCGGGCATGTCGCTCGGCGCGTTGAGCCCCGAGGCACACAAGACGCTGAACATTGCCATGAACAGGATCGGCGCCAAGTCGGACTCCGGCGAGGGCGGCGAGGATCCGGCGCATTTCGTGCCGGAGCCGAATGGCGACAACCCCTCGGCCAAGATCAAGCAGGTGGCCTCGGGCCGTTTCGGCGTGACCGCCGAATACCTGAACCACTGCGAAGAACTTGAGATCAAGGTAGCCCAGGGCGCCAAGCCCGGCGAGGGCGGCCAGCTTCCGGGCGTGAAGGTCACCGATCTTATCGCGCGGCTGCGTCACTCCACCAAGGGCGTGACGCTGATCTCGCCGCCGCCGCACCACGATATTTACTCGATCGAGGACCTCGCGCAGCTGATCTATGACCTCAAGCAGATCAACCCGCGGGCCAAGGTGACGGTGAAGCTCGTGGCGTCCTCCGGTGTAGGCACTATCGCTGCCGGCGTGGCCAAGGCCAAGGCCGACGTGATCCTGATATCGGGCCATAACGGCGGCACGGGCGCTTCGCCGGCGACCTCGATCAAATATGCCGGTCTCCCCTGGGAGATGGGCCTGACCGAGGCGCACCAGGTTCTGGCGATGAACAAGCTGCGCGACCGGGTGACGCTCCGCACCGATGGCGGGCTTCGCACCGGTCGGGACATCGTGATCGCCGCCATGCTCGGCGCCGAGGAATACGGCATCGGCACCGCCGCGCTCATCGCGATGGGTTGCATCATGGTGCGCCAGTGCCAGTCCAACACCTGCCCCGTCGGCGTCTGCACGCAGGATCAGAAACTGCGCGACAAGTTCACCGGGTCTGCGGACAAGGTGGTGAACCTCATCACCTTCTACGCCCAGGAAGTGCGCGAGATCCTGGCGGAGCTTGGTGCCAAGAGCCTCGACGAGGTGATCGGCCGCACCGACCTGCTCGCGCAGGTCAGCCGTGGCAACGCGCATCTGGACGACCTGGACCTCAACCCGCTGCTGATCACGGTCGATGGCGCCAATGACATCGTCTACGACCTCTGGAAGCCGCGGAACCCGGTGCCGGATACGCTGGACGCGCAGATCGTGGCCGATGCGGCACGGTTCCTGAAGGACGGGGAGAAGATGCAGCTCTCCTATGCCGTTCAGAACACGCACCGCACCATCGGCACGCGGACCTCTTCGCATATCGTGCAGCGCTTTGGCATGCGCAACGCGCTGCAGCCCGACCACCTGACGGTGAAGCTGACCGGCTCTGCCGGCCAGTCGCTCGGGGCCTTCGGCGCGCCGGGCCTGAAGCTCGAAGTGTCGGGGGATGCCAACGACTATGTCGGCAAGGGCCTTTCGGGCGCGACCATCGTCGTGCGTCCGCCGATGAACTCGCCGCTGAAGGCCGACGACAACACGATCATCGGCAACACGGTGCTCTATGGTGCGACCGATGGCTATCTCTTTGCCGCCGGCCGCGCGGGCGAGCGCTTCGCGGTGCGGAACTCGGGTGCGAAGGTCGTGATCGAGGGCTGCGGCTCCAACGGTTGTGAATATATGACCGGCGGCGTTGCGGTGATCCTCGGCTCCATCGGCGCCAACTTCGGTGCCGGCATGACCGGGGGAATGGCCTATCTCTATGATCCGGACGGCAGTTCGCGTGAGCTGATGAACATGGAGACGCTGGTTACGGCACCGGTCACTCATCCGCATTGGGAAGCCGAGCTGCGCGACCTGATCGAGCGCCACGTGGCCGAAACGGAGTCGGTCAAGGCGGCGGATATCCTCCAGCACTGGGACCTGGAACTGCGCCACTTCGTGCAGGTCTGCCCGAAGGAAATGTTGGTGCACATCCCGCATCCGCTCGGCGTCGAGGAAAATGCCATTCCGGCGGAGTGATCTGCGCAACGCAGATCAGGAAAATGCAGGCCGGTCCCTCGGGGCCGGCCTGTGCCTTTTCACAGCTCAGATCCGGGCCACGCCCACGACGTAGTTCTTTCCGTAGTGCTTCGCGCATTTCGGGCAGGTCGTGTAGAAGAAGATCTCGCTGGTCTCGCAGCCGTGGCTGCGGGCAAGCTCTTCCATCTCGCCGTACCATTGCTTTGCCTTCGAATAGGGACCCTCGAAGACACGGGTGACGAAGTCGCCCGAGAGGGTGGTCATTTCCTCCTGCGGCACCGGGTGGTCCACGGAAAAGTAATGTTCCGCCTTCCAGGGCGACAGGTCCTTGCTTAGCACGATCATGTTGCCGGTATCCCAGCCGCCCGAGGCGCGGACATGCTCATCGACCCGCCTGAAGATCTTGCCCATATTCACCGGGACATGCATCGCTGCCTGCGTCTCGGCCCTCAGGAAAGGCTTGTCCTCGAAATGCAGCTTTGCGCCGTCCCAGCCGTCGGGATTGAATTTCGGGCAGCAATTCGTTGGGTTCACGCTGTCGTCGAAATGGGGGAGTTCATTGGTCCGCATGGCTCTCGTCTCCTGCCGCCGCAGTTTCGCAGATGATGCCTGCCCGCGCCATGACGCGAGTCAAATCCGGGACGGCACTGCCAGCGACTTGACGGCCGCCGGCCTCGCGCGGCATGTGAAACGCGTGGCACAGAAGAAGAGCAGATCGAAGGCCAAGGGCAAGGCCAGTCGTTCCCGGCAGGACCTCCTGCCGGTAAAAGCCGCCTTGTTCGCGCGGAAGTGGATCTGGCGCGCGCTCTGGGCACCGGTCATCCTTGTCCTGTTCCTCGTCATCCTGTTCCGCTTCGTGAATCCGCCGACGACCCATACGATCTGGACCGAGTCCCGGCGTCTGGACGGGGTCGAAAGGGTCTGGGTGCCGCTCGAAGAGATGTCTGTTCATATGCCGCGCTCGGTTGTCGCCGCGGAAGATGCGAATTTCTGCCTCCATTGGGGGTTCGACATGGCCGCGATCCGCGAGGCTCTCGATGACGGTGGCCAGAGGGGTGCCTCAACGCTCACCCAGCAGACCGTCAAGAACGTATTCCTGTGGCAAAACCGCAGTTGGTTGCGCAAGGCGCTGGAGGCGACGATCACCCCCCTTGTGGAGCTGGCCTGGCCCAAGCGCCGGATCCTGGAAGTGTATCTGAACGTTGCGGAGATGGGTGAGGGCGTTTTCGGCGCCGAGGCTGCCGCCCAGTCCTATTTCGGAATACCGGCACGGGATCTGGATGCGACCCGTGCCGCCAGAATTGCCGCCGTCCTGCCAAACCCGAAGCAACGCGACGCGGCAAAACCCACACCTTGGCTGAAAAAGCGCGCGGCTTCTATCGCCGACGGAGCCGCAACCATTGCCGTTGACGGCCGCGCGGCCTGTTTCGAGGATTGAAAATGCCCCGCAGGCACGGCAAGAAAAGACGACCCACCCTCACGCTCCCAGAAGGCTCTCGATGAATCGACTGTATCACGTTCCGCTTTCTCCCTTTTGCCGCAAGGTGCGCCTGGTTCTGGCGGAAAAGAAGATCGAGGTGGAGTTGGTCGAAGAACGCTATTGGGAACAAGATCCCGATTTCCTCCGGCGCAACCCGGCCGGAAAGGTCCCGGTACTGCGAATGGACGGCATGACCATGGCCGAGAGCCAGCCGATCTGCGAGTACCTGGAGGACGTGGCCCCGGAGCCTGCGCTGCTGCCGAAGGGCGCCAAGGAGCGCTACGAGGTGCGCCGTCTGTGTTCCTGGTTCGACGACAAGTTCCACCACGAGGTGACGGCGAACCTGTTATACGAACGGGTGAACAAGAAGATCACCAAGCAGGGCTATCCGGAGAGCAAGAACGTCAAGGCCGGGGCGCGGGCGATCAAGTATCACCTCGACTACATGACCTGGCTGCTGGATCAGCGCCGCTGGCTCGCAGGCGATCACATGACGCTCGCCGATTTCGCCGCCGCCGCGCATATCTCCTCGCTTGACTACATCAGCGATGTCGACTGGAACCGGAGTGCGAACGTCAAGGACTGGTATGCCAAGATCAAGTCCCGCCCGGCCTTCCGCGGACTTCTGGCCGACCAGGTTCCCGGCTTTCCGCCATCCCAGCAATATGCTGACCTGGATTTCTGAGACAGCCCCCCTTCGCGGACCGGCGCCATGACCCGCCTGCGTGACCGGCTGGAACGGCAGGCGGTGGCGGAGGGCTTCTCGCTCATGCGGATCTGCCGTCCGGATGCGATTGCGCATGTGCCGGGAGAGCTCGCGGAATTCGTCGAGCGTGGCTTTCACGGGCAGATGGACTGGATGACGGAGCGGATGGCGTGGCGCGGGGACCCTTCCGCGCTCTGGCCCGAGGCGCGCTCGATCATCCTGCTGGCCGAAAGCTACTCGCCCGAGGAAGATCCCGAGGCGAATATCGCCAACCCGGAACTGGCGACGGTCTCTGTCTATGCCCGCGGCAAGGATTACCACGACCTGGTCAAGAAGCGGTTGAAACGGCTGGCGCGCTGGCTGATTGCCGAGGGCGGCGGCGAGGTGAAGGTTTTCGTCGATACCGCGCCCGTGGCCGAGAAGCCGTTGGGGCAGGCGGCCGGGCTTGGCTGGCAGGGCAAGCATACGAACCTTGTCAGCCGCGATCTGGGCAACTGGTTCTTCATCGGTTCGGTCTTTTCCACGCTGGAGCTGGAGCCCGACGAGCCGGAACAGGACCATTGCGGCTCCTGTCGCGCCTGCCTCGATGCCTGTCCGACAGAGGCCTTTGTTGCGCCCTACCGGATGGATGCGCGGCGGTGCATTTCCTACCTGACGATCGAGCATCACGGGCCGGTCGATCCGGAATTACGCGCCCGGATGGGGAATCGAATCTATGGCTGCGATGCATGCCTCGCCGCATGCCCGTGGAACAAATTCGCCGTCGAGGCGAGCGATCTTCGTTATGCCGCACGCGGGGATCTCGCCGCGCCGCCGCTCGCCGAGCTCGCCCAGCTCGATGACAGCGCCTTTCGTGCCCGTTTTTCCGGCAGCCCGATCAAGCGAATTGGCCGAAACCGCTTCGTGCGGAACGTTCTTTACGCCATCGGCAATTCCGGCCAGCCCGGTTTCCGGGCAATTGTAGAAAACCTGTGCGAAGATCCCGACTCGACAGTCGCGGATGCGGCCAACTGGGCTTTGAGCAGATTGCCGGGGGTTTCCTGATCCGTGTCAATTTCCGTTGTCCGGTTCATCTGCTATGATCGGGGTGTCGTAGAAAGGGAGGATCGCATGGGCAAGCACGTGCTCGACCATAAACGCCGTCGGACGATTTCGCAGGTTAAGCCTTTTTCCGAAGTGACGCGCCGGACTGCCCCCGAGGGCACCAACCCGGCCGCGAAATACCTGCTTCGCAAGAGGAAGGGGCCCTGCAACGATGCATTGCGCTTCCAGGCCTTCCTGCGGATTGATCGTGGTATGACGGCCTGAACAGACACATCCGGCCACGGCTCGAACGGGCATGGCCGGGCTACCAGCTATGCTCGCGCGTGACGTATTGCGGATCGTGCTGGCGTTTTGCGGCCTCGGACACGATCCGGACAGCTTGCGGCGCGTCGTGAAGCTGGAACGGGCCGTGGGTTTCACCAATTGTTAGAAAGATGATCTGCGTCGGGCCGTCCGTAGGCTCCGGGTGCAGGCGGATATTCGCCTCCAGCCCTTTGCCATAGAATGCGCGCTCCAGCTTCTGTCCGAAGCGGGCGGCGAGTTCACGGCTCCTTTGGGACTTGCCGGTAATCACGAAACCCTGAACATCCATATGCTCAAGGCCCTGTCCACTGGCGACAAGACGCTCGACGGTGAGTGCCAACGGACGAAATGTCGGATCTCCCGTAAATTGGTAATAGCTCAGGGCCAGTGTCGCCGGGGTGGCGATGGCGACAATAAGGATCGCAAGGATCGAGATCTGTCGCTGTTGAGGCGGATGTGCGGTCTGTTCCATTGCCGCGAACATCGCGTGCAAATCTCAAGAAGGAATTAAGATTTCACCGGAAGGAAAGTGCCGGCCCGATGAACGGGCCGGCGGCACGGATCAGGACCGCACCAGCTTCTCGTAGCTTTCGGCTATGTCCCGCGTCAGGGCGCCGACTTCGAAAGTGTAGTCGCCGATCTGCCCCACGGGCGTGACTTCGGCGGCTGTACCGGTCAGCCAGCATTGCTCGAAACCTTCCAGCTCTTCCGGCATGATGTGGCGTTCCTTCACCTCGATCCCCTTTTTCTTGAGCATCTCGATGACGGTCTGGCGGGTGATGCCATTCAGGAAGCAATCGGCCAGCGGGGTATGCACCTCGCCGTTACGGACGAAGAAAATATTCGCCCCCGTCGCCTCGGCCACGTAGCCGCGATAGTCGAACATCATCGCGTCCGAACAGCCCTTTGCCTCCGCGGCATGCTTGGACATGGTGCAGATCATGTACAGTCCGGCCGCCTTTGCGTGGCTCGGAACCGTCTCCGGCGAGGGCCGCTTCCACTTGGAGATGTCGAGCTTCGCGCCCTTGAACTTGGCATCGCCGTAATAGGCGCCCCACTCCCAGGCGGCGATCGCCATGCGGACCGGGTTGCGCGCGGAGGCGACTCCCATGTCGGGACCGGCCCCACGCCAGGAGACGGCCCGAACATAGGCATCCTGAAGACCGGATTCCTTGAGGATCAGGTCCTTGGCAGCCTCGATCTCGTCGACCGAGTAGGGAACCTTGAAATCGATCATCGAGGCGGATTTGATCAGCCGCTCGGAATGTTCCCGGCTCTTGAAGATCTTGCCATGATAGGCGCGCTCGCCTTCGAATACGGCAGAGGCATAATGCAATGCGTGGGTCAAGATATGCACGTTTGCGTCGCGCCAAGGCACGAGCTTCCCGTCCATCCAGATGACTCCGTCTCGATCGTCATATGCACCAGCCATATCTTTTACTCCTTGGCCTTTTTCGAAAGTTGCGCAGAAAATGTCCGTTTCGGACGTAATGTTGCGCAAAAACTGACCGCAGCTAGCAGTTGGCCCTAGCAATGTCAACAAGGCTGACATAAAACGTGATTGTGAGGACAACAGAGAGATAGACAATGGCGCAAGGACCCGGTGGCAGTGGCCAGCATGGGGAAACGTTGCTGTTTCTGACGGATGAACAGCTGCGCAAGGGGATCGAGGCAATGTTCTTTGCCTACAAGGGTTTCACCTCGGACCCGGACCGAATCCTGGAGGAGCGCGGCTATGGCCGGGCGCATCACCGGGCGATCCATTTCATTCATCGCAGCCACGGCACCACGGTGAACAACCTGCTGGCCATTCTCGGGGTGACCAAGCAATCGTTGAACCGGGTTTTGCGGACATTGATTGAGGACGGGTTGGTGGAGAGTCGAGTCGGCACCCGCGACAAGCGCGAACGCCACCTCTTCCTGACCGAGAGGGGGCTGGTACTGGAACGCGAACTGAGCGACGCGCAGCAAGCGCGCGTGCGTGACGCCTTCCGCGCCGCCGGGCCGGGCGCCGTTGCGGGCTTCCGCACGGTTCTGGAAGCAATGATGGACCCGGACATGCGTCGGCGCTATCAACGTCTGACGGAGAATGGTCGATGAGCGAATTTCCGGCGGGCGCTACGGTCGAGGCGCATCTGCTGATTGTTGACGATGACGAACGCATCCGGGCGCTTCTGAAGAAGTTCCTGATCCGGAACGGCTTCCTTGTGAGCGCCGCCCGCGATGCCGCCCATGCGCGCCGATTGCTGTCGGGGCTGGATTTCGACCTGATCGTTCTCGATGTGATGATGCCGGGAGAAGACGGCGTAAGCCTGACCGCATCCCTTCGCAACAAGATCACGACTCCCATCCTTCTGCTGACGGCCCGCGGCGAAACCGAGGACCGTATCAAGGGGCTGGAGGCCGGCGCGGACGATTACCTCGCCAAGCCGTTCGAGCCCAAAGAGTTGCTGCTGAGGATCAACGCGATCCTGCGCCGCGTACCGAGCGAGACCCGCGTCAATGCCGGCCCGAAGATCCTGCATCTCGGGCCCGTTCGCTACGATGTGGACAAGGCGGAATTGTGGAGCGGAGACATGCCGATACGCCTCACCGCGACCGAAGTGTCGCTGATGCGGATCTTCGCCGCCCATCCGGGCGAACCGCTCAGCCGGGCGCGGCTGGTGGAGGAGTTGGGGCGCGACGGGGACCAGGCGCAAGAGCGCGCAGTGGACGTTCAGATTACCCGCTTGCGGCGCAAGATCGAAACCGACCCACGGCAACCCCGCTTCCTGCAGACGGTTCGCGGGGCGGGATACATGCTGGCACCGGACTGACCGCATCGGGCGCCGGACGCAAGAATGTCGCCGGTTCTGCCGTCGGCAAATGGATTGAGGCCGAACATGGAAGGGTCTGCAATGACCACAGCGCTTTTCACACATTCCGATTGCCTTGAGCACGAAACCCCCGAAGGACATTCGGAGCGCGCGGACAGGTTGCGGGCGATCTGGAAGGCCCTGGAAGACCCGGCCTTCGACGCGCTGGACCGGCGCGAGGCCCCCTTGGCCGAGCGTTCCGAGCTGCTCCGCGTTCATCCCGAGGCCCATGTCGCGGCAATCGAGGCCGCGATTCCCGCCGAGGGATATGTTTCACTGGATGCGGATACGCATGTGATGGCGGGCTCGCTCGTGGCCGCGCTGCGGGCCGTCGGAGCAGTGGTTTCGGCCGTCGACGCGGTCATGGCGGGTGAGGTCAAGAACGCCTTCTGCGCGATTCGACCGCCGGGGCACCATGCGGAGAGGGTGACCCCGATGGGCTTCTGCCTGTTCGGCAACGTGTCCATCGGCGCCAAACGGGCGCTCGATCACTATGGGCTGGAACGGGTGGCGATCATCGATTTCGACGTGCATCACGGGAATGGCACGCAGGATCTGCTGTGGGACGAGCCGCGCATCCTGTTCTGTTCGACCCACCAGATGCCGCTCTATCCGGGCACCGGCGAGCCGCGCGAGACCGGCGCGCATGACAATATCATCAACGCGCCGCTGCCGCCGATGTCCGACGGCGCGGCCTTCCGGAAGATCATGGAGGAGCAGATCCTGCCCGCCCTCGACGATTTCCAGCCGGAACTCGTGCTGATCTCGGCCGGCTTCGACGCCCACAAGGACGATCCGCTGGCCCAGCTGAATTTCGATGTGGAGGATTTCGTATGGGTGACAGAGAAGATTTGCGATATCGCCGACAAACATGCCGGCGGGCGCGTGGTCTCGACTTTGGAGGGCGGCTATGATCTGGAGTCGCTGGCCGCTTCGACGGCGGCCCATGTAAAAGTGCTGATGGAGCGAGGCGCATGAACGATACACCCGTCGAGAAGATGAGCTTCGAGCAGGCCATGGCCGAACTGGAGCAGGTGGTTCAGAAGCTGGAAAACGGCCAGGTGGCGCTGGAGGAATCGATCCAGCTCTACGAACGCGGAGACGCGTTGCGCAAGCGCTGCGAGGCCAAGCTGCAGGCGGCCGAGGAAAAGGTCGCGGCGATCACGACCGATGCCGCCGGCAACCCGACCGGAACGAAAGCCTTCGACGCCCAATGACCTATCGCGACGCGCTGGCGGCCGCCGCGGACCGCGTTCAGGCCTGCCTCCTGGAGGAGTTGCAGGGCTATGCCGCACAGCCCGTGATAGAGGCGATGCGCTACGCTGTGGGTGGCGGCAAGGGGCTACGCGGGTTCCTCGTTCTGGAAAGCGCCGCTTTGCACGAAATTCCTCAGGAGCAGGCGATCTGGGCGGCAGCGGCCATCGAGGCGGTGCATGCCTATTCGCTGGTTCATGACGACCTGCCGGCGATGGATGACGACAGCCTTCGTCGGGGTCAGCTAACGGTGCATGTAAAATGGGACGACGCAACGGCGATCCTTGCCGGCGATGCATTGCAGACATTGGCGTTCGAGCTGCTGTCGCGTCCGACCTGTTCGCGTGACGCGGAGGTGCGGGTGGACCTCGTCGCCTCGATGGCAAAGGCCGCCGGGGCGCAGGGCATGGTTCTTGGTCAGGCGCAGGATATCGCGGCGGAAACCGCCACCGCGCCCTACACGCTTGAACAGATAACCGAGTTGCAGGCCAACAAGACCGGCGCGCTGATCCGTTGGTCGGCGGAGGCGGGCGCGCGCCTGGCCAAGGCCGATCCGGCACCGCTCACGCGGTACGCGACCGCGCTCGGACTTGCCTTTCAGATCGCGGACGACATCTTGGACGTGGAGGGCGACGCCGCCACCGCGGGCAAGGCATTGCGCAAGGATGCCGATGCCGGCAAGGCCACTTTCGTCTCGCTGCTGGGGCTGGAGGGCGCCAAGTCGCGGGCACGGGCCCTTGTGGAGGAGGCCGAAGAGGCGTTATCCGCTTATGGTGCGCGCGCCGAAAGCTTGCGGCAGACCGCTCGTTTCGTTATCGCGCGCGAAAAATGAACACGGCTGCCCCCAAGGGCCGCCGGGAAGCTGCGGCCAGCGGAGGGCCGAGCCATGGTGATGAAACCTGTCACACCGCTTCTTGATCGGGTCGATAGCCCGGCGGATCTGAAGCATTTCAGCAATGCCGAGCTGGTAAAGCTCGCCGACGAGCTGCGCGCCGAGACAATCAGCGCGGTGAGCGAGACGGGCGGACATCTGGGCGCGGGGTTGGGCGTGGTGGAACTGACCGTGGCCATTCACGCCGTCTTTGATACCCCGCGCGACAAGCTGATCTGGGACGTGTCGCACCAATGCTATCCGCACAAGATCCTGACCGGACGCCGGGACCGTATCCGCACCCTGCGCCAGAAGGACGGCTTGAGCGGCTTCACCAAGCGCTCAGAGTCGCCCTATGACCCGTTCGGCGCCGCCCATAGCTCGACCTCGATCTCCGCCGCGCTCGGCTTTGCCACCGCACGTGATCTGGGCGGAGTGACCGAAGAGGGGCTGGGAGACGCGATCGCCGTGATCGGCGACGGTGCGATGAGCGCCGGCATGGCCTTCGAAGCGATGAACAATGCGGGCCACCTCGACAAGCGCCTGATCGTGATCCTGAACGATAACGAGATGTCCATCGCGCCGCCCGTCGGTGCGCTATCATCCTATCTCTCGCGTCTCTATGCCGGTGCGCCCTTCCAGGATCTGAAGGCCGCCGCCAAGGGCGCGCTCAGTTTCCTTCCCGAACCCTTCTACGAAGGCGCCAAGCGGGCGCGGGACATGGTCAAGCATGTCACCATCGGCGGCACGCTATTCGAAGAACTCGGCTTCGAATATGTCGGCCCGATCGACGGGCATGACATGGATATGCTGCTCTCGGTGCTGCGCACGGTGAAGGCGCGCGCGGACGGGCCGGTGCTGATCCACGCGATCACCAAGAAGGGCAAGGGCTACGCACCGGCCGAGAAAGCCTCGGACAAGGGCCACGGCGTGGCCAAGTTCGATGTCGTGACCGGCACGCAGAAAAAGGCGCCGAGCAACGCGCCGAGCTATACCAAGGTCTTTGCCGAGGCGCTGCTGCAGCACGCCGCGGAAGACGACAGGATCACCGCGATCACCGCCGCCATGCCGGACGGGACCGGGTTGAACCTGTTCGCGGAGCGTTATCCGAGCCGGTGTTTCGACGTTGGCATTGCCGAGCAGCACGCGGTGACCTTTGCCGCCGGTCAGGCCGCAGGCGGGCTGAAGCCGTTCTGCGCGCTCTATTCGACCTTCCTGCAACGTGGCTACGACCAGGTCGTGCATGATGTCTGCATCCAGCGCTTGCCGGTTCGTTTCGCGATCGACCGCGCCGGGCTGGTCGGAGCCGATGGCGCGACCCATGCGGGTGCCTTCGACATCGCGTTCCTGAGCAACCTGCCGGGCATGGTGGTGATGGCCGCAGCCGACGAGGCCGAGCTGAAGCACATGATCGCCACTGCCGTTGCGCATGACGAGGGACCGATTGCCTTCCGTTTCCCGCGCGGTGAGGGTGTCGGCGTGGACATGCCCGAACACGGCGAAGTGCTGGAAATCGGCAAGGGCCGGATCATTCGGGAGGGCAGTGGTGTTGCCATACTGTCCTTCGGCACGCGCCTTCAGGAAGTGGAACTGGCCGCCGAGAACCTCGCCCGCCGCGGCATCAACCCGACCGTGGCCGATGCCCGCTTCGCAAAGCCTTTGGACCGCGACCTGATCCTGGATCTCGTCCGGCGCCATGAAGCGCTGATCACCATCGAGGAAGGCGCCATCGGCGGTTTCGGCTCCCATGTCGCCCAGCTTCTGGCCGAGGAGGGCGTCTTCGATCACGGGTTGAAGTTCCGCTCCATGGTGCTGCCCGATACCTTCATCGACCAGGCCTCGCCCAAGGACATGTATGCCGTCGCCGGCATGAATGCCGAGGATATCGAAGCCAAGGTTCTGGACGTGATCGGGGTCGCCCGCATCGGAGCGGCAAGCGCGTCGGGCTGAGCCGGGCCGGTCTCGCCTCAGTCGCAGTAATAGGCCCGGATATTCACTCCTGGATACCCGGACCAGTCACGTGGCCGGTCCGGTAGCAGCGTGCCGGAGTCGTTGAACTCCTGTCCGGGGAAACGCGGCTCGAAATCCTGCTCAAGGACCTGGCAGATCGATTGCGGGCGGATTTCCGCACCGTTGGGACGGTTCACCGAGAGCCCGGTAATATCGACGAGGTGACCAGCCTTTTTCGCGCTGCCACGTATTTCGAAGCTCAAAGGTTCAGGCAACAGAAACGCCTCCTTGCCAATTGCGTCCCGACCCGTCGGATCGAACCGGAGCCGGTACGTCCCGGGCGGCACGAGCAGCTTGAAGAATCGTCCGCTTTCGATATTCGCACCCATGGCCTCTGCGCCCGTGGTTGCATTCTCGAGCGTCAGGAAAAGATCCTGCCCTTCGCGCGTTTTCACCTGCAAGGGAAAGACGGCGGGTAGCCCGGTGCGGTTCCAGGCCAGCCCGTGCGGGGCTGTTGCTGATTGGGCCAATGCCGGCGCAAGATGCGCGAAGACCAGCAAGATGACGATTGCGGCGACAGGAGGGCCCGCGCGCGCCGTCATCTTTCGGCCTGCTCTTCCTCCGCTTTCAAGAGCGCTGCCAACCCGCTCCGGTAATCAGGATAACGGAGGGCAACCCCAAGTTCCTCACGGATCCGGTCATTGCGAACCTTTTTGCTCTCTGCATAGAAACTGCGGGCCATGGGGCTGAAATCGGCGGCCTCGAAGGGTGTATCGGGCGGCACAGGCAGGCCGAGCAGCTCTGCGGCATGGGCGATCACGTCCTGCGGCGGCGCGGGCTCGTTGTCGCAGACATTATAGACGGCGCCCGGGTTGGGCCGTTCCATCGAGGCAATGAGTATCTGCGCGATATCCTCGACATGGATGCGCGAAAACACCTGGCCGGGCTTGATGATCCGACGCGCCGTTCCCGCGCGCAGCTTTGCAAAGGGTCCGCGTCCCGGGCCGTAAATTCCAGCAAGGCGAAAGATGTGTAGCGGCAGTTCGCACCGGGCTGCGAGCGCTTGCCAGGCCTGTTCCGCCTCGACCCTGAGCTTGCCGCGCCGGGTGGAGGGGGCGAGCGGCGCATTCTCGTCGACCCAGCCGCCCGCGTGATCGCCATAGACACCGACGGTGGAAAGGTAGCCCAGCCATTGCGGCGGCCTCTCGCAGAGCGCGTCGGAAACATGGGGCAGGAAGGGATCGCCCTCCGCGTCGGGCCCGGCGGAGAGGAGCACATGGCTGGCCTGCGCCAGCAGGGGCTCAAGCTCGCAACCCGGCCAGATATGGATTTCGATGCCGGTATCGGCCAACTTTGCGGCTTCTTCCCCGGTACGGGTCGTTCCGATCACGCGCCATCCGCGTTCCACGAGATGCCGCGCCAGAACCCGCGCCGAATAGCCGTGTCCAAGTGTCAGAAGAGTGCGTTCCATACCGCTCTGTATGCGAGAGTGCTTGCCGATTGGGAAGGCCGGATTTCGCCACGAGCCGGTGCGCCGGCGGTTACCGGTCCTCCGCTGCCAGCATGTCCAGCGTCAGGGGGCAACGCTCATCGCCGAAAAAGCTCTCCAGAACGGTATCGAAGGGGCCGGGATCGTTGGCCACGGCAGCGAATAGCGTTGCGCAGGATTGCAGCTTGCAGGCATCGACATCACCGAAGATCCGTTCAACCGACTGTCCCGCATGCGGTTTCAGGCGTTCGAAGGACTCGATCAGCCGCGGACCGAGCAGCGAATGTGCAAGGTAACGGCGGGCCTCCTCGGTACCCGAAATACCGAAATACTGCGCCCGATGGCTGTGACCCAGCCCGCGCAGCTGCGGGTAGATGAACCACATCCAATGGCCCTGCTTGAGGCCTGCATCGACTTCGGACATGGCATCGGACCAACGTCCTTCCTGCGCCTCGATGAAACGTTCCAGACTCGTCTCGTCATACATTTTCAGCCGCTCCACCTGTGTCACGCGATCCGGTGTAGCACGACCGTTCCAACCGGCCTACGGCGCGGAAGACATGAAAAGGCCCGGCGCTTTCGCACCGGGCCGGATCGCCATTGAGCCATTTCTCAGGGCATTACCCGGATCTAGCTGACCTCAGTCTTCACCATGCTCGAGGACCAGAACGGCAGGGCTGGAGGTCGTGGCGTCCATACCAAGCGAGCTGGCAAGCTGGGTCCAGGCCGGGGAAGGCTCCAGATGTGTCTTCGCGGCCTGATCGCGCAACGCGTTGATCCGCGCGGAGTCGCCGTCATCGAGAGCGGCTTTCAAGGCGACCAGTTCGCCACGGCTGTAATCGGCAGCATTCACGCCGAGGCTTGCGGCCAACTGCTGCACGCCGGGTTCGGCCGCGCTCTTGGTGGAGGCGGTAACACTCGCTGCGCCGCCATTTTCCAGCAGGAAGTTGATGCGGGTGGCGTCGCCATCGTCATTGGCGGCCTTGAGCTGGATCAGCTCGGACTGGGAAAAACCCTGTCCCTGAACGCCGAGAACGGTTGCGAGTTGGTCGCTCGCAAAGGCCGGTGCGGCAACGGCAAGGGTCAGCAGGGCGGAGGTTGCGAGCGCAAAACGTTTCATCTTTTGGTCCTTTCACGTGTACTTTGTGTCTCGTTTCTCTGTCGGCGGTTTGTCTGTCCGCCTTCGATGAGAAAGAGATGGGTACTGTTTGCGGATGCATAAGACTGCGGATTTCTGCAGTATGTGTGCATTATTGAACATTACTTTTTCGACGGAAATCTCGTGAACGCGCAGATGCCGCATTGAAGATTTTTATGTATGCGCTGTAGTATGCGCGACAGGCGCGCCGAAAATGCGAGGAAACCAAGGGACCCGTCATGCTCAAGCTCTCGATCATCACCCTCTTTCTGGGGCAGACCAAGAACCGCTTCCTCGTCTATCAGGATGCTGCGGATACCCCAACCCATCTCGACCGGGCGGGCGCGGCCGAAGGAATCGGCGCGGTAGAATTGCGCTGCCCGGCGGACACTTCCGACATCGCGGCCACCAAGGAAGCGCTGAAGCGCAACAACCTCGCCGTCTCGGCGATCAATTTCGCCTCGGTGCGCAATGATCGCTGGCTGCGCGGCGCCTGGACCGCCGAAGACCCCGCCGAGCGTCGGGCCGCCGTGGACGAGGCCAAACGCGCCATCGACCTTGCCGCCGAACTGGGCGCGCCGCGCTTCCATACCTGCCCGCTGAACGAAGGCTTCGACTACCCGTTCGAGCTCGACCCGATCGCCGCGCTCGACTATTCGGCCGAATGCTTCGAGCAGATCTGCGCCCATAACCGGGACATGAAGATCTGCATCGAATACAAGATCAACGAGCCGCGCGTGCGCTGCCAGATCGGCAATGCGGGCGAGCTGATCGCCTTTGCCAATATCGTCGGCGCGGATAACCTGGGCGCGACGCTCGATGCCGGCCACTGCTTCCTTGCCGACGAGAACCCGGCGGCGGCGGCGGCTCTGCTGCACAAGTGCAACCGACTCTTCTATGTCCACATCAACGACAACGACACCCGCGGCGACTGGGACCTGACGCCGGGCACCTGGCACACTTGGGAATTCATCGAGCTGTTCTTTACGCTGGAGCGGTTGGGTTATGACGACTGGATCGCCTTCGACATCGTTTGCAAGGAGCACGAGAGCCCGCAGGTCTTCACCGATGCGGCGGCGATTGCCAACAAGCTCAAGGAAATCTCGCTGCGCATCGACAAGGAAGACATGGCCACCCGCTACAAGAGCCGCAACCCGACCTCGACCATGCGCATGCTCAACGACCTTCTCTGAATGACGGCCAAACCGGGGCTGGCCCGACAGGGTTCAGCCCAGGTTGCGACGATGACGGCCCCATTTACCGAGGCCCGGCTCTTGATTTGCGTTGGCCTGCACGAGATTGTGCGTCCAACCGATTCAAGGAGATCACGATGCTCGTCGCACTCATCGCCAAGGACAAGGCCGGCGCCCTCGACACCCGGCTGAAGAACCGTGCCGCCCATGTTGAGCACCTCAAGAGCGGTGGTCTCGTGGCGCAGGCCGGCCCGCTGCTGAACGCCAATGGCGAGATGTGCGGTTCGCTGGTCATCTTCGATGTCGAGAGCGTCGCGCAGGTCCAGGAATGGGCGGCCGCCGATCCCTATGCCAAGGCCGACCTGTTCGAGAGCGTCGAGATCATCCCCTGGAACCGGGTGATCGGCTGATGGCCTACTGGCTGTTCAAATCCGAGCCGTCGACCTGGTCCTGGGAGGATCAGGTGGCGAAGGGGGCGACCGGAGAGGAATGGGATGGCGTACGCAACTACCAGGCGCGCAACAACATGCGGGCGATGAAGCTGGGCGATCGCGGCTTCTTCTATCATTCGCAAAAGGACAAGGCGGTGGTCGGCATCGTCGAGATCTGTGCCGAGGCGCATCCCGACAGCACCACCGATGACGAGCGCTGGGAATGCGTGGACATTCGCGCGGTCGAACCGCTGTCCCGTCCGGTGACGCTATCCGAGATCCGGGAACATCCCGATCTCTCCGAGATGGCACTGCTGAAGAACTCACGGCTGTCGGTTCAACCGGTTCGGGAAGACGAGTGGCGGATCGTCTGCGCCCTGGGCGGAATAGAGCCCTGATTCTCGGCCATCCATACCCGTCTGATAATCAAGAAAAAGCCGGGCATCTCACCTGCCCGGCCGGTTTTTGTCCGCGTCGCGCAAAGGCTCAGCCGTTCCACGTCCAGCGGAACATCGCATCCACCGTGGTGCTCACCCGCATTTCGGGGCAGTTGACCACTTCGACCTTGTAGGCGCCGGCGGTGTCAAAGGACTGGAAGCTTTCCCAGTTGCTCGCCGAATTGCGGCGTTCGAGTTCCACGCTGCCGCTGCCCGGATCCACGTCGAGCGTCGCCGGCTTTGCCCAATGCGGAAATTCATCGGTCACCAAGGCCTCGGACTGCCAGTTGCTCATTCTGTTTTCCCTTTCCTAAAGGTTCATTCCCTGACCACCGGAGAGCGCTGTCCATCGCAGAGGGCCAACCCGAGCGCGCTTCAACATGAAACAGGAACAATGGCGTCCCCTTCCGGCGAAATGTCGAATGGAGAGGAAATTTGCAGGGATTGGTAAAGAGACTGCCTCTGCGCCAACCGGGACGTTTACCGATTGTTAGGATCTGGTCCCGCGCATGCCGCGATCAACTGCGCCGGAAAACGCCTTTCGGGCCGCGCCTCGGCCAGATCCATGCAACGATCCACCCGGCCAGAAAACCACCCAGATGCGCCTCCCATGCAAGCCCACCGGCCAGCGCAACATACATGACCACGTTATAGAGCAGGAGGAATGCAAAGACCTTCCATGTCGCGGCCAGGGAGGCCGCAAGGCTCGGTTGCGCGCGCCAGACCCAGAGGAGGATTGTCCCGGCCAGCCCGAAAAGGGCGCCGGAAGCGCCGACCATCGGCCAGCCGCCCGAATGCAACAGGCCGTAACCGGCCCCGCCCCCGAGCAGCGAAAGAAAGTAGATCACGGCGAACTGGAGCGCACCGGAGCGCCCGATCACGATACGGCCCAGCATCCAGAGCGTCATCATGTTGAAGACAAGATGCAGAAGTCCGCCATGCAGGAAGCCATAGGTGACGAACATCAGCGCGGGTTGGAGCGCGATGACCGGCTGGCTTCCATGCAGAAGATCCGGCCAGAAGGCCCCGTAGCCGAGAAGCAGATTCCTGAGATTCGAACCCCTGAACATGCCGATTTCAGTCAGCAGGCAAGCCGCTTCTATAAGCGTGCAGAGCCCGATGATCCCAAGCAGAAGGGGCTTTCCCGGGAAGCGCATTCGTGGAGCGGTCGAAATCATGGTCTGATGCTTGATCGCGATTACGCCCAATGGCAAGCCGGATTGGCACCGCTGGCCGATACTCCCATACCCGTCACGGTCGCAGGGAGAACCGCTTGTCAATCCGGACGAAAACCTTGTTCTCGGTCACGACATTCTTGTTGTCGCCGTCATCGGAGAAGGCGTGCCGATAACCAGTGACAAGGCTCAAATCGCTCTGAATGCTGCGGAAATAGCTGATGCTGGCCGCGGCCTGCCGATAGTCGCCGCCCTCGCCGTCGAGATCATCCGAAGCCAAAACACTGACATCGAACCGCAACCCGTCCTGCACCGTCAATTCCTGGTCCAGCCGGAAGGCAAGCCGATTGCGCAGCGCCTCGTTTTGATCGTCATCCGTGTAGACAGCGCTGTTGAAGTCCAGCGAGAGCTGTCGCGTGCGGTAGTCGCGTTCCCATTTCACTGCGCCGACGGGCGTGACGCGCCCATCGTCCAGCCATGTCGCGCCGACGGTGAAATTCATCTGTCCCCGCTGGAGATCCAGCTTGCGCCCGATCCGCGCCGTGGTGCGCACCCCGTTGCTGTCCAAATCGCTCTTCAGCGCGAAACGCAGGTTTCCGTTGCGCAGGTCCTTGACCAGCGAGAGATCGACGGTCGGTGATTCTTTCACCGATGTCTCGCGCCCTTCCGAAGCCGGGCTGGTGAGTTCGTTACGCTCGTAGCGGAGCAATGCGCGCAGCGTCAGGTCTGGGGATAGCTGCGATTGGAGGCCGGCGCCGACAGAGGAATGCTCCTCGTCATCGTCGAGATCATCTATGACGTCCCTCTCGCGATACCCCGCGACCAGCAACAGCGAGCTTGTCCGGGTCAACGCGAATCCAAGCTCGCCCTCGACCCGGAACGTATCGCGATCGGTCAGGTCGGGGTCGGTCGTGTCGGAAAAACGGCGCTGGTGATAGGCAAGCTCTGCCTTGGCCCAAGTGGGCGACTCCAGGCCGACCGCCATTTCGATCTTGGCTTCCGTGTCCCGCCGGGTTCCCTGGTCTACCACCAGGTCGGTGCTGGAATCGAAATCCCTGTCCAGGTCGATCCCGTTATCACGCTCGCGATAATCCAGCTTGGTACGAAAGAAGGACCCGCTTCCCTCGCGCCGGTAGCGCAAGGTGGCAAAAGGGTTGATCCACTGGCTCGTCCGATCCGGGTCTTCCGCGAAATCACCGAGTTCGAAACGGGCGCCGGTCTTGAACGAGAATTTCTCCCGGCGGGTTTCGGTCTCGTAGCCCAGCGCGAAATCAGTGACCCATAAGCTCGTCGTTCCGAGAGGGTCTTCGAGACTTTCATAATTGTCGTTGATCTCAAGCCCCGAACCGACATCGAAATAGAAGTCGGACGCATCTTCCTGCACCGTTACCGCGCAGGCGGGCGCGGCAACCATCGCCAGCGCCAACAGGCCGGCAAGAAGTTCAGGATGTCGGGTGGCGCCCATGGCTCTCTGGCTCTCGTTACTCGAACAAGCGCCGTTCCGGGACAAGTATCACGTCACCGGGAACGAGTACGGGATCACTGGTTACCATCGCGCCCTGAGAGATCGCCTTGTAGTTGACCTTGAACAGGCTCTGGCGTCCATCCGCGGCAGTTCTCCTGAGCTGCAGCCGTTTCGTCGCCGCGAACTTGGTGAAGCCACCGCTCTGGGACAGAAGCTGCAAGAAGGTCGTTCCGGGTTCTACCTCCTTCGGTCCGGGGGTGTTCACCTCCCCCACGAGATAGACTGTCACCAATTCATCGGGCTGCTCGCGCACTTCCATGCGATCGGAATAAACGTCCGCCACCGACACATAGATTGTCGGCTGGACGGCGAAGTTCGACGCAACCTTGCTGGAAATGGTGCGCGCGATCTGTTCGGTGCTTTTCCCACTGGCGCGAATTGTCCCCGCCATGGGGAAGCTGACATTTCCATCGGGCAACACCAGAACCTGCCGGTTGAGCGAGGTATCCTCGAGGATTTCAATTCGAAGGGTATCACCCGGTTTTACGAGATAATTGCCCTGGGCGCTGGCGCTGCCCAGAGTCAGAATCATCGCCACGAAAGCGATGAACAGCCTAATTATCATTCTGCTACCCTCGATACGTATCTGCCTCGGTGCCCTCTTTGGGGGCATTCGAGCCGATTATTACTGCCAATTCTCGCAAAACGGGAAAATTTCCATGGCCCGTCAAGCTATTCCCCTTCGGTGTTGCATCATGGAACCTGTCTTTCGGAGGCCTCGCCCCCAATCCCATCAATGTTTCGTTCACTCACGGCTGCTAGGTCTGATGACGGGTGAAAAGCGAGGTGATGGGATGAGCGTTGGTTCCAACGCACCAGTCATCATCAAGGGGAAAAAGGTTATTGCCGGCGAGGGGCACCACGGAGGGGCGTGGAAAGTTGCCTATGCCGATTTCGTCACGGCGATGATGGCCTTTTTCATGCTGATGTGGCTGCTGAATGCAACAACGGAAAAGCAAAGAAAGGGTATCGCGGACTATTTCAGCCCGACGATTCCACTCAACCGTATTTCGGGTGGAGGAGACGGCACTCTGGGGGGCGACTCGGTCTTTACCGAGGAGACGCTGGCTCAGAACGGAATAGGAGCGACCAACCGGCATGCCGCGCCCGGCAAGCCGGGGTCTCCCGGTATTCCAGTGACCGCCGGCGCCGACAAGGACAAGGGCCTGGAAGGTATCGAGGAAATGCTGTTGGGAAGTGGCGGCGAAAGCATGTCCATGCAGAACGCCTTCCGCCATGTCGTTACCAGGATTTCCGACGAGGGTCTGGTCATCGAGCTTTTCGCTCCGGAGGGCGAACCACTCTTTGCTGCCGGCGGCGCGACACCAGCACCGCTGCTCGAAGATCTGGTTTCGGTCATCGGGCGCGTGTTTTCTCTTACGACCAATGACATCGCTGTCAAGGGCTTCAGCCGTTCCCACGCGATCGTGCTGGCCGAAAACCCGGTCTGGGACCATTCCCTTTCCCGCGCGGAGGCCGTCCGGCTCATGCTCGGGGACGCGGTCGGAGAAGACCGGATCGAGCGGGTTGCGGGCTATGCAGACAGGCATCCCGCCGTCCCAAACCCGATGTCGATGCGAAATGATCGCCTGGAGATCGTTCTGCTACGCGTCGAGCCGGAATACTGAACGGTAAAAGCGTAAAACTTTATCTGTTAGCCCGCCATTAAAGCGCCGGCGCCAATAGTGTGGCCAGTTCTGGTCGCAGCAGCAGAAAGGCGCCGTTTAATGACCATTTCCTCTTCCCTGAATGCGGGCGTCGCGGGTCTTGCCGCGAACGCAACGCAGCTTGCAACGATTTCCGACAACATCGCCAACTCGTCGACCTATGGCTACAAACGTGCCGAAGCCGATTTCCACTCCATGGTGATTGACGGCGGCAGCGGATCCTATTCCGCCGGCGGGGTCCGCGTGACCACGAACCGGCTTATCGACGAATCCGGCGCGCTCGTTACGACGTCGAACTCGACGGACCTCGCGGTACGCGGCGACGGTTTCCTTCCAGTCACAACCGAATCCGATGTCGGAACGGATAATGGCGAAGAAGCGATGTATCTCACCACAACCGGTTCCTTTCGAACCGATGAGGACGGCATCCTCAAAACCGAAAGCGGCCTTGTTCTGCTGGGATGGCCCGCCGAGGCCGATGGAACCGTTCCGGAATACCCGCGTGACACCGCAGATGGGCTCGAGCCGGTTCAGATCAACGTGAACCAATTCGCGGGCGAACCGACTGAGAATATTTCGCTGGGCATGAACCTTCCGGCAACCGAGACGGAATATGGCGGAACCGGCGACTCCCTAACCCTGCCGATCGAGTATTTAGACAATCTGGGAACATCGCAGTCCCTGACTATCACCTTTACGCCTTCTGTTTCGGCAACCATCGGCGACGCCACCAACACCTGGAGCATGTCCATCTCGGATTCCGCCACGCCGGGCGAGGTGATCGCAGCCTACGATCTCGTATTCGCGGATGATCGGGATTACGGCGGAACGCTCGAATCTGTCACTCACGACGCCGCGACCGAGACGATCGACGACATCGATGCGACGAAGACGTCCAGCTACGATGCCGCGACCGGAATTCTGAGAGTCTATGTTGATGGCGGTCCCATCGATATCGACATCGGGGCCCAGCACGACTCTGCCGGCATGACCCAGCTGTCGGACAGCTTCGCACCGACTTCTATTTCGAAAGATGGCTCCCCCGTCGGCATCATGACCTCAGTCGAGGTTGACGCGAATGGCTATGTCATCGCCAATTTCGACATCGGCATTTCCCGTGTCGTCTACCAGATTCCGCTCATCTCCATGTCCAACCCCAACGGGCTGACGTCTCTGGACAACCAGACCTACCAGATATCGAGTGAAAGCGGCAGTTTCTACCTCTGGGATGCCGGTGACGGCGCCACCGGGGACATCGTCAGCTACGCCCTTGAGGAGTCGTCGGTCGACGTGGCCAACGAGCTTACGAACCTGATCCATACACAGCGAGCCTACTCCTCAAACGCCAAGGTCATCCAGACGGTGGACGAAATGCTTCAGGAAACCACCAACATCAAACGCTAGGATCCCCTGGCAAACGGGAGGCCGTGACTCATGTCGCTCTCAAGTTCCCTGCACAGCGCCCTGTCCGGACTAAACGCGGCCTCCCGCGCCGTCGAGCTCGTGTCGTCGAACGTGGCCAACGCCATGACCGACGGCTACGCACAGCGCGAAATCAATCTCGCTTCTCAAACGGTCGGCGGAAGCGGCGCCGGCGTTCGGGTCGTCGGGATCACGCGTATCGTCAACGAACGTGCCTTGGCGGACCAGCGCGATGCCAATGCGAACATGGCCAACGCCGAAACCCAGGCAGCGGCCTGGCTCAGCATTGAAACAGCCATCGGCTACCCGACCGAGAGGGGATCCCTGACCGACAGGATCGATCAGTTCGAGGCCGCTCTCATTTCCGCGGCCAGCCGGCCCGAGGAGACCATTCGCCTGGAGGACGCCGTATACAAAGCGGTCAACCTGGCAGAAGGGCTGAACAACATCTCCGATGAAATCGCGGAGACCCGAATGGAAGCAGATGCCGATATCGCAGACATGGTATCGCAACTGAACACCCAGCTTGAACAGGTCCAGTCGCTGAACTGGCAGATCTTCCGGATGGGAAATTCTGGCGATGATTCGGCCTCTCTGCTGGATGAACGCCAAGCTCTGGTCGATTCCATTTCAGAGATCATCCCGGTTCACCAGGTCGAACGGGACGGGAACCAGATCGCCCTGTTTACACCGGGAGGTGCGACACTTCTCGATGGCCCCGCTGCCGAGCTGAGTTTTACGCCCCATGCGGTTATCACCGCGAACATGACCCTGGAAAACGGGACTTTGTCAGGGCTGGAACTGAACGGAGAGCCTCTGGGTCTCCATTCCAGCTACGGATCAATTGAAGGTGGCCGTCTTGCAGCGGCTTTCGAAGTACGGGACGTGATAACCGTGGAAGCGCAGGCAGGCCTGGACGCTCTGGCACGCAACCTGATCGAACGTTTCGAGGATTCCGGCCTCGACGCGACCGTCGCAACAGATGGGCTGGGGCTGTTCGTAGACGGTGCCGCATCGTTCGACCCGACATCAGAGCCGGGATTGGCCGCCCGGATTTCCGTGAACGCAAATATCGATCCGGACAGCGGTGGACAGGCATGGCGGATTCGCGACGGCGTTGGCGCCATCGCCGCTGGAAATGAAGGCGATGCCAGCCTGCTGTCGGCAATGGCAGAAAGTATCACGGAAACCCGCGTAGCGGCGAGCGGCGTATCAGCCGGCGTCTCGAGATCCTTGGCAGGGATTGCCTTCGATCTTCTTTCGGAGATCGAGTCGAATTACAGCAAACACGAAGGTGCCCAAGCGTTTCATTCGGCGAGAGCAGAGGCCATTGCCTATGAGATCGCTCAGGATGGCGTGGATACCGATACCGAAATGCAAAAGCTTTTATTGATCGAGCAGGCTTATGCCGCGAACGCACGGGTCATTCAGACGGTCGATGAACTCATGCAGCATCTTTTGGAGCTCTGATCATGGCCATTCAATCTCTCGGAGATCTCGCGACCAGTACCCTTTTCCGGAGTCAGAATGCCTCGCTGAAGGCAGAAATGGAGACATTGGTCCAAGAGCTCGCCAGCGGACAGGTTGCTATCCGCGACACGGCGCTTGGTGGCAGCTATCGGGCCATCTCCGGGATCGAGTCCTCGTTGACACGTCTGGATGCCTTCGATCTTGCCGCCACCGAGGCTGAGGGTTTTGCAAGCGCCGTACAGACGGCGCTCGGGGACATTCAGGAAACCACGCAGGATCTTTCAATCGACCTACTGTCAGCGGGCACGTCTGCCACACCGGCCCAGGCACAGGCGGTCTCAATTGCAGCCGCGCAGGATTTCGAAGCCATCGTCTCGCGAATGAATACGAACTACGCAGGCCGGTTCGTGTTTGGTGGCGTTTCCACCGATACGCCACCGCTTTCGGATGCCTCCGAAATGCTCGAAGCGCTGGAAATCGCCGTGTCGGGCGAAACGACAGCCGCCGGTGTTGCCAGTGTCGTCGAAGCTTCGTTTGCCACAGGCGGTGCATTCGAGACGACACCTTACTATCAGGGATCGTCGCAGGCGCTCGCGCCAATGTCTGTCGCATCCGACAGGAGCGTTTCGATTGAAACCACCGCGGCGGATGAAGAAATCCGAGACACACTTGCAGGCGTCGCCCTGGCTGTTCTGATCGTGTCCCCGGCGCTTTCCCTGTCATCGGACGAACAAAAATCTCTTGCGAACTTGGCTGGAGAAAAGTTGCTGAATACCAACGAGGACCTTCTGCTGACCCGTTCGGAGATCGGAGCCATTCAAGAAACGATCGAAGACGCCCAAAGCGAGTCACAATCGGAACGGAGCGCGCTTGACCTCGCATTGGCCGAACTGCTGACCGCCGATCCCTACGACCGGGCGACCCAACTCCAGCAAGTCGAATCCCAGATCGAGATGCTTTACGCGCTCACCGTAAGAACCGCCAATCTCAGCTTGTCCAATTACCTGTAATGAAAAATCTCCTTCTCGCAATTCTTCTCCTGTTCGCATTCGCACACATCGGTCAAGCGGGTCCGGTTCGGATCAAGGACCTTGTGGAATTCGATGGAGTTCGCGGCAACGATCTGGTCGGTTACGGACTAGTGGTCGGACTTCACGGAACGGGCGACGGCATTCGAAATGCGCCTTTCACGGAGGAAATTCTCTCCAACATGCTGGAACGTCTGGGCGTGAACGTGACAGGCGAACAGTTCCGGCCGAAAAACGTGGCCGCCGTCTTCGTCACCGCAACCCTTCCCGCATTCGCGCGATCCGGGAGCCGGATCGATGTGTCCGTCTCGGCCATCGGCGACGCCAAGAGCCTGATGGGCGGGACGCTCGTTATGACCCCGATGACCGCTGCCGATGGTCAGATCTACGCAGTTGCGCAGGGTGCAGTGTTGTCCGGAGGCGTGTCCGCCGAGGCGGATGCCTCATCGGTCGTCACAGGGGTTCCAACTTCCGGCGTCATTCCCGCGGGCGGCAGGATCGAGAGGGAGATCGATTTTGATTTCAGCTCGCTTCAATCCTTGCGCCTCGCCTTGCGCGTCCCTGATTTCACCACCGCGGGACGGATAGAAACCGCGATCAATCGCTTCTTCGGCAGACAAGTCGCGCTGATGCTCGATTCGGGGACCGTCGAGCTGGATATAGCCGCAACGCGCAGTGGCTCACCGGCCAGAGCGATCGGCAAGATCGAAAATCTCACGGTGGAGCCTGAAAGAAAGGCGCGCGTGGTTGTGGATCAACGTTCAGGAACCATCGTCATGGGGGACGATGTCCGCATATCGCGTGTCGCGGTGTCACAGGGAAACCTGACGCTTCGGATCGACGAGACACCGATTGCTATCCAACCGAACCCGTTCTCTCCGGGAGAGACCGTTGTTGTGCCCCGGTCGTCAGCGCAGATCGACGAGGAGCCGGGAATCGGCTTGGCCGAAGTGGATGGCGGCACGTCGCTTGCCGAAGTGGTTGCCGGGCTCAATGCGCTTGGAGTCGCGCCGCGCGACTTGATTGACATACTCAAAAGCATCAAGGCGGCAGGGGCGCTGCACGCGGAATTCGTTGTCCAATGACCACGGAAATCCGCGTTTTCAGGCCTTTGCGCCTTTTTTTCCCGATCCCAGCATGGCGGCCTGACGGGTGTCCAGTGGCCAGCGTGGGCGCGCCGAAAGGGTAAGATCGTCGGTTTCGCCCCGCCTGAAGCGCTCTATTCCGGCCCAGGCAATCATGCCCGCATTGTCGGTGCACAGTGCTAACGGCGGCGCGACGAAACCGGTTCCTTGCTCTGTGCAGACTGCTTCGAGCCGAGCACGGATCAGGTTATTCGCAGCCACCCCACCTGCCACGGCCATCATCGGCACCGGCGGGTTCAGGGCAAGATACGCGGCTAGCGCACGTCGGCTTTTCTCGGCGAGCACATCGGCAACAGCCGCCTGAAAGCTCGCGCAAAGATCCGCGCGATCCTGTTCGCGCAGCCCCTGCTCTCGCTTGATACAGGCGTCCCTGGCGCGCAGAAGCGCTGTTTTCAGGCCGGAGAAGGACATGTCGCATCCCGGCCTGTCCAGAAGCGGACGTGGAAATGGAAACCGTTTCGAGTTACCCGCAACGGCGGCCTGCTCCACCTCCGGACCGCCGGGTTGTTCAAGCCCGAGAAGACGTGCGGTCTTGTCGAAGGCTTCCCCGGGAGCATCGTCAATCGTGCCGCCAAGACGGTGGAACCTGTCAGGCGATTCGACGATGAGAAACTGGCAATGGCCACCGGACACAAGCAGCATCAGGTAGGGGAAACCCAGCCCATCGGTGAGGCGCGGCGTCAAAGCATGGCCTGCCAGATGGTTGACCCCTACCAGCGGCAGGCCGGCCCCCGCAGCGAGCCCCTTGGCACACATCACCCCGGACAGCACGCCGCCGATCAGCCCCGGACCCGCGGTGACCGCAATTGCATCCAGCTCCTTCAAGGTTACCCTGGCATCCCGCAGAGCGGCTTCGACCATCAGATCCAGCTTCTCGGCATGCGCCCTAGCGGCAATTTCCGGCACGACCCCGCCGAAAGCAGCATGAAGTTCGGTCTGGCCGGAGACAACATTCGACAGGATTTCTCCGCCCGTTTCTTTGCGCCATCGTACGACGGCGGCAGATGTATCGTCGCAGCTGCTCTCGATTCCGAGCACAGTCAGTTGATTTGGAGTGTCCGGGCGTTGCACGAGATACGATCCGACGGTTAGGAATGTCCTGCCCAGATAGTTGGAATGGCCGGTAAAGTGAACCTTCGCGACACGACCCTCCTGTTGACGCGGCCGGAACCGGCCTCCCGGCGCTTTTCCCGTCAGGTCGAAGAGGTAATCGGGATCTTCGCGAAGACCCTGATTGCACCACTTTTCGAAATTGTTCCCCTGGAAATCGTGTCTCCGCCCGGGTTGAACGAGGAAATCGCCTTTACGTCGGAAAATGGCGTTCGCGCCTTGTCGCTGCATCAGGAAGCGGGAGGCCGGGCGGCCTGGTGCGTTGGCGCCAGAACGGCCGAAAGGGCACAAGCAGAAGGTTATTCCGTCAGAACCACGAAACCGACGGTGAAATCCCTGACCGAGGCTCTGATCGAAGATCCCTCGGTCACCGCGATCGTCCACGTCACCGGGCAGCACAGGCGCGGAGACCTCGCCGAGACGTTGCGCGAGGCCGGTCGGGAGGCGCGAACGCTGATCGTCTACGATCAGCGAGCACTGCCACTGCGATCAGAAATCCACAACATATTGAAAAAACAAACGGATATCGTCGCACCGGTCTTTTCGCCGCGCTCCGCCGATTTGCTTGCGGGGGCTGTGGAGCACCGGAAAGCGCGTATCCACCTTGTAGCTATCAGCGACGCCACGGCCATGGCATGGTCATCGCGGCCGGGCGAAAATGTTCTGATCGCGCCCTCGCCGGATGCCGCGGGCATCCTGTCCGCGATGGGCAGTCTGTTTGACGCATACCCCTCCGCTTGAGGCAGGGGTCGCGCCAAGCTAAGTTCATGCCGGATAACCGTCAGGCACATTGCCGAGATTCGGGGGGTAATTTTCAGTGGTTGATACGAAAAAGTCCGATGCGGCGTCCGAGGAAACGGAACGGCCCGACGAAAACATCTTAGAAGAAGCGCAAACCACCGACGAGGCGCTGGATTCAGAAAACGTTGTTTCCGATGAAACGACGATAGAGGAACCCGGCGCGGTCGAAGACGCGGAGATCGTCGAGGGTGCTGTCGAAGAGGCTTCCGAATTCGAGCCTGAGCCGACCGAAGAAGCCGAGGCGCAGGACAATCCTGATAACGAAGGGATGGAATCCGAAGAGCTGGCGGAACCAGAGGATCCGCAGGATGTCGCCGACCTCGAAACCATGGACGGTGTCGACTATGCGGAAACGCCTGCTGACGCCGAAGAGGCCCCTGAAGGCACGACCGAACCGGAACCGCCGGTAACAGAGGCGCCGCGCACCATCGAGAAAGAAACCGTGGTCGTGGAGCGCAGAGGCGCCATTGTACCCGGCTTCCTCGGCGGGGCTCTCGCGGCGGCGGGCCTTCTCTTTGCCGCGCCCTACGTCGTGCCCGCGAAATTCATGCCGGCCAATCCCGAAGTGCAGGCGACATTGCAGAGCCAGGGCGAAACCATCGCCGCGCTGCAGGCGGAAATCGGCATGCTTGAAGGCAAGCTCGCAGAGACCGCGTCTTCCAGCGCGCTCGATACCCTGAAGGGCGAATCGCAGGAGATTCTCGCCGCGCTCGACAAGTTGGCGGCCGGGATCGCCAGCGGAGACGCCTTGAGCAACGTGACATCGCAGATCACCGCATTGGCGGACCGGATGGGGATCCTCGAGAAGCGTCCGCTCGACGACTCACCCGATCCGGCCTCGATCGCCGCCGTCGAAGCCTATGGGCGGGAACTCGCCCAACTGCGCGAGACCGTCACAGCCCAGATGGCCGCCGCGGACGAGTTGGTGAAATCCGCCGCAGCCGCGGCCGAAAAGGCCGTGCGAGAAGCGCTCGATGCTTCCAGCGAAGCCATGGCCGACGCGGAATCCGTCGAAGAAGCCGCCCGGGAAAAGGCCCTTCGCGCCGCCCAAGCGCAGGCATTGGTCGATATCCAGGCCGCGCTGGAAAGCGGGAACCCATTCGCAGGCGCTCTGCCGATGCTGGACGGGATCGATATTCCCGCAGCGCTGGAAGCCGCGGCTGCCGATGGCGTCTCAACGCTGCCGGAATTGCAGAAGGCCTATACCGCTGCCGCGCGTCAGGCACTCTCGGTTTCCCGGAGCGAAACAACTCCGGAAACGCCCGCTGCGCGCGCATCGACCTGGCTTCAGAACCAGCTCGGCGTTCGCTCTCTTGCTCCGTCGGATGGCGATGATCCGGACGCTGTGCTGAGCCGGGCCGAGGCCGCGCTCTCCGAAGCGCGCCTTGCGGATGCCATTGCCGAATTGTCAGCGCTGCCCGAAGGCGGCCAACAGATAATGGCCGACTGGATAGCGCTCGCCGCTGCCCGGGCCGAGGCGCTTGCCGCCGCAAATGAACTCGCCGCCAGCCTGGCCACCAACTGAGGACACCCGTGATGCTTTGGTCTCTGATAAAGATTCTGTTGTTTGTCGCGGTGGTCGCGGCCCTGACCGTGGGCGCCGGCTACGTGATGGAAAATGGCCCGTCCGTGGTGATCGCGATCAGCGGGTACAAGGAGGTCGAGCTTGAACCACTTCCGGCGGTGCTGGTCGCCCTTGCGGTTGTCGGCATTCTCTATGTCGCCTTCAAGCTGCTCAGCCTGCTCTACGCGTTCCTGAAGTTCCTGCTCGGCGACGAAACCGCGTTGTCGCGCTATTTCGACCGGAACCGGGAACGTCGTGGTTACCGGGCCATGAACGAGGCCCTGATGGCGCTGGCAAGCGGCGAAGGCCGGCAGGCGCTGACCAAGGTCTCCAAGGCCGAAAAACTGCTGGAATCGCCGGAAGTGACCTGTGTGATCACCGCCCAGGCGGCCGAGATGATCGGTGACCAGAAGCTGGCCGAGGATGCCTACAAGAAGCTGCTGAAGGACGACAAAACGCGCTTTGTCGGTATCCGGGGCATCATGAAGCAGAAGCTGGCCGAGGGCGACACCGACACGGCGCTCAAGCTGGCCGAGAAGGCTTATGCGCTCAAGCCCAAGCATGAGGAAGTGCAGGATACGCTGCTGAAGCTCCAGGCCGAGCACCACGACTGGCGTGGTGCCCGCAAGACGCTTGGCACCAAGCTGCGCACCGGCACCCTGCCCCGCGATGTCCACCGTCGCCGCGACGCCGTGCTGGCGCTGTCGGAAGCCAAGGACGTGCTTGATGCCGGCAAGTCCATCGAGTCCCGCGAGGCGGCCATCGAGGCCAACAAGCTCTCGCCCGACCTGGTGCCTGCCTCGATCATGGCCGCACGCAGCTATATCGAGAAGGGCAAGCCGCGCCTGGCAACCCGCGTGCTCAAGAAGACCTGGGAATCGCAACCGCATCCGGAGCTGGCCGTTGCCTTTGCCGAGATCGCGCCCGACGAGGACCCGAAGGCGCGTCTGAAGCGGTTCGGCGAGCTGACCAAGATCAAGCCGGATCATCCGGAAACCAAGATGCTTCTGGCCGAACTCAACATCGCCGCCGAGGATTTCCCCTCCGCGCGTCGTGCCCTCGGCGATCTTCCGACAAGCGATCCCACAGCACGGTCTCTCTCGATCATGGCCGCAATCGAACGCGGCGAGGGCGGGGACGATGCGGTTGTGCGCGGTTGGCTGGCCAAGGCCGTGATCGCGCCACGCGGGCCGCAATGGGTTTGCGAGAGCTGCCAGAATACCGAGCCGACATGGACACCGGTCTGCTCCAATTGCGGCGGCTTCGACACGCTGAGCTGGCGCGAGCTGGCAAAAACGGAACTGGCGATGCCCACAGGCAGCGAAATGCTTCCGCTCGTCGTCGGGAAAACGCCCGGGCCTGAAGCACCGATCGAACCGGCGGTCGAAGACGTGGTGGAGGCCGAAGAAAGCACTGCGCCCGAGGCCGAGATCGCAACGGAGGAAACAGGCGACACCGTCACGCTCGAAGCCTCGGAAGTTGAGAAAAAATAGGGTTCATCAACTCTATCGGGAAGCTTGCGGGCTTCCCGAACAGTTTCGCCGACGCCGTTTCCCGCTCTATCCGAAATCTTCGGAATTTCCTTCGGAACGCTGTCAATTCCGAGATTGACCTTGCCGGTTCGAGGGATTATTGGGCCTGAGATCGAAGCTGGAAGCAGCTTTGAAGCGCCAATGTGACGGGCTTCATCTCGACACGACGCGCTGGATGGTGGATCCGATACGGTTCTGCCGCCGAAAAGGTCGCCGCTGTAGCTCAGCTGGTAGAGCACGTCATTCGTAATGATGGGGTCGGGGGTTCGAGTCCCTTCAGCGGCACCACCTTTTCAAACAAATTGAACTACTTATCTGGTTTCAGTTTGTTCCGGAAATGTAGCCCATACCCAGAACATCCAAAACGTTCACAGTTGAAAGTGTGAACGCTCTGAAAAAACGTCTGTGACAAGTTCCTGAGTTCCTCAGTTGGGTCCAGGCCTCCCCAACGATACGAGTGGTCTCGTCGCACTCTACCTGCTCGTCTGTCCTCGTGTCCACTCACCACCATGACTTGAACTTGGGTGAAGCTTCTCCACGCGACCTCAGCTAACCGCCAACGCCTCCGTAGCCGACACAAGGGGGCGCCCAGGTGCGAACTGACTACGTCGTGACCCCAGGAGTTACCGAAAGATGAAACCGACCATTCTCCAGATGGGCGCCTATCCCGAATGGGACGAGGTCCCGCTGCAAGAGACCTACGATGTCCGGCGGTATTTCGAAGCGAAATACAAGGACGACTTCCTCGCCAAATGTGGCGGGAATATCCGCGCAATCGCGACGCGGGGCGAGCTTGGGGCGAGCCGGAACATCATCGAGGCCTGCCCGAATCTCGAGATCATCTCCATCTACGGGGTCGGTTTCGATGCCGTAGATCTCGACGCCTGCCGGGAACGCGGCATCCGGGTCACCAATACTCCGGACGTTCTGACCGGAGACGTGGCCGATCTTGGCGTCGCCATGATGCTTTGCCTGTCGCGCGGTATGATCGGCGCCGAAGAGTGGGTGCGTGGCGGAAACTGGGCAAAACAGGGAAACTACCCGCTGAAACGCCGGGTCTGGGGCTGCCACGCGGGCGTGCTGGGCCTTGGCCGGATCGGTTTCGAGGTTGCCCGGCGCCTTCAGGGCTTCGGCATGGAGATCGCCTATTCCGATATTGCCGAAAAACCCGAGGCAGGGGGCTGGGCCTTCGAGCCGGACCCGGTCGCACTGGCGACGCGGTCCGACTTCCTGTTCGTGACACTCGCCGCCTCGGCTGCGACCCGTCACATCGTGAATGCCGAAGTGATAGAGGCACTCGGATCGGACGGGATGATCATCAATGTCTCGCGGGCATCCAATATCGACGAAAAGGCTCTTCTCGACGCTCTCGAAGCGGGCCGCCTGGGCGCCGCCGCGCTCGATGTCTTCGAGAATTCACCCGCGCTGGATCCGCGCTTCCTGGCTTTGGACAACGTCTTGCTCCAGCCGCATCACGCCTCCGGAACGTTGGAAACCCGCAAGGCGATGGGCGAACTCGTCCGTTCCAACCTCGCCGCGCATTTCGCGGGCCTGGAACTTCCGACACCGGTTCTCTGAGGTCGGTCCGATTTCACCTGCCCGGCCTCCGCTTGGGTCGCAGGTGCAAGGGCGGAGCCGACTGTTCTCCCCGGCTCCGCCCGCCCTTTTTCGGAGGGTAGCGCCCTCCATTCTGCACAATGCGCCGCGCAGATTTTTTCGCCGGCGCGAAGGAAACGGAGAAAAAAGTGGGTAACTTCCTGTCGGATGTCGATGCCATGTTCGAGGCTGTCGCCGGTCCTCTCGGCCTTCCCGAGGGGCTGGCGGAAAAGATCCGCGTCTGTAACGCGACCTATGCAACGCGCTTCGGTGTTCGCCTGAGAGGTCGAATGTACACCTTCGAGGGCTGGCGCGCGGTGCATTCCACCCAGCACAACCCTGCTAAGGGCGGCATCCGCTACTCCGCCGATTCCAATCAGCAGGAGGTTGAGGCGCTGGCGGCGCTGATGACTTACAAATGCGCTCTTCTGGGTCTGCCCTTCGGTGGTTCCAAGGGTGCGCTCGTGATCGATCCGCGCGACTGGGAGGAGCATGAGCTGGAAAAGATCACCCGCCGTTTCGCACAGGAACTGATCCGGCACGGCTTCCTGAGTTCCGGCATGAATGTTCCGGCGCCCGACATGGGAACCAACGAGCAGACGATGATGTGGATCGCCGACGAATACCGCCGGCTGAAGCCCGACGACATCAACGGCATGGCCTGCGTCACCGGGAAACCGCTGGGCGGAAACGGGATCGAGGGGCGCACAGAGGCGACGGGCCGCGGTGTCCAATATGCCGTGCAGGCCTTTTTCGAGACGCGTTGCGATGCGAGGAAGGCCGGCTTCGCGGGCGGCGCGTGGTTGTGCAAGGGCTCGGAAATGTTGGCTACCACGCGGCAAAGTTCCTCTCCGGCGAGGATGGATGCCTGGTGACGGCCGTGATCGAGCGCGACGGCGTGATCCGCAATCCCGACGGTCTCGATATTGACGCGCTCCGGGCCCATATCGCCGGAACCGGTGGCGTGGCCGGGTACGCCGGCGGCCGCCATGATCCCGACGGTGCCGCTGCGCTGGCGGACGATTGCGACATCCTCATTCCCGCCGCGGTCGAAAGCGTCTTGAACTCGGAAAACGCGAATAGCATTCGCGCGCCGCTCATCGTCGAGGCCGCCAACGGACCGACAACCTATCAGGCGGACCGGCGGCTGCGCGAGAGGGGCAAGGTCATCATCCCGGATCTCTTCGCCAATGCCGGTGGCGTGGTCGTCAGCTATTTCGAATGGGTCAAGAACCTGACCCATATCCCCTTCGGGTTGATGGAACGGCGTTATGACGAGAAGGGCCACCAGACGCTTGCCCGGTCGCTCGAGTTGATGACTGGCAAGAGTTTTCCCAAGGAGACCGAAGCCGAGTTCCTGCATGGCAGACGCGAAATCGACCTGGTGCGATCCGGACTCGACGACATGATGCGTTCAACCTACGCCGAATTGCCGCGCCGCTGGAACGACCCCGATGATGCTGCGGAAGACCTGCGTTCAGCAGGCTACGCCGTCGCAATTGGCAGGATTGCGGAAGCCTATAAGGCAATTGGCATCTGACGCATATGACGTCGGCGTCCGACGTGGTCAGGCTCGGTAACTGGTGATTCCGCGCTGCCGCCACGTTTGACCGGCGTGAATTCGTGGCTGCCCGATGCCGGCTTTTCGCGCTACCGCTGCTTGCGGCGAGTTGCCGTGACAACGCCCCGTCGACGGACTGCTAGCATTGGCCACGGCATTGAGTCCGACCGCGAGAACGGTGCGCCAGATCGCGCGCCAATCTGATCGAGCCACCAGTGACAAGTCAGGTTGTCATGATGCTCTCTCCTTTTTCAGATGCGTGCGCATGGTGGTCTGTTGTGCTCAACGCTCCTGACTCGTCGGGCGAAACAGGATCTCGTTGATATCCACCTCCGCCGGCTGACTGAGGGCGAAGATCACCGAGCGGGCAAAGCTCGATGCCGGAATTGCATACTGATCATAGAGTCCGACGACCGCCTCATGCACGCCCTCTGCCTTCACCGAACCTGGAAGCTCGGTATCGACCGCGCCCGGAGAGAGAATGGTCGTGCGCAGCGGTCCATGCCCCTTGACCTCTTGACGCAGCGACTCGGCGATGGCGCGCACGCCAAACTTGGTCGCGCAATAGACCGCGCCCACGGGGTTGACCACGTGGCCTGCGACAGACGAGACGAAGAGGTTCTGACCATAGCCCTGTTCTTGCATGATCGGCAGCACGGCACCGATACCGTAGAGCACGCCCTTGAGGTTCACGTCGATGCACCGGTCCCATTCGTCGGTGCGCTTCATTGCCAGTGGGGCGAGAGGCATGACGCCGGCATTGTGCAGCATGGCGTCGATCTTGCCCCATTTCGCCCTGGCGTCGGTGACGAAGGCTTCGACCGCCTCGCGGTTGGTCACATCGCCCTCGAAAGCCGACGCGTTTTCGACGCCTAGTTCCGCCACCAGTGCATTTAGCTTGTCCAACCGTCGCGCGCCGAGCGCGACCTTGGCGCCGGACGCAACCAGGTGACGCGCCGTTTCTTCGCCAAGACCCGAGCTCGCTCCGGTGATGACGACAACCTTGTCCTTGATGTTTTCGGTCATTTCATAGCTCTTTGTTGGGTACTGTTTCAAATTCGTAGGCGGTCCCGGGAGGGCTGAAGCGTCAACCGGGGCGCGGCGCTTCGACTCCGGTTCCGGCGAGAACGCCCTCGGGAAGGCGAGCGCCCTGGATTCGGATAGCGGCTACCTCCGCATTCAGTTGCGTCAATTCTTCCTCAGTGAAGGTCACCTCCGCCGTGCGGATGTTTTCATCGAGGTGATCGGGGTTCGTCGTGCCGGGGATCGGTACGATCATCGGCGCCTGCGCGAGCAACCAGGCAAGCGCAATCTGGGCAGGTGTCGCCGATTTGCGCGCGGCCCAATCCGTGACAACGCCAAACAACGCCATGTTCGGGCCAAGGTTCTCCGGCGCAAACCGGGGAACCACCGCACGGAAATCACCTTGCGGGAAGCGGCTGGCTGCGTCGATCTTGCCCGAAAAGAACCCCATGCCGAGAGGACTCCAGCAGACGAAGCCGATCCCCAACTCCTGGCACAGCGGCAGCACCTCGGCTTCGGCCCCACGCCAGAGCATCGAATATTCGTTCTGAATGACCGACAGGGGTTGTTCGGCATGGGCACGACGGATGGTGCCGAGGCCCGGCTCCGAAAGCCCCCAGTTCAGGACCTTGCCTTCGGACATCAGCTCTCCGATCACGCCAGCGACCTTCTCGATCGGTACCTGCGGGTCGACGCGATGCTGTAACAGGATATCGATCCTGTCTGTGCCAAGGCGTCGCAGCATCGCCTCGACCGCGCGGCGGATATGGTCGGGGCGGCTGTTGGTTCCGCCCAGCTGTTCGCCGGTGTCCGCGTCGATATCGAAGCCGAATTTCGTCTCGATCACCGCGCTGTCGCGAACGTCTTTCAGTGCCGCTCCGACGATCTCTTCGGACACGTGGGGGCCATACGGGAGCGGCATCGGTGCGTGGCATCTCGGGCTCCTGTCTGAAGTCGGTCGTCATGGTGACAAACTAAGGGCAGTGCTTCCGACGGATTAGCCGCCTTTCCCCTCTAACCGGGATAAGCTGAGCGCATTAATCCGAGTTCGTTCGCAGACCAGACCTTTCACGGCGATCAAGATCCCGGACGTACGCGCGGTGATCTCCTATGAACCCGGCAGCGGCTACGTCTTCCCCGAGGACGAAATGCCCGGGCCAATGACCGGCGCCGCCGGCACGCTGGAACCCGTGGCCATGTCGGCCGAGGATTTCGACAAGCTGACGCGGATCCCGATCATCGTCTATTACGGCGACAACATCCCCGAAGAGCCGACCGAGGATTTTGGCCTGGACAACTGGCGCACCCGTCTGGCCATGACGCGGCTTTAGGTCGATGCGATCAACCAACATGGCGGTGACACGACGCTCGTTCACCTGCCTGAAGAGGGGATCGCCGGGAACACCCACTTCATCTTCTTGGACAGGAACAACGCCAAGATCGCCGACCTGGCGGCTGCCTGGATCGAGGAGAAGGGGCTTGACGGTCTGGCCGAGTGAGTTCCGGCCTACACGGCCGCCGGGTGGTGCAGGCGATTACTCCGACCGATGGCGCAGGAGATCGAGCAGCAGCCGGAAAGCCGGGCTCATCTGGCGGCGGTTGGGGTAATACAGGTGGTAGCCCTCCCAGGTTGGCCACCAGTCTTCCAGGACGGGCATCAGCCGTCCATCGGCCAGATATGGCTCGGCGCGATCGAGGGGCAGGTAACCGATGCCGATCCCCTCCAGGGCCGCGGACAGTCGCAGTGGCAGATTGTTGAACGTTACAGGCCCTTCGACCCGCACCCGGGTTTCCTGACCATCCTTTTCCAGTTCCCAGGGGAACACGGCTTTATGCGTCGGCAGGCGGGTGTTGATGCACCGATGTTGGGTCAGGTCTTCAGGCATTTCCGGTGCCGGATGATCCGCAAGATATTCGGGCGTGGCGACCATGCACATGCGGATATCGGCGCTGATCCGGACCGCGATCATGTCCTTGGCGACCTGTTGACCAAGCCGCACCCCCGCATCGAACCCCTCGGCCACGATGTCGATCATGCCCCCGTCCACCCCGATTTCAACGGAGATATCCGGGTATTCCGCAAGGAACCCGGCCAACTTCGGCTGCAGTACCGAGATTGCCGGATGTTCGCCCGCGCTGATCCGGATCGTTCCACGCGGGCTGTGCCGGACCGTGTTCAGCTCCTCCAGCGCGTCTTCCATCTCGTCGAACTGAGGACCAAGGCGCGACAGCAGGCGCTCGCCGGCCTCCGTCGGCGAGACGCTACGGGTCGATCGTGCCAGCAGGCGGACCCCGAGGGACTCCTCCAGGTTTTTCACCGTTTGCGACAGCGCCGATTGTGACATGCCCAGATGCGCCGCCGCACGCGTGAAGCTGCGGTGCCGGGCCACCACGGTGAAGGCATAGAGCTCGTTGAAGGCGCGCCGCATTGATTATGTTATTCTGCTTATGTTGGCATTCATTTATATCCACCTAATCGATGAAATGGAATTGGCCTAGATCAGGGGCAGGCCCGATGCGGGCAAATGCAACACCTTCGGGTCTCACCATGATACTGACACCCCCCACGCACAGAGAGGTGGTCCTGGCGCTCATCGTACTGAGCTGTGCCATGATCGTTCTCGATATTTCCATAATGCTCACCGCGCTTCCGAGACTACAGGCGGATCTCGGCTTTACCAATGCAGGCCTGTCCTGGGTTTCCAGCATCTACACGCTGTTCTTCGGCGGGTTCCTCCTGCTGGGCGGCAAGCTGGGGGACCTCTTCGGTCGCCGTCGCATGTACATGCTTGGCCTCGCGATCTTTGCGCTGGCCTCGCTTGCGATTGGCGCGGCGCAGAGTGCAGGCTTCATTATCGCGGCGCGTGCTGTGCAGGGGCTGGGGGCAGCGATGGCGCCGTTGACCTCCGTCGGGGTCGCGGCCGTGGAACCCCGCGATGTTGGGGCGGCCTCCGGCACCGTGAATGTGGCGCACCAGATGGGGTCATCCCTTGGTCTTGCATTGCTTGTGGCGCTGGCCGCTCTGACCTCGACTGCGGGCAATTCGGCCGCAGCCATCGCCGAGCGCACGTCGCATGCCCTGATGGGTGGCGCGTTTCTGGTGGCGCTGGCGATCGTATCCAAATTGTTCATCCTGCGGCGTCCCGCCTGAGCGCCCGAAAGAAGGGAACCCTCCCATGCAACACCGCAAACTAGGAACGCTCGAGGTCTCGGCCTTGGGCCTCGGCTGCATGAGCATGACCTCGGTCTACGGCCCTGCCGCTGACCGTGACCAGATGATCGCCCTGATCCGTGGTGCGGTCGACAAGGGCGTGACCCTGTTCGATACCGCCGAAGCCTATGGCCCGTTCGAGAACGAAACGCTCCTGGGTGAAGCCCTTGAGCCCTTCCGCAACGAGGTCAGGATCGCCACGAAGTTCGGCTCCGATATCGATCTGGAAACCGGCGCACGCGGCGCCGGCACCAACAGCCGCCCCGAACATATCAAGGCCGTGGTCGAAGCCATGCTTCAACGTCTGAGAACCGACCGGATCGACCTTCTGTACCAGCACCGTGTCGACCCCGACGTGCCGATCGAAGATGTGGCCGGCGCGGTGTCCGATCTGATAGACGCGGGCAAGGTGCTGCATTGGGGATTGTCGGAGGCAGGACTTGGGACCATCCGTCGTGCCCATGCCGTGAAACCGCTCAGCGCGGTGCAGAGCGAGTATTCGCTGTTCTGGCGCGGACCAGAATCCGGCCTGCTGGACCTTCTGGAGGAAATTGGCGTCGGCTTCGTGCCCTTCAGTCCCTTAGGTGCGGGCTTCCTGACCGGGCAGATCACCATGGACACGGTCTTTGCCCCGGACGATTTCCGCAACTTCGTGCCGCGCTTCGCTCCCGAAGCCCGCGCCGCAAACATGGCGCTGGTCGATCTGGTCCGGACCGTGGCCGATGAAAAGGGCGCGACGCCCGCGCAGATTGCGCTGGCCTGGCTTCTCGCCCAGTCACCCTCTATCGTTCCGATCCCCGGCACCACCAGGGCGCACCGGCTGGACGAGAACCTTGGCGCTGTCGATCTGGTTTTGACCGCCGAAGACCTGACGCGGATCACCACCGCCGCCGATGCGATCTCGGTCGAAGGAGACCGCCTGCCCGAGGCGGTCCTGACCATGACGGGTCTATGAACTTCGAAAGCTCGGCCCGTCAATCGGTCGGGCTTATAAGGTAAATCCCCTGAAGCCGCGAAACCGAAGACAGCGATTTTTTTCGCCTGACGGGGAGGGTCGCCCCGTCATGGCCAACAGCGCCGTTGATTGCGTCCGACATCCACGTCGAAATCGACCGTGGGAAAGAAATCGGCCGCGGCCCTTTTGGATCACCGCGACCGAAATCGACGTTTTCGTTACACTCAGGCTAGATCGACCGGCAGAAGGCCGTCCGGGAAGTTCTGGTAGCAGACCGGGCGCAGGAAGCGGCGGATCGACAGCGTTCCCACGGAGGTCGCACCGAAATTCGTGGAGGCCGGGTAGGGTCCGCCGTGCACCATCGTGTCAGAAACCTCGACGCCGGTCGGGAAACCGTTGACGAGCAGGCGGCCAGCCTTGCGTTCGAGGATCGGCATGAGCGATTGCGCCGCGGGCAGGTCGGCGTCGTCCATGTGGATCGTGCAGGTCAGCTGCCCGACGATCGAGCGGGCAACTTCAAGGCGTTCTTCCGCGTCCCTGGCAATCACGATCAGACCCAGCGGGCCGAAAACCTCTTCTGCCAGATCGTGATTGGCGAGGAAATCTTCCGCTGTCGTGGAGAACAGGAAAGGCGTGGCGGTCCGGCCCGTGCATTCGGTTTTCAGCACGGAACGCACGCTGGCAGCTTCAGCCATCCGGTCCGCGCCGGAATGATAGGAGCCGGCGATGCCTTCGGTCAGCATCGTCTGGCCGCCGATCTCCGCCAGCGCATCCTTGGCTGCTGCCTCGAAAGCGTCCGCATCCGGGCCCGCGAGCAGAAGCGCGACGCCGGGATTGGTACAGAATTGGCCGGCCCCCATGCTCAGCGATCCGGCCCAGCCGGTGGCGATTTCCTTGCCCCGGTTTGCCGCCGCGTTTTCCAGAACGAACATCGGGTTCACGGAGCCAAGCTCGCCGAAGAACGGGATCGGCTCGGGCCGCGCGGCGCAGAGGTCGAACATGGCGCGCCCGCCGGCGAGCGAGCCGGTGAAACCCACGGCCTTGATGAACGGATGCTGGACAAGAGCCGTCCCAACGGCGCGGTTGCCGCCCTGGATCTGGCTGAACACACCGGGATGCAGGTCGCAGGCCTTTACCGCCGCATCAATCGCCTGGGCGACGATATCCGACACGCCGGGGTGGGCCGAATGCCCCTTTACCACGACCGGGCAGCCCGCTGCGAGGGCTGCCGCCGTGTCGCCACCCGCCGTGGAAAAGGCCAGCGGGAAGTTCGACGCACCGAATACGGCCACCGGGCCGATGGGGCGCTGCATCATCTTCAGGTCTGGCCGGGGCAGCGGTGCGCGGTCCGGAAGGGCTTCGTCATGCCGGCGATCGAGGTAGTCACCCGCCTCGATATGATCGGCAAAAAGGCGAAGCTGGCCGACTGTGCGCCCGCGCTCGCCATTCAGCCGGGCCTCGGGCAAACCGGTTTCCTTCGTGCCCATCGCCGTGATCTCGGCACCGCGGGCGTCTATCTCTTCCGCGATCTTGCGCAGGAAGGCCGCGCGGGTGCTGCGCTCGGTGAAACCGTAGGACCAGAACGCCTCTTCGGCGGCATGCGCGGCGGCATCGACATGCTCCGGCTCGCCCTTTGCAAAGCTGTCAGGCGCCCCCTCGACGGGCATGTTTTGAAACGATGTGGTGCCGCCGACCCATTCGCCGGCGATCAGGTGCTTGCCTTTGAGCATGATGAACCCTCGTAGGAGCTTGGAAACGGCTCCGATCTGGAACCGTTTGCAGGAAATGTCGGTCTGTCGGATTCCGTCCCATGGTTCGGGTCATGTCGCGTTTCGAGAACCGATCGACAAAAATGGAATCCATTATACCAAACCCGTAAATGCGGGTAATCATTCAGGTTGAGGATGTCAACTTCGCTGCATTCTGGACCCGGCGGATCAGAACACGCCATTTTCCATCGCCTGCAGGAAGTTTTCGCGCGTACGGCCGATATGAGCCTTCAGCACCTTTTCGATATCCTCGAATTCCGACTCGGAGAACATCTTCACGATCTGGCGGTGCTCTTCCATGGAGACGGCCCGGTCCGCCTGGTAGTCGATCGTCAGGTTGTTGCGAAGCGCCGAGATCTTTCCGGCGATCAGGCCGTAGGCGTCCTGAAAATACGGGTTCCCGCAATGGCTGAAGAACAATTGATGCAGCGCGTCATCGAACGTCGCATAGGCAAACCCGTCATCTTCCGCGAAGGCCTTCTCCATTTTCTCGAGGCATTCGAGCAAGGCTGCGTTGGTGGATTCATGATCGTGCACCTCGCAAAGCGGTATGACCGTCAGTTCCATCGAGATCCGGAAATCGCACAGGTGGGCGATATCCTCCACGGTCGGGCGAAAGACGAAGCTGCCCCGCTGCGGGGCGATCTCGATCAAACCTTGCAGCTGCAGCAGGTTGAGCGCTTCGCGCACTGGAGTCCGGCTCACACCGAAAGCGGTGGCCAGCTTCTCTTCCGAAAGTGTTTCGCCGAGCTTGAGTTCGGCCGTCACGATCGCCTCTCGCAGGCGCTCCGTCACGGCATGCACCAGCGTGTTCGGGCGGGTCAGAGAAAGATTGATCAAGTTGATCTCCAGCTTCTTTGAAGAACCATCGCCCGGTTGGTCAGACTGCCGCGACATAAAGTCCGTTGCCTACATACGATTGCGGTGCTGGTCCTTCAATCCCCTTCCACTGCGCCGCGATCGGGCTGCGCGACGGTGCGACTTGCCGCCAAGTCCGGCCTGACCCGGCTTGGCGATGGACGCAAGCACCTCTCTTTGTCGCATTGCGAAGCTGAGCGGACCTGTATACCGTACCTTACATGCAGCGTGTAGCGCAACGGGAGCCAGCAGCGACGTGTTGCCCCTCTGAAAAAGCCACCTGAAAAGGCAGAACACGCCGGCAATGTGGGAGTAAGGTCATGAATTTATGTACCTTTTCATCGAGCGCCGTGAGTGGCGCGACGGAGGTCCCTGCCGGCTGCGTGCTCGATATTGCCGTGCGCCGATTCCCAGATCCCTGCCGCAGACGCGTTACTGACCACGAAAAAAACGGAATTCGGGTGCCCGGTCGCCGGCCGGCTCCCCTGACAGCTGTCTCTCAGACATGCAAAGCGAGGCAATGATGGACGCTTCATCTTCACCCCAAGCCCTGATTGGGCCACGTTTCAAGCGGATGGCGAACGCGATCCGGGCGCTTTCGGTCGATGCGATCAACAAGATCCAGACGGGCCACCCCGGCCTGCCCCTCGGTGCGGCGGACATGGCAACGGTCCTGTTCACCCAATTCCTGAAATTCGACCCAAAGAACCCCGACTGGGCGGATCGCGACCGCTTCGTGCTCTCGGCCGGCCATGGCTCCATGCTGATGTACTCGCTGGGCTACCTGAACGGCTACGAGGCGATGACGCTGGACGACATCAAGACCTTCCGGCGCCTTGGCAGCCGGGCGATGGGACACCCCGAGGTCGATCTGGAGATCGGCGTCGAAGCGACGACCGGCCCGCTCGGGCAAGGGGTTGGCATGGCGGTCGGCATGGCATTGGCCGAGCGCATGATGCGCGAACGCTATGGGTCCGATCTGGTCGATCACTACACCTATGCGCTGGTCGGTGATGGTTGCCTGATGGAAGGCATCTCCTACGAAGCCACCGCGCTGGCCGGGCATTGGGGCCTCGACAAGCTGATCGTGCTGTTCGACGATAACGGCATTTCCATCGACGGCCCGACCAGCCTCGCCACCTCCGAGAACCAGCAGGCGCGTTTCGAAGCTGCCGGTTGGGACTGGCAAGCCGTTGACGGGCATGACCCCGAGGCGGTTGCCGCAGCCATCGCCAAGGCGAAGACGACGAGCACCCCCAGCATCATCGCCTGCAAGACAACCATCGGCCTTGGCATGCCGGTCAAGGAAGGCACCGCCGCCGCGCACGGCCAGCCGCCGACCGATGCCGAAGCAACTGCGGCCCGTGCTTCCTATGAGTGGGACTATGCCCCGTTCGAAGTGCCCGAGGATATCCTGGCCGACTGGCGGGCCGCCGGCGCACGCGGCTCGGTGGACCAGGCCGCCTGGAAGGCCCGTCTCGACGCAGCCGATGCCAGCACGCGCGACGAGTTTCTTGGGGCCATCGCCGGCGAACTGCCTGCGGGCTGGCAGGACATCATCGACGCGGTGAAGCGCGAGTTTGCCGAAGATCCCAAGGACGAGCCGACGCGCCAATCCTCGCAGAAGGTGATGAGCAAGCTGATCCCCGCAATCCCGACCATGATCGGTGGCTCGGCGGACCTGACGCCCTCCAACCTGAGCCGTCCGGATGCGGTGCGGGCGATCTCGAGAGATAATTTCGCCGGCCGCTACATCCATTTCGGCATCCGCGAGCACGCCATGGCCGCGATCACCAACGGGATCGCATTGCACAAGGGTTTCCTGCCCTTCTGCGCCACTTTCATGTGCTTCTCGGATTACTGCCGCCCCGCGATCCGTCTCTCCGCGCTGATGAAGCAGAAAGTGCTCTACATCATGACGCATGACACGATCACGCAAGGCCCGGACGGCCCGACCCACCAGCCGGTCGAGCACTTCGCGACCTTCCGGGCCACGCCCAACATGCTGTCGCTGCGTCCGGCCGATGCCGCCGAAGTGGCTGAATGCTGGGAGCTGGCGCTGGAAGCCGAGGACATGCCGGTCGCCATGATCCTGACCCGCGAGAAAGTTCCGGCGGTGCGTTCGGGCCATTCGGAGGAAAACCTTTGCCGTCGCGGTGCCTATGTCTTCGCCGAGGCCTCCGCCAAGGCCGAAGTGACGCTGCTCTCCACCGGCTCGGAGGTCTCTGTCGCGCTCGGCGCGAAGAAGCTGCTTGAGGAGAAGGGCGTGCCGACCCGCGTGGTCTCCATGCCCTGCCTCAGCCTTTTCGACAAGCAAGACGCAGACTACCGCGCCTCCATTCTCGGCACTGACACGCTGCGCGTCTCCGTCGAGGCCGCAACCGTCTATGGCTGGGAGAAATACGTCGGCCCGGACGGGCTCATCATCGGGCTCGACGGCTTCGGCGCGGCCGGCATGCCGGACGAGCTGATGGAGCATTTCGGCATTACACCCAAAGCCGTCGCCGCCGCCGTCGAAGCGCGGTTGGCGAAAACGAAAGCGTAAGGTGCCCAGATGGTAAAATTCGCCGCAAACATCTCCATGCTCTTCCCCGAGCTGGATTTCCTCGACAAGTACAAGGCCGCGGCCGATGCCGGGTTCAAGGCTGTCGAACACCTCTATCCCGAGGGCTTCGAACCTGAGCAACTCGCGGAAAAGCTTGCAGCCAACGGTCTGGTTCAGGCTTTGCATAACCTTCCCGCCGGCGACTGGGCCGGCGGCGATCGGGGCATTGCCTGCGATCCGGCCCGCGTAGGAGAGTTCCTGGACAGTGTCGGGCGCGGCATTGCCATGGCCAAGGCGCTCAACTGCCCGAAGATCAACTGCCTCGCCGGTAAACTGCCCGAAGGCATTGCCCCCGAAAAGGCCGAGGACGTGCTGGTCGAGAATCTGCGCTTCGCCGCGGGTGAGTTGAAGAAGGAAGGCATCCTGCTCGTCGCCGAGGCAATCAACACCTTCGACATACCGGGCTTCTTCCTCCGCAACACCGCGCAGACGCTCGCAGTGCTGGACAAGGTTGGCTCCGACAGCCTGCTGTACCAGTATGACATCTACCACATGCAGCGGATGGAGGGGGAACTGGCCAACACAATCAAGGCCAGCTTTGATCGCATCGGTCACATCCAGCTTGCCGACAACCCCGGCCGCCACGAGCCGGGCACGGGCGAGATCAACTATGACTACCTTCTGCCCTTCATCGACGGGCTTGGCTACGACGGTTGGATCGGTTGCGAATACGTGCCCCAGGAGGGCTTCGGCTGGATGGAACGCTTCAACGGCTGACAACGGAATTTGGACGGGGCCTTGGACGCCCTGCCCCACAATACACTGGAGATACAAATGAAAATTGGATTTATCGGCCTCGGCATCATGGGCCGCCCCATGGCCAAGAACCTTATCGCCGCGGACTACTCGCTGGTTGTCTTCGACAAGTTTGCCCCGATGGATGACCTCGTCGCGCTCGGCGCCGAAGCTGGCACGTCCTCCAAGGACGTGGCCTCCAAGGTCGACCTCGTCATCACCATGCTGCCCAACTCTCCGCATGTGCGCGAAGTGGTCATGGGCGAGGACGGCGTCCTCGACGGCGCAAAGCCCGGCACCATCCTCGTGGATATGAGCTCCATCGCGCCCGCTGCCTCGCAGGAGCTTTGCGAAGCCGCCAAGGCCAAAGGCGTTATCATGCTCGACGCCCCGGTTTCGGGCGGCGAACCCAAGGCCATCGACGGCACGCTCGCGGTCATGGTCGGCGGTGACGCAACTGCTTTCGACAAGGTCAAGGATGTGCTCGACGTGATGGCGGGCTCCGTCGTCCGCGTGGGCGATATCGGTGCCGGCAACGTCACAAAGCTCGCCAACCAGATCATCGTCGCGCTCAACATCGCTGCGGTATCGGAAGCCTTCACGCTCTCCACCAAGGCCGGCGTGAACCCTGAAGCCGTGTTCGACGCGATCAAGGGCGGGCTCGCCGGCTCGACCGTGATGAATGCCAAGATCCCGATGATCCTCGAGGGCAACTTCAACCCCGGTTTCCGCATCGAACTGCATATCAAGGACCTGCAGAACGCGCTCGACACTGCGCATGAGCTTAACGTTTCCGTTCCGCTCACCGCTGGCATCATGGAGATCATGCAGGCGCTGAAGCTCGACGGTGAAGGCTCCAGCGACCACTGCGCTGTGGCCAAGCATTACGAGAAACTCGCCAAGGTCGAGATCCGCAAGTAAGCGGAATGCGTTCGCCGGATCTCGCAACCGGCCTGGACTCCCCCGAAAAGGCGGGACGCGCCGGCGAACGCCACCCCACCCCAATCAGACATCAACTAGGACAATGGCAATGAAACCCGTCATCAGCGGCACAACGAAGGTCTTCGGTGTCGTGGCCCACCCGATCGACCACGTGCGCGTCCAATTCCTGTTCAACGAGTACTTCGAAAAGGAAGGCATGGATGCGGTCTTCATTCCCGTCCATGTGAAACCCGAAAACGCCGCCAAGGCGATGGAAGGTTTCAAGGCGCTTTCCAATTTCGGCGGCATGGTCATCACCATCCCGCACAAGGTCACCTTCATGGACCTCGTCGACGAGGTGCTTCCGACGGCCAAGCTCGCGGGCGCGACCAACATCATCCGGCCGGAAGACGACGGAACCTGGACCGGAAACAACCTCGACGGCATGGGCTTCGTCAACGGCCTCGCCGACCAGATCTTCTCGCCCAAGGGCAAGTCCTTCCTGGTCGTTGGCACCGGCGGCGCGGGCTCTGCCATTGCCGCAACACTCGCACAATCCGGGATCAGCCGCCTGACCATCAGCGACCTCGATACCGCCCGCGCCGAAGCCCTCGCCGAACGGTTGCGCGGCGCAGTGCCGGATCTGCCGATTTCAGTGGAAGGCGCAGGCCCCAACCCGGCTGGCTACGACGTGGTTGTCAACGCCACGCCGCTCGGCATGCATGAAGAAGACCCGATGCCGATCGACCCGAACCTGCTCGAAGGCGACACGGTCGTTGCCGAGGTGGTCCAGGTCCCGCCGGTCACGCGCCTGTTGAAGGAAGCCGAGGCCCGCGGCCACAGGACGCTTCAGGGCGGTAGCATGCTCGACTACCAGTTCATCGAGATGGCACGCTTCTTCCGTACCGCGGAATAACCGCCGAGAAATGAGCCTTGCCTGAAGGGTTGCAGATCGGCAGGCACCTTGCCGGTCTGTTTCACGGCAGTGCTGTCGCATGGGTGCGGAGACGATCCTTTGGATCATGCCTCCGACGCGGTGCCACGGGCATCCCGGAAACGAGCGAAGCCCGTGGTCTGAGAACGCCGATACAAAGTTGCAGTCTTCTTCTGACGCCAAATATCCCGGGGGCTTGGGGGCAGCGCCCCCAATCTTCGCGATTGGATTGGAACTGTCCTGTCCGGGCGCCTCAGCCCCGCCGTGCCAGCCAGCGCTCGAACTCCCGCTGCGCGGTCTCCAGTGAGTCGATATTGATCGTCCGCGTCATAAGTGCCCGATTCAGCGCCCGCACACGCTTGTTCAACGGCAAGCCTTCGTCCGTGACGGTATCGACCCCAAGCTTGTCGTAAAGAGACAAGAGCCGGTTTTGAACCGTACGCAGCGACATGCCCCGCCGTTCGGCGATCAACTTGTCCTGCAATCCGATGGCGAGATCCAGCAGGATCTCGTATTCGCTGTCCTGAAGCACGTTGCGCGGCGAACTCGCGCGTCGTTGCAGACGGTGGATCTCGCGGTCCACCATGATCTGGCCTTCGACCAGAACCGCTCGCAGCGCCAGCTTCAACCGGTCGCGCGACGCCGTCTTGAGAACGTAGCCATAGGCGCTGTCCTCGGGCACCGTTGTCGAAATACCTCGCAGGTAAGCCTCGTCCGCGTAGTTCGACCAGAACAGGATCCGTGTGTGCGGACGCTCCGACCAGATCGTGCGCGCGGCCTCGATCCCGTTGCGGTGCTCCATCTGCAGGTCCATCACAACCGCCTCGATCCGTGCCGAGCGGGCCTGCTTTTCACCCTCCTCGCCGTTCAGCGCGTGAAATATCTGGGTGACTTCCGGAAGCGCCTCGACCAGCGCATCCTCGAGATAGGACGCGTGAAACTGGTCGTCTTCGACGATCAGGACCTTCATTGTTTTTCCTCCAGGGAAACCCGCACCGTGGTTCCCGCTTGGCCCGAAATATCCAGATCAGCCGCGATCAGCCGCGCCCGTGTCCGGATATGAGCAATTCCCGACTGGCGCTCCGGATCGGCCGGGATACCGCAGCCATCGTCGCGGATCGTCACCGTCAGCAGCCCGGGCGCATCACGGTCGATACGAACGGTGATGTGCCCTGCCCCGGAATGCGCCGCCGCGTTGTTGATCGCCTCCTGGGCAATGCGGAAAAGCGAGATCCGAACCGTCGGGTCGAGCCGGTCCGGCGCACCATCCGTGCTGTCCTCGACAACGATTTCCACCGCCGCTCCACCCACCGCGCGCTCAAGGTGGACATGCACCGCGTGTGTGAATCCGAACAGTTCGAGCAGGGTCGGCACGGCTGTGTCGATGATCCGGCGCAGGTCGCCAATCGTCTCGCCGATCCAGGCAGCAAGCGCCTCGCGATGCAACGGCTCCTCGCCCGTTACCTCGCGCAAAAGGCGCGTCAGATCGGCCAGGGTCTGGTCATGCAGATCCATGCCGATCCGTTGCCGCTCCTGCTCCAGCGCCTGCGTCAGTTCCAGCGCCCCGCGCCGCAAGCCCTCTTCGCGCGCCTGCGCCGCTTCGCCGGCGCGGGCCGCTTGCTTCGCCCTCTGGGCGCTATGCATGGCATGGAAGGAGGGCGCGAGGATATCGGCCACATGCTGGGCAAGGGCGACCGTTTCGATATCGTAGAGACCGGGAGTGGAATGAGAGATGTTCAGCGTCCCGATATGGCGCCCCATCACCTTCAGCGGCACGTTCACCCGGCTGCGCAGCTTGTGATTGAAGATCGGCGCCGAGGTTGCCCCGGCAAAGGTATAGCGCGGGTCCCGCGTCGCGTCGTCCGTCAGCATGTATTCGCAATCATTCAACAGCAGATCCCGAACCGGCGAGAAATTCAGCCTTGTGTGCTCGCGCGACCAGCGGGTGCGGATTCCAACCTCGTAGCTGGCCACCCAGCCCGGACGATCATGCAGACAGATGTCGGTATGGGTGAAGGGGATAACTTCCGCGATCTCGTCGGCAACGGCCTCGAGGGCGGAGGTAATGTCCGTCCCTTCAGCCAGATGCGCCGCGATACGCAGGAACACGTCATCCGCAATCTGCTGCTTGTGCATGGTGGCCATCAGCTCCTCCCGGGTTCAGCCGGCCAAACTTGCGTGTACCCGAAAGAGTGCACGACAAAAATGGGAAAGAAAACACCTCTGCCCGCAGTCATGTTGCGGGAACCCGCAAATTTTATGCGGGGCGGTTCCTTTACAGCCGGCTCGGCGCATCTACGATCATTGCCACCTGACCGGCTTTTTTTTCGGCAGGCGCGGCGTTGAGGAGCGCCGGAGTTCAAATTGTGCACGCAATCGGCGTGCCGAGGAACAGACGCACGCCCAAACGCGTGCAGGGAGGAAATCACGATGACCAAGTTTCTTCTTGGGGTGGCTGCGATCGCCCTGGTAGCAGGTGCCGCACAAGCGGAGGACACCTCCGGCAAGCGCATCGCATTGTCGAACAACTATGCCGGCAATTCCTGGCGTCAGGCGATGCTGCAAAGCTGGGAAGAAGTCGCCACCAAGGCGGTGGCAGACGGTGTCGTAGCCGCGGCCGACGCCTATACCACGTCCGAGAACCAGGCGACCGAGCAGGCTGCGCAGATTCAGAACATGATCCTGCAGGGCTATGACGCGATCGTCATGAACTCGGCCTCGCCGACGGCGCTGAACGGTGCGGTCAAGGAAGCCTGTGACGCGGGTATCACCGTGGTCAGCTTCGACGGCGTCGTGACCGAGCCCTGTGCCTGGCGGATCGCGGTGGACTTCCAGCAGATGGGTCGCGAGCAGGTGGACTACCTCGCCACGCGTATCCCCGATGGCGGCAACCTGCTTGAGATCCGCGGCCTTGCTGGCGTTTTCGTCGATGACGAGATCAGCGCGGGTATCCATGACGGCGTGGCCAAGCATGACCAGTTCAAGATCGTCGGCTCCGTGCATGGCGACTGGGCGCAGGACGTGGCGCAGAAGGCCGTTGCAGGCATCCTGCCCTCGTTGCCGGAAATAGTCGGTGTTGTCACCCAGGGTGGCGACGGCTATGGCGCCGCGCAGGCCTTCAAGGCCGCCGGCCGTGACATGCCGCTGATCGTGCTCGGCAACCGTCAGGACGAGATGCAATGGTGGTCCGATGCACATGCCGAGTCTGGTTACGAGACGATGTCTCTCTCCATCGCGCCCGGCGTTGCCTCGCTCGCCTTTTGGGTCGCCCAGCAGATCCTGAGCGGCGAAGAGGTACCGAAGGACCTGACCGTACCGTTCCTGACCGTCACCCAGGATACGCTGGCGGAAGCGCTTGCCACGACACCGGCCGGCTCCGTCGCCAACGTGAGCTACGGCATGGAAGACGCCAAAGAAGTCATCGCTTCGTCGAAATGACCCAGGATCCTCCCTAGTGCGGGCCGGGAAACCGGCCTGCGCCCCTTTTCTGGAATACGAGGCGCGCATGAGCGAGCAAGAAAGCGCCCCAATCGTATCGCTGACCGACGCCGCCAAGCATTTTGGCCCGGTCCGCGCACTCGACGGGGTAAGCTTGTCCGTCCGGCCTGGGGATTGCCTGGGCCTTGTCGGGCATAACGGGGCCGGAAAATCCACGCTGGTCTATCTCATCAATGGCGGGCTCGCCCCAAGTTCCGGCGAGATCGCTTTTCCGGGGGCGACGGAGGCCGCCGACGCGGGTGTCCGCTCCGTATTCCAGGAATTGTCGCTCTGCCCCAACCTGACCGTGGCCGAGAACCTCCGGGTTTCGCTGCGCGATATGAAAGGGGCGAGTTGGCGCCGCACCGCTGGCGACATTATCACCAAGAGCCTCGACCAGATCTTTCCCGGCCATGGAATAGACCCTAATGCCGAGATCGACTCGCTGCCCATCGCCGAGCGGCAGATGGTGGAAATCGCCATCGGCTTCGCCCCGCGCGGCACGAAGGCGCGCCTGGTGATCCTCGACGAGCCGACCTCTTCGCTCGATGCCGGGATCGCGGAGCAACTCCTGACCCATATCAAGAAATTCTGTGCCGACGGCGGCGCGGTAATCTTCATCTCACACATGCTGGGTGAGGTCTTCGAGGTCGCATCGCGCATTATCGTTCTCAAGGATGGCGGCATCGTTGCCGAACGTCCCACGGCCGAGTTCACTCGGCGGGGCCTTGTCGAAGCGATGGGCCACGTCGCCGCCGAAGGCACGGAAGCCGCCGCGTCCGCGCAACGCCACACCGGCGAGATCGTCATCCAGACCGAGCAGGGTCTGACCGCACGCAAGGGCGAGATCGTCGGCCTGTCGGGCCTGGCCGGCCATGGCCAGGCCGCAGCGCTGGCAAAGCTCTACCTCTCCAGCAGTTCCAACTGGCGCGCCGGGCATCGCCCGAAATGCGTCTTCGTTGCCGGCGACCGGCCACGCGACGGAGTCCTGCCGCTCTGGTCGATCCTCTTCAACATGTCGATCTCCCTCCTGCGCCAGGTCGATGCCTGGGGGTGGATCGACCGCAAGGCCGAACGCGCGAAGTCCGAGGAATGGAAGCGACGGATCGGCATTCGCACCGACGATGTCGAAAACCCGGTTCTGTCCCTGTCGGGCGGCAACCAGCAGAAGGTGCTCTTCGCCCGCGCACTGGCCTCCACCGCGCCGGTGGTGATCATGGATGACCCGATGCGCGGCGTCGATGTCGGCACCAAGCAGGATGTCTATGCCATGCTGCGGGAGGAGGCCTCGAAGGGCCGCACCTTCCTGTGGTACTCGACCGAGACCGAAGAGGTCTGCCAGTGCGACCGCGTCTTCGTCTTCCGCAATGGCGAGATCAGCGCCGAACTGACCCCACCGAACATCACCGAGGAACGCATTCTCGAAGCGTCCTTCCACATGCAGGAGGCGTCATGAGCTTCTTTTCCAGACACCGCATCTTGCTTCCGGTGATCTCGCTCGCCGTGCTGCTCGCGGCGACCTTCTACATGCAGCCGCGGGCGATGAGCTATTTCGGGCTCAACCTGCTGTTCAACCTCGCCGTGCCGATCGCGCTGGCGACCATCGCGCAGATGATGATCATCATGGTCAACGATATCGACCTTTCGGTCGGCGCCTTTGTCAGCCTCGTGGCCTGCATCACCGCGACCTATCTCAATGACAGCCCGATGATCGGCATCCTGATGCTGGTAGCGCTGATCGTGACTTACGCGGCGATGGGCGCGGTGATCGACGCGCTGGAGCTTCCGGCCATCGTGGTCACGCTGGGCATGTCCTTCGTCTGGGGCGGTCTGGCGCTCTTCATTCTGCCCTCGCCCGGCGGCGCCTCGCCCGGCTGGCTGCGGACACTCATGACGGTGAAACCACCCTTCATGCCAATGGCCGTCGTTGCCTCGATCCTGATCGCCATTGTCACCCACCTGCTGATCATCCGTTCGGGCTTTGGTACCGTGCTGCGCGGCGTCGGTGGCAATTCCCGCGCGCTGACCCGCGCAGGCCTCTCCGTCACCCGGCTCAAGGCCTGGGCCTATGGGCTGGCGGGGCTGTTCGGCGTTCTGGCCGGCATGGCGCTGGTGGGGCTGACCACCGCAGCGGACGCCAATATCGCGCTGCGCTACACGCTGCTCTCCATTGCCGGCGTCATCCTCGGTGGTGGTGAGTTCACCGGCGGCAAGGTCTCGCCCACGGGTGCCGTGATCGGAGCCCTGACACTGACGCTCGCCGCCTCCTTCCTCAGCTTCCTGCGGCTCTCGCCGGACTGGCAGATCGGTTCGCAGGGCGCCATCCTGATCCTCGTGCTGACCGCGCGGCTGATCTTCAGCCGGAAAGGAGCCGCCACATGAGCGCGCAATCTGCATCCCGCAAAAGCGGCTCTTCGCTCGCGGCCCTCTCCTCCCGGCCCTGGATCTGGTCCTGGACGGCCGCAGCCCTCGCCTTCTCGGCAACACTCTGGCTGACCTCGGGTCGTGGCGCGGGCGAGCTCGCCTATGCCGCCCTCAGCTTCGGCGCCTTCGCGGCCATTGTCGGGCTTGGGCAGATGCTCGTTATCACCCTCGGCCCCGGAAACATCGACCTGTCGGTACCGGCAACGATGACCCTGGCCGCAACCCTCGCCCTGCGCGCAATGGGGACGGAACCAGGCACCGCGTTCTATGGGCTCGCGATCGCTCTCGCCACCGGTCTCGGCGTCGGCATGGCCAATTACGCGCTGATCTTCCTGTTGCGGCTGCCGCCGATCATCGCCACGCTGGCCGCCTCGCTGATCTACCAGTCCATCGCCATCTGGTCGAACCGCGGGTTGCGGATCAAGCCGCCCGAGGGGTTGGCCGATTTCTCGACCGGACGCTTTCTCCACATCCCGAATGTCGCGTGGATCGCCCTTGGGCTCGCCATTCTCCTCTGGATCCTTCTGGAACGGATGACATGGGGGCGCTGGCTGCTCGCAACGGGCCAGAACCTCCGCGCTGCCCGACTGGCTGGCGTGCCGGTCGAGGCTGTCCGGGCGGCGACCTATATCACCGTCGCCTTGTTTGCCTCGCTCGCGGGCTTCCTGCTGGCCAGCTTCTCCGGCGGCGCCGCGCTCAACATGGGTGCCGAGTATTTGCTGATGTCCATCGCCGTCGTCGTGATCGGGGGCTGTTCCGTCGCAGGTGGCGATTCCAACGTTCCCGGCGTCTGGGGTGCGGCTCTCTTCATGTTCCTTGTGGTCTCGATGCTCAACAGTTACGGCACCGGGGCCGGCGTGCGCTTGGTTCTGACCGGATCCATCATCATCGCCATCGTGATTGCCGCCAGCACCAGGAGGTCCAAGCAGTGAAGGTCTACCCCCCGCATCTCGAAGTCCACGACGACCGCTTTCGCGAGCTGGTGCACCCGATGTCCCATCTCGAACTTCTGGCAGGCGGATTCATCTGGGCCGAGGGTCCGGTCTGGTTCGGGGAATGGAACAGCCTGCTCTTTTCCGATATCCCGAACCGCCGCATCATGTGCTGGAACGAGACGACCCGTGAATTGACGCAGTTCCGCGCCAATACCGAGTTCAACAACGGCAATACGCGCGATCGCCAGGGACGGTTGATCGGCTGTCGCCATGGGTACCGGGATGTCGTGCGGACAGAGTATGATGGTACGCTGACGGTGCTGGCCGACAGCTACCAGGGCAAACCGCTCAACTCGCCCAACGATGTGGTTGTCAGCTCCGATGGCGCGATCTGGTTCACCGATCCGACCTACGGCATCATTGGCAATTTCGAAGGTTACCGCCGCGCGCAGGAACAGCCGAGCCAGAACGTCTACCGCATCTCGCCCGAGGGTGAGTTGACCGCCGTCGTCACCGATTTCATACAGCCGAACGGTCTCTGTTTCTCGCCGGATGAGAGCAAGCTCTACATCGCCGAGAGCGGCTCCAGCCACCAGTCGGATGTGCCTTCCGAGATCCGGGTATTCGGCGTCGATGGCGGGAAACTCACGGATGAGGGCGTCTTCGCCACAATCGACAAGGGCCTGCCCGACGGGATGCGCTGCGATATGACCGGAAACCTGTGGTCATCGGCCAAGGACGGCGTGCATTGCTTCGCGCCCGACGGGACGTTGCTGGGCAAGATCCTTGTGCCGGAAACGGTCGCCAATATCTGCTTCGGGGGCGCGGACGGCCATCGTATGTTCATCACCGCCACGACCTCGATCTACCGCATCTATGTCGACACTCCCGGGGCCGAACCGTGGACCCGGGGCCGTTCCGCGGCAAATGGCCCGGTAAGCTGACCGAGGCGAGTCTTGCCTTCCGCGAGGATCACCCGCAAAAAACCGGGAACATCGCCGAGGGCAAGCCAATCTGGCGTGAGAAAGGGTTGATGCATCAGCCCTCTTTTCGTCCGTTCGCATTGCCCCAACTTGCAGATAAGGACCCAAGGAGACGCCATGTCCGCCACTATTGTCATCGGCCCCTATAGCGAGACCGACCTAGCCGCCCTGAATGATGCCTTTGCGCCGACTTTCCTTGCGAGCCCCGCCGATCTGGCCGGGCTCGACGCGGCCACCCGCGAAGGCGCGACGGCCGTGGCCTTCAAAGGGCATAATGCCTTTGACGGCGATGCGATGGACCTGTTGCCCAATCTTGGCCTGATCGCCAACTTCGGCGTCGGCTACGACGCAATCGACGTGAAAGCAGCCGATGCGCGCGGGATCAAGGTCACCAATACACCGGACGTTCTCAATGACGACGTGGCCGATCTCGCCGTGGCGCTGCTGCTGATGCGCGGCCGCGAGATGGAGCACGCCACAAACTGGGCCCGCTCTGGTCAGTGGAAGGAAAAAGGCGAGTACCGCCTGAACCGCAAGGTCAGCGGCGGCAAGGCTGGCATCATCGGTCTCGGCCGGATCGGGCGCGAGATCGCGAACCGCCTCGTCGCTTTCAAGATGGATATCCATTATTTCGCGCGTTCCGAAAAGGAAACGCCAGGCTGGACCTATCACGCCGATCCGGTCTCGCTGGCGAAGGAAGTCGACTACCTGATCGTTGCACTGGTTGGCGGGCCGGACACGGCGAACTTCGTCTCTGCCGAAGTGCTCGACGCGCTTGGGCCGCGTGGCATCATCGTCAATATCTCGCGCGGCAGCACCATCGATGAAGAGGCTCTGCTCGATGCGTTGGAGCAGGACAAAATCTACGGCGCCGCGCTCGACGTGTACCTGAACGAGCCCGATATCAATCCGCGTTTCTACGCACTGGACAATGTCGTTCTGCAACCGCACCAGGGTTCGGGCACGGTGGAGACCCGCGCGGCAATGGCCAAGCTCCAGCGCGACAACTTGGTCGCCTATCATGCCAAGGAACCGCTGCTGACGCCGGTGAATTAAGAGCGGACAAGGGCGAGGCGGCGCCCTGTTGGAGCGGCTGTTCTTTTTGTGCCGCCCCCTTCGTCCACGAAGGTAGACGATCCTTCGGATCGTGCCTCCGGCGGAGGTATTTTAGGAAAGATGAAGGGGAGAAGCACATTGCTTCCCCTTTCCGGAAAATATCCTGGGGGAGCGCTCGATAGAGCGCGGGGGGGCAACGCCCCCTTCCCAACCCCGCAATCTGCTCAAAGCAGAAATTCTGTCTTATATGCTCTGAAAACGCACCTTAGCCGCTAGGCTCAAGGTGTTTTGTCAGGCGAGCCAAGCCAGCGAAATCAGCGACAGAACCGAAGTCCAGATGATGACCGGCGCGATCTGGTCGGTGCGCACGCCATGCAGCAACGCCAACGAGAATGCCATCGCCCCGGATGGTCCGGCCGCGCAGAGCAGAAGAAGGGTGTTCCACTCCTCTGGTCGTTCGCCAAGATGCAGCGCCGCCCAGGCAAGCGCCGGGAAGGCGATGAGTTTCAGAGCGGAAATTGACACGACGGTCGGCGTTGGAACGAGGTTCTGGCCTGACAGGATCACGCCGAGCGCGAAGAGTGTCATCGGTGCGGCTGCGACGCCGGCGAAATTCATCGCCGTCTGCACGGGAGCAGGCGCGGTCAAGGCGGCAAAATTGAAGACCAGCGCGAGCAGGACTGCGAAGAGAACAGGATTGCCCGCGAGCCGTTTCAACGTCTGCCCCAATGCCGCACCGCGATTGGCCAAAAGGTCGGTCGTGATGATGAAGAAAGGAAAGCTCACCGCCGAATCCCAAGCCACGACCGCCCGGATCGGCATTCCAGCCTCGCCGCCATGCATCAGTTGCGCGATCGGCAGGATATAGAGCACCGAGTTGACGAAGACGGTTGCCATTGCCAACAGCCAGGCCTCGACCGCAGTTCGCTGCAACAGGTAGCGCGCAACCGCGAAGGAAAGAGCAAAGACCGCGACCTGGCAACCGATATAGATCGCCATCGCGTCGAAGTGGAACGCCGAGAGATCCAGCCCGCTCACCAGCGGAAAGAGCAGCGCCGGTTGCAATACGAGGAAGCCCACGCGATTGATCGCCGCCGCTTCCGCCCGGTTCACCTTTCCGAGACGGCCGAGCAGGAAGCCAAGCGCCAGCATCGAGAAGACCGGCAGGATCTGGTGTGTCAGGACGTGGAGCATGGGACGGTGCCGCTGGAGACCTTTACTGAGTTCACTTTCACCGCCCCGGGGCAAGAGGGCGCCACTTTTCGCCGCTCAGAGCAGCCCCCGCCCTGCCAGGTTGCGCATCAGCGCCGAGATGCCGAAGCGCCATTCCGGGCATTCGGTCGAAAGCCCTACCGTGTTGCGCAACGCGCCGAGCGCAGGATCGGAGATCGTGACAACGTCGCCAAGGTGATGCGTGAAGCCCTGCCCCGGCGCATCCCGATCCTGGACCGGGGCGAAGAGTGTGCCGAGGAACAGGAAGAAGCCGTCGGGATACTGGTGATGGCGGCCAACAGTCTGCCGCACGAGATCCTCCGGGTCCCGGCTGATCTGCGACATGGAGGAGTGGCCATCGAGCACGTAACCATCCGTGCCTTCGACCTTCATCGTCAACTCCGCCTTGCGGATCGTATCCAAGGTGAAATTCTCGTCGAACAGGCGCAGGAACGGGCCGATCGCGCAGGAGGCGTTGTTGTCCTTGGCCTTGCCGAGAAGTAGCGCCGAGCGGCCTTCGACGTCACGCAGGTTCACGTCATTGCCGAGCGTCGCGCCGCAGATCTCGCCGCGCCCATTCACCGCCAGCACGATCTCCGGCTCCGGGTTGTTCCATTTCGACATCGGGTGCAGCCCGACCGCCGCGCCCCAACCGACCGACGCCATGGTCGGGCACTTGGAGAACACCTCCGCGTCCGGACCGATCCCGACTTCGAGGTATTGCGACCAAAGCCCCTCCGCCTGCAGGACCGCCTTCACTTCCATCGCCTTGGGCGAGCCAGGCTCGATGCCCGAAAGGCTGTCGCCGATTACCGCGCCGACCTTCTCGCGGATCGCGGCGGCGCTGTCGGGATCGCCGGCAGCCTGCTCCTCGATCACCCGCTCCACCATGCTGGCGGCGAACGTCACGCCGCAGGCCTTGATCGCCTGCAGATCAGGGGGCGCCAGCAGGCGCAGATCGTCCTCGCCGGCGTCGGGGGTGGAACCTGCCACGAGTTCGGCCAGTGTGCAGATCGCCTCGCCCGAGGCGGCGCGTGCGGCTGCGGTCGGATCGGCGCTGTCCAGCAGCGCCTGCATGGTCGGCAACTCGCGGCTGGTGATGTCGATCACGCTATCGCCGTCCAGTCGCACCAGTGCCGGGCCGATACCCGGTCTCCAAACGCGGGTGACAAGAGTGGCTTCGGGGATCGAGTTGGAAAGCGGTAGCATCGTGGTCCTCCTGTGGCCGGTTTGGCGGAAACCTTCCGGGCCGATTAAGTCATTGCACGCAGTTGGTCTCTCGGTCTCACTTGCCCCAGCGGAGCACAAGCGGATCGAGCGGGCGCAACAGTTCCAGCAGCATGGCGGCAGTATCCGGGTGCAGCGGCGGGATTGGGTGGCGGCAGAAGGCGGAACCGATCACGCCCCCTTCGACCATCGCCACCTTGGCGGAGCGGAACCCGCATTGCCGGTTCTCGTGATTGATGGCGGGAAGCACGCGAGCGTAGCCCGCGATGGCTGCCTCGCGATTCCCAGCGAGGAAATCCCGGATCACCGGGCCGATCAGGTCGGGGATCATGGCCGAAGTCATGGAACCGGTCGCGCCGGCATCCAGATCGGCCAGCAGTGTGATTGCTTCCTCGCCGTCGAAGGGCGCTTCGATCAGGTCGCCACCCTCGGCGATAAGTGCGCGGAGCTTGGCAGCGGCCTGGGGGCATTCGATCTTGAAGAGCTTCATCATCTCGATCTCGCGCGCCATCCGCACCAGCAGCGGCACCGGCAGGTCCACCCCCGAGAGCGGCGCGTCCTGCAGCATGATCGGGATACCCACCTCGCCCACGGCCCGGAACTGCTCGAAGGTCTGCTCCGGCGTGCCCTTGAGCAGTGCGCCGTGATAGGGCGGCATCATCATAACGATGGCCGCGCCGAGATCCCTGGCGAGACGTGCCCGCTCCACGACGATAGGCGTCGCGTAATGGCTGATGGTGACGATCACCGGCACGCGCCCGGCAACATGGTTCAGGCAAAGCCGTGTCAGAGTTTCACGCTCGGCGTCCGAGATCAGGAACTGCTCGGAGAAGTTTGCAAGGATACAGATCCCGTCGACACCCTGATCAATCATGCAATCTAGCACGCGCTTCATACCGTCGAGGTCGAGGCTGCCATCGTCATGAAATGGCGTCGGGGCGACCGGCCAGATGCCGGAATACGGTCGGTCCGTCATGGGATCTCCGGTTTCATACAAGGTGAGCAGGTTTGGGCCAATATCGCCTTCATGGATGATGCGGCCTCGTGGCCGACCACATGGCCAGTGCGACAACGCCCAGCAATGCCAGCGCCATGGCGATATTGATGCGGTGATGGGTCCGTTCCGACAGGTCGAGCCGATGCAGCGAAACGCCCGCCCAGAGCCACGCGAGGTGGATCGGAATCCAGATCGCGTTCAGGATGAGCACCTTGCTCGCCAGCTCGAAAACCTGCGCATCGGGTGCGTAGCTGAAGCCGGTCATCAGCGAGGTGTTGACGGCATAGGCCTTGGGATTGATCACCTGGAGCAGCACGCCCCCCGTGATCCCAGGCGGCACGCGCGCCTCCATGAACGCAACGCGGGCACCGGCGGTCGCAATGCGGACGGCGAGGTAGAGCAGGTAGCTCACCGAAACCAGCATCAGCACCGTGCGCAGCCAGGGGATCGACATCAGGATCGCCGCAAGCCCGGACACAACTGCGAGCAACACAAGGTTGGTCCCTATGAACAGACCCAGCACGTAGCGCAGGGATGGCCGGAACCCATAGGCCGCGCCGAAACCCGCTGTCGTCATGACGCCCGGCCCCGGTGTGAGGATCAGGAGGATCACCGCCGTTGCAAAGGTCAGCATGAGGCCTGCGCCCGACGCAGTGTCACGACGATGCCTCCCATTTCGGGGGCTGAGATCTGGTCATGTGGATGCTCCTCCTCCTATTCCGGGTGGTGTCCAGCCGGAATGGTATACCACGCAAATCCAGTCGTTTTTGACCGGGATTGTCAAGCTTGCAGGCAGGAAAAATGGTGAAACAATATAGCTTTGGCGTCGGACGTTCCGGCCAACGCAAACAGGTCGGCGCACCAGCGTAGGCGGCGCGCCGAAAAGGGATAGCAGCCGCGCTCAGTCCACTATCACCGCGCGGCCATCGGCGATCATCTCTTCGAGATCAAGCAGGCTGTCGACCCCGCCCTTAACCTTCGCCTCGAGCTCCGCTTCCATCTCCACGACGCGGGCAACCGCCTCGATCACGGTATCGATCTGGGCGAAAGGCACAACAACGACACCGTTTTCATCGGCAATGATCATGTCGCCACTGGAAACGCAACGCCCGCCGACAGACGCCTCGAAACCGACCCGGCCGGGACCGGTTCCATTCGGCGAATTCGGGTTGAGGCCCGTGCACCACACAGGCAGCCCGACCTCGACGATCGCAGTGTAGTCGCGCATCTCGCTATCGGTAACGAAACCGGCGATGCCCTTGTTCTTCATCATGCCGCAAAACAGGTCATCGGCCGAGGCGACATTGCGGTGGCCATGCATTGCCGCAATGATGATATCCCCCGGTTGGGAAATCTCCAGCGCCGCGAGCGAGGCGAGAATCTCGGCCGGCCCGTTATCGGCCACCAGGGCCGGACCGACAGCGCGGCAGGTAATGTCCCGGCCGTCGCCGATCGCCCGGATCGACGAGGCCATGGCGCCCTGCCCGCCCATTGCGTCGCAGACAAATGCCGTCGGCACATCACGGAAGGCATCGACCTGCGCGGCGGTCGGGCGCGGGAAGTTGCGGCGGATGGTGAGGATCGGAGGCGATTCGATCATGGCGAACTCCTGGTTCAGATCTGGTTGGTCAAAAACTGCAAGATGTAGAGCGTTCCCATTCCGGCAACGATGGCCCAGACCACACCGAAGCGGAGCCCTGCAAACAGGGTTGCGAGCGCTGCAAGGACCCGGATCGGATCCAGCGTGCCGCCGGTCGCCTCGGGCCAGACGATCAGCGGCAGGACAAGCGCGGGAAAGACGGCGGCACCGACATATTTGAGGTGCAGCAACACCCAGTCGGGCAAAGTCCTGCGACCAAGAAGCCCCAGAAAGGAGAACCGGATCAGGTAGGTGCCGATCCCGAGCAGGATGGTCAGCGTCCAGAAGGTTGCATCGGAGATCACGCCAGCCCCCTGTCCGCCCTGCGGCGCAGGTAAAGTTCGGCCTGAGCGCCGGTGACGATTCCGCAGAGCGCCGCGATGATCAGCCCAAGCGACCATGGAACCCATGCGAATGCCAGCGCCGCCACGGCTGCCACGAGCGCCGCCAGCACATGCGGCAGAGACCGCAAAAGCGGCCCGAGGAGCGCGATGAAACAGACGGGCACCGCGAAATCGAGCGAGAACTGGGACGGGATCGCCGTTCCCACGATGGCACCCAGAAGGGTGAAGGCGTACCAGAGCGGACAGATCAGCGCCATGCAACCGAAGTAATAGGCGACCTTTTCTGGCCGGGTCATCCCGGGGTTGTCCTCGTAGGTGTGCACCGCCACGGCAAAGGCCTGATCGACCATGACATAGGCCATCAATGCCCGGGTGCGGAGCGAGGTATGGCCAACATGGGGGACAAGCGCTGCGGAGTACATTGCCATGCGCAGGTTGACCGCCAGCGCGGCCAGAAGCGCGATCAGAACCGGGGCGTTGTCCTGCAACAGCGCGAGCGCGGTGAATTGCGAGGCACCCGCGATCACCAGCACCGACATCGAGAATGTTTGCAGTATGTCGAGGCCGGCATCCCGTGCGACCACGCCGAAGAGCGTGGAATAGGGAATAATGATGAGGACGAAGGGCGAGGTGTCGCGATAGCCGCGCCAGAAGGCTGCTCTTTGCGTCACCGCGTGACGTCCCTGCAAGAGCGGAAAACGGCCTCTACCGAACCACCCCGATTGGCGCTCTGAAAAGCCGACGGAACAACCGGAGATTTGGGTTCTGCGGCATTCAAACTGAGCGCAATGGCTTCGGTGCAAGCCGCGTTCCGGACCTGGTGAAAACTGCCCAAAACGACTCCTCCCAAGGTCTCGATTTCGACTTGCATTTTGTATACCAGACGGGAAGGGTACCTCAAGTGGTACCGATATCGAAAACGCCTTACCGCCTGATCCCGTAAGGAATTGCGCGCTTTTCGAATGGCAACCGGCTGTTTCCGGCCGTGCGAGGATCTGACACAATCAGCGGGCACGGAGCCCTTTCCGAGACCGCCAGGAGGACAAATGGAATGAAGAGCATCATCATCACCGGAGCCGGCTCCGGCATCGGGCGCAGCACGGCGAATGTCTTTCTCGACGCAGGCTGGAGCGTCGGGCTGGTGGGTCGCCGCGTGGAGGCTCTGGAAGAGACTGCCGCAGGCCGGGAGGCCGCACTGGTTCTGCCATGCGACGTGACCGACGAGGCACAGGTCGACGCGACATTCGACAAGACCGTGGAAAGCTGGGGCCATCTCGACGCGATCTTCAACAATGCCGGCGTCGCCATGAAAGGCGCTCCGATCGACGAGATTTCGGTCTCCGACTGGCGCAACGTGATCGAGGTGAACCTGACCGGCGCCTTCATCGCCGCCCGCGCCGCCTTCCGTGTCATGCGGTACCAGGATCCGCAGGGCGGACGCATCATCAATAACGGCTCGATCTCCGCCTATGTGCCCCGCTGGGGGGCGTCGCCCTACACGGCCTCGAAGAGCGCGATCACCGGCTTGACCCGGACAATCAGCCTCGACGGGCGGCCTTTCTCGATCGCCTGTGGCCAAATCGACATCGGCAATGCCACCACCGATATGGGCAGCACCGCGGCCGCCGGCGTGCCGCAGGCCGATGGCTCCATCGCAGTCGAACCGATGATGAGCGTGGACAATGTCGCCAACTCGGTCCTGCACATGGCATCGCTTCCGCTTGAAGCGAATGTCCAGTTCATGACGGTTTTGGCGACCAACATGCCCTATATCGGTCGCGGTTGAAGGCTGACCCGCGCTCGAAGCAGCCTTGTTCCGGGCGCGACGCCTCCTGCCTCAGGGCAGCATGGCGGCCAGGCGGGCCTCCTCGCGGGCCCGGTGCCAGATATAGAGTCCGGAGATGGCGATGATGATGCCGCCAATGAGCGTCCAGATTGTCGGCCAGGTGTTGAAGATCACCACCCCGGCGAAACTGGCGTAGAATATCTGCAGATACATCATCGGCGCCAATACCGAAGCGTCGGCCCAGCGATAGGCAACCGCGGTGATCGAATGTCCGAACATCCCAAAGGCGCCAATGGCAATGGCCACGGCCCAGACGGTCGGGCTGTCCGGCCATGACCAGGACGAGAGAACGAAGGGCAACAACGCCACCGTCGCCAGGCCGCTCGACCAGATTTGCTGGACCGCATTGGTTTCCACCCCGGACAGTTTCCGGGTCATGATGAAATAGAGCGCGACCGAAATCAGCGACGTGAGGCTGAAGACGATCGCCGGGTTAAAGCTCGCTCCCCATGGCTGAACCACCAACAATACGCCGGAGAAACCGACAAAGACGGCCACGATCCGGCGAATACCGACCTTCTCGCCGAGGATCGGGATCCCGAGCAGCGTGACGACAATCGGCGACGCGAAGGAAACGGCCGTGGTGATCGTGATCGGCAGGTATTTCAACGCGATGAAATTGAGAACCGTCGATGCGAGCAGGAAAATGGAGCGCCACAGTTGCAGACGAGGGGCGTTCGAGCGGAAGGCACCCACTCCCTCCTGAGGGACGTAGAGCAGTAGCGCGTAGATGAAATGGCCCGCATAGCGAAAGAAGACGATCTGCATCACCGGCATGCCGACCAGGTTGAGCCATTTGGCGGACGTGTCGATGCAGGTGTAGAAAGCGACCGCAAGCGCCATGGTGACGATCCCTGCAGTGGTGCGCTCTTCGCGGGGGCGGACGGAACTCACCTTGCCCTCACAAGACAAAGCCGCCCTTGTCGCGGCGGCATGGCGAAGAAAACGGTGCTGTCGGAACAGAAGGCAACGATTTGCACTTTGAGATTGGTCCCATTCTGCTGGCTGGGCCGTGCTGGCCGGTCGCAGCCGAAAGGCGACAATAACGCCGGGGCGGAAAGCCCGCCCCGGCATTCAGGATATCGGTTCCGCTATAGGAACACTGTCACGATTTGCGGCCATGTCAGCAGCACCGTCAACGCCAGCAGCTGTAGCCCGATGAAGGGCAGGAAGCCACGGAAGATGTCGATCAGCGTGATATGCGACGGCGCAACCGACTTCAGGTAGAAGGCAGCAGGGCCGAAGGGCGGCGAGAGGAAGCTCACCTGCATGTTCATACAGAACAGCACACCAAACCAGATCGCCACATGTTGCGGCTCGACATGGCCGAGGAAGCCGAGTTCTTCCACGGGCAGCTTGGACACGATGGGCAGGAAGACCGGCATGATCAGCAGAACGATACCGATCCAGTCCATGAACATGCCCATGATCAGGAAGATCACCATCATGACCAGGATGATGCTCATCGTCGGCATATCCGCCGCCACGATCATGTTGGCCACGTAGGTCGGACCACCGGCAAGCGTGTAGGCAGCAGCGAGAGCCGATGCACCGATGGTCACCCAGAGGATGGTACCGGTGGACTTCAGCGTCCGCATCAGGCTGTCCCAGACGATGTCGAAGGTCATCTCGCGACGGATCAGACCGATGACAAAGACCGCGATCGCACCCATGCCGGCAGCCTCGGTGATCCCGGTGATGCCCATGTAGATGGAGCCGAGAACCACGCCGATGACGACGATGGGCGCAACGAGGCCCTTGCCCATATCCCAACCGGCTTTCGAGCGTTCCTTGCCGACCACGAAGAACATTAGTGCGGCAGAGATGATCACGAGGCCAAACAGGTAAGGCAGGTCCGACACCATGCCGAGAGCGATCGGATCGACACCTGCTTCGACGTCGTTCTGGCCGGTGAAGGTCAGGAACAGGTTACGGATGATCAGCGCACCGCCGGCCCAGATGAAGAACTTCGACAGGAAGCCCACGAACATAAGGATCTTTTCCATCCCCCTCGGCGCATCCAAATCATCCGGCGGCAGCGGGGCCTTTTTGTGATCGAGCTGCGTCGTCACGACGATGTAGATGATGAAGAACGAGGCCAGCATGAAGCCGGGCAGGAAGGCTGCGGTGAAGAGTGCCTTGATCGAGGTCTCGGTCACCAGACCGTACATGATCAGAACGATCGAGGGCGGGATCATGGTGCCCAGGGAGCCAGAGGCACAGATCGTACCGATTGCGAGGTTCTGGTTGTAGCCCAGGCGCAACATCTGCGGCAGGGCGATAAGGCCAAGCAGAACGACCTCGCCACCGATGATCCCGGACATGGCGGCCATGAGAACGGCCATGAGCGAGGTGACGATGGCGATGCCGCCACGGGTACGGCTGAGCCACATGCTGAGGGCGGTATACATGTCCTTTGCAATACCGGAACGTTCCAGCAGCGACGCCATGAAGATGAAGAGTGGCACCGATATGAGGACATAGTTTGTCATCTGTCGGTATATGGCGCCCCCGACGACCGCGAGTGGTCCCCTGCCGAAATTGCCGTAGAGCATTTCCGGACCGAATTTCATGATTAGAACGGCGACGGCCAGAAAGGCCGAGGCGAAGCCCAGCGGCATCCCGATGGCAAGCAGGAAGAACATGCCCAGCAGCAGGATGATAGAAAGCGTGGCGATGCTATCGACCTTCATCCACGCGAATAGTTCGAGAAATTCCAACTCACTTCTCCAGCGCTTGGCGGATGTGCTCGATTTCGGTCTCGTCGACCTCGGCTCCGCTGTGGTGTTCGGGAAGCTTGTTCCAGTCGGCAATCAGATTCGAGATCGCCTGAATGGTAACGAGGACGATAATGATCAGGATCGCGGCCTTGATCGTACCGGGGAGCGGCGGATCCCAGGCGGTACCGAAGGTCTCCATACGAAGCGCCCGCGTCTTGGCGTCGTTGTAGCCGCCCCAGATCATCGAGAAGGTGAAGAAGACGATCAGCAGCGTGGAAAGCACGTCCGACGCCTTTTGCGCCCAGCGCGGCATGATATCGTAGATCACGTAGATCCGGATATGACTGCGCTGCTGCATCGCGTATTGGCCCGCGAAAAGGAACACGAAGGCCGCGATCCAGAGCGAGAGCTCGTTTGCCCAGAGCGTCGGCCGCGAAAAGACGTAGCGCGAGATCACCTCGTAGAACATCACAAGCACGATGAGCGCGGTCAGCACCATCGAGATGCGAGAGATCACCAGCGAGAAGATATCAAAAAAGCCATCCGGCTCCAGTTCGATATCACCCTTGAAATCCGACAGGTAGATCCCGGCGGAAAGCAGCGATCCGAGCATGGCGTACAGCATGATCGTAACGATCGTCCCCCCCTCGGAGGGCCGGATCATCTCGTGCATTCCGATCGCGTCGGCCATGAAGATCTTGTTGAATACCAGCCAGACATAGATCAGGGCCGTGACCCCGACGAAGGCCAGCATTATGAGCCGGACAGGCTTGCGCATGTGTCCAAGCCAGAGACTATCGGATTCCATGCTCCTCCTCCAGGACGGTTGTTTGTGTTATTGGGGATCAGGAAAGGTGAGCCCTGTCGGGCTCACCTGGCGCCCGCTCAAATGATGAGCGGGCAGTAGGAGTTCAGATTACTGGATCAGGCCGAGTTCACGCAGGAAGGTCTTGTTGGCTTCCAGGATCTTGCCGGCTTCCGGAGTACGGGTACCCCAGTCGTCCCAGGCCGCGACAGCAGCTTCGTTGTACTTCGCGATGTCTTCAGCCGACCATTCGTAGAGGGTCACGCCTTCGGCTGCGAGCTTGGTCGCGGCTTCGGCATTGGCCTTGTCGTTGTAGAGCGACAGCTGGAAGGCGAGCTTCTGCCAGGCGGTGTCGATGATGCGACGCTGCTGATCTGTCAGGCCGTCCCAGACGTCCTTGTTACAGGCAAAGTGGTCAGCCGGCATCGAGTGGAAGCCCGGATAGTTCGCGTGCTTCACGATCTCGTAGAGGCCGAGGCCGACGTTGTTGTTGAGGCCGGAGGCGTCGGCGCCATCAATGATGCCGGTTTCAAGCGCGGTGAAGATCTCGGTGAAGTCCATCACGATCGGCGAGGCGCCGAGCTTCTGGAAGATCTCGGTCTCCATGCCCGGGGGCGAACGGAATTTCCAGCCTTCGAGATCGGCAACGCCGGAAATCGGCTTCGAGGAGGAAAGCGATTCCTGGCCGTAGATCTGCCAGCCGATCAGCTCCATGCCATGCTCGTTGTAGAGTTCGTTGGCGATCGCTTTGCCGTCGCCGTAGTAGAGCCACATGTAGCGCTGCCAAGGCGTCTGGTAGCCGCCCATCATGTCGCCGACGAACTGGAAGGCGGGGTTCTTGCCGGTCTGGTAGGCGCCGCCGGTGCCGTCACAGTCGACGATGCCGTTGATCGCGGCGTCGAAGGTCTCGGTCGTGGCGACGACCGAAGACGAGTAGAAGATTTCCAGCGTGATGTCGCCGCCGGACATGGTTTCTACGTCGTCCTTGAACTGGGCGTAGAATTTGCCTGTGGGGTGCTCGGACGCGTAGTGCGTCTGGACCCGGAGATTTACCGGATCAGCCACTGCGGCCGAGGCCATGAGCGCGCCGGCGGCAACGGTCATGAGAGCTGTCTTGTACGTCATATTCTTTCTCCTCCCGGGCGATCCTCTTCCGCCCTGTTTTGATTGGCTAGCATTCGCCAAACCGTGAATGGTATACCATCCACCAGTATGCTACCCAAGCACGCCGCGTTGATCAACGGGTGCCGTTTTACATAACTGCACTGAATCTCCTTCGCGGTCTCTCTGTTTTTTCGGCATTTCGCCTTATCGAGCAGCAAAATGGCCTTGGATGTTAAGAAATGGCGCTCCAACAAGTGCCGAAGCCCATTTCTCAACTCGACAAGCGCGACGTTTTCGCACGCTGCATTCCGGTGGCGAGCATTCGCGTTGCGGCCTTCCTTCATGCGGCAAACCGACGCGATTTTCTTGAAATCTCCGCGAAGAGACCCCGCAGCGCGAGCTTCAACCGTGAGGTTGTTGCAGCGAGAACGAATCAATCGTTTCGGGCTGGTTGAGGGCCGTGATTCGCGAGCGCAAAAACGGCTGGCTCCTGTTCGCGTAGCGAAGCCGATTCGCAAAAACTCGTCCTGTTGGCGAGTTACGGTTTCCGGCTTATTCACAGTCACTTGCAAGGATATGCAGCTTTCAGGATGACGGTCTGATCTGTGCGTGTTGAAATAAGCACACACGGCCGGGTTGGACGCCCGATGACAGCGGCGGCACGGCATCGGACAATCACGTCCGCCGATAAAGCAGCCCCGCAGATTTCAACTTTGGCGCGAAGCTGACGTGCCCCGCCATACGAGGCATCAAGGCGGAGACAGGCTGGAAAGCAGCTGATCCACGCATTGCGCATCTATTTTGAAATGACGGGATGAAAACATGGATGCGCCGGCGCCACGGCAAGACCGTGGCACCGACGCGTTCCCTGGAGAGAATTAGGCGCGCGGAAGGATGCGGCGCAGGGTCTGGAGGTTCTTGCCGCAGACCGACAGGCCATCGCCGCCATAGCTTTCCAGCAGGATCGGGCTGGCGAAACCTTCGGCCAGCGCCATGCGGATCGCTTCGCGGTAGTTGATGATACCGAACTCGATCGGCACCGGAGCGGACATGTAGGTTCCGGTCGCCGGATCTTCGTCACGAATGTAGTTCTTGATGTGCCAGTACTTCATGAAGGGCGCGACTTCGGCCAACATGACATCCCATTTCGGCATCGGACGGTGCAGGCGCACGAGGTTGCCGATATCGGCGCAGATACCGACATTGTCGCGATCCACGTCCGTTACGAAACGCACCGCACTCTCGGGCGTGCCGATATAGGTGTCTTCGTACATTTCCATGGCGATGGAGATGCCGACTTCCTTGGCATGGTCGGCCAGTTCCCGGATGCGGTCCACGCCCAGTTTCCAGGTGTCCGGATCGTCGGGGTTCTTGTAGCCCTCGGCGAGCCAGAACCACAGTTCCTTGGTCTGCGCTTCGGTGAAAGGTCCGAAGAAGCCAAACGCCACTTCCTTGGCGCCAAGGTCAGCGGCGGTGTCCAGGAAACGGTGGCAATAGGCCAGCATCTGGTCGCCGGTTTCCGGGTCGATCACGCATTTGCGCGAAGTCGACATGGCCGGAATCGTCAGACCGGCTTCCTTGACCACGGCCTTGAACTCGTCCAGGCGCGATTTTTCAAGGTCCGCAACCCGCATCCAGCTATCGGTCGGATCCAGCTCGGTGAAGCCTTCTTCAGCCACCTGCGCCAGCGCGTCCGCCCATACCTCGGCGGGAGCGTCCTGCACCAGGCTGCCATCGGGCAGCGTCGGTGCGAAGGGGATCATCGCGCAGGCAATCGGCCAGTCTTCGCGGGTCCATTTGTATTTCGACATGAGGTTATCCTCCGATCTTTCCGTCTAGTTCGTCTTCGATGTGAATACGGATGATTTCGTCGAACTCTGTTTCCGCGGTGAAACCGAGTTCGCGTGCACGGGTTGCGTCGAAGCACCGGGCCCAGCCGGCGACGATCCCCTGGATCGTCGGATCCGCTTCGCGCTTGATCAACGCCGCAGCTTTCGGACCGGCGACCCGCTCAAGAGCCGCGATCTCCTCGCCGACGGTGGCCGAAATGCCCGGCATCATCAGGTTGCGGCGCGGGCCGATCAACGAAGTGTCCATCGTCGATGCGTGGGTGAAGAACCCGACAGCGGAACGCGGGGAGGCGAACCAGTGGCGGACACTCTCATCCACCGGAAGCACGGCTTCCTGTCCGGAAAGCGGCTCGCGCAGGATGTTGGAGAAGAAGCCCGAGGCCGCCGCGTTGGGCTTGCCGGGGCGGATGCAGATCGTGGGCAGGCGAATGCCGACGCCATCGAAGATGCCGCGACGGGTATAGTCGGCCAGCAGAAGCTCGGAAATTGCCTTCTGCGTGCCATAGCTCGTGAGTGGGGTCGTGAAGAAGTCGTCCGGGATGCTTTCCGGGAAGGGCGCACCGAAGACGGCGATGGAGGAGGCGAAGACCATGCGCGGGCAATAGGGCTCCTTGAGACCCTCGGTCCGGATCGCGTCGAAGAGCCAGCGCGTTCCGTCGAGATTGACCGCGTATCCGAGGTCGAAATCAGCCTCTGCCTGGCCGGAAACGATGGCGGCGAGATGGATGATGAGGTCGGGGCGGTCGGCGATGAGCTGTTCCGCAACGCCCGGCTTGGCCAGATCGACGGTGCCGGGCTTTGCAATCGCGGCAAGGCTTGTGGGGACCGGCGGCTCGAATACGTCGACGAGCGACAGGGTTTCGATCGGACCTCCCAGGATCTCGGGCTCTACCGCAATCCGCTCAACGAGCTTCCGTCCGACCATGCCGGCTGCGCCGATGATCAACACTTTCATTTGTTCAATCTCCTCCATTCGAGCGCCCTAAGGCGATTTACCGGACTGCGATAAGGAGATGTCGGCGCTCGCCCCGCGGCGGCTGACCGGAACCCGAAAGCTCGGTGTCGCTCTGGAGGCTTTGCGCAATTGGCCATATCTGCAGCGTCGCATGCGATCTTGATCGAGCGATGTGCAGGTTTGGTCGGCGGGCGGGGTCAGGAACGACTTTGTCGGCTGGCCGATTTCCGCCAAGATCTCCTCTCAACAGCGGCCGCCGGCTCGTTGAAGTGAGTCGTCTCGTAACGTCCGGTCAGCCGTTGGCGGAACGTTCGCATAACGGCGTTTTCCGTGCAATGGTAAAATTGTATACCAAACACCTTTTAAAAAAATGCCTTTTTGCACTCTCTCCCCATTTCCATTTCGCGGAAGCGATTTAAGATGGCGGGGGGAGGAAATGGACGGATGAAAAAGAACGGGCTGGCCAATCTGGACGACGATCTGGCTGTTGAGCGCATGTCGCTTGCCGAGATCGCGGCGGAACGGCTGAGAGAACTTATTCTGATCGGCAAGCTTCCTCCGGGGCAGCCTCTGTCTGAACGTGAACTCTCCGAACGGTTGCGGATTTCCCGGACACCGTTGCGGGAAGCGATACGCGAACTGGCGGCGGAACGTCTTATCGACGTGCTCCCCAATCGCCGCCCTCAAGTCGCGGACCCCTCACTTGAGCATATTGAAGATCTTTTCGATGTACAGGCGGCGCTGGAAGCACTTGCAGGACGTTTGTTCACCAAAAGGGCGACGCAGGAGCAGATCGACGAACTTGTCGCGATTCATGAACGTTTCAGCAAGTTCCCGGATGATTGCGAGCCGCTGAAATTCTTCCGGACGGACATGGCATTCCACTCCGCCATCGTGCGCGGCGCGGATAATGTCGCGCTTGCGGACACCCATCGGCAGTACAACGCCGCGCTCTTTCGCGCCCGTTTCATGTCCTCACGGCAACTGCGCTGGCGCGATATCACGATCGCCGAGCACACGGAGATCCTGGATGCGCTCTGCGCCCGGGATGCGGAGCGCTCGGCCGCCGCGCTGACGACTCACCTGATGAGCGGGAGGGCAAACCAGAGGATGCTGGACCCGGACGCCGACTGATAATCCCGGGCAGAACGCGATCCGGACAAGCCAGGAACTCTGACCGGAATTCCTTCCGCAACAAATGCGAAGGGCGCCGCATAAGCGACGCCCTTCGGCATATTATGGCAACTGTCGGCGTGGCTCAGAGGGCCGCGCGCAGCGCTTCCGTCATGGCTTCGAGCATGACATGGCACGAGGCCGCGCCGGGATCGATATGGCCGACAGAGCGCGCGCCGAGTTTCTTCGACCGGCCACGACGGCTCTCCATGTCCTTGGTCGCCTGCGCACCCTCACGCGCACCATCGGTCGCCGCCTGCATGACGCCAAGCACATCCGCGCCGCCAGCAGCAGCGGCCTTCGCCGCCTCGGCGGCGGGCATCCACGCGTCGATCATCGTCTTGTCGCCCGGATTGGCACCGCCACGCCCAAGGATACCCTTCAGCATGCCCTCGACCCAGGCCGCTGCCGCTTTGGCATCAAGATTCAGGCGATCGTTCACGGCCTTGCCGCCGGTATTGAAGGCACCGGCATAGAGCGGGCCGGAGGATGCGCCGACTGCGTCCAGGAAGGCCTTCGCCATCTTGGTGCAGGTCTGGCTGATCGTGTCATCCCCGGGCGCAACGTCCAGCGCCTTGATCACGGCGGTCCAGCCGATATCCATCGTAACGCCATGGTCGCCATCGCCGATCACCCCGTCCAGTTCGCTGAGCATGTCGCGGTCGCGCGCAATCGCGGCTCCGGCAGCATACATCATCTTGCGGAACACTTCCGGCGTAACGGGACCATCGGTCGCCAGCGTGTCGCGGTCGATATTGTCGGCGCGGCTGGCGGAATCATAGTTCCGTTTCGTCCGGACAGCACCTTCGACCGGAGCGGGCGCGGTGCCCACGGTCAGCGCGGGCGTGCGGCAGGGATGATCCAGCAGCAGCTTGAGATCGTCATCGAGCTTCAGCAGGGTAACGGACGCACCGGCCATTTCCATGGAGGTACAATATTCGCCGACCCAGGTGTGATGGATCTTCACGCCCTTCTCGCCGAGGATCTTCGCCACGCGCCGGTTGATCAGGTAGAGCTCCATCAGAGCGGTCGAGCCAAGGCCGTTGACCAGGACTGCAACCTCGCTGCCTTCGCCAAGTTCCATCTCGCCCAGGATCAGGCTCATCAACTCGTCGGTGACATTGTCTGCCGTATCGATCTTGGCGCGGCGCATGCCGGGCTCGCCATGGATACCCATGCCGATTTCCATTTCGTCCGGACCGATCTCGAAATTCGGCTTCAACGTCTGCGGCATGGAGCAGGCAGAGACTGCAACACCCATCGACAGCGTCGCGGCATTGGCGCGCTTTGCGGCGTCTTCCACTTCGTCCAGCGACCGGCCAAGATCGGCGGCAGCGCCTGCGATCTTGAACACGAAGAAGTCGCCTGCGATCCCGCGGCGCTCATGCGCACGCTCTTTCGGGGCGGAGGCGACGTCATCGATCACCTGGACCGACCGGGCTTCGATGCCCAGCTCGGCACATTCCTCGGCGGCCATGTCAAAGTTGAGCACGTCGCCGGTATAATTGCCGTAGAGCAGCACCACACCCGCGCCGCCATCGGCCGCCATCGCGGCCTGCTTGACCTGTTCCGGCGAAGGTGAGGCAAACACGTTGCCGACAGCCGCCGCATCGGCCAATCCCCGGCCCACATAGCCCGCAAAAGCCGGCTCATGGCCGGAGCCGCCGCCGATGACTATGCCTACCTTGCCGTCACGTGGCCCGTCGACGGCTACAACAGCGCGACCGCTCTCGCCTTCGAGCTTGAGCATGTCAGGGTGGGCCGCGAGCATCCCCTCGATCATTTCCGGAATGATGTCTTCCGGCGCATTCATCAGTTTTTTGGTGGAATGGTCCATAGCGTTCAAGGTTTTGCTCCTTCTGCATGTTACCGCCGCGCGGATGGCCGCTGGGCTGGTTCCACGGAACCTGTTCATGACGTCTACCCGCACGCACAGGCGGGAATCGGGGTGTGATCGGGGCCCGATTTGGCGGGAATCATAGACTTCACCCAAAGGAAACGCAACAAATTCGCACGGAATATAGTTGTTTTTGTGATTTTTTATGCTACGATTTCACAAAAGGATGTGACGATTGTGAAAAGAGACGCTCGACGGCAGGAGATTATGGATATGCTCGTTCGCGACGGGTCTGTCGCGCTCGATGCGCTTTCGGAGCATTTCTCGGTCTCCAAGATGACGATCCACCGCGACCTGGACGATCTTGAGCAGGCCGGTCTGCTGCGCAAGGTTCGCGGCGGCGCGACGATAGAACCCGGCACGCAGTTCGAAAGCGACTTCCGTTTCCGCGAGCGCCAGGGCGGCGACGTCAAGCGCCGCATCGCCCGCGCGGCGCTGGAACTGGTGGAGCCCGGCTCCACCGTGATCGTCAATGACGGCTCGATGGCGGCTGTGCTCGGCGCGATGCTGGTCGAAGCCCGCCCGCTGACGGTCATCACCAACAATTTCGCGGTCATGGAAGCACTCCGCAACGAGCGCGGCATTACCCTGATCGGTCTCGGAGGCACTTATTCCTCCAAGTATAACGGCTTTTTTGGCGTCGTGACCGAGGAGAGCCTGTTCCGGCTGCGAGCCGATATCGCCTTCATCTCCACGCCCGCCGTGTCCCGGACCACGAGCTATCACATGGATGACGCGGTGGTGCGGGCCAAGCAGGCCATGATGAAGATCTCGGACCGCAAATGTCTCATGGTCGGCCACCAGCGCTTCGGGCGATCTGCCCTGCATGCCATGGCGGATCTACGGGATTTCGACGCAATCGTCACCGATGCCGAGCCGGGTGCAGCCTCGATGGAAGAGCTGCGGGACGCCGGCATCACCCTCACAATCGCAAAGGATAAAGCGGAATGACCGAGCTGCCTTCAATCTGGGTCGGAACCAGCTGGAAAATGAACAAGACATTGGCCGAAGCCTGCGCGTTCGCCGAGGCGCTGGCCGCTGCCGATGGCGGGCGCGACAGTCGCATCCAGCGTTTCGTCGTGCCGCCCTTCACTGCCGTGCGGCAGGTCAAGGAGATACTGAGCGGGACCTCCGTTCTCGTCGGAGCCCAGAACATGCACTGGGAAGACGAAGGCGCCTGGACAGGTGAGGTCTCTCCTGTGATGCTCAAGGATTGCAATCTCGACCTGGTAGAGATCGGCCATTCCGAACGGCGGGCCAATTTCGGGGAAACCATTGAAACGACAGGCTTGAAGGTCGCAGCCGCAGTGCGCCACGGGTTGATCCCGCTTCTGTGCATCGGCGAGACGCTGGAAGAGCGCGAGGCGGGCCGGGCACAGGAAGTGCTCGAGGACGAGGTGCGTGGTGCGCTGGCCGGGCTGGAAGGCGACGCGAAACAGGCACCCATCGTTCTGGCCTATGAGCCGGTCTGGGCAATTGGCAAAAACGGTATCCCGGCCAGCTCCGACTATGCCGATGCCCGACAGGCCGAAATCTCCGCCGTTGCCGAAGACGTGCTCGGACGCGCCATCCCCTGCCTCTATGGTGGCTCGGTTAACCCGGACAATTGCGAAGAACTGATCACCTGCCCCTCGATCGACGGGTTGTTCATCGGCCGCTCGGCCTGGAATGTCGAAGGCTATCTCGACATCCTGACCAAATGCGCCGCGGTGATCTAAGTCCGACGACCACACAAAGCAAAACCGGCATCCTAGGGCGCCGGTTTTTCATTTCCAACGGGCCAGATCAGGCCTTGCCGTATTTCACGTCGAGCTTGTTGATCGCGTCGACATTGCCAGCAGACCGGCCGGCTTCGTCGAAAGTCTCCACCAGGAAGGTGTCGACGATCTTCTTGGCCAGTTCCAGACCGATGCACCGCGCACCAAGCGTGACCACCTGCGCATTGTTGGACAGCGCGGCGCGCTCGGCCGAATAGCAATCATGCAGATGGGCGGCGCGAATCCCGGGCACCTTGTTCGCCGAGATGCAAACACCGATACCGGTGCCGCAGACAAGGATCGCCTTGTCGAACGTACCATCGGCAACGCCGCTCGCCACGCGATCCGCCATGTCGGCATAGAACTTCTCTGCGCCCTCGGGGGTTTCCGAGGCTTCGGTCACGTCGTAGCGGTCCGCCAGATATACGGCGAGGTCATGCGCCATGCCTTTTCCGGCAGAGTCGCCAGCCACTGCTAGTTTCATCTCTTTTCCTTTCTTCCTGGGCTCCAGGGCCTGGAGATGGCGCGATTGTAACATGCGGCGCGCCGAATTCAACATTCATAACACTCATGATGAGATTTTGATTTGCCTTTTTGTGACTTTAAGCGTAGCGGTGTGACAAAGGAGTGAGTGACATGCCAAAGGATTCGCCCGCCACCGGCGCCGCCATCGACCCGACCCGTAACAGGGATCTTGCCAACTGCATCCGCGCGCTTTCCATCGACATGGTTGAAGCCGCGAATTCCGGCCACCCCGGCGCCCCGCTCGGCATGGCCGACGCCGCCACGGTGCTCTTCGCCCGGCATCTGAAATTCGACGCATCCGCCCCCAATTGGCCGGATCGCGACCGCGTGGTGCTCTCCAATGGCCATGCCTCGGCGATGCTCTACAGCCTGCTACACCTGAACGGTTATGACGGAATGACGCTCGACGAGCTGCGCAATTTCCGCCAGTGGGGCGCCAAAACCGCCGGCCATCCGGAATACGGCCATGCCGCCGGCATCGAAACGACAACCGGCCCACTCGGACAGGGCATCGCCGGCGCCGTCGGCATGGCGATGGCCGAACGCCTGATGGCGGACCGTTTCGGCCCGGATCTTGTCGATCACCGCACCTATGTCTTTCTGGGCGACGGCTGCCTTGAAGAAGGGATTGGACAGGAGGCGATCAGCCTCGCTGGTCATCTCGGGCTCGGCAAGCTTGTTGTTCTCTATGACGACAATTCCATCACTATCGATGGACCCACCTCCGTCTCCTTCTCCGAGGATATCCCCGCCCGGTTCAAGGCCTGCGGCTGGAAGGTGCTCTCCTGTGACGGCCACGACGCCGCAGCGCTGGACGCGGCTCTCGCGGAAGCGCGCAGCAGCGACGACGCCCCGGTGCTGATCGCAATGAAAACGGTGATCGGCTACGGTGCTCCGACCAAGGCCGGCACCGCGGGCAGCCATGGCTCCCCACTCGGCGCCGAAGAAGCCGACGCCACGAAAAAGGCGCTTGGCTGCGCACCCGGTGCTTTCGAAATCCCGTCCGAACTTGCCGAGCAATGGTTGCAAATCGGTCAGCGCGGCGCCGCCGAGCGCGCGGCCTGGCAATCCCGGCTGGACGCCAGGGAAGCGCCCGAACAAGCCGAATTCAACCGCCTTGTGAGCGGTGCACTGCCCGAAGGCTATGACGCGGCGGTTACCAAGGCCCGCGCCGCACTCTTCGAAGCGCCGCAGAAAGTCGCCACCCGCAAGGCAAGCCAGATCGCATTGGAAGCTCTGACCGAAGCCGTGCCGCAGATGGTCGGCGGTTCGGCGGACCTCACCGGTTCCAACCTCACCCGCACCAAGGCGACCGACAGCCAGTTCACCCGCGAGAAGCCCGGCCGCTATGTCGGCTACGGCGTGCGCGAATTCGGCATGGCGGCAGCGATGAACGGCATGTGCCTGCATGGCGGCGTCATTCCCTATGGCGGCACTTTCCTGGTCTTCTCGGACTATGCGCGCAACGCCATTCGGCTCTCCGCACTGATGGGCATCGGCACGATCTACGTGATGACCCATGACAGCATCGGCCTCGGCGAAGACGGCCCAACGCACCAGCCGGTCGAACACATGGCCAGCTTGCGCGCCATGCCCGGCCTGACGGTGTTCCGCCCTGCCGACGCGGTGGAGACGCTCGAATGCTGGGACATCGCGGTACGTAATCGCAAGCGGCCCTCGCTCATGGCGCTCTCGCGGCAGGCCGTGCCTCAGCTACGTCTGGAAGCTGGCGAGGAAAACCTCACCGCCAAAGGCGCCTACGTCCTGCGCGGCGGCGATGAGCGCAACGTCACGCTGATCGCCACCGGCACCGAGGTCGCACTGGCCATCGAAGCCGCAGAAGCGCTCGCCGCCGACGGGATCAAGGCGGCGGTCGTGTCCATGCCCTCCTGGGACCTGTTCGACGCCCAACCGGCGGAGTACCGGGCGCAAGTGCTCGGAACCGCTCCGCGCATCGCCATCGAGGCCGCCTCGAAATTCGGATGGACCCGCTATGTCGCCAGCGAAGACGACGTCATCGGCATGACGGACTTCGGCGCCTCCGCTCCTGCGGAAAGGCTCTACGAAGAATATGGCATCACCTGCGATGCCATCGTTGCACGCGCCAAGGCGCTGCTCTGAGAAAGGGAGTTGTGATTGCCGGCGGCCATCAGGCCGCTCACCACTCACGCTCTTAACAACGAATGTCTGGCGCAATTCGCCTAGGATCGGGCCGTTACCCGACAGTCCATTCCGCAATCAGGGCGTCGTTCTCCCTGCACCGGGCCTGACCGCCAGCCGCATCATCGGCTGGCGGTTTTTTCCTTGAATACGAATCTGCAAAACGCGTGCGCCAATCGAAAGCGCCGCCCCAAGCGCCCGGGAGACCTGCGAACAGATGGTCCGGGCGGCCAATTCCCATCATCTTTCCAAAAAATATCCTGGGGGGAGCGCTCGCAAGAGCGCGGGGGGCAACGCCCCCTACCATCGTGCTGGCTGATCGAACCGCATCAATCTTCCTGGCGATAGTGCTCTTCGATCCGCAACACTTCATTGCGGGATCCAAGGATCACAGAGGCGCGCTGGTGCGGTGATTCCGGTTGTATGTCAAGAATTCTCGCCGTTCCGGTGGAAGCAGAGCCACCCGCCTGTTCCACGAGGAAAGCAATCGGGTTGGCCTCGTACATCAGGCGCAACTTTCCGCCCTCGGCACGGTTCCGCGCGTCCACGGGATATAGAAAAACACCGCCACGGGTCAGGATCCGATGAATATCCACCACCATCGACGCGGTCCAACGCATGTTGAAGGACTTTCCCCGCGGCCCGTTCTGACCGGCAATGCAATCCTCGATATAGTTTCGGACCGGCGCATCCCAATCGGCAAAGCGCGAGGCGTTGATCGCGAATTCATTGCAATCTTCCGGGATGGTCATGTTGCGGGAAACGATCCGGAACTCGCCCGTCGCGAGGTGGTTGGTGAATTCATGCACGCCGTGGCCGAGCGTCAGCACCAGCGTGGTCGCGGGGCCGAAGATCGAATAGCCAGAGCAGATCTGGAAACTGCCGTCCCGCAACACGGTGTTCACATCGCCCGCAACCGCATCTTCGGGCAGTTGCATGATCGAGAAGATCGAGCCCACCGACAGGTTCACGTTCAGGTTGGAAGAGCCATCGAGCGGATCGAAATAGACGATGTAGTCGCCCGCCTTGGCCGTGTCCTTCAGCCAGGTGACCTCGTCCACCTCCTCTGAAACCAGCGCGGCAACGCGGCTGCAATTGCGGATATGGCTCTCGAATTGCTCGTTGGCGATCACGTCGAGTTTCTTCTGCGCCTCGCCCTGAACGTTGGTCGAACCGGCCGTTCCAAGGGTCTCAAGGAAGGATCCGTTCCGGATCAGGGTCGAAATCTCCCGGCAGGCGGTCGCGATATCCTCAAGCAGGAACACGAGGTCCTTTTCCACCCCGTGTGTCCTGTATTCCTGAAGAAGAAACTGACGGAGTGTCGCCCTGTTGATCGCCATTGCCAGTTCCTTTCAGGTCCGCCGCCATGCACCGAGCGACAGTTTCGTCATTTCCGTCCGGTGACAAGGCGACACTTAGACCGTTTCCAAAACCGACCCGATAGCGGACGAGAGTTTCTCGACAATCTCGCCGATCTGCGCTTCGGTCGTGATGAAGGGCGGGGCCAGCAACACGTGGTCGCCATTACGCCCATCGCGGGTGCCCGACATCGGGTAGCAGATCAGCCCGGCCTCAAAGGCGGCCTTCTTGATCCTTGCCGCCGTGCGCAGCGACGGATCCAGCACTTCCTTGGTCTCGCGGTCCGCAACCAACTCCAGCCCACGGAAAAAGCCGCGCCCACGGATATCGCCGATATTGGGATGCTGTCCGAATTCTTCGCGCAGGGCGGCGTCGAGCTTTTCGCCCATAACCCGAACCCGCTCGGGCAGGCCCCGCTCAAGGATCGCCGTCAGCACCGCGCGCCCGGCAGCCGCAGCCACCGGGTGGCCGATATAGGTGTGCCCGTGCTGGAAGAAGCCCGAGCCGTTCTCGATCGTCTCGTAGATCTCCTTCGTGCAGAGCATGGCGCCAATCGGCTGGTAGCCCGCGCCGAGTCCCTTGGCGATGCACAGGATATCGGGAACCACATCGTCATAATCGCAGGCGAACAGGTATCCGGTCCGGCCCATGCCGCACATCACCTCGTCGAGGATCAGCAGCACGCCGTATGTGTCACAGATCTCGCGGATGCGCTTCAGATAGCCTTCAACCGCCGGAACCGCGCCCGCCGTGGCGCCAACAACCGGCTCGGCCATGAAGGCGATCACGCTGTCCTCGCCCAGCCGCAGGATCTCGTCCTCCAGCTCCTGCGCGGCGCGCTGGCCATACTCGAAGGCGCTCTCGTCGGCGCGGCGCAGCACGTATTCGTAGCACGCCGAAATATGGGAAAAGTTGACCAGCAGCGGCGCGAACTGCTCCCGGCGCCATTCATTGCCGCCCGCGGCCAGCGCGCCGAGCGTGTTGCCGTGATAGGACTGCTTGCGCGCGATGATGTGGCGGCGCTGCGGCTCGCCACGTTCGACATGATACTGCCGCGCCAGCTTGATCGCAGCCTCGGTCGCCTCCGAGCCACCGGAAACGAGATAGACCCGATCCAGATCACCCGGCGCATTGGCCGCCAGCATGTCCGCCAACCCTTCGGCGGGCTCGGAGGTGAAGAAACCGGTATGCGCAAAGGCGAGCTTGCCGACCTGCTCCTGGATCGCGGCGATGATCTCCGGGTCGCCGTGACCAAGGCAGGAAACGGCCGCGCCGCCAGAGCCGTCGAAATAGCGCTTGCCGGAAGCATCGATCAGGTAGCACCCTTCGCCACCCACGGCCATCGGGGGGAGCGCCTTGGTATGGCGCGGAAATACATGGCTCATTTTCTGTCCTTGCCTTGTTCGGGCTTCGAGGAAGCCGCGCCGGGTCTCTGATTGCCCGGAAACATCACAAGCCAATATTTACCTCCTCACCCATGCCGTCAATCTCGCCGCGTTGTCCGTCCCCGCCGCTCTGCTATAAGCGGTCCAGTGGATCTGGTCGGAGGCAAAAATGACGTTTCGTGGCAAGCATCTCCTTGGAATCGAACCTTTGCACCCGGTCGAGATCATCACGATCCTTGATCTGGCGGACGAGTATGTCGGGCTGAACCGCGCCTCGGTCAAACATGCGGACGCGCTGACCGGGCTGACGCAGATCAACATGTTCTTCGAAAACTCCACCCGCACCCAGGCGAGTTTCGAGCTGGCTGGAATGCGGCTTGGCGCGGACGTGATGAACATGCAGATGCAGGCCAGTTCGATCAAGAAGGGCGAGACGCTGATCGACACTGCGTTGACACTGAACGCGATGCATCCCGATCTGTTGGTGGTGCGCCACCCGCATTCCGGCGCGGTGGATCTTCTCGCCCAGAAAGTGAATTGCGCCGTCCTGAATGCCGGTGACGGCCGTCATGAACACCCCACCCAAGCTCTGCTCGACGCCTTGACGATCCGCCGCTCCAAGGGCCGGCTGCACCGGCTCAACATCGCGATTTGCGGCGATATCGCCCATTCGCGCGTGGCCCGCTCCAATATCCTCCTTCTGGGCAAGATGGAGAACCGCGTGCGACTCGTCGGCCCACCGACGCTGATCCCCTCGGGTGCGGCCGATTGGGGGGTCGAGGTTTATGACGACATGGCCAAGGGGCTGGAAGGCTGCGACGTGGTGATGATGCTGCGGCTACAGAAGGAACGCATGGATGGCGGCTTCATCCCGTCCGAGCGGGAGTATTACCACCGCTACGGACTCGATGCCGGGAAGCTCGCCCATGCCAAGGAAGACGCCATCGTCATGCATCCGGGGCCCATGAATCGCGGCGTGGAAATCGACGGTACCATTGCCGACGATATCAACCGCTCGGTGATCCAGGAGCAGGTCGAAATGGGCGTTGCCGTGCGCATGGCCGCGATGGACCTTCTGGCACGCAACCTGCGGGCGGAAGCGGCGTGAAAAACCAACCTGAAGAATGGCGCGCCAATCGCGCGACCTATATACGCGACCACGTCGTGATTTCCGTGGTCGGAGCCATCGGGACCTGTCTGGTCCTGTGGTGGCTTGGAAATACGGACTGGTGGGTCGGGCTGATCGCGGCGCCAATGGCGATGGCCGTACGTGGTTTCTACCTCGCCTCAGAGGAGCTGGCCCTGTGCTGGGTCCTGACCGAGGACGAAATCCAGGGCTCGCAAGGCAAGCGGATCGCATTGCGAGACATCCAGAAGGTGCGCAACATCGGCAGTTCCGTGCAGGTGATCACCCGCAGCGGCGACAAGCACCTGATCAAGTACCTTTCCGACCCGGCCGCCCTGCGCGCGCGGATCGAAAGCCACATATCCGGGGCCGCGTCATGACGGACCCAACTGCCCGAACAACTCCACGAGGCGACACATGACCATCCTCTTCAAGAACGCCCGCCTGATCGACCCCGAGCAGGGCACGGATGCACCGGGTTGGCTGCTGGTCTCTGGCGGGACCATCACCCAAGCCGGAACCGGGCCGGTGCCGCACTCGGACGAGGTGGTCGATTGCGGCGGAAAGTGCCTCGCGCCGGGGATCGTCGATATTGGCGTGAAGGTCTGTGAGCCGGGCGAGCGCCACAAGGAGAGCTTCCGAACCGCGGGCCTCGCGGCCGCCGCGGGCGGCGTGACGACCATGGTCACCCGCGCCGACACCGTCCCGGCCATCGACACGCCGGAAGTGCTGGAATTCGTCACCCGCCGCGCGGGCGAGGACAGCCCGGTGCGCATCGCGCCGATGGCGGCCCTCACCAAGGGGCGCGCGGGGCGCGAGATGGTCGAGATCGGCTTCCTGCTCGATGCCGGCGCCGTTGCCTTCTCCGATGGCGACACCGTGACCACGGACACCAAGGTTCTCAGTCGCGCCTTCACCTATGCCCGTTCACTGGATGCGCTGGTGATCGCGCACCCGCAGGAGCCGGGCCTTTCTAACGGTGCCTCCGTCACCTCCGGCAAGTTCGCGGCGCTCAAGGGACTTCCCGCCGTCTCGCCCATGGCGGAGCGGATGGGGCTGGACCGGGACATCGCGCTGGTGGAGATGACGGGCGTGAAATACCACGCCGACCAGATCACCACGCGGCGCGCCCTGCCCGCGCTGGAACGCGCCAAGAAGAACGGCTTCGACGTGACAGCGGGCACCTCGATCCACCACCTGACGCTGAACCTGCTCGACGTCGGCGATTTCCGTACCTTCTTCAAGATCAAGCCACCACTGCGCTCCGAAAACGACCGGCTGGCCATCGTCGAGGCCGTGGCCTCCGGCCTGATCGACACGATCTCATCTTTCCACACGCCGCAGGACGAGGAAAGCAAGCGCCTACCCTTTGAGGAAGCCGCCTCTGGCGCGGTCGGTCTGGAAACCCTCCTGCCGGCTGCGATGCAGCTCTATCACGCCGAGATGCTGAGCCTGCCGCAGCTCTTCCGCGCGATGGCGCTTAACCCGGCCAAACGCCTTGGCCTGCCCGGCGGGCGACTGAGCGCGGGCGCGCCAGCCGATCTCGTGATGTTCGACCCGGATGCGCCTTTCGTTCTGAACCGCTTCGAGATGTTGTCGAAATCCAAGAACACGCCCTTCGACGGGCAGCGAATGCAAGGCCGCGTGTTGCAGACATGGGTTGGTGGCGCGAAGGTTTTCGACGCGAAGGGCTAGTCTGTACCAAGCCGGATCGCGGCGAAATAGTCCGGCGCCTGCTCCGGCGTCAGTTCCATCTCGATGATCCGGTCCGGCGCGTCGCGCGCCGGGGACTGGAAATCGCTCCGCGTCACTTCGCGGAAACCGATCCGTTCGAGGATGCGGCTGGAAGCCGGGTTGTCAGTGAAGACGCCCGCGAACATCGAGGGCAATGCGAAACGCGGGACGACATTGGCAACGAAGGCGGGGACAACCTCGCCCGCCAGCCCCTTGCCCCATTGCGGCCGCGCCAGGAAATAGGCCAGCGCGTTGGAGAAGGCGCCGAAGCCGATGGACCCGGCGAGCTGCTCCCCGACATAAATGCCAAGGAAGAACCCCGGTCTTCCACGGAAACGGCGCTGGCGGATCCATCGGGCAGCGGTTTTCGTCGAAAGCGGGTGCTCGATATTGATCATCATCCGCGCCACTTCCAGATTACCCGCGATCTCGCGAAAGGCGGGCGCGTCCACCTCGACAAATGGCCGCAATACCGTACGCTCCGTCGCGATCCGTATGTCACGGCCGCGCGACCAGCCATCGCGGGACATGACCAACAGGTCTGTTCCCGCTTGCTCGACTTCTATTTCCCGCGCTGTCGTGTTCAGGAAAACCGCGTCGATCCATTTGGCAGAGATATCTTCGGGTAGCGGACCGCCCTCCGGCTCGATTACGGCCCGAACCCGCTCCCCCTTCGCGCACGCTTGAAGCGAAGCGATAGGTTCTCCACCCCGCAGGATCCGCTGCGAAAAGGCGCGCGTAACTGCCTCTTCGGGGCTGACCTTCCCGACGGCACGCCGCCAGTCCGGCGACCCGACGGGCAGGCTCTCGAGGGACCCATCGGCGACGAAACGGAGCGACTCACCTGTCATGGCATCCCGCTCTGCCCAGCCTTTGTTGCCGGGCGATCAGGTTGTTCAGGGTATTCTCTGCCGAGGCCATGTATTTGAAATCCCCCGCACACAGTTCCCGCAAGTAGACAATCGCCTGCGGCACATCCGTCTTGGTCAAGGCGCGGGCATAGAGCCAGACGAAACGGTCGTCAGAAATCCTGCCCTCGTCTAGCATCTCCCCAAGCTCGTCCACCACGCGTTGCGGATCGCTGCCAAGCAACTCCTTGTAGGTGTCGTGGATGCGAACCAATTCATCGCGCGGAAGCTGCGGGACGCCGGGATCTTGTAGCACAGGCGCCGCGGCAATGACGGGAGCCGCAGCGGCACGCTCCTTGAGCGCTTCGAGCCGTTCGGGGTCGTCCCCGCGTTCCTCGGCAATAGCCACCACCTCCGCAGCCAGTTCGGGACGCTTGCAGCGAAGGGCGGCGCTGACCGCTGTCGACCAGAGTGAATAGGTACCGAACTTCTCCGACTGCGCCGCGCGCATGTAATAGGGCAACGCCGCCTCGTGTCGGTCATGCGCCGCGAATGTCTGGGCGCGCACCACGTCGAGCCCGGCGCTGTCGCCATAGGTCTCGTCATGCTTTTCCACCGCCGCGAGCGACTTTTCCGGATCGCCCGCCGTGTTGTGATCGGCGACAAGCCCGCGCACGGCGATGATGCTCTGCACCTCGCTCGGCCCTTGCAACGCCTCCAGCATGTTCGCAACGGCCCGGTCCATTACCGGTTGTTGAACGTGATTAAATGTATTTTTATGGTAGGAAAATTTCCGATCGCTCAATAGGCAGTATTCATAGGCGGGGAAATACCAGCAATCTTCGTGCTCGCGCACGAACTGTTCTGCCGCCGCGCGCTGGATCGCCTGGCTCGCCATGTTGGAAACAAGCGCATCCTCGGCACCATAGGTCGCGGGTTGCGCCACCGCCGAGACGGCAAACACAAGCACCGGCTTCTTGCCCGGCCGCGCCATGATATGATCATAGACACGCTGAAGGGAGGCATAGGCATCTTCGAAATCGAAGCTGTGGAACTCGAACCGTCCCGGCATCCGCTCGCTGACCCGCCCCGGCACCATGCCGTTCAGGTAGATCTGCTGCTCGCAATCATACCAGCACTCGATACTGCCCAGCGTGATGACCACCACATCCGCCTCGCTGGCGCCCGAATAGGCGCCACAATAGGCCCGGCGGAGAAACTCGGCCTGCTCCTGCTCATGCGCAAAGGACCAGCCGATTTGCAGGTCGCTAAACTCGCCCTCGAATTCGACCAGCGTGCGAACACCGAAATCGTCTTCAGGCTGCACGGCCCACCGCATCTCGTTCAGCAGAGTGTCGGTGTTGAACTTGTTGAACCACTTGGCGATCTGGCCCGGAGGCGAAGGCATGGGGGTACCTTCGGAACTCGACAACACCGGCAGCCCGCCAAAAGCCAGCGCCCGCTCGATATTGCGCGCAAAACAGGAGCCGCCGACGAAGAAACTGGCCTCCGGTGCAAGCTCCGCTCCCGGGCGCATCCGCGGCTGGGCAAACGGCAGAATGCGGGCGCGGCCCTTCTTGGGCGAGGCGTATTGGCGAAGCTTGTTGCGCGAGGTGATACGGTGGACCGTCTCGACATCGAGTTTCTGCATGCGTCTCTCCTGCTTGCCCCGCCGGATCCTCTAGCCGGTCTTCCTGCCCAGGGCGCGGTAATCGATTTTCCCGGCGGCGGTGGCCGGCAATGCGTCCGTGATCACGAATTCCCGCGGTTGCAGGTATTTCGCCATCTCCCGCTTGGCATATCGCTTCACATCGCGCGGCTCCGTGCCGGGCTTTACCACGCAATGGGCAATGATCTTGTTACCAAGAAGGCGATGAGGTTCCGAAATCACGGCAACATTTGTCAACAGGCCGGAGCCGCGAAGCGCCTTTTCCACCTCATCGAGATTGATGCCGACATCGAGCGACTTGATCTGCCGGTCCATCCGGCCGGTCAGGTGAATTCGCCCCGCCCCGTCGATCACGCCCAGATCGCCGGTCGCCACGCCCACCGCGTCCTCGGGCAGCGCGTGGCCGTTCCCCCCGGCCCGCCGGCGTGTGGACGTGCTGCGCTCGGCGTCTGCGAAATATCCGTGGAACATGCCCGGGCCGAAATGCACTAGCTCGCCCTCCTCCTCCGGGCCGAGAAGGCGGCCATCGGGACCGCAAGCGGCAACCGTCACCGACGGGATGGCCTGGCCAATGCTTTCCGGGGCTTCGGCCTGAAGCTTTGGCGTCAGGCAGGCGGTTCGAAACGTCTCGGTCAGCCCGTAATTCAGCCAGGCCGTCGCCTCGGGGAAGGTCTCGCCTACCGCTTCCAGAAGCTCGACCGAGAACCGTGAACCGGTGGAAGTCAGGCGTCGGATGGAACCGACATCGGTGCGCGCGATATCCGAGACACCGAAGAGCAGGTTGGCGAAGAAGGAGGGCACACCGGCCACCAGCGTCGGCCGCGCGGTGCCAATCGCCTCGCAGACGGCGGCGGCGCTCTGGGCTTCCGGTAGCACCAGCGTCTTGCCCAATGTCAGGCAGCTCAGCAGTTGCCCCCAACCGTAATCATGCGACCAGGGCACCGGGCAGAGAATACGCTCTTCCTCGGCATAGCCCTGTTAAGCCGCTACCCGGCGCGCGCCGTCGAGCAGGGTCGCAGCTGTCTGCTCCACGCCCTTGGGCACCCCCGTCGAGCCGGAGGTGAAGACGACGGAGCCGATCTCCGGCGCCCTGGCGGCACCGTTCAATGTGCCTTCACCTGGCGCCGGGGCTGATTCCAGAACATCCTCGGTCAGGATAAGGGCCGGGTCGAGCCGCGCGATCACCTCGGCACGGCGATCGGCCAGCACGTTGGGCGACAGAAAGGCCGGAATGGCGCCAAGCGACCAGATCGCGGGGACAGCGGACGCAACCGCAACCGAGTTCGGCGCAGAGATCAGAACGTGGCGTCTGGAAGTAACCCCCTCGGCTGCGAACATGCGCGCCATGGCGGCGGCGCGACGGGAAAGGGCATCAAAACTCTCGGAATGACCCGCGAAGTGGATCGCCTCCCGTTCGGGATAACACGCGACGATCTGTTCGAAGACGGCAAGTGGCGTGGCCTGCATCGGCTCACTCCCTTCCCGGCAACATGGCGTCGGCCTCGGCGCGGCGGGTGGTGGTGATGTCCTGCAATTCCGCGCCGGTCCACAGGTATTCCCGCGCGGCCGGGTGGCTGATGAAACCGTCCGGGCTGGCCGTCAGCCCATAGGCGCCGGACATCAGCACGGCGATGCGATCCCCTTTATGGAGCGGCGGCAGGGTGATGCGGCGGGCGAGCGTGTCGATCGAGGTACAGAGCGGGCCCGCGAGCAGGTATTCCTCCGTTTCGCGCTCTGACGGGCCGAGCCGGAAAATGGGCCAGTTCTTCTGAAAGACGGACCCCATCATGCCGCAAGCCGCCAGATGGGTGTTGAAACCCGCATCGCAGACGGCGACCTGAAGCCCGCGGCTTTCCTTGCGGCTCAGACAAGACGTGATCAAGGCGCCGCAGGGTCCTACAATCCAGCGGCCAATCTCCAGCACTTTCTGCGCGTCGGCCAGCAACGGATTGGAAGCGATTTCCGCCAGTGCTGGCGCGATCCCGGCGCGGACCGCCGCGACATCCAGCGCTTCCTGCCCGTCGTGATAGGGAAGCCCGAACCCGGCACCGAAGATCAGCTTGCGGACCGGTTTGCCGCTGACGGACGCGGATTCTGCAAAAAGACGCGCCATGTTAGTGATATTGTCGATGATTGCGTCGGCCTGAACGCAATTGGAACCTGCATAGATATGGAACCCGGTCAGATCCAGGCTGGGCAGGGATTGGATACGGGCAATAACTTGCGCCGCCTGCCCCTCGTCCACGCCGAACTGGCTCGGCTTTTTCGACATCGAGGCGCCAAAACCCTTGGGGATGGAATCCGGATTGATCCGCAGAAGGATCCGTTGGCGCGTGCCCTTACCCTCCGCAATGGCCGCGACGGTCTCGATCTCGTCCAGCGCTTCGACGACGAGCTCACCGCCGCATCCCACGAAACGTTCCAGCTCGCTGTCGCGCTTGCCCGGCCCGGAATAGCTGATCCGTTCCGGCGGCAACCCCGCCTCCATGGCGCGCACGACCTCGAAAAAGGAGGAGGCGTCCAGATGGCCGGTGATGGAAGCGATACGGCGCAGGATCTCCGGGTTCGGGTTGGATTTCACGGCATAGCTAGAGCGTGTCGCGCTCAATCGGCCTCATAGCCTGCGGCCTTGAAGTAGTTGTAGCACTCTTCGTCCGAGAAGAGGTCGCAGACCTGTCCGACGGCGGCCCAGAGTTGGTCATAGGTCCGCGCGGCAGCCTTCCTGATCAGTGTCTTGAGTTTCGAGAAGGCCATCTCGATGGGATTCAGGTCTGGGCTGTAGGGAGGCAGGAACAGGAACCATGCACCAATCGCGCGTAGGGACGCCGCTGCGGCCGGAGCTTTGTGGCTCGACAGGTTGTCGAGAATGACAACGTCGCCTTCGCGCAGCGTCGGCCCCAGTTGGGTTTC
>NZ_FNEK01000160.1 GCF_900099935.1 Aliiruegeria lutimaris | reverse complement strand
ATCTGAGACCCCTATATCTGCCTCAACAGAAGGGAATCACATCACAACCAATCTGGGAAGCCTGAATCAGATAGGCCGCGACACGCTCTAGCCGATACGCGGCGCAAGGCCCGTACGTCAAAGTTCGCGCAATGAAAACAGTTGCTTGAAGAGGCTTCGCTTGCCCCGCGCCCGAACCCGGTCCGCTAGGGACGGGTTTCGGGGCGAGAAGCGTGGCGGGGACCGTGCGCAGCCGTGAGGGCGTTTCATTCCCGAGGACCTGTATTTACAGGTGGGCGCCAGGTAAACGAACCAGGGTCCGAACAGAGCCAGCTCCCTCGGAATTGCTTAAGGCCACTGGAATTTGGCCCCGGCACGAGAAGGACAGATCCGCCATCGCCGGACATAGGCACCCACGACGCTCACGGCAAGGGGTCAGTTTGTTTTTTCGGGTTCCACGTCAGGAACATTGAGCCGCAACGCGCCCAGATGCGCGTCCCATCCCTCGTCCAAGGCAAGGATGAGACCGAAAGCCCCCTCCCCCTCCGGCAACCCGTCATGTTCCAGCGAGAGGCGCGTGCCGCCAGGAACCGCCTCCAATGTCCAGAGAACAGTTGTCTCGCGTTCCTGTAGCGGCGGGATCTCGAACGTGAAGTGGAGACACAGCGGCGGCTGCGCGGACATCACCCGGCCGCGGATCAGTTCCTGGCCCGAGCCGACATCCGTCAGCACGTAGTCCGCCCCTTCCGTCAACGGCGATTGCGACGGGTGAAACCATTTGGCGAGCCGCTCGGGCGCGGTCAGGAAGGACCAGACACGTTCCGGGGTCGCGTCGAGATAGATCGTCTTGCGAATGCTGATGCCGCTCATGAAACCACTCCTTTGCCGGGCGGCCACCACACGCGAGACCGTTGCCCGGATATACCGTCGCCGCGATCCTGTCCCGCCGGAGGGTTGGATATCAAGGTGGCTCTCGGATGGCTTGCCAAATGTTCATGCATTGTTCACACTGCCGGCATGAATGATAGCACTCTCTCGCCTTTCGACAGCCTGATGCCGGGACAGCTTCTGGCACGCGGCGTGTGCCGTCACCTGGCCAGCCTGGATTTCGTGACGGTCGAGGAACTCGTGCCGACCGCCGGCCTCAGGGTCGATGTCATGGCGCTCGGGCCGAAGGGCGAAATCTGGATCGTCGAGTGCAAGTCGAGTCGGGCGGATTTCCGCGCCGATCAGAAATGGCAGGGCTACCTGGAATGGTGCGACCGGTTTTTCTGGGCCGTGGACGGCGAGTTTCCAACCGACCTGCTGCCCCCGGAGACCGGGCTGATCATGGCAGATGCCTATGATGCCGAGATCCAGCGGATCGGGCCGGAAACGAAACTCGCTGCCGCCCGACGCAAGGTCATGACCCGGAAATTCGCCCGCCACGCCGCGCGCCGGTTGCAGGCTTTTCGCGACCCGGGTGTTCGGGCGCTGATCGACGAGGTGTGATCAGCCCTTCTTGCCCTTGGACATCTGTCGCGCACGTTCCGCGGCGGCTCTAAGTTCCTCGGCAATTTCCTCGGCTTCCTCGGGCTCGAAATCGAGCGGCAGTTCAACCCCTTCGCCCTCGATATAAATGCGCACCATGCCCAGGGTCGTCGGACCGATCTGAATATTGGCAGAGATATCGCTTTCCTTGTCGATGCTCATCGGGGGCTCCTTCGCAATGGAGCTTTGCCTAGCCCGCCGAAACGGAATGAGCAAGGGTGGGAATATACTTGACTAAAGCAAGCAAATATTCGGAGACTGGAGCCGGAGGATCATAATGGACGAGATCGACCGGATTCGCGCCTTCAATCGCGCCTATACGAAAGCCATCGGGTTGCTGGATTCCAGCTTTTTGGAAAGCGGCCTGTCGCTTGCCGAGGTGCGGTTGCTGCAGGATATCGACAGCGGCGAGAGCGGCAGCACGGCGCGGGAAATCTCGCAAGCGCTCCGCCTGGACGAGGGCTATGCCAGCCGCCTTTTCAAGCGCTTCGAGGAAAAAGGCTGGATAGAACGCCAGCCCGATCCGAAGGATGCGCGGCGGCGTCTGCTGCAGATAAGTCCTTCCGGCCTGGCCCGGCTTGCGCCGTTTCGCGTATCGGCCCGAAAGGCGGTTGGGGAGCGTCTGAAGGACCTGTCGGCTGTCTCGCGGTCGGAGCTCTTGGCCGCGATGGACAGGATCGAGCAATTGTTCCTGCAAGAAGACAGGGCCACGGACAGGCCTATTCTCCGTGATGTGGAACCCGGCGACGCAGGCTGGATCATCCAGCGCCACGCGGAGTTCTATGCCGAACAATACGGTTTCAACGCGGATTTCGAGGCCGTTGTCGCGCAGATACTGGCCGATTTCCTGACCAAACGGGAGCCGCGATGCGAGCGCGGCTGGATTGCAACAACGAAGAGCGGCACCCGGCTCGGCTCAGTCCTGTGTACGCGCCACGACGCGGAACTGGCCAAACTGCGCGTGCTGTTCGTGGAACCCAATGCGCGCGGCTTGGGGCTCGGCCGCGCGCTGGTCTCTGCCTGCGTTCGCCATGCCCGCGATTCCGGCTTCAAGGGCATGACGCTGTGGACCCAGAAGAATCTTGAGGCCGCCTGCGCGCTCTATGCCGAACACGGGTTTCAGTGCGTTCACGAACAGGCTGAACACGCCTTTGGGCAGCATGTCGTGAACCAAACCTGGGAAATCCGCTTCTAATTGCACCAAGGGTCTTGCACCCTTCTCCCTCTCAGGATAAACGACCGCCCTGTGCCGCCTTAGCTCAGTTGGTTAGAGCGCTGGATTGTGGATCCAGAGGTCCCCTGTTCAAGCCAGGGAGGCGGTACCATCTGCCTGACGTCAGCACCCGACGGAGAGATTTAGGGGTTTGAGCAACGGAGGGTTCTGGTTCATCGAAGCTGATAAGGAGCGAAGATGAACAAGAA
>NZ_FNEK01000082.1 GCF_900099935.1 Aliiruegeria lutimaris | reverse complement strand
TGCTGGGCCCGGTCCACAATCTCCACAGGCAGAAAACATGCCGTCTCAGCAACCTCATCTTCAAGGTTCTCAGGATCCGGTGCAAATTTGGGATCACGCAGCCATTTGTGGATCAAGTTGGTGTTCATGGCATAACGCCGCGCCACCTGCGCAACCGATACCCCCGGCGCGCATGTTTGCGCACAGATCGACACCTTCTCCTCATCCGACCAGAACCGCTTCTTCTGACCCTTCTTGCCCGCCATATCCGTCCTCAAGATGTCCACTATCAATGGTGGACACTATCAACACACTCTATGACGCGTCAGAGCAGCGAGGCCGGACGCTTACGAACAGGGTGTCCCTGCGATATGTCCGTCAGATGGCCATCATCCCACCTTGCACCTCACCATTTCTTCGGGGCCACGGCCCCATTCAGTTCAGGCCGCGCGAGCGCCCCGGTATTCCGTACCATTCCTCAGGAGCGCCCAGACGATCCTTGCCATGCGGTTCGCCAGGGCAATCGCAGCTTGCTTCGCTGTCTTTCTCTGCAGGAGGCGCCACAACCAGTCTTCTCCGGGTTGGCCGCGTCGCCGCGAGGTGATGACCCCCATCGCCCCGAGATACAGGAGGCGGCGCAAGTACCGATTGCCCATTTTCGAGATCCGGCCCAGCTTCTCCCTGCCACCGCTCGAATGTGGTTTCGGCGTCAGCCCGAGCCAGGCCGAGAGATCGCGCGAACTCCGGAACCCGGTCACGTCCGGAAGAGTCGCCGCCAGCGCCGTCGCGGTGATCGGGCGGATGCCCGGAATGGTCTGCAGCCGTTTGGCTGTGTCGCTGGAGGCCGCCTCGAGGCGAATGATCTTCGTGAGCTGGTCGATCCTGTCTCTGGTTTCAAAGAACTGGTCGGCAAGAAGCCGAAGCGGCGCGCGGGCACAGGCGGGCAATTTGGCCCGCTCACCCGCTTCCAGCAATCGGCTGACATTGTGGATCCCCTTCGGCGCGACGATGCCGAACTCGCCCAGATGCGCACGGATCGCGTTGGTGACCTAGGTCAACTGGCGCACCAAGAATTCACGCGCCTTGTGGGTCATGAGCAGCGCCTAGATCTCCTCGCTCTTCACCGGAACAAAGCGCATCGAAGGCCGGGTCACCGCTTCGCAGATCGCTTCCGCATCGGCGTGGTCGGTCTTTCCGCGCCGGACATATGGTTTGACATAGGAAGGCGGCATCAGCCGGACGTTGTGCCCGAGCCTACCGAGCTCGCGCCCCCAGTGATGCGCACCGGCACAGGCTTCCATGCCGATCAGGCAGGGCGCAAGCCGCTGGAAGAATTCGAGCATCTGGTTCCGTCGGAACTGCCGCCGAAGGACGACCGCGCCCTCACCGTCGACTGCATGGACCTGGAAGACGGACTTGGCGAGATCGACGCCTACCGTGGTAATCTCTGTCATGGATGGCTCCCTTCGTGGGGTTCTGTTGATGACACCCAATGTGGCACATTGCGATGCCGGGAGCGGGAGCCATCCACTCCATCAATAGCGCGTCTATGGCTCATTGTAGTAGGTTGCGTCGCTGACACCGACCGAACGACAGGCCGTTCGCACGTCATCACCATCCGCCAGCTTCAACTCGATCTCACGCAGCAGCTTGAGGACGTCCTCGTCCGAATACCGTTTCCGAGCCATCTCCCGTCCCCTATTCGTGGTCCAAACATTGGCCCAGTTTTGGAGGGCGGCCACATATCCCATATCGCCGTGCCGATGGGCCACTTCAACGCATTCGGCACCGCCGAGATGGTCCGCGCCGCCTGCCAATGACGAAATAGTGGCGTCAAGCGTCGAGCCGCCTCTCTGCGACATTGCATCCTCAGTTCGGGTTCTTCTGAGGCCGTCACGATTCGGAAAGAGGATTTAGAATGCGCTGTGGGTCGAGGAGTGACTCGATTTCGAACGGGCAGGTTTGTACCGCTTGCAGGTCTTTGGCGATCTTTTTCTTTTTTCGCCCCAAGCCGTGCTCGGCGCTGATTGTTCCGCCAAACTCAAGGCAGGTGCCATATACACATTTTGAGAGGTCCGCCGGATCAGCACTCGCGCTCGGCGAAAGATTGAAGTGAATGTTCCCATCTCCCAAATGGCCGAACGCCGAAACCAACACATGTGCATCAAGCTTTGATACCCGATCGCTGGCCACCCGAATGAATTCTGGAACCTCGGCAACTGGCACCGCGATGTCGTGCTTGATCTGAAATCCTGCCAGGCGCTGCCCCTCGACGATAGCCTCACGTAGAAACCAGAGGTCTCGTCTCTGGCCCTCACTGGCGGCGACGACACCATCACAGACCAGGTCTCGATCCATCGCAACCTCCAAGAGACTCATCAAGGTCTCCTGGAGGCGTTCCGCGTCCGGCCCACTGATCTCCATAAGGACGGCCCAGTCTGGCGTGGGATCGAGCGGCGACTGTGCGCTATCGACGTGGGCGGAGGCGAAAGAGAGTCCCTGGCGCGGGATCAATTCACAGGCATCGACCGCGCCGCCGGCATGTTGCAACGCAAGGCTGAGAAATTCCGGGCCGGCCTCAAGGCGAGACAGGGCGAGCCAGGCGGTCGCTCGGGCGGCGGGGCGCGGCACCAGCTTCAAGACCGCTGCGGTCACGATGCCGGTCGTTCCCTCGGCGCCGATAAAGAGATGTTTGGGATCGATCCCAAGGTTGCGTTTGCGCAGACTGGACAGGTCCGACCATATGCGTCCGTCTGGCAGCACCACCTCCAAGCCGAGCACAAGATCGCGCATCATGCCCCAACGCAACGCCATGGTTCCGCCTGCATTCGTAGCGATCAACCCACCGATTTGCGCCGAGCCTTCCGAACCGAGAGACAACGGAAAAAGCCGGTCCTCCGCCTCGGCCGCCGCCTGTAGAGTTGCAAGCACGCATCCCGCCTCCACAGTCGCGGCATTATCGCGTGCATCGACCCTGCGAATACGATTCATCCGGCCCAATTGCACAACGACAGCGGCGCGTTTGGTGACGGGCGTGGCCGCGCCGACCAAACCAGTATTGCCGCCTTGCGGCACGATCACGACACCCGCATCGCGACATATCGTGACAATCCGCGACACCTCCTGTGCCGTGGAAGGGCGTAGAACGGCCAGAGCTTCGCCTTTGAGTTCACCCATCCAGTCAGTCAGGTATGGGGCCGCGACGTCGCCCGTCAAAATGGCGTTTGTAGGCAGGGCACCCGACAGCACCTCCATGAAACTGGTCATCTCGGAAGGTCCCGCCCAAAGGTCATAGAAGTTCCACGATTCCGGATGGTGTCATGCTCAGTGCAACACTCAAAGGAACTCCTTGCTGCGGTGGCCTTGCTCACATGAAAAAAAGCAGCTTTGGGAACACCTTGCCCCGGCACATCGCGAGTTGTCTGCCAAAGGAACGATTGCGGATGGTTGGCGAAAAGGATGCCAGCGCGCTCGGCCCATGGGAGCGCCACCGCGAGGGTATCTGTGCACTCTAGGCGCGAAAGCTTGCTACGAGTTCCTACTCGACCAGCTACACGTCCACGGACTACAATCACCTCCTGCAATCCAGGGAAAGGCTTTGCGCCAACCGTCTCGTTTAGCACGTGTCGCACCCGGGGCGTTCCTTGCTCGTGCCGTTGAATTGAACGGGAGTTTTCGTGGCTTTGGAATGCGTGCCGTTTCGGGGAATTTGCAACGGTTTGAGCATACAGGCCCGCTGCTTGGCCTGCTTTTCCTGGGCGCGCCTTGGAGCAATGGTCTACCATGAGATCGTCAGGCACAGATCGCCGGATGGCTGCCACGCACCGTCGCAAGCTCAGAATTGCGAGAATACCTTTGAATGTCTCTAGCCTCTTTTCGGTCATAGCAATTTGAGCGCGCGCTCGGAGGTGTCGCGAATGTGCTGCTCGATCAAGGCGGAGGCGAGATCGGCATCGCGGGCGAGCGTCGCCATCATGATTTCGCGGTGCTCCTCGAATTTCCGTCCGCCAAGACCCTCCGGTGCCCGCTTTGTCACAAAGCGATATCGATCGAGTTGGTCAAACATGATGGAGCGCAACCGAAACAGCCAACGCCCCGGGCAGGCTGCGACTATGGCCTCGTGAAACTCGCGGTGGCGCTCGACCCATTCGGAATGCCGTTCCATGCGCCGCTCCCACGGCAACCCCTCGATAAGGCTCAGGCGATGGTGCACGGCGACGATGTTGGCTTCCCAGTCCTCGCCGCCATGGACAATGGCCTCCCGCACCGCGCGCTTCTCAAAGCTGATGAAGTGATCGGTAATCTCGATGAGCTCCACGGCTGAAACCGGCGACACCTTGAAACCTTTGCCGGCCTCAACCGTAACGAACCCTTCCGAGGAAAGTTGCGAAAGCGCCTCTCGCAAGGTGCCGATGCTGACATCATAGCGCTTCGTCATGTCCGCGAATTTCAGGCGGGTTTCCGGCCCGAATACGCTGCTGACGATATCCGTGCGTAGGCGTGTTAGAACATCTCGTGAACTGGATGCCTCGGATCGCGAAGACGGGCCGCTTGTCGGGTTCAGGGTGCCTGAGGTCACACGTCGCTCCATAATAGATCGGCGGATTCGTAGCGCCATGCAGCTGGCGCCCCGGGTTTTCGAATACCCCATCCGATCGCCAAGCAACACCGTGATCGAGAATAGGGGTTCACGTACTAGACTTTCAATAGTATTCGTATTTTCGAAAAAGGAAAGAGTTACGAATGAAGCTGTTGTCTTTCGTGCTGAACGGACAGGCGTCCTGGGGAGCGGTCTCAGACCAGGGTATTGTAGACCTAGGGGCGCGCTCCAACGGTAAGTATGCAGATCTGAGATCCTTCATTGCAGCGGGAAGACCACGGGAGCTGCTCGCCGGCATCGATGGGGCCGAGTTGGGTTTCGATGAGGTCGAACTGGCCCCGGTGATTCCAAACCCCGACAAGATCGTCATGGCGGCGATAAATTATCGCGAGGATTCTACCCTACCGGAGAACATTCCTGAATATCCTGTTCTTTTCCTTCGCCTGCCATCCTCGCAGATTGCCCATGATGCGCCCCTGATTCAGCCCCGATCTTCGGAAAAGTTGGATTTCGAAGGCGAACTGGCGGTGATTATCGGAACGGGTGGCCGGCACATTCCGGCTGAAGGGGCGATGGCCCATGTAGCGGGCTATTCGATCTATAACGACGGCAGCGTACGGGATTGGCAAAAGCACAGTCACCAGTTCACACCCGGCAAAAACTTTTCCGGAACCGGTGCATTCGGGCCCTGGATGGTGGAAGCGGCTGACCTGCCTATTCCTCACAAGTGTGTGTCGTTGGTGACCCGTGTCAATGGCGTCGAAAAACAGCGCACCGATACATCGCGGATGATTTTCGATATCCCCTATCTGATTTCTTACATCTCAACTTTCGCACCGCTTGAGCCGGGCGACGTGATCGTAACAGGAACCTGTGCCGGATTCGGCAGCAAGCGTATGCCGCCTGAATTCCTAAAGCCCGGTGACGTCGTGGAAGTAGAGATCGAGGGGATCGGCGTCCTGTCCAACACCGTGGAAGCTGAAAAATAAGGTTACCAGGCCCCTGCCACGGCCGTGGATAATCTCGGTATTTTCAATTAATGAAAAATTTTCGAAAATAATTGCGATTGCCGAAACTGCGTGCTAGCAAGAATAAACCGGGGCCAAGGGGAGAGAGCTATGGGTTATCTGGTGAATTCGGTCGGGCACGTTCAGTTGAACGTGGTTGATGTCGACGCACTAGTCCGTGAGTCATGCGATATTCTTGGGCTTCGCGTGACACGGGAAGAGGCCGGATGTGTCTGGCTGTCGTCCAATGGACGCATGGCCGAGCTGGTGCTTCATGAGGCTCAGGAGAATTCGACCCGGTCAATCGGCTTCGAGGCTGTCTCGGAGGCAGCGGTTGCACAGGCAGCAAGTCGTGTTGCCGAAGCTGGGTGCTCGCTTCTGTCCGAGCAACCCAGTCTTGATTGTTGCGTGACCGGGGTGAGCTTCGTGACGCCCCAAGGGCATACGTTCGAACTCCACAGCCCCGTTGCAACAGAAATCTACGGCAACCGCCACGCGACCACCGGGATGGGCCCGCTGCGGATCGACCATGTGAACATCACTTCGCCCGACCCGGTCCAGACCCGTGCCCAAATGGAGACGATCATGGGGATGCGCTTGTCCGAGAGGATGGTTGATGATGGGCTGAGCTGGATGCGGGGCGCAAACCGTCTGCACCATATTCTCGGAATCGTGCGGGGCGAAACAGGCTTACATCACTATTCCTGGGAAGTCGCGGAATTCTCAGATTATTGCCGCCTGGGCGATCTGCTGGACACGATCGAAAAGAATTTCATCTGGGGACCAGGCCGTCACCGGCCGGGTGACAACACCTTCGCCTACTACATCGACGCCTGCGGCGCGATGGTGGAATGCGCAGGCAACATGGCGCTGATCAACGATGATGACCGCTATGAGCCCAACGTGATTACCGCGCTCAAGCGGCCCGACAACGTGCGCGTCATGAATGTCTGGGGCGAGCCTGCGCCGCTGCCGTGGCGCGAGCACAGGTTCCCCTGGGCCTCCCCGGCCGCATGAACGAACTGAAAAGGGTAGACTCGTGATCAAGATTGGAATTCTCGAAGGTTCCTTGCGGCGTGCGTCGTTATCGCGGGCGGTGGCGCGCGCATCTGCGGGCCTCGTTCCGGTAGGGATGCAGGCTGTGGCTTTGCCCAACCCGGGTAGTCTTCCACTGTTCAACCAGGACATTCTGGACGAAGGAATGCCCGATTCCGCGGCCGCCATGATTTCAGCGGTCGAGGGTGTGGACGCGTTGCTGATCGTTACGCCCGAATACAACTGGTCGATCCCTGGCGGGCTGAAGAACGCAATTGACTGGCTTTCGCGTGTGAACCCCAATCCGCTGGCGCGCAAGCCGGCTGCGATCTGGAGCGTTTCGCCCGGTCTTCTCGGCGGCGCGCGTGTCCATGAAAGCCTGCGCCAAACGTTGCACTGCCAAGAGGTGATTATCATGGCCAAGCCCGAGGTCCAGATCGCGGGCGCCAAGGGCAAGGTGGATGTAGAGGCCGGCCAGATCACGAACACCGAAACCGAAACCTTCCTTCGCGGCCACCTGTCCGCGTTCCAAGCATTTAGTCAATCTTGGCGCCGCGCCTGAGCGCGACCTCGATACTATCCGAAGAAAGGGCGCGACTCATGGAATATCCGCTTTCCTTCATGTCTGATGGATTGAAGCTGTCCGGCGTTCTGCATGTGCCCGAAGGGCGCAAACCCGGTCAGAGACTGCCGACCTTCATTGTCTTGCACGGGTTCGTTGGAACCAAGGACAAATCCCATGTCGAACTGGTCGCACGGATGATCGAAGAGATGGGCTATTGCGTGTTCCGTATAGATTTTCGCGGCTGCGGGCAAAGCGATGGCGCGCGCGGTGAGGTCCGGTGTTTCGATCAGGTGGCCGACACCCGCAATGCGTTGACGTTTATCTCCGAACGCGAAGAGGTGGATCCAGACCGCATCGGCCTGACCGGGCACAGCTTCGGCGCGGCCGTCGCGATCTTTACCGGTGGGGTGGATCGGCGCGTGGCTTGTGTCATGTCGCTATGCGGATGGGGCGACGGCGAGCGGAAATTCCGTGGCCAGCACCCCACGCCAGAGGCTTGGGCCAAGTTCACCGGCATATTGGACGAGGGGCGCCGTCACCTTGCCGAGACCGGCGAAAGCATGTGGGTGTCGCGCTTCGATGTGGTTCCGATCCCCGAGGAGTTGCGCAAGAACCTGTCGCCTCATGCACAGTTCGAGGTCCCCGTGGAAACTGCGATCAGCATGTATCATTTCCGCGCCGAGGATGTCGTGGCCGATATCGCTCCGCGGCCGCTGTTGCTGTTCCATACGGCTGGCGATGTCATCACGCCGATGGAACAATCCATCAGCCTGTTCCAGAAGGCCGGCGCCAATGCCGAGCTGATGATCCCGACCGGGGTGTCTCATTTCCCGTTATCCGATGAAGACGCACCGTACACGCGCGCGTTGATCTCTGCTTGGTTGAAGAAATTCTTCCCGACACCGCTTGGCGACCACGCATGACCCGGTTTCGTGCCGAGGATCTGAAGGATTATGCCGAAGCGCTGTTGCATGCGGCCGGCTATTCGCCGTGTCACGCGGAGCGGACAGCGGATATCCTTGTCTGGGCGAACGCTCGAGGTGCGGATTCCCATGGTGTCCTGCGCATCCCGCGCTATGGAGAAATGGTCGAGAAGGGCATGATCGATCCCGCCGCCGTTCCGTCGGTCGTGTCGCAAGAGGGCGCAGTCGCGGTGGTTGAAGCAGCCCGCGCTCCGGGGCCTTCAGCGATGGTGACCGCGACAGATACGGCGGTGGAAATCGCCAGCCGCCTTGGGATTGGCTGGTGCTCGGCGCGCAACATCACCCATGCGGGCGCGGTAGGTTATTTCGCTCTGCGGGCGGCCGAGCGGGGATATCTGGGTATTGTAATGACCGCCTCGGGCCCCTTGATGGCCTATCATGGCGCACGGGTTGCCGGGCTGTCGACCAACCCGATCTCGATCGCAGTCCCCGGTCGCGGATTGCCGCTGTTGCTGGATATGTCCACATCGACCGTGGCGCTTGGCAAGATCATGCACGCCAGGGATGCGGGCAGGTCGATCCCGGAAGGTTGGGCCATCGACGCCAACGGCGCGCCGGCGACCGACCCCGCGAAAGTCTCGACCCTGACGCCGCTTGGCGGTCCCAAGGGATCGGGATTGTCGCTGATGATCGAGATACTGGCCAGCGTTCTGGTCTCCAATCCTGCAATCTCGGGCGTCTTGTCGGGGGGCAAGGGCGCAATGAACGGCGCTGCACTGGCCATCAGAATTGAGGCATTTTCGGATCCTGAAGTTTTTGCCAGCCAGATCGCTAAATTGGCCAGCAGCCTCAAGGCGCTACCTAAAGCACCGGGCACGGAGCAAATCCTGATGCCGGGTGAGCGCGGATTTCGGCTTGCCGAAGAACGCAATAAGACGGGCATTCCGATTGCGGAGGGCACGCTCAACCGACTGGCCGACATGGCCGCCAAGTTCGGCATTGCCGCACCGACATCCATGCCGCCCCCTTAGCGGCAAAGGTTCCGCGAGACCACGACAGTCACGACGCATCGACGCCAACAGGGAGGGGCAAAATGCAAGGCGTAGACCAAGTACAACCATCCATCGCAAAGCGTGCCTCGAGCGGTGGCGTGCTTCTGCTGATCGGGCTTATTATCCTCGTCGTGGCCTGGAATTACCCTGTCGGCAAACTGACTCAGATGGGGCCAGGTTTCATCCCGCGCGTGGTTGGGTTCGTGATCTGTGCGCTGGCTGCTGCGATCATTGCCATCGACTTATCGGCCCCGAGCCATGCGCGTGGCGAGAAAATGCACTGGCGCGGCCTGATCTTCGTATCTGCGGCGATCCTCATTTTTGCATCCGTTGTGGATAGGGTGGGCCTTGTTCCGTCCATGTTCCTAGCAGTCGCCGTCTCGATGTTAGCGGATTTCGACGCACGCCCACTGAACATACTGGTATACGCGACCCTGGCGACGCTAGGCGGATGGCTCCTGTTCGTTGTAGCCCTCGAACTGCCGATCCCGGCGTTCTGGAGGTAACGATGATTGATCAGTTCCTCCTTGGCCTAGGTGTCGTCCTGCAACCGCATATACTGATGTATGCGTTCATCGGGGTCTTCATCGGCCAGTTGATCGGTGTATTGCCAGGAATCGGAGCCATCACCGCAATTTCGTTGTTGCTGCCGGTGACCTTCTATCTCGATGCGACCACGTCAATGATCATGTTGGCCGGCATCTATTACGGCTCGCAATATGGCGGGTCGATCGCCTCCATTCTGCTGAATTTACCCGGCACGCCGTCGTCGGTCGTGACCTGCCTCGAAGGTTACCCGTTGTCGAAGAGCAACCGTGGGGGCCTGGCATTGTTCGTGGCGGCGCTGTCCTCCTTTGCCGGGGGCATGGTTGGCGTTGCCATTTTGGTTCTGGCCGCGATCCCGATGACAATAATCGCCTTGCGCTTCGGTGCGCCGGAATACGCGATGCTGGTCATCCTTGGATTGCTGGCCGCCTCGCTGATCGGGACCGGGTCACAGATCCGGTCGTTCGCGATGGTGGTTCTGGGGATCGCGCTGGGACTTGTCGGCGCCGACCAGACAACCGGCTATTACCGCTTTGTCGCGATACCCGAACTGGCCGACGGAATCAGCCTGGTGTCGCTTGCAATGGGTCTGTTCGGTGTCAGCGAGATCATCCGCAACGCGGCTGTCCGAAGCACACCGGGCCGCGTTATGTCTATCCGGATGCGCGATGTGATCCCGACAAGAGCCGAGGCGCGAACCCTTGGGTTGCCCATCCTGCGCGGCTCCAGCATCGGCAGTTTCTTCGGCGCCCTGCCGGGAACCGGAGCGGCGATTGCGTCCTTCATGGCCTATGCGATCGAAAAGCGCGTTTCACGCACGCCAGAGAAATTCGGGACCGGGCACCTGCCGGGCCTTGCCGGGCCAGAATCCGCCAACAACGCTGCGGCACAGACCGGGTTCATCCCAACGCTCACCCTTGGCATTCCCGGCGATGCCGTAATGGCGCTGATCATCGGTGCGCTGATCCTGAACGGTATAATCCCCGGTCCGCGTCTGATGGTCGATCAGCCCGAGCTGTTCTGGGGCGTCATCGCGAGCTTCTTTGTCGGCAACATCATCTTGCTGCTGATCAACATACCGTTGATCCGGCTTTGGGTTCTGTTGCTGCGCATCCCGTACCAGAAGCTTTATCCGGTGATCATCGTGATGATCTGCGTAGGCGTATATTCGCACCGTACCAGTGTCACCGATGTGGTTCTCACGCTGGCCTTCGGCATTCTGGGTTATGTCATGAAGAACTACCGGTTCGAACCAGCACCCGTGCTTCTGGGCTTTGTCCTTGGGCCACTGCTTGAGGACAACTTCCGGCGCGCAATGCTTATCTATCGTGGTGATTTCACGGTTTTCGTGACCCGCCCTATCAGCGCGATTCTCGTTACGTGTTCGGTGGTGCTGGTCGTGTTTGCAATTCGGTCGAGTATCAAAGCCCGGCGAAAAACCGCCCGGGTGCTGTCGTGACCGGGAAAGTCCGTGCCCGACAGAGGGCGCGTATTAGGCCGAAGGGAGGTCCGAGGCCATAAAAAACAGGACGTCCGAAAAACTTGGGAGGATGACAATGATCAAGAAACTACTCGTCGCTTTGCCGCTGACGCTGGCGCTGGCCGCGCCTTCATTCGCACAGGATTTCCCCGAACGCGCGATGCGGATCGTTCACGGCTTCGGCGCGGGCGGAAATGCTGACACCGTGTCCCGCATCATGGCCGAGGCTATCTCGGCGGATCTGGGAGAGCCCGTCGTCGTGGAGTCGCGTCCTGGCGCAGGTGGCACCGTGGCTTCGGGTTATGTGGCCAGCGAAGCGCCTGATGGCTACACGATGCAGTTGCTTGTCGGCGGGCATGCGGTTGCCGCGGCGCTCTATAACGAACTGCCCTACGACTCTGTGAATGATTTTACCTTTCTTTCGACCCTGGGGCAGTTCCCGTTCTTCGTCGCCGCGCGCGCCGGTGAGTACGAATCCATCTCGGCCCTGATCGAAGCTGCACGAGCCGAACCGGGCAGCATCGTGATCGGCCATTCCGGCGTCGGCTCGACCCAGCACCTGACCGGGGAGCTTCTGGGTCTGCAGACAGGTGCCGAGTTCATCCATGTACCCTACAAAGGGGGCGCAGCGGCCTCGACCGCCTTGATGGGCGGCGAAGTCAACGTGATCATCGACACCGGCACCGTGATCTCCGGTCAGGCCGAAGCGGGAGTCTATGATATCCTTGCCGTGACCTCGGCCGAGCGCTGGCCCGATGCGCCGGATGTTCCGACGCTGAATGAAACGGTTGCGCCGGGCTTTGATGTCGTTTCCTGGACTGGTCTTGGCGCCCCCGCCGGCGTGCCGGATGATGTTGTGGAGATCCTGTCCACTTCTATCGGAAAAGCCCTTGCGCAGCCTGACGTTCAGGAAAAAATCGCAGCCCTTGGTGCGGCTCCGGGCGGTTCTACCAGTGAGGAACTGAAAGCGCTGATCGAGCGCCAGATTGCGGTCTGGAGCGAGGTCATCGAGGCCGCAGGTATCGAGCGGCGCTAAACCATTTCGGCGCACGGTGATCCTGTTGCCGTGCGCCGTTCTCACATCATCAAGACCATGAGGGCGGCATGACTACGAAAACCCCGGAAGAACTCTACGCCACGATGCTTCGCCAGTCCCTCTGGGTCATCACGACGAGACCTGCCCGTGGCCCCGGAATGCAGGACCTTTTGCCCGCGCATCTCGACTACCAGATCGCGATGGAACGCGAGGGAACCCTTTTCGGCGCAGGCCCGATCTTTGAAGACGGTGGAACCACCCCCACCGGAGGCATGATTATCGTGCGCGCCCCGGATGAAGCCGAAGCTCGTGCATTGGCCGATGCCGATCCTTTTCATGCCGCGGGGCTACGCCAGTACAGCTTGCATCGCTGGATGCTCAACGAAGGCGCGATGACCGTGACCGTCAGATACTCCGATCAGACCGCAGTCATCGGCTGATCCAAACACCCCGAACCACCGGAGACAGTCATGTCAGAACCGAAGCCGAACCTTGTCGGAGGCGACTGGGTCGCTGGGGACGCAGCGCCCAACATCAACCCGTCCGACACAATGGATATCGTGGGCCTCTATGCTCGAGCCAGCGCCGCGCAGACCCGAATGGCGATTGATGCCGCCAAGGCGGCTTTCCCTGCGTGGTCCCGCTCGACCCCATTGGAACGGCACGCTGTGTTGCGCGCGGCGTCCGACGAGATTCTGGCTCGCAAGGAGGAACTGGGGCGGTTGCTGTCGCGCGAGGAAGGCAAGACCCTGGCCGAGGGCATCGGTGAAACGGTCCGCGCCGCCCAGATATTCGACTTTTTCGCGGGAGAGGCACTGCGTCAGACAGGCGAAGTCCTGCCTTCCATTCGGCCCGGTGTCGGCGTCGAGATCACGCGGGAACCCATGGGCGTTGTTGGAATCATCACGCCATGGAATTTCCCTATCGCAATCCCAGCGTGGAAGCTGGCGCCTGCGCTTTGCTACGGCAACACGGTGGTTTTCAAGCCGGCCGACCTGGTGCCTGGTTGTGCCTGGGCGCTGGTAGACATCCTGCGGCGTGCCGGCCTGCCGGACGGGGTTCTGAACCTGGTAATGGGGCGTGGATCGGTCGTCGGCCAAACCATCGTCGACAGCCCGGACGTCGCGGCCCTGACCTTCACCGGTTCCGTTCCGACGGGGGCCGCGCTGGCCGCGAAATCCGCGCAACTCATGCGCAAGGTGCAACTGGAGATGGGCGGCAAGAACCCTTTCGTCGTCCTGGCCGACGCCGATCTGGAAGTGGCCGTCGATTGCGTCATCAACGGCGCGTTCTTCTCGACAGGTCAGCGCTGCACTGCGTCATCCCGGATCATCGTCGAGGAGGCCATCGAGGGCGCGTTTCTCGACAAGATGACCGAACGAATGGCAGGCTTGCGCGTGGGCAACGCCCTTGCACCCGAGACTCTGATTGGCCCGGTTGTCGACGAGAGCCAACTTGCTCAAAACGAGAAATACATCGAGATCGGCAAGGATGAGGGCGCCCGTCTGATGGCAGGGGGCGATCGCGTGAGCCGAGACACCGAGGGCTATTTCCAGATGCCTGCCCTGTTTGCCGATTGCACCAACCAGATGAGAATTGCGCGCGAGGAGATCTTTGGCCCCGTGGCCGCGGTAATCGCGGTCAAGGACTATGACGAGGCGCTCAGCGTAGCCAATGATACCGAATTCGGCTTGTCCGCTGGCATAGCCACCACCAGCCTGAAATATTCCACGCATTTCAAGCGCAACGCCGAGGCCGGCATGGTGATGGTCAACCTGCCAACCGCAGGCGTCGATTTTCACGTGCCCTTCGGCGGGCGCAAGGCGTCCAGTCATGGGCCGCGCGAACAGGGCCGCTATGCCGCCGAATTCTTCACCACAGTTAAAACTGCCTACACACTGGCCTGACCCTGGAAGGACAATCCATGATCTACGAGATGCGCGTCTATTCCTGCGTTCCCGGCGGTATGCCTGGACTGCTGAAGCGGTTCGAGAGCTCGACTCTCCGGATATGGGAGCGGATCGGTCTGCGCCCGGTGGGCTTTTTCACCACGCTTGTCGGCCCCTCGAACCACGACCTGACCTATTTCCTGGCCTGGGAGTCACTTGAGGAACGCGAGCGGCTCTGGGAAACCTTCGCCAGCGATCCCGAATGGCTCGGGGCGCGCGCGGCGCATCAAGAAGAGCATGGAGAGGTGGTCGCCAATATCGCGTCCAGTTTCCTCGCGCCAACCGCTTTTTCCGCCATGCGCTAGGTGGAACATGACCGAGACCCCAAAGACCGCGCCCGGAGCCGCCCTGTCCGGACTGCGCGTGCTGGACATGACCCGGATCCTTGCGGGCCCTTGGGCCACGCAGATCCTTGCAGATATGGGGGCTGAGGTGATCAAGATCGAACGTCCCGGCGTGGGCGACGACACACGCAGTTGGGGCCCGCCAAACGTAACCGACCAACAAGGCAGGGACCGAGGTGCCGCCTACTTTCATAGTGCCAACCGGAGCAAGAAATCGGTCACGGTCGACATGGTCCGGCCGGAAGGTCAGCGGGTTCTGAAGGCATTGGCTGGCCGATGCGATGTGGTCATCGAGAATTTCAAGGTCGGCGGCCTTGCGAAATACGGGCTCGACTATGCCTCCATTGAGGCGATCAAACCCGATATCGTTTACTGCTCGATCACCGGGTTCGGGCAAACCGGGCCCTATGCGAACCGCGCGGGTTACGACTTCCTGATCCAGGCCATGGGCGGGCTGATGAGCGTGACCGGCCAAGCCGATGGGACGCCGGGTGCGGAACCGATCAAGGTTGGCGTGGCGCTCACAGACGTGCTCACCGGGCTTTACGCCGTCATCGGCATCCTGTCTGCCTTGCGACACCGCGATGCCACCGGCGAAGGGCAGCATATCGACATGTCCTTGCTGGATGTTCAGGTCGCCACGCTCGCCAACCAGGCGATGAATTTCCTGGCCACCGGCACCTCGCCGGGTCGCCTTGGAAATGCACATCCCAGTATCGTTCCCTACCAGGCGTTCGCAGCGAGTGACGGTCACGTCATCCTCGCCGTGGGAAATGACGGGCAGTTTGCCCGGTTTTGCGAGGCGGCCGGGGCGCCGGGGCTGGCGACAGACGAGCGCTTTGCCACCAATCCAGGCCGGGTGCGCCACCGAGACGTGTTGATCCCCATCCTGCAGGGTCTGATGTCCGGGCGCAGCATGGATGATTGGATTACGACCCTGAATGCAGCCAATGTACCCGTCGGGCCGATCAACTCCATCGAACGGGTTTTCGCCGATCCCCACGTCCGGTTCCGCGGGTTGCAGACATATCCCACAACGCCGGATGGCGACGCGCTGGTGGGTGTCGGCTCTCCTCTGAAGCTATCGCGGACACCGGCTGTTGCGCCGCTTGCCGCCCCCGATCTCGGCGCGGATACCGGTGCGGTCCTGTCGCGATTGCTCGACCCGTCCACCTTCGATCTCGAGGCCCTTATGGCTGATGGCACGATAGGGGATACCCGCGCCAAACCCAAAGCCGGAGGCACTCCATGAGCGACAAGTTATTGATCACGCAAGAGGACGGAATCGCCACGCTGACCCTCAACATGCCTGAGCTGCGCAACCCGATCACCGACACAGACATGGTGGCCGAGATCTGTGCAGCCATGGACTGGCTCAATGCCGACCAGTCGATCCGCTGCGCGATCCTGACCGGGGCCGGCAAGGCCTTCTCCTCGGGCGGCAATCTGAAGCACATGCGCAGCAAGGAAGGCATCTTTGCCGGCGACGCGATTGCCGTGCGCAATGCCTATCGCGCCGGGATACAACGCGTGGCCAAGGCGGTCTGGTCCGTCGAAGTGCCCCTGATCGCTGCGATTAATGGCCCAGCATACGGCGCGGGCTGCGACCTTGCGTTGTTCTGCGACATTCGTATCGCTTCCGAGTCTGCGACATTTGCCGAGAATTTCGTGAATGTCGGCATTATCTCCGGTGATGGCGGGGCATGGATCCTGCCACGTCAGGTTGGCCTGTCACGCGCTGCTGAAATGGCCTTCACGGCTGATCCGGTTGACGCCCACACGGCCATGGCCTGGGGCCTTGTTTCGCAGGTAACAGCGCCGGAGAAGTTGTTCGACACAGCAATGACCTTGGCCCAAAGGATCGCCCGAAATCCACCGAGACAGCTTCGCTTGACGAAGCGACTGATGCGGGAGGGGACGGTTTCCACGCTCGATCAAGTCCTAGAGTTATCTGCGGCCTACCAAGGAGCCGCACACCAGACAGCAGACCACGAGGAAGCCGTCGCAGCGCTTCTTGAGCGCCGGGTCGGCACATTTACCGGCGACTGAAACGTGGACCTGTAGCAGGATTGTGCCGCTCCTTTTACCGCGTATCGTGTCGCAAAGGAGAACACAGATAGGATCACGCCCAACGGAGGAATGCTGCACTGCAGCGGTGCGCGAAGCATTGACCAGCGGGTCGCCGCGAAAGCAGGCAGCAGCGGATTTTCGGATTGGGTTTTTAAAGCTGAGCCGTTGGATACCAAAGACAAGGGCAGTCCTGAGAAACCCAAGATCCAATCAGATCTTGAACGCGAGATCGCCGAACTTCGGAAAGAGAACCGTCGGCTCCGGGAGGAGAGGGATTTGAAAAAACGGCCACGGTGTTCATCGCGGGAAGAAGCAAGTGGGGTTCGCCTTCGTCGAAGAACTCCGCTACGAAATCCCGGAGCACCGACTCTGTGATACAATGGGTTTCAGCCTTGGGATTATCGAGCCTGGCGCCGCCGTCCGCTCAGCGACAGATGGCGCAAGGACATGGTGGACCTAGCCGCTCACATTCGCGGGCATTTCGCCCAGTCTCTAGGCAGCTATGGCCGCCCACGCACGACCGAGGAGTTGAAGGGACTTGGCCTCCATGTCGTTCTTCGTCGTGTCGGCAGGCCGATGCGTGAGAAGGGAAAATCTGTTAAAAGAGGCAAGAAGTTCAAGGCCACGACAGACAGCAAGCACAGCTTCAACATCGCGCACAACCTGATGGATCGCGACTTCTCGGCAGATCGCCCGAACCGGAGATCGGCCGGTAACATTAGCTTTGTATGGACGCAGGAACGCTGGTTTTTCCCGGCAGTGATCCTCGACCTTCAATCTCGCCGCACTGTTGGATGGGCAGTGAGCAACCGGACGACACGCGATCAACCCAATCGAGCGCCCGAACAAGGAAGTGACGCGCTGACATGGTCGGGATCGTCCCCAACGAAGCGTCCATCACCCGGCTCATCGGCGCTGTCATGTTCGAGCATAACGACGTGTATGGACCACCTCGTCCTTGTAAGGGTTTTCTGCGACAATGGGGATACCGGTGCTTGCAGTCGTGTATCCGGCCTGTTCTCGCGGCGATGCCGCCGCTGGCCTTGATGGTTTCCGCGGTTCGACCGCCAGACAAATGGACGAGCTCACGCAGGCTCGCATCGTTTCAAGGACCTTTGTCGACCCCCGGTTGCCCGGGTCTGCCATCATCGCATGCTTCCCTCGCAAGCCAACGCCGCCGTGCGAGCGACGCAGGTCTCCGTCAGGCGGCGGCCATGAATATTGCTGGAGGTCTGTAGGCCTCTTCTCCTCTGACGCGGTGAAAACCCGAGAGGTTTAACACCGACCGGTGGAGCAGCCGGCACATTCCATTTCCGGACTTTCTCTGCAGGCGTGAACCGCTCACGAGTTATCGTCAAAAGCCGACATTCACATTCGCCTGAATCCGAGATGTTCACTGCGCTGCCGAAAGTCGACTCGGAGCCCTTTTGACCGATGCTGCTGTCCGCACCAACGGGTAGTATGCCGACGTTGCGGGCATTCGCTGCGTTGCGACATCCGGCACTGCGATCTGAGTGACCAGGAGAAGTCGATAAAGGAACGGACATTCGTCGGGGGCTTCACGCAGGTCTATTCAACGGACGTGGCTTCCGTAAACAGATGCTCGTTATTTGGTCACTCGTGGTTTCGGCACCACAAATCGCCGATCTGGATTGCGAGGTGCATGGTGTACACCGGGTTGAGACCCATCTCGCAGCCACTTCTCGAAGGTCTCGATATCGTCAGCCGTTGCTCCTGAAACCCGGTGTCCTCGACCCGCAGCAGCTAGATGCTGCAACTCCCAAGGCAGCGAAATTGGCGAACCACCAAAATACCAACTGCAACCCTTGTCCAACAAGAGGATAGGAGCGGACAGGTCCTTCCTCCGGGCATCGGCGTTGTCGTGATAGCCTGGATCGAGCCGCTCCACCGCGCCGTCATCTGCTACGCTGTAGACCGCATCAATTCTGTCTGGAAAGCGGTCGGTATACTCCGACCACTCCACCACCTCAGCCACGCGACCAGCATAGACCAACTCGCCTCGCTCATGCGGTCTGGGCATGAACCCGGCAACCCAGTCGCCAACGTGTGCGCCTCGTCTAATGATCGGTTTACATGTGGCCAGTGTCACAAGGTTGTTGTCCACACAGGGGGCGCGACCAGTATCGTGAGCCAATATGTAGCGAAACAGCCTCACGCGATCTGGTCCTTAGAGATGATCATGTTCAACCAGTCCTTCGCATCTTCGCGATTACCAATGTCACTGACAAATTCCTGGCCGCGTGCAACCGCCTGCAACCGATCATCGGGCAACCATCTTTCCGCCTTGCCGTGATAGGTCAGGCCACACTCTTTAAGCCACGGTGGAACATGCCAGATCGAAAGGGGGCCGCCCTCCTGTGTTAACCTCAGCGTCGGATCGGGTGTCGAAAACACGCCGCCATCACCGACGTACAAGGTGTTATTCCGGTTCCATTCACCGATGGTATGAGGATGCTGTACAGGAAGCCAATCAGGTGACTGGTCTCGTTGTGGCAAAGCACCAAGTGGCAGGACCTCTTCGATACGCAGCCAAGCGAATATCCAGTGTTCTCTTGGCCCGCCGTTCGCTTGGAACAAGCCAAAGAACAAGAAAACATCACCCGGACAAACCCCGTTGTTCGCCAGATGGGATTGCGCGGAACCTGTTTGACCGAACGCACATCGACCTTCGAAGAAAAACGGATCTGCATGGCAAAGGTGATCAGCTGCGATCCTACGCGACGTAGCCTTCTCTACTACCGCGCCCAGATGCAAATCCTCATATGTCGTTTCGCTACGATGGTTGGTAGGGATAGGCAGCGACGTCAATGACGAGGCCGTCATTGGAGAAGGCGTTCCACCGGCGCCGCTGTCGAAACCTTTCCTGCTTAGGATAATGCGCATGTTGTTGTTTCGCCCTTTTAGCCATCCTGAGAAACTCCGGCATCTTCCAACAATGAAGCCATAGCTGCAATTTCTGCAACAGACATAGTAGTTGTGGAACAAGCCCGCTTTGGGGTCTCCTCAGACCTTCGCCGCTCGGTTGACGAGTGGCTACTTCCGGCTGACGGTACTTCTAAAACGATGCTGCAAGTGCGAAGCGCTCATGCGTCGTGGCCGGCAGATATGCGCAGGTTGCTGTCGTAGTGATTCCGACGGTGGATGACCGCAATGTCCGCGATCTGCGCGTTCGACCCGATCCGGGTGTTGCGCTTGCAGCGAAAGGCGGCTTTGACGGGCCGCAACGCAGCAATATGATAGGTTGCCCGAGGTCGGGATTGGGCCGAGGCTGTGTGAAAACCCGAACCTTGGGTATACTCGTCTTCAACAATCGGAGGCGGGCATGTCGGGCTATATTGAGGGCGTTGACCGCGAGCAGGTGACGTTTTTCCCGGAGCGGTTGGAGGACTGGATCGGAGACGACCATCCGGTTCGAGTGATTGATGCATTTGTCGACGCGTTGGATCTGGTGGAAGCTGGTTTTGTACGGATGGTACCGGCGCAGACGGGCCGTCCTGGCTATCATCCTTCGGTTCTGCTGAAGCTCTTCGTCTATGGCTACATGAACCGGGTTGCGTCGAGCCGGCGTCTTGAACGGGAAGCAGGGCGCAACGTGGAAGTGATGTGGCTGACCGGCAGGCTGGTGCCGGATCACAAGACGATTGCGGACTTCCGGAAAGGCAACGGTCCAGCTATTCGCAAGACTTGCGCCAAGTTTGTGGAGCTATGCCGGCGGATCGGCGTTTTGTCGGCCGGAACTGTCGCCATTGATGGCAGCAAGATGAAGGCGGTCAACCACCGGGACCGGAACTTCACGGCAGGAAAGGTGAAGCTTCGGATCAGCCATCTCGAGCAGAGCGCGTCGCGGTATCTGGAGGAGATGAAACGGACCGACCGGAAGGAGCAATCCGAGTCGACGCTTCGCAAGATCGATCGCCTGAAGGAGAAGCTGGCCCGGGTCCGCCAGGAGGTACAGCGGCTGAACGGGATCGCCAGGCGGCTCAAGGAGACACCGGACGGTCAGATCTCGCTGACCGATCCAGATGCTCGGTCGATGGCGACCTACGGCAAGGGTACCGGGGTCGTGGGCTACAACGTCCAGACCGCGGTCGACACCGAGACCCATATCATCGTTGCTCACGAAGTGACCAATGTCGTCCACGACCGAACCCAGCTCACCCCAATGGCGAAGGTTACCAAGACGGCCCTGAAAGCCGATGAACTCCATGTCATCGCCGACCGTGGCTACTTCAGCAGCGCCGAGTTTCTCGCATGCCATGAAGAAGGGATCACCCCGACTGTGCCGCGTCCCGAGACTTCCGGCAACCGCAAGAAGGGCATGTTCGTGAAGCTGGACTTCACCTACGACACTGCGACCGACACCTACATCTGCCCGGCAGGCAAGGCGCTGACTTATCGCTACAGCCGTGAGGAAAACGGGCTCTCGTATCGCCGCTATTGGCAGAACGACTGCCAGTATTGCCTGCTGAAAGAGCGCTGCACGACGGGCAAGGAGCGCCGGATCACCCGGTGGGAACATGAGCATCTGATCGAGGCGATGTTTGCCCGAATGGACGAGACACCGGACCTGATGAGAAAGCGGCGATGCACCGTCGAGCATCCCTTCGGCACGATCAAGGCCTGGATGGGTGCCACCCACTTCCAGACGCGAAGGCTCAGGAACGTCCGCACTGAAATGGCGCTCCACGTTCTCGCCTACAACATAAAGCGCGTGATCAACATGATCGGCGTGGGCCAGCTATTGAAGGCGATGGCGACCTGAGGGGCCATAGGTTCCCATCTCGCAGGAAAACCCGCACACAATGCCCACCGGGAGCCGTCAGAGGTCGCTCCAAAAGGTCAGAGCCGCCAAATCGGCATCATTGGCCAAAATTCCTACCTCACGCCCAAGAACCAACAACAAGACCTGAGTTTCCACACAGCCTCGGCCG
>NZ_FNEK01000084.1 GCF_900099935.1 Aliiruegeria lutimaris | reverse complement strand
AAACGCGGATTTCCGATCCATCACGCGCGAAGAACACGAAGACGCCCGTCAGACAGCCCGAGACCTCGCCAAAACCGACCAATACGAGATCGCCATGAAGCTGCGGAAGAAGGTCGAGATGCTGTTCGCCCATCTGAAGCGGATACTCGGCCTCAACCGGCTCCGACTACGCGGTCCAAACGGCGCCAACGATGAATTCCTCCTCGCAGCCACCGCACAGAACCTCAGGAAACTCGCCAAGCTCCTTCCTGCACCTGCAGCATTGCCGAAAGCGCCATGAACAAAGGCGCTCACACCGTTTTTTGAAGCCAATTTTCTGACTTGCAGCGCATTGTTTTTCAACGGAATCGGCCGTTCACGATCGTTAAACTCTTTCCATTCTTGCCTGGCGTTCCTTGCGGCCAATGCTTGGACCGCGCAGGCAGCCGCCTCAACTACAAGGCTTGGCAAGGTCCGATCACGCCTCGCCCCTCTCATCTCTACGCTGATTGCCTCGTCCTTGCCCCGGCCCGGATTATGACCGTCCTTCTATATCAGCAGTGAACGAAGCAAACTGTTGAGCACGACATGACCAAGAGCCCCTATGACGGCCCCCTAAAACTGAGCCATTGTTTGGACCAGGATAAGTGGGACGGGAGATGGCTCGGAAACGGTATTCGGACGAGGATGTTCTGAAGCTGCTGCGTGAGATTGAGCTGAAGCTGGTGGATGGCGACGATGTACGAACGGCCTGTCGCTCGGTTGGTGTCAGTGATGCAACTTACTACAACTGGCGGCGTCGGTTCGGCGGGATGGGCAAGTCACAGCTTTCGGAGTTGCGCGGCCTTGAGAAGGAGAACGCCCGGCTGAAGAAGATCGTGGCGGAGTTGGAACTCGACAAGCTTATTCTCAAGGAAAGCCTGAACCACCTAAAGCCGAGGGCCTGACGACGAGCCAGCTTCGTCAGGCCGTCATTCACACGCGTCAGAAACTTGCCACGTCCGAACGCCGGACCTGCAAGGTGATCGGTCTTGCCCGCAGTTCCATGCAATACCGGGCTGTCGAACAGAACGACGATGAACTGCGGCTCGCCATGATCCGGCTGGCGAAAAGCCATGGCCGGTACGGTTACCGCAAGGTGGCCGAACTGCTTCGCGTCGAAGGCTGGCATGTGAACCACATGGCGTAATTGGGTCGGTGTGAAACCCATCCGGATTTGTCCGGGATCGCCCTGGGAGAACGGATACAACGAACGATTCAACGGTACGCTACGCCGGGAAGTCCTCAACGCCGAATGGTTCACGACAACCAGGCAGGCTCAGGTCGTCATCAACTGCTGGCTAAAAGAGTACAATTACACCCGACCGCACCAGGCGCTCGGAATGCGCCCTCCAGTGCCAGAAACTCTAACAAGAAGTGGTCCATGGAAATGCGGCTGGACAGACGGCGAGAAGGTCCATCTTGTTACCTTCTGGAGGTCAGCCCAGTTGTTGGAAAACCCGCGCTGGATCACCCGTTCGTGGGCTATTCTTCGTTGCAGCGCAACGGCGGACGGAGGTTACGTCTTGGGGGACACCACGAGCGACATTTCCGCTCCGACTCACTCCGATGCAAGCGCCTCAGATACTGTCTGCCGTAATCATTTCTCACAGAACTGACGCGAAATGCGGCCCAAAATACAACCTTAGGTTGAATTGTTCGCAGTTCTGGATGATGCGCACCCGTCTGGCCCCTGTCATCATGGGCAAGCTGGCCGAGAAGCTCGCCGGCTCACTCTCGCCGATCGACGGCGGAACTTCTTAAGCCCTGGAGGGACCTATGAACTACATGATGATGAGAGACTACCTGCGGATTACACTGCGTCGTTACATCAAAGATGACAGGGGCGTTACTCTGGTCGAGTACGGAGTCGCTCTGACTCTGGCGGTTGGCCTTGGCGCTGCCGCGCTGTCCACACTTTCGACCGACGTCGGCCTCAAAATGGGCGAGGCAAGTGGCGCTCTCGCACCGCAGTGACGCGTTCACGGACGAACCCTGCGCAGCTTGATCTGAAAGAGTTACTGTTTTCCGACAATACCCAGGAGCAAGTTTATGAAAGTTTTCCTGCTGAAAACGTTCAAATTCTTCGCGAAAGACGAAAGAGGTGTGACCCTCGTTGAGTACGGCCTCGCCCTGACCATGGCTGTCGGAGTCGGCGCGGGCGTTCTGGGTGTTCTGGCAACAGATCTCGACAACAAGATGGGCGAGGCGAGCACGGAACTGGCGCCGCAATAGAGCTACGCCGAAGTGCATGCCACGGGTCGTCCGACCCGAAAAATAGAGTCGCTGCGGCCATAAAGTGGTCGCGGCACTCCTACGCTTCTCTCCGGCAATTCCGTCCCACGCATTATGCAAGCGTCGGTGGTGTCGGAACAGCAGAGACTCCGAAATGAAAAGGATCCAACCATGCGACTAAGCGCGATTTTGACCACCCTTGTGGGCCTCGCCGTTGCGGGCGGGTCCGCCTATCTGGCGCGTGACTATGTCGAGCGTGGAAAGCTGGCGGCTCTGGAGTCCGAGACTGCCGCGACAGTGAGCGTACTGGTCGCGCGGCAGGATATTGCGATGGGGCAATCCATCGAAACGCATGTTTTGGAAACCATCGACTGGCCGCGCGACGCAGTACCGGACGGCGTGTTTACAGACCGGAACGAGCTGTTGCCCGAACGCGGTCAGCCGACCCGCAGGGCCAAGCGCGCCATCTCACAGGGAGAACTCTTCCTGCGGACAAAGGTCTCGGATTTCGGCGAGAAGGTCACCATCGGCCAGGAGCTTGGCCCGAACCTGCGCGCCATGGCGATCAAGGTCTCGGCCGAAACCGCCGTTGGCGGCTTCGTCACGCCGGGCGACTTCGTCGATGTGGTTCTGACGCAGGGCCGCAAGGAGGACCTGCGCGCGGTCACCATTTTGCAGAACATCCGCGTGATCGGCGTCGACCAGGATGCAGACGTGCACGGGGACAAACCCGAGATTGCGCGTACCGTAACCGTCGCGGTTTCGCCGGCAGAGGGCCAACGGCTCGCGCTGGCGCAACAGGCGGGCACGCTCTCGCTGACTCTTCGCAACTACGAAGCCGCAGATAGCCAGGAACTGAACCTGATCCGCCTGAGCGATATCCTGAAAGATGCACCGATCGAGGAGCGGGTCGCCCGCACTGTCGTTGTCCGCCGTGGCAACGTGTCGGAAGTAGAGGAGCTGCGCTGACCCTGTCAGCCAAAATGCCATCATGAAACCGCTGCGCTCCATAAACGATCTGAAACGGGATACCCGGGGTACGATCCTTGTTTTCTGGGCGATGTCGCTTGCCGTATTCCTGGGGATCATCGCATTGTCGTTCGATCTGGGACGCATCGGCGTCACCCATACGGAGCTTCAGTCCTTTTCCGACAGCGTGGCACTGGCCGCAGCCGGCGAACTGGACGGTCGAGCGGACTCGATCACCCGCGCCACGGCCGCCGCGGCGAACCTCATCAGTGATTTCCAGACTTTCGGTTCCGGCGGGCGCCTCTTGTCGGGCGATTCCGACTACACGCTCACCTTCTTCGAAGAACTTCCCGCAAGCGACCTGAGCGCCATGACGGCCGTGACCACGGACCCGGAAAAGGCCGCTTACGTGCGCGCCACGACCACGATGCAGACGGTGGACCTGTCATTCGCGGCGGCCTTCTCGGCGTTATCGGGAAATGACGGACCGGACAATGACGTGCGTGCCTCGGCGGTGGCGGGATTCACCATGTATGCATGCGACATCACCCCGATGATGTTCTGTGTGCCCGGCCCGGAATGGTCGGCCGATGAGCATGTTGGCCACTCCGTGCTTCTGCGCGCGGGCGGAAACGGTGCGGCCTGGGGGCCGGGGGATTTCGGGTTTCTCGACCCCGAGAACGTCAAGGTGGATCCGAACGGCCCGTGCGGTGGTCTCAACAACCAACAACTGGATCGCTGCCTGCTTAGTGCCGTCGGAAGCATCACGCAATGCTTCGTACAGCGGGGCGTCGACATGGAGCCGGGACAGAAAACCGGCATCGAGGATGCCGCCCTGAACGTTCGGTTCGACATGTACTCAGCGACGATGAACCACAACAAGAACGACATCAATTACGCTCCTGCGCCAAATGTCATTGACGGCATCGTCACCAAGAGCTGCAAGGCGGATCCAAACGTGGTCAGCAACCAGGACGACACGCCCTTGTCGGTTCCCCTGCCGCCCGATGATTGCATGCCGGGCTGTGGCCGCTTCGGTAACGGGGACTGGAGCGTCGGACGGGCGGAATACGAGACAGTGAACTATGCCGGCGCAGACCCGACCGGGCTGTCCGCGAACGCGACGCGCTACGAGTATTACCTCAAGGAGATCGAAATCAACGGTGGGGCGCTCTCGACGAATGCAATCCTTCCGAACGCCAACGCAGAGACCGGCCGCCCGCAATGCGCCCCGCAGGCAACATCGGATCCAGATCGTCGCGTCATCATCGCCGCCGGGATCGACTGCGCCGCCAACCAGATTCAGGGCGCGGCCGAAAATGTGCCGGTTCAGGAATTCGTCAAGATCTTCCTCATCCAACCCGGGAAGGTGAGCGGCACCAAGAAGTTCGACATCTATGGCGAGATCGTCGGTTCCGCCGGCGGAACCGGCGGGGGCGTTGCCGGTGCGACGTTCCATGATGTCGTCCAGCTTTACAGGTGATCGCAATGCAGATGCTCTCCCGACATATTCCAGCAATGGCCCGGCGGTTCGCGCGGTCCGAGAACGGTGCGCAGTTGGTCGAGTTCGCCATCGTGCTCCCGCTGATGCTGGTGATCTTTGCCGTGATCATCGAGGGCGGGCGGCTGATGTGGTCCTACCAGGCCACCAATTCCGGTGTCCGTGACGCCACGCGTTACCTGGCGAGAGTGGTTCCCTCCGATATCTGCTCTTCGAGCGCCTCGGTTGCCGATTGGCAGAGCGCGGTCGAGACCATCGTTCGGGAATCTTCTTCGGGAGATGCATTCTTTCCGACCGGAATCACGATCACCGCCGTAACACCGTCCCTGAGCTGTCACACTGGCAGCTACCGCGTTCCGGTGGTCGCCGTGGCCCAGGTCACAGCGAACCTCACGGTCACATTCCCCTTCGCCGGTGTTTTCGAACTCGTGAGCGGCAACCTGTCCACGATCAGCACGAGCGTGAGCGATCAGAGCAGGATTTTCGGAACATGAAACGGCATATAGCATATCGCCGAGGCTCCCATACCCTCGCCACGTTCCGACGCGACGAGTCCGGCGCAACGCTGGTCGAGTTTGCCCTGGTCCTTGCCCTGTTTCTGTTGATCTATTTCGGAACGATCGATTTCGGACGCCTGGCATTCCACTACGTCACGGCGGAAAAGGCGATGCATAGCGCCGCCCGTCTCGCCGCGGTTCGTCCGCCAGCCTGTGACGGCGTTCCCGAGTTTCATCAATCCGACCCCTTGAACACAGGCACTGGTGCGACTGACTATGGAACCCGGTGCAATGCGGGGGCGAACATCTGCTTGGCCGTGGGAACCGTTTCCTGCTCCGGCAACCTGAACAACCCAACCGTTGCCGAGATCTGGCCAATGGTCCGTGGAACCCTTCCCAACACGGCTGGGCCGGAAGATCTCAGATTCTCTTATACCTACGATTCCAACCTCGGTTTCCTCGGCGGTCCCTACGTGCCGGTCGTGACCGTCGAACTGCAGAACATCACTTTCCAGTTCGTTTCCCCGCTTGGCGCACTGGCCAGGCTGGCCGGCGCGACAAACACTGGCAACCTCGGTGCCGACATCGCCTTTCCCGCGATGAGTGTGTCGATGCCAGGCGAAGACCTCGCGCATGGAGCGTAGGGACAATGAATAAGGAGGCAAAAATGGCCGACAGTTCCCAATCGATTGCCATAGTCGGTTTCAGCGACCCTTCAGATCGGCATCTCGCCGACTCGATCCGGTCCGTTGGAAGCCTGCGGGTAGAAGAAGTCGTGAAGCCGCTTTCCGAGATCAATGGTCGGGCCGTGAAACTTTCCCAGGCCCACGGAGTGATCCTGTTCCGAACGCACGCCGGTTCGGATGCGGACATGAAAGCGCTTCAATACATTCGAAAAAATGCTGCTGGCGGTGCCAGAATTGTTGCGATGACCGAAGGGACGGCCTCGTTGCAATCCGCGCACATGTTGATGCGTGGCGGCGCGGATGCCGTCTTGCCGGACACTGTTTCGGCCGAGGAACTGGCCGACGTGATCCAGCAATCCTTCGGCGCGGTTGCCGCCAAGACATCCGCTTCAGGTCGCGGTCAGGGACGCATCATTTCCGTCGCGCAGTCGCGTGGCGGCGTCGGTGCCACGACCGTTGCCGTCAACCTTGCCGACGCCTTGCAGTCCAGAACGGGAAGGTTTCACAAGACACCAAGCCGCAGCGTCGCGGTGGTCGATTTCGACCTCCAATTCGGTGCGGTTGCCGGTTTTCTCGACGTGCAAAGAAACGACAGCCTTTACCAGCTCGCCAGGGAACAGGTGGTTCCTGACGATGTCTTCATGGAACAATCCCTTGTCCAATCGGCGTCGGGCCTGTCGATCTTGCCTGCGCCATCGAAGTTCGCGCCGCTGGACGCGATGACATCGGAGCAGGTTCAGGCAATCCTTAAGTTGCTTGCCCGGAACCACGACTACGTCGTCGTCGACCTGCCACGATCGCTTGTGGACTGGATCTCACCGGTTCTCGAGATGAGCGACCGCCTGTTGCTGGTGACCGACACCGCCGTGCCATCCATCCAGCAGGCTCGACGGCTGATCGACGTTTTCACCGAGGACAACATGAGCTTGCCGGTGGAAATCATTGTCAACTTCGAAAAACGCCCGCTTGTCCAGGGCAGACATCACAAGGTGGCCGCCAGCGTCCTGGAACGCCCGCTTGCCCATTGGCTGCCGCCCGATCCGAAAACGGCCCGGAACGCCCTTGATCGCGGCGTGCCGCTTTCTCAGGTCAAGTTGCGGTCTCCGCTCGTCAAAGCATTCGAGAAGCTCGGCAGACGTCTGGCAACAGCTCTCGATACCTCCGTCACAGTAACCAAGAAATTAGGCTGAGGAGCGCGACAAGATGTTCAAGACTTTCTCGAAACGACCGCATTCCGAGGCCAACGAAAAGGTCGTCCAATTGCTTCCCGAGGCGAGGACGGATCTTGGTGAAGTTCGTTCTGCGCCAGAACCGGCCGAAGAGGTCGAAGAATTCCGGGAGTTTCTCGAACTCAAGAGCCAGCTCCATGATGCATTGCTGGACAGGATGAACCTCTCTGTAATCGACAAGATCGAACCGGAGGTCTTGCGGCGGGAGGTTGGAGCGCTTGTCAGCCAGGTCTTGAGTGAAGAGGGCCGCCCCATGCGGTCCGAGCAGTTCAAGAAGATCGTCGACGACCTGATGCACGAGGTTCTGGGCCTGGGGCCGCTGGAGCCTTTGCTGTCGGATCCGGCGATCAACGATATTCTGGTCAATGGCCACCAGAACGTCTTCGTCGAACGCAACGGCCTTCTTGAACGGTCGAACGCACGGTTTCTCGACGAGAAGCACCTCCTGCGGATCATCGACAAGATCGTCTCCCGGGTCGGTCGCCGTGTGGACGAGGCGAACCCGTGGGTGGACGCGCGTCTCGAAGACGGCAGCCGCGTCAACGCGATCATTCGACCCTGCTCCATTGATGGGCCGAGCATCTCGATCCGGAAATTCTCGAAGAAGCCTCTGACAATGAACAAGCTGGTCGAAAACGGCGCACTTAACCGTTCGGCGGCAGAATTCTTGCAGGAGTTGGTTGCGGCACGGATGAACGTGCTGATTTCCGGCGGAACCGGTTCAGGCAAGACGACCCTTCTGAACGCGATGTCCGCCTATATCAACCAGAATGAACGGATCGTCACGATCGAAGACGCCGCCGAATTGCGGCTGCAGCAGGAACATGTCGTGAGGCTGGAAACGCGGCCACCCAATCCGGCCGGCAATGGCGCGATTGTGCAACGTGACCTGGTGCGCAATGCCCTGCGTATGCGCCCCGACAGAATAATCGTCGGCGAGGTCCGCGGCGCGGAGGCGTTCGACATGTTGCAAGCGATGAATACCGGTCACGACGGATCCATGACAACGGTGCACGCGAACTCTGCACGAGACGCATTGGGCCGGATCGAACAGATGGTTACAATGATCGGCCTCGAACTTCCGCTCTCGGCTGTCCGCTCGCAGATCGCCTCGGGACTGAACTTCGTCGTCCAACTCTCCCGGTTGTCCGACGGCAGCCGGCGGATTCTTGCGATTTCGGAAATCGTGGGAATGGAAGGGGATATCATCACCATGCAGGATCTGTTCGTGTTCCGCCGCAAGGGGATTTCGGAGGACGGTCAGGTTCTCGGCGAATTCATGGCAACGGGAATGCGTCCTTTCTCGGCGGAACGCCTGCAGGCAGCCGGCGTCAAGTTGCCAGCTGAAATGTTCGCAGCCAGGGAGGTCTGAACCATGCAAGGACTGATCGGTGAACAGGAATTCATTTTCATCGTCTATTGCGGAATTGCCGTCGGCGCTCTTGTCCTGGTTTCGGGACTCGCCCAGTTGCTGAGCGGCAGGGAAGATCACAGAGAGGCCAGGAGCCGGCGCATGCGAATGATCGCAGACGGTCGCACCACGGCGGAGTTGCTGGCCTTGCTGAAGCCGGACCGCAAACACGGACTTTTCTCATACATCCCCTATTTCGGCGATCTCCCGGAGAAATTGCGCAAGGCTGGTTTCCTGATCAGTACAAAGATGTTTCTGGCCGGATGCCTTGTGTTGTGGGGGGCTCTCACGTTGATCGGCGCCCGTTTCATGGAGATCGAAACGGTGGCATTATTGATGGCGGTTCCGTCGTTCGGCCTGCCCATAGCAATACTCGAAGCTCGGATTCAGAAGCGCACTGAGGCTCTCCTCTTGCAGTTGCCGGATGCTCTCGACGTTATGGCCCGTGGTCTCAAGGTCGGCCACCCCCTTAGCGGATCGATCGCGACGGTTGCTCAGGAAATGCCCGACCCAATCGGGACCGAGTTCGGCCTGATCCACGATCAGGTGAATTTCGGGGACGATCTTGTGGACGCGTTCAAGGAATTCGCCGAAAGAGTCGGTGTCGAGGACGTTGACTACCTGTCCTCCAGTATCGGGATCCAACATGGCACCGGGGGCGACTTGGTGCGTGTTATCAGTGTTCTATCGCGCACGATCCGCAACCGCATCTCCATGCGCCGAAAGATAAAGGCAATTTCTTCGGAGGGTCGTCTCTCGGCGTGGTTTCTCTCCGCGTTACCGTTTGTCATCTTCGGATTCACGATGGCTTCAACCCCGGACTATTACGGCGGTGTGGCAGGGGATCCCATGTTCAAGCCGATGGCTGTGACCGTCGCCGTGCTTGTCATCGCCAACGCGTTGATTCTTCGTCGAATGGTCAACTTCCGGATTTGAGGACGCGCTCATGGAACAGTTTTTCAATTTCCTTGCAGGCATCGAGTTCAACATTGATTTGTTGATCATCGTTGGCGCCGCCCTCGGGGGCATTCTGCTCGTATTTGGGCTGAAGTCTGCGGTCGCGACTTCGAATCCCGCCGCAGATCGCCTGGCGGTTTCCGACCATAGACGCCAGGCGCGTCTGGATCAGGGAATCCTCAAACCGGTGGATCGCGACCCGAAGGGCCTTATGAAATCCTTCGTGCCAACCGACGAAGCGCACCGCACGGAACTTCGGCGCAAGCTCCAGCAAGCCGGCCAGGGTGGTCCAGACTGTGTGATGCGGTTCATGCTCAAGCGGGTGGTCTTCGCGCTGCTCCTTCCGGCTTTGTTTCTCGGTCTGGTCACGGCAAGCCGCGAGGTGCCCGGTATCGTTCCGGATGGACTCGCCCGGTGGCTCGGCGGCCTGTCGAACTTTGGCATGTTCCAGTGGCTGACCCTGCTCATCGCAGTCGGGTATTTCGGACCCTTGCGCATGCTCGACTCGCGGGTTGAGGCAAGACAGCAGCGTATTGCTGACGGTTTTCCCAATGCCCTGGACCTGCTGCAGATTTCGGTCGAAGCGGGACTGGGCTTCGATTCCGCCATGACGCGGGTCGGCAACGAACTGGCGACGGTCTCTCCCGACATTGCCTTCGAGTTTCTCAGCGTTCAGCACGAGGTTCACGCCGGCCGGTCACGCGAGGCGGCAATGAAGGACATGGCGGACCGGATAGGGCTCGACTTCGTTCATTCTTTCGTCAACGTCGTTCGACAGTCCATGCAGCTTGGCACGAGCATGACCGATGCGCTCAACGTCTATTCCGAAGAACTGAGAGGCTATCGTGAAACGCTCGCACAGGAAAAGGCCAACAAGTTGCCGGTCAAGATGTCCGCAGTTCTCGCCGCATTGATGCTGCCGGCCTTGATCCTGCTGTCCGTTGGTCCTGTTGTGATCCGTTATGCTAACTACTTCGCGGCTAACTAAAGTTCCGAGTCTGACACCTACTGCCCGTTCTTTCGGGGCTCATTGAGGATATTCAGGGCGTGTCGAGACCGCGAGATTGTGGCGTCGGTGGTTCTGGTCCAGGTTCAAGGGCTTGGTATTCGATTTGTGACGTGACAGGTAACGGTAGGTAACGAACTCCAAATCGCTGATGCTAAAGTCGTGGCCGGATGTGGCCGGTGCGGTTTTGGTCCGGTCGAAGTTCATAGCGGGGGCAGGGCTAAGTTGCCGGCAAGAAAAATCCATCGCGCCTGAAGCCCCAAGACTGAAACACATCACCACCAATGGAAGTCTGGTTTCCGGTTTCGACTTCTAGAAAAGATTGTTCTGGATTTGGACGAAGTCGCAATATTGACACATTTGTTAACAAAGGTTAACCTCATTTTGAGGTGGGATAGTATTGTGTTTTGGTGAGAAACCCCGAGTGGCCATTTTGGTGAGTCATTTATTTCTCAGGGGTGAAATGTCGGAATTTTATGAGGGAGGTCTTCGCGGAAAGGAAGTCAATGCCGTGTCGTTAATTGACGCGGTCTTTCGTTGGTGCGAAGCAGTACTGAAGTGTAGCGTCGGCTTTGACACGGCCCTGGGTGCTATTTCTTATGGAATTGGCGCGGAGGCGATAGCTGTTTCTCGCGTCTGGAATGGAAGAAACGGAACGAAAATTATCGTTCACGACAGGGAACCTGCGTCCTCTTCGCGGCCCAAGCTAAACCAGTCATATTCATCAGATGTTCTAGGGGACTACTTGACCGCTGCACGGAAGGGAACGGTCTGGCTCCAGTCGGTGGTGAAATCGGAGCCGTCTGGAGAACTCGCGTTGTTTCATTCTCGGCGTTCGATGCGTGAGTTGGCAATCATCCCGTTGGAAAAAAGCGACAATACTTTCGATTTCCTGGAAGTCCATTTTCCGGAGCCGCTTTCGCCGATGCAGCATGTTTTGCTCAATGCCCTTGCGCAGACACTCGGCGAGGCTTGGGGTGCTCGTAAGAAGGGCGTTTTCGTTGCGAACATCGTCGAAACGTGTGATCACACCCGCAGCCTGACCAAACGGAATATTCTCAGGCATGACAACCCCGCGAATTTGAGCCGGGCCGAGTTTCGAGTGTGTCTGTTCTTGAGTAATGGTTATTCGGTGCAATCAATCTGCTCCGAACTGTCTGTCTCTCGATCAACTCTCCAGACGCACCTGCGGAACATCTATGCCAAGACATCGACGCAGAACCTTCCGGACTTGCTCTATATCCTGCTGAAAAAGGGATGCACGGCTTCCGGCGAACCTCTTGATCGAATTGCGTGAGGCGGAGGACATGGAGCTTGTGCCAATCTGTCTCGCATCGCCATTGCTCCTTTGGATGGCGTATAGCGACCTGCGATACATGCGGATTCCGAACTGGCTCGTTCTAGGGCTTGTCGCGATATTCCTGATATCGATGCCATTCCTGCCCAGAGATTCCGTGGTATCAAGACTGTTCACCGCAAGCCTGGTATTTGTCATTTGCGGTTTCGCATTCGCGGTCGGATTTTTCGGTGGAGGTGATGCCAAGGTTCTCCCCGCATTGATCTTGCTAGTTCCTTCCGAAACATTGCAGTTTTTCGGGCTGGTTTTTTCGGGCTCCATGATGATCGGGCTAGGTTTCGTCGTGGCCGTCCAAATGGTTCCTCAAGCACGAAATTCGAGATGGCTTGGCATTCGCGCCCAAGGGATGTTCCCAATGGGCGTGTCGATATCCATAGCAGGATTGGTTCATCCGTTCGCAGTTTCGTATGCCATCTAAAAGATTGGTGTCGCCTTGCATGCAATATCTTGAATCCAATTGATTTTCAGAAACCTGGCGTGACCCGGATCGGTTATGGCGATTGTTGAAGGTGTATCGAGAGTCGCACCGGGTTTGCAGGATGCTCTATCGTTCCATAGGTGCACCCGATACAGAGCTAGCCAATGGAAGCGTCCCGCCAGTTGGTGAAATCCCCTATCCCACAATCAGTCCATTAACCTTTCCGTCCAGAACGGTGCTTGCTTTGTCCAGCCGCATTTCTATGGACCACTTCTTGTTAGAGTTTCTGGCACTGGAGGGCGCATTCTGATCGCCTGGTGCGGTCGGGTGCGATTGTACTCTTTTAGCCAGCAGTTGATGACGACCTGAGCCTGCCTGGTTGTCGTGAACCATTCGGCGTTGAGGACTTCCCGGCGTAGCGTACCGTTGAACCGTTCGTTGTATCCGTTCTCCCAGGGCGATCCCGGATAGATCCGGATGGGCTTCACACCGACCTTCTCAAGCCAGCCCTGCGTCGCTACTGATGCGAACTCCGGGCCGCGAATGTATTCGGGTTTGCCGTGGCGCAGGAAGAGGCCGTAGAGGACCTCCAGCACGTCCTCTGATCCCGTCCTGGTCCGCACTTCCACCGCCAATGCCTGACGGGTGTATTCGTCCAGAACCGTCAGCATATTGTAGCTGCGTTTTCCGTCGTCAAATAAAATGGAACATCAACGCGGCGAGGCTGGGTTGAAGGATCAATCTCCCAAGCCCAAACATGTCTGGAGACGTCACTGACACGCTCAATCTGGCTTTGCGGGCTTCAGGGTGCGACCAAGTTCATGTCGTCCACAAGCCACGCTTGTTGAGCGACAATGGCTCATCCAACGTCTCTGGAGATCTGGCTGAATGGTTGCAGGATAAGGATATGAAGAATTCCCGAGGAGCGCCCTACCATCCCCAGACACAGGGAAAGATCGAGCGCTGGCATCAGACCCTGAAGAACCAGATCCTCTTGGAAAACTACTTTCTGCCAGGGGACCTCGAAGCACAGGTCGGAGCCTTCGTCGACCACTACAACCATCAGCGTTTCCACGAGAGCCTGAACAACGTCACGCCTGCCGATGTCTACTTTGGACGTGACAAAACCATTCTGGAACAAAGGGAAAGGATCAAGCTAAAGACGCTCGAAGCGCGCCGCTTGCAACACCGCCAGCGCGCTGAATAATCCAACCAACCTGATGAGCCGAATACTCGCGCACTTCAGCCCGGTCTTGGTGCCAAAATCCCTGACGACGGACACCCCTGTGTCGTGACATCGTACTCCTTGGCCTACAGGCGCCGGGCAAGCGTGGTAGTCGTAACCACCACATTTCATTCAACGGTGTCATGCCATCGAGGTGCCATTCTCCGGTTTCCGAGCGCGACGTTCTGCCAGACGCTCATGAATGAGCTGTTCAAAAGGAAGAACAGGATTGTCGTATTCTTCTGGGACGGGCTTCGCAAAACGCTGGAACACCACGGTCATTCCGGCGTTTGCAATCCGTCCCAGAAGCCTTTTGATTGGGGAGAGCAGAGGGCCAAACACCAAGAATGTGCTCAATAGGACCAAGAACTCGAACATGGTAACATCCTCTCTTGAGATTCCGACACTCAATAAACGGTGGATACACAGCGTGCTCCCCTGGAACCCAATGTCTTCCGAAAAAACACTCGGCGCATCATGGTTAATGGGGCTGTTTGAGCGTTGTAGTCGGCACAAATGTGCCGGTTCGTTCGGCATTGTCCCGGCTGGATCAACAATCTGCGCCTTCGTCTAATTTTCGCCAACTCCCCTCCTCGAAGCGCGACGGGCGCTCCGGAGACGCCGTGCCGGTCACGCAGATCCATTCGTTCGGCTTGAAATAGTCGCTGCGTCATTCCTCAGTCTCCGGTCCGGGTCCCGACACTCCCAGCAGCCAGTTCTGCTCCAGCAAAATACTTTACTCGACACTGTGCCAGGAAACGCAGTCAACGGGCATTGACGCCCAGGCGGGGATCCCGCTGTTTGATCTCTGCCGTAGTACAACTCGGTCACGGTAGAAAATCTCTTGCCTATCGGCAAAGGGACGTCATGCACGCAAACGTCGTGGGAACCATCTTGTTAGGTTTCACGGTCGTCGCTTGTGTTGCTCCGGACGACGGAAGCTAAACCGCACGAGAAGTGTCTGACTTGGACCGGCTGCTTGCAGTGGGCCCGAAGTTGAATCCCGGCACAGCGGTCATCGTTTCCGCCAAGCTCGGTTTGGACTTCGATGCAGTGAAACGCAGCCCTTCCACCATAACCCGCCATTTTCCTGCCGGATTGTCGCCTCAATCTACCTGCAACAAGGAGACTGATCGGGGGGCTGTCGGCAATACCACTCGGGCGATGTGTCAAAGGACCACGCCGAGAGTCCTGGAGAAAGACATGAACCGCAACCACTTCGTGAAACATGAATTCAACGAGCGGGCATTCGAATTCGATCACCAGGGTGATTCTGCGCCCACGACCATGCTTTCGCCGCGTGAGCTTGCCGTAATGACCTATCTGGCCAAAGGCATGACTCGGGCCCAGGCTGCTCATGAAATGGACATTTCCGAACATACGTTGCGCGTATACATCGAAGCTGCGCGCCACAAACTCGACGCTTTGAATACAACCCACGCGGTCGCGCGCGCCTTGATCCGTGGATTGATCATCGATTGATCGCTTCGGAATTTATCAATTTACAACTCCCCAAACTCTGAAGCGTGCGCGGCAAGTATTGGAGCACAAAAAAGACAGTCTCCCACGGCGTGGTGTAGGAGCGCCGACCTTCGGAAAGGTCCGAGGCTGATCAGGTTACGACGGCGGGCAGCCTGACGGTGGTATTATCGGTGACGCGGGCGAGGGTTTAAAGGCTTATGAAGCGCCGCGCGACGGTCCACTCATCGTAGGTCCTCAGCATCAGAGCGCCGACGAGCCGAATGATGACCGCTTCGTTCGGGAAGATCCCAATGACGTCGGCGCGCAGCTTGATCTCGCGGTTCATCCGTTCAAGTGGGTTAGTGGAGCGGGTTCTCTTCCAGCACGGACTGCACCAGCGCTGCCAGCCCGTCCTGTCCCTTTCGGAGCGAGCCATTGAAGGCGCCATTGGTTCAAGTCCAATGGCGAGCGAGCTTGGCGCAGGAGGCTGGCCTGAAACTACGCCAAAGCCATGCCCGCCTCGGGCCGCGGTTGGTCGCACAGGTGAGCCGCTACACCCATGCCCGGCAATTCAAGAGGATACGCAAGGGTCTGCGACGGCTCAAGGGCTACACGGGGCGTGTCATGCGGGACATCCAGCGCCAGGTTGACGCCATCACCGACAGCGCTCTGCGAGAAAAGATCGCCGTTGTAAACCGGTTGCCCCGGCAGAAACCGAAGAACAAAAGGAAGCTCCATGCCCTGCATGAACCAGACGTCGACTGCATTTCCAAGGGAAAGGCGCGCAAGCGCTACTAGCTCGGTTGCAAGGTAAGCGTTGCCACCATGCACAAGGAGGGCTTCGTGGTGGGCATGCGGTCGATGCCGGGCAACCCCTATGACGGCCACACCTTGCACGAGGCGCTCGAACAGGTGGAGATCCTCACCGATGTTTGTCCCAAACGCGCCTTCGTCGATCGCGGCTACCGAGGCCACGGGGGCGACGGCACGGCAATCTTCGTTTCCGGTCAGCGGCGCGGCATGATCCAGGCCTTGAAGAAGGATCTTCGTCGACGCAGCACCATCGAGCCGACCATCGGCCACATGAAAACAGACGGACGCCTCGCCCGATGCACCCTCAAGGGAACAATCGGTGACGCGGTCTTCGCTGTGCTCTGCGGTTGCGGCCAGAACATTCGCCTGATCCTCGCCCACCTGCGGAAACTCGTCGCCGTTATCTTCGCCTTCCTGCTCGGCGCAATTGTCTCGATCGTCCGCGCGAGCCGGCAACCAGAGCCCCGGATCGCTCTATAGGCGTGATATTCAGGACCGACTACTTATAAGCGAACAAAATGCAGACAATTCCGGGTAATGTGATCTTATTGTTCAAGGATTGGCCCGTGCTCTGAACCTTTGAACATGGTGCGAAAAGCACCGGATTGTCCGACTATGGAAATGCGAAAGAGGAATGACAGGTGCAGGACATGAACGAGTATTTTCCGATATTTGGAATGTTGGTGATTTTCGTGCTTGTTTTTTATCCGGATGTGCCGTCGTGGATCCGGCACCTGTCGTCCCTTTCGTGCACGGTTACGCGGAGCCTGCTTGAGTTGCTTCGCTTCTCGACCGAAAAGCTCAGCGACGTCGTATACGTCGTTCGAATGGTGACGTCGGCCCGGCCCAAAGACGAAATTGCCATCACAGGCAACTGGGGCGCCGGTCTATCAGAGGCTTATTCCGACAGATGATTTCCTTCGATTGGACAAGTCGGCTCCCTATTTCCGCCCTGTTCCAAGCCGAGTCTGTATCCACCCAAAGAAGCGTGGAGCGCGGACGTGAAGTATTCTGTAGAGATCATGGAGGATTGCTGGGTGGTCATGCTCGTTCCGAGCGCCAACCTGAATCGTCAGATAAGATATGCGAAGAATTGTTTGGTTACCGATCGCTCTACGACCCGCTCTCCGACAAAGCAGGTTCCGTTGAATTCCGCTTCGGACCTCTCGAACCGCTCATCTACATAGTCGGTCGACAATCGCGGAAGGATCTTCGCAGCGGAATGTTGCGTTCTTCCGTCACTTCTTGAAGTGTCCGCGCAAAAGCTGCCTGCCGGCCTGCCTAGCTTCGTGAGTTCGTGCGTCATTGCCATACACCTGAAACCAGTGTTCTGGCCCCCTGAACGCGACAATTGCACGTCCCGTGGCTCAAAATAAGGCCCATTCTAGAAACAAACCTTTTCTTTGCGCTGCTGGGAGAGCCAAAACTACCGTAAAGACACTGCACGAAGCCGCCTTGGCTGATACTTGAACTTCGCTTGACTCGAAGTCAGCGCCGGCATGCTCAACATCGAATAGGAACGCCCGTCATTCTCGCATTTATATGTGCGTCCGATCCGCTCGACATCGTGTCCGAGCTTTCGGAGCGCTTGCTGCAAAGACGGTCGCGTGAGACATACAAGCGTGGTCGCGCCGTGGGCGGCGGCGATCTCGGCCAAACCGTTGACGATCAGATCAAGGCATTCGGTGCGTTGTTGGGGTGTGGTAAGTTTGTCCGAAATCACAAGCCTGGTACATTCCCAACTGACATCAGGAGCAAAGGACCTATCAATCAGATCGGAGGGAATGCCATGCAGCAATCCGTTCATCGCGTCCTGGATCATACTGGTATGCGGACCCCAATCGGCCTGGATAGGCATTGTCCTCGCCCCCCCCACTATCTCGCCGTCTTGAACAACAAGTGAGAAATGAGCCGAGGGATTGTCATATTGGTCCATCTCAACCACATCATTATGTGGTATGTCCCAACTGAGCGTATCCACGAATAGGCGCTTGCGAAGGCGCAAAAATCCATAGAAGGCATCTCCATGCTCATGCATGGAAGACATGTCAAAGCGAATATTCTTCATCAGACCCCACCGTCTTTCACGGAGATAATGACGGGAGACGCTGCGTTGTTAAGTGAAAATCCCCATGCACCTGTGGATAAAAGTATCTCAGTGGCAATTATGTCATTCTGAACAATCCCCTACGCTCCGCAATTGTCACAGCGTGGACGGTGTTCTTGGCCTCTAATTTTGTCTTGGCACTCTTGAGCCGCTGCTTCACAGCGCTCTCGCTGATATCCAGTTCGTATGCAATCTGCTTGGTCAGTTGCCCGTCCCGGATCATGTTCAGCGTTTCGATTTCGGCCTCGGTGAGGATATCTCGGACAGGTTCTTGCTGGTGCAGTTGCAAGAGGTGGTCCATGAGCGTCGCCATCTCATGGTGAGAGAATTCCTGGTCGGATCTGGCAAACGTACCAAATGTTCGAATACCCGGCTCATGTTCGTCGACAACGCAAATGGCCGTCCCGTAATTCAGCCCTTGCTGTGCTGCCAGAGCCAGAACGCTCCGGGGATCTTCCAGTTCGATTTCGCTCCACCTGACGAAGCCGGTATTCTCGTAGATCCAACGGGTAACCGGGTCATAGAGCATCAGGGCGTCGCGGGTGTAGATGTACACCCACGCACGTGGGAGCGTGTTCCATTCATATTCCGGAAATGCAAAACCCACCCGTACTGCAACGTGGAAACCTGCAGGCGCCAGTGCTTCCAGCACAGCCTTGTCATGATCCACATCGTCTCGTGCCATTCGGTTGCCAGATCGTTTTGTTGTAGAAGCTTCCAGTCTTCTGGTACGCTGCGGTTAGTGTGGTAAGTGCGGTTACTTTGGGGAGAGAGCCTGAACAGACCGCTCCGGTCCAATGGCTAACGGTTAACAAAGGCGAAAGATGGACGACATTGGTCAAGTTCGTGGCATTCTGGCGGAGATTAACGGAGCGTGCGACGCTGGCTTTGCCGTTGCCCTTCATGTCAGCTTCTCGACGCCAAGATTTCTCTTTCAGACCTATCGCCCCGACTGGGCCAAGGTCTATTCAGAGAGAGGCTTGGTAATGCACGACCCTGCGGTGAAGTGGGGGCTGCACAACGAAGGGATCATCGACTGGGCGGATCAAGAAGCTGATGATCCCGCCAATGTGTTCGCCCTCGCGCGGGATCACGGCCTAAAGCATGGGTTTACAGTTGGGGTGAATGCCGGTGGGACACGAAGCGTTGGCGCTTTTGCAAGAACAGAAAACCCGTTCACGGGCGAGCAAGTCACCTCTATTAGCGACAATTTCAGATGCCTGCACGATCTCACACAGGTTGACACATCAGATCACGCGGTGTTGTCCGAACTGCTGAAAAAGTTGTCTATAGAACTCACCCATGACTGGACTTGAACCAAGTGTCTGATTTCTTGCAGCGTTCAAGAAGGCCGATCCTCGTGAGGCTTAGTAACGCTTAGAGCCCGAATTGCTGCAGCTTTGCTGTTCCAGCCAATCGGCCAGCGAACAGGAGCGCGTACTGCATGACTGAAACATGCACAGGGGCCCCAATGCCCCCGAATGGACCTGCACCGAAGATTGTGATCTGGGAGAGACGCCTTTTCGCTGACGACTATTCCGTTCCGTTGAGCGTCAGAATCAAGCGCAGGAGGATGTACGTGGCGTCTTCGAGAATGATTTCCGCCCGGCAATGCCGGTGTCCTGAAACTCAAATCTGACGGGTGGATGCAGCAAAATCAGGAAACGGCGTACACATCAATCTGGATGCGCTGCCCCATTGGCATCAGGGAACAGAGGAACAAGTGTTCCCTCAGCCAGGAATTGGGGGCCATTGGGTGCGTCGAAGACTGGCGCCGCGCGGAAGTAATATTGGTCGGGTGCCACGGAGTCGCCCGCCCGCATCCTGCTGGCCACTTCCGGCGAGGATGCTCGTAGTCCCCGATTGGCGACATAGATGAGCGTGCCGTCTTCGGCCTCGATCTTGTAATGCGCCTCAACCCGCGTATTGCCGTATCGCCATGCTGGAGTATCACCCGGAGATCTGTGGCACGCTGAACCTGGTCTTCAATCCCAAGCTCAGCGATCGCGACATAGCGGTTCTCCGGACCCTGCGGCAAGCCGATCCCGAGGGCGAGATCCTTTGGATGAAGCAAGACCTGCAGATGTTGGCCTACATGTTCAAATACATGCTGAACTGGATGCATCACACCGGCGAAGTGGCTCCGAAGTAGGGAAAGGCTGCGCCCCCGCCAGATCACGAAGTCCTAGAGCACCCCGCCATTAACCTGAGACATATCCGGCAGCCTTGAAGTAGCTCCAGCATTCTTGCGGAGAATAGAGATCGCAGACCTGGGCGATGGCGCCGAACAATTCGGTGAAGGTGCGAGCGCCGATCCTGCGGAGGTGAGCCTTGAGCTTCGAGAACGCCATTTCGATGGGGTTGAGGTCGGGGCTATAGGGCGGCAGGAACAGGAACCAGCATCCGGCGTCTCGCATGGCCTTGGCCGCGGCGGCGCTCTTGTGTGTAGCGAGGTTGTCCAGAATGACCACCGTTCCCGGCGCAAGTTCCGGAA
>NZ_FNEK01000184.1 GCF_900099935.1 Aliiruegeria lutimaris | reverse complement strand
CTCGGCGAGATGGGATGGTTGCCGCCCTCCCCAGACGGCATCGCAATGTGCCAAGATTGTGGTGTTGAACGCCACGCGTAGAGGAGGACGGCGAGATGAAGGATATGATGGTTGGAGTCGATCTGGCAAAGAGTGTTTTCCAGGTCCACGTAGCGTCGCGAACTGGAGAGGTGCAGTACCGTAAGAAACTGAGCCGAAAGCAATTTTGTGCGTTCATGGCGCAGCAAGAGCCAAGCCTGGTCATCTTTGAAGCCTGTGGGAGCGCTCATTATTGGGCGCGTGAAATGGAGGCGTTTGACCACGAGGTAAGGCTGATCGCACCGCAATATGTGCGCCCGTTCGTGAAGCGTCAGAAAAATGATGCGGCCGATGCCGAGGCGATCGTGATCGCCGCCCGCCAGCCCGAGATGCGTTTTGTTGAGCCCAAGACCATTGAGCAACAATCCCGCGCAGCGGTGTTCCGCGGCCGGGAACGCCTGGTGCATCAGCGGACCGCTGATGTGAACGCGCTGCGTGCACTTTTATATGAGCACGGCCATGTGTTTCCTGCTGGGATACGTCACCTCAATCGCATGACGGCGCTTCTTGAGGACGAGAGCTCCGGCCTACCAGTGCTCATTCGAGAGGAGTGCAAGGACCTGCGAGCCCAGATTGCAGAGAAAACAGCGCGCATCACCGAGCATACCGCGAAACTGAAAACGTTAGCCGCGCAGTCAGACAAGGCGCGCCGGCTTCAGACCATGCCTGGTGTTGGACCACTCACGGCCATCGCTGTGGAAGCGTTCGGCCCCGACATGACGCAGTTCAAAACCGGTCGCGACTTTGCGGCTTGGCTAGGGCTCGTCCCCAAGCAGCATTCCTCTGGAGGCAAGGAGCGTTTAGGGCGGATGACCAAGGCAGGCCAGGCGGATATCCGACGCCTTCTGATCGTAGGGGCAATGTCGCGATTGACCTGGCTTGGACGACGCACAATTCCGGAAGGCAGTTGGCTGTCGCGGATGTTGGCGCGCAAGCCCAAGATGCTGGTCGCCATAGCGTTGGCCAACAAGATGGCACGACAGATCTGGGCGATGCTGACAAAGAACGAAAATTACAGGGATCCGACGCTGGCTGTTGCGGCATGATGTGCATGTCTAGCCGCTAGCGACGGTGCCAAGGGGGTGTGAGAAGACGACGACCTGAATGGGCAAAACGATCGAACAGATCGGGAGTGGGAAAACCAGGGCCGCTCTTAGTGCAACAAGCACGACGGCGAGATTTGGACCCGATCCGCAGATCACCATACCGGCCTGCGGCGTTTGCAAGTACCGCATCTCAAGGCCTTACAGAAGACCGCACTCGATCACGCGCCGGCAAGGTCGGAAACTTCTTGCATTACGGGCGGCAACCACAGAAGAGC
>NZ_FNEK01000018.1 GCF_900099935.1 Aliiruegeria lutimaris | reverse complement strand
CGCTGCCAATTCGCCGAGTGTGATCTCTCCCTTGTCGGCGATGCGCGCCTCAATCCAGCCGGTCACGCCGGCCAGTTTGCGGTGACCACCTCCGTTACCTTGCGGTCGTGGTGTCAGTGATCCGGTTTCCCGCCGCAGCTTAATCAGATCGTTCACAAATCTCGGCGAAACCCGGAAGTGCCGCGCCGCCTCGCGGTGCCCGTGACCTTCATCGACAAAAGCGACGACGCGCTCGCGTAGCTCTATTGGATGTGGTTTGCCCATCTGAGACCCCTATATCTGCCTCAACAGAAGGGAATCACATCACAACCAATCTGGGAAGCCTGAATCAGATAGGCCGCGAAACGCTCTAGCGTACCGCCTCGATCGGCCCTTCGGCGCGGCCGTGGATGAATTGCTGCACGTAAGGGTCGGCGCAGCTGTCTATTTCCACCACCGTCCCGGTCCACTTGATCACCCCGTCATGCAACATGGCGACATCGTCGGCGATGGCGCGCACTGAGGTCATGTCATGGGTGATGGTCATGGCGGTGGCGCCCATCTCGACCACGATTTCGCGGATCAGTTCGTTGATGACGCCGGCCATGATCGGGTCCAGCCCGGTGGTGGGTTCGTCGAAGAAGATCACTTCCGGATCGGCCGCAATGGCGCGGGCGAGGCCCACGCGCTTCTGCATGCCGCCCGAAAGCTCGGCGGGATACAGGTCGGCGGTTTCCGGTGTCAGCCCGACGCGGCGCAGCTTCTCGATGGCAATTTCGCGCGCCTGTGTTTTGGGCAGCTTCTGGTTGCCGCGCAGCAGGCGGAAAGCCACGTTTTGCCAGACGGTCAGGCTGTCGAAGAGCGCAGCGCCCTGGAAGAGCATGCCAAAACGGGCGAGGAAATCGTCCCGATCACCCTTGTCGACAGGTTGGCCATCCAGCGTGATCGTGCCGCTATCGGGGCGCACGAGGCCGAGGATGCACTTCAGCGCGACCGATTTTCCTGTGCCGGAGCCGCCGATGATGACCATGCTCTCGCCGCGCGGCACTTCGAGGGTGACGCCGCGCAGGACGCGTTTTTCGCCAAAGGCCTTATGAACATTGTCGAGCTGGATCATGCCGAGAAAAACAGCTCCGTCAGAATGTAGTTGGAGCCGAGGATGAGCACGGAGGCCGAGACCACGGCGAGCTTGGTCGCCTTGCCAACGCCTTGGGCGCCGCGGCCCGAATTCATGCCGTAGTAGCAGCCCATGAGCGCGACGAGGAAGCCGAAGACAGCGCCCTTGGCCACCCCGGAGGCAACGTCGGCGGCCTCCAGGAAGTCGACGGTGTTCTTGAGATAGGCGGCGGAGTTGAAGTCCAGCCGGTTCACGCCGACCAGCCAGCCGCCCATGATGCCGATGGAATCACCCACGGCGACAAGAACGGGCACTGTCACCGTTGCGGCGAGCACGCGCGGCACGGCGAGATACTTGATCGGGTTGGTCGAGAGCGTGACCAGAGCGTCGATCTGCTCGGTGACCTTCATCGTGCCGATCTCGGCAGCGATGGAGGAGGCGACGCGGGCCGCGACCATGAGGCCGCCGAGCACGGGGCCAAGCTCGCGCGCCATGCCGATGGCGACGATGGAGGGAACGGCGGCCTCGGCGGAGAAGCGGGAGGAACCGTCATAGATCTGCAGCGCTAGCGCGCCGCCGGTGAAAAGCGCGGTCAGGCCGACAACGGGCAGCGAGTACCAGCCGATGGTCATCACCGCATGGGCAAACTCGCGCCAGTACCAGGGCGGGCGGAACAGGTGGCTGAAGACCGCGACGGCAAACAGCACCATGCGCCCTACGCTGGCCAGCCCCGCCAGGACCGGCCGACCGATCGCGGCAAGCGGGCGGGTCAGCAGGGCCGCGCTCACGCGAAGCCGCCGATCGTCTTGCGTTCGTAGCGAGCGCCGAGCGAGGTGAGGATCTCGTAGCCAATGGTTCCGGCGGCGTTTGCAAGATCGTCTACGCCCTGTTCCGCACACAGGATGTCGAGTGCGGGCGGGACTTCGCCCAGGGCCGAGATGTCGACCGTGATGAGGTCCATCGAGACCCTGCCGACAATGGGACAGGGGGTGCCGTTGAAATAGAGATCGGCCTTGTTCGAAATCGCCCGAAGGATCCCGTCCGCGTAACCGGCGGCGACCGTGGCGATCAGTTTTTCTTCCGGCGCGCTCCAGGTCGCGTTATAGCCCACGGTCTCGCCCGGCGCGACGAGGCGGGTCTGGATCACCGGCAGGGAGAGCCGGACGACCGGTTTCGCCTCTGCGAAGGGCAGGCCGCCATAGAGGCCGATACCGGGGCGGGTGACGTCGAAATGATAGTCCGGGCCGAGCAGCGTGCCACCGGTGGCCGAGAGCGAGCGGGGCACGTCCAGCCCGTCGGTCATCTCGCGGAACTGGCGGAGTTGGTCGGCGTTCTGGGGCGAGTCGGGCTCGTCGGCGCTGGCCAGGTGGCTCATGATGAGCTTCGGGGATTGGGAAACTGCAAGCTCCGAAACCGCCGCCCATTCCGCTGGCTCCAAGCCGAGCCGGTTCATGCCGCTGTCGAGCTGGATGCCGAAAGCGGCGCCGGGCAGGGCTTCGAAATGGCGGGTGAGCTGGTCGATGGAGTTGAGCATCGGCACCAGATCCAGATCGTGGATCATTTCCGTGTCGCCCGCCATATGCCCGCCGAAGATGAAGATATCCGGCCCGCGCCCAAGCGCTTCGCGCACCGCCGCGCCTTCCTCGGCCGCAGCCACGAAGAATTTCCGCGCGCCTGCGCGTGCGAGTGTCCGTGCGGCACGGGCCGCACCCAGCCCATAGCCATCTGCCTTGACCACGGCGCCGGTTTCAACCGTATCGCCGGAGAGGGAATTCAGCGCTTGCCAGTTCGCGGCAATCGCGTCGAGATCAATCGTGAGAGTACCAGTCGCCATGGGGTCGGTTCTGCCATTCCGGTGCGGGAGGTCAAGGGGAAACGCTCGGGTTCGGGGGATGAGATGCGTCCGGAGGACTGCGCTGGTCACAAGGACCCGTCTCGCTCGGGTGGCGGACTTCTACCAAAACGCTCCATTGAAGGGAGCGTGCGATTGTCCGCTTCAAAGGCTCGACGGCTAGTCCGATTGGTTCGATGCTCGAAACCTTGGTCCCATTGGTGGGTTGGTACTGATTTCCGATGGAAGCTCCCGTCACAGACGTTGTCGCCATCCGGCCGAACCCCAAATCTGTGTGGCGTTTTCGGGATTGTTGGACCTGTGCACAGCGCTGGATGCCGACAGGTGTGTTTGAGTGGCCCGGACTACCAAAGGTTGATTTGCGGCGGTGTATACTCCACCCTTGCTGGATCTATTCATAAGGACCATACAATGAAACTTTTTCCAACAGTCGCCATAGCTGCCCTTGCTGCGGGAGCTGCTTTTGCCGAGGGCCAAAGTGCGGATGACGTGCATTGGCACATCACGATGACGGTCAATGCCGGCCAGGCAGACGCGGTGAAGCCGCTTCTGGATCGGATGGTCGCCGCGACGCAGGCGAACGAGCCAGGTGCTCTCGTCTACGACTACATGGGCGATGGCGATCAGGTGCATATCTCGGAACGCTACGCCGACAATGCGGCCGCGATGACGCATATGGGCAATTTCGGTGCCAACTTCGCCGAAGAGTTCATGCAGACCTTCTCGATCACCTCGGTCGCGGTATATGGGCCGGCGGGCGACGACCTGAAGGAAGTGCTTGCGCCATTTTCGCCGACATTCATGCCGCAGATCAGCGGATTCGCTCGCTGAAATCAATGGTTCTTGCGCGACCGTTGCGAGGTGCCGCCTGAACGTTACAGCTCCTGCGTCGGGGTGAATTGCGTGACGAATTTGTTGAAGTGGCTTGCCTCCTGACGCGGGTGCATTCAGTCTTACGGCCAATACCGATCCGATCCATGTTGGTGGCCGGCGGGGCTGTTCCCCGTTTTGCATTTTACTCTTTCTCGTGCCGGATGACCGAGCAGCGGCTCCGGCACATATACGCGTCGCTTTCAATTCGCAGAAGGGGAGCACGGATCCCCCCGGGATTCGCTGTTCGGACCTCAAACGCGTCGTTGGAATTCTGCAAGCGTTTCGGATTGCCGGAGCAGAAAGGACAGCGAACGGGCGCTTTCCTATCAAACCACCGAACATCTGATCGATAGCCTCAGCTGACTGTCGGGTCGGAATTGCTGACCCTGGCCGCGGTTCGGTATCATCCTTCGTGCCGTGCCCGGCTTCGGGGAAGCGCCGTGGCCCATGCACCATCCGTTCGGATTACTGATACCCGTCGCCATCCTGCTGCCAGGGCTGCACCAGATCGCTGAACTTGGTGAACTCGCCCTCGAAGGCCAGCGAGACGTCGCCGATGGGGCCATGACGCTGCTTGCCGATGATCACATCGGCCTTGCCGTGCAACGACTCCATCTCCTCCATCCAGGCGGCCATGCGTTCGGTGTCGTTCTCGGGCGGCTTCTCGCGTTCCTTGTAGTATTCGCCCCGGTAGACGAACATCACCACGTCCGCGTCCTGCTCGATCGAGCCCGATTCCCGCAGGTCCGAGAGCTGTGGACGCTTGTCGTCGCGGTTCTCCACCTGGCGCGAGAGCTGCGAGAGCGCGATGACCGGGATGTTCAGCTCCTTGGCGATGGCTTTCAAACCTTGGGTGATTTCCGACACCTCGTTAACCCGGCTGTCCTTGGCCGTGGCAGGGCGGACGAGCTGGAGGTAGTCGATGAAAAGCGCATCAAGCCCGTGGGTTCGTTTCAGACGGCGTGCGCGGGCGGCCAGCTGCGAGATCGGCAGGGCCGGCGTGTCGTCGATGAAGAGCGGGCAGGCTTCCAGATCCTTGGCGGCGGAGACGAAGCGGCGGAACTCCTCCTCCGTCATGTCGCCGCGGCGGATCTTGTGGGAAGGAATGCGCGAGGCTTCGGACAGGATCCGCGAAGCAAGCTGTTCGGCCGACATTTCGAGCGAGTAGAAGCCCACCACGCCTCCATTCACCGCGCCTTCGCGCCCGTCCGGACGCAGCCCGCGCTTGTAGACCTTGGCGATGTTGAAGGCGATGTTACAGGCCAGCGACGTCTTGCCCATGGAGGGGCGGCCGGCGAGAATCAGCAGGTCCGAGGGGTGCAGCCCGCCGAGTTTCTTGTCGAGATCTTTCAGCCCGGTCGAGATGCCGGCGAGCCCGCCTTCGCGCTGGTAGGCAGCATGGGCCATCTGCACGGCATCGGTGACCGCCTTGAGGAAGCTCTGGAAACCGGTATCGCTCTTGCCGGCTTCGCCCAGCTTGTAGAGCGCCTGTTCGGCCTGCACGATCTGTTCGCGCGGCTCGGATTCAACATCCACATTTGCGGCCTGGGCGGCGATATTCTTGCCGAGCGCCATCAGTTCGCGGCGGATGGCGAGGTCGTAGATGATCTGGGCGTAGTCTCCAGCGGCAAAGCTGGCGATGGCGTTGCCGGCCAGCTTCGCAAGATAGGCTGGCCCACCGAGCTCCTGCAGCCCGGGGTGATCCTCGAGAAACGCTTTCAGCGTGACCGGCGTTGCCTGCAGGTTCTTGGCGATGCGCGCCTTGGCGACCTCGTAAATCTTCGCATGCACCGGGTCATAGAAATGCTCCTCGGTGATAACGGACGCGACCCTGTCGAATACATCGTTATTCGTCAGGATCGCGCCCAGCAGCTGCTGCTCGGCCTCGATATTATGGGGAGCTATCTGCTCCACTGCACTGCCCGTGCTTGCCCGCGCTGCCAATTCCGGTACGGCCTCGCCCACCGCCGTCAGTTCATTCATCACTGCACTGCCCGTTTTTCGTATCCCCGTGTCATACAGATCCGCCAGTGGCCCGGTCAAAATGTATAAACTTGTGGACAAATTGTGGGTGGACGGAGCTCACCCCATATTGTGTTAGTGTGGCGCCATCCGTCAACATCTGGCAGAAAGTCGACCAGGAGGCGGGAAATTTCTCGTCGGCAATTTCCCGCCGCGCGTGACGACGCGCCGCGCTCGTTCAACTCCTGGCGGCCTGCCACGCCCTCGGATCGTTCAGGAAGGCCTCGACTTCGCTCAGGGTGTGCGAATCGAATGCCTGCTGCCGCCGGGCCTCCGCCAGCACGTCATGCCAGGTGCACAGGCTGTGCAGGCTGACGCCGTGATCGCCGAGCGTTTTGATCGTCTCGGGGAAAATGCCGTAATAGAAGATCACGGCCGTATGCGCACAGGACGCGCCGGTGTCGCGGATCGCATCGACGAAGCTCAGCTTTGAGCCACCATCGGTCGTCAGGTCCTCGACCAGCAGAACCCTGTCCTGTTCGCCCATGACACCCTCGATACGGGCGTTGCGGCCATAGCCCTTGGGCTTCTTGCGGACATAGGTCATCGGCAGGCCCATCCGCTCGGCCACCAGCGCGGCGAAGGGGATGCCCGCGGTTTCGCCTCCGGCGATATTGGTAAAGGCCTCGAAGCCGGCGTCGCGCATCACCTTTGCAGTCAGGAAATCCATCAGCGTCGAACGGATGCGCGGATAGGAGATCAGCTTGCGGCAGTCGATATAGGTGGGCGAGGGCAGGCCTGAGGCGAGAGTGAAAGGCTCTGAGGCGTTGAAATGCACCGCGCCGATCTCCAGCAGCATGCCGGCCGAGATCCGGGCCATGGTCGCGTCATCGGGATGGGTCGTCGGGATCATTTCGGGCCCTTTCTTCATCTTTCTAAAAATATCCCCGCCGGAGGCATGAAATCTTCTGGCGGGACGTGAGTCTTCTTGCCTCCGGCGGGGATATTTCCGGTCAGAAGAAAAGGCTAGTCCCTTTGCACCCGCCAGAGCACGGGTTTGCCCGGATCGAAGACCACGATGGGGCCGTCGCCGGTTTGCAGCGGGGCCGGGGTATCCAGCGCATCGCCCTTTTCGAGGGTCATGGTCTCCGCGTTCGGGGCCATGCCGTAGAAGGCCGGGCCGTTCAGCGAGGCGAAGGCTTCGAGCCTGTCCAGGGCACCCGCCTCGTCGAAGACTTGCGTGAGGCAGGGCATGGTGACCGGGGCAGAGTAGACGCCGGCGCAGCCGCAGGCGCATTCCTTGTTGGCCTGCGTGTGCGGGGCCGAGTCTGTGCCGAGAAAGACTTGCTCGAATCCGGAAGTGGCCAGTTCGACCAGCGCCTCGCGGTGGCTTTCGCGCTTGGCGACGGGCAGGCAGTAGTAATGGGGTTTGATACCGCCCACGAGGATGTGGTTGCGGTTGATCATCAGGTGGTGGGTGGTGATCGTGGCGCCCAGCGAGCCGTCGCTCGAGCGGAGATAGTCGCAGGCGTCCGAGGTTGTGATATGCTCCATGACCACCCTCAGGCCGGGTGTCTTGCGGCGGATCGGGTCCAGCACCTCGTCGATGAACACCGCTTCGCGGTCGAAGATGTCGACCTCGGCGCGGGTGACCTCACCATGCACGCAGAGCGGAACGCCCGCCTCGGCCATGGCTTCCAGAACGCCGCGGACCTTGTCGAAATCGCGCACGCCGGAGGCAGAGTTGGTCGTGGCGCCGGCCGGGTAGAGCTTGACCGCGGTGATCATGCCCGAGGCGTGGGCGGCGATCACGTCTGCCGGGTCCGTCGCTTCGGTCAGGTAGAGGGTCATCAACGGCGTGAAATCCGCCCCTTCCGGCAGTGCGGCAAGGATGCGGTCGCGATAGGCCATTGCGTCGGCGGAAGTTACGACGGGCGGCACCAGGTTCGGCATGATGATCGCGCGGGCGAAATCGCGTGCGGTGTCAGGGAGGACAGCCTGCAGGACCGCGCCATCGCGCAGGTGCAGGTGCCAGTCGTCGGGGCGGCGGAGCGTCAGGGTCTGGGTCATGATGAGGAAGGCTTAGCCCAGCGTTTGCGGTGATACCAGAGCGCGACCGGCTGCAATTGGCCGGATCGCTTGCCTGAAATTCAAGCAGTGAGCGGAAAATTGAGCATCGAAGGGGGAGATTGCACCATGCTGCATTGCAGCATTTGGTGCTTCACGTTAGTGTCCGTCGAGATTTATAGGCACCCAATGTTCGACATCGAACCGACAGATCGGAAACTTCAGCGCGCTCGCGGCAGTGCCCGGGTCGGGTTTGCCTTCAGTGGCGGCCGGACACGGCTGAAGGACCTGCATCAATCGGGTTGTGCGAAGGCGATGCTGCCGCAGGTGCCGGGCCCGCCGGAGGTGGTGTTCCTGAACACGGCCGGTGGCCTGACCGGGGGCGATCAGCTGGAGTTTCGCCTGGATCTGGCCGCTGGCGGGCAGGTGACCGGGACGACGCAGACCGCCGAGCGGGCCTACGAGTCCTCGGGCGGCGCGGCGGCGGTCCTGTGTCATCTGTCGGCCGGTGCGGGGGCCTCGCTCGACTGGTTGCCGCAGGAGACAATCCTGTTCGACCGCTCGTCGATGGATCGCCGGACGCGGATCGAGCTTGACGGAGATGCCCGCCTTCTGTTCTGCGAGACGCTGGTTCTTGGCCGGGCGGCAATGGGCGAGACGGTCCGACAGATGCGGCTGACCGATCGCCGCGAGGTGCTGCGTTATGGCCGGCCGGTGCTGGTCGACAGCGTGCGGCTTGATCGCGCGGGGCTTGCCATGGCGGGCAATCCGGCGATGTTGGGCGATGCGCGTGCGGTCGCGCTTCTGGCGCTGGTGGCGCCGGGGGCGGAAGACGCGCTCGGGTCGGTGCGGCGCCTGCTCGACGAGCCGGGTGTTTCGGCGGAGGCCTCCGGCTGGGACGGGCGCTGCCTGGTGCGTCTGATGGCGCGCGACGCCTGGCCACTGCGGCGGCAGATGGTCAAGCTGTTGACACATATCAGGGGCACGGTTCCGCCGCGCGTCTGGCAAATCTGAGGAAAGAGATGAACCTGACACCCCGTGAAAAAGACAAGCTCCTGGTCAGTCTCGCCGCGATGGTGGCGCGTGGCCGGCTGGAGCGCGGCGTGAAGCTCAACCATCCCGAGGCAATCGCGCTGATCACAGATTTCGTTGTCGAGGGGGCGCGGGATGGACGCCCGGTGTCCGAGCTGATGGAAGCCGGCGCCCATGTGGTCACTGCCGCGCAATGCATGGACGGAATCGCCGACATGATCCACGAGGTGCAGGTCGAGGCAACTTTCCCGGACGGCACGAAGCTCGTGACCGTGCACCACCCGATCCGCTGAGGCCGCCATGATCGCCAGTTTCGTCTTCTCCCTGCTAGCCGGGTTCCTGACATTGTATGTCGAGGGGCCACTGTCCGCGTGGCTGAAGAAGACGGACCTGTTCGATCTGCGGCTCGATGCGATGGAGCTGCGTATCCTCAGTTTCGGCTTAATGCTGCTGCTGGCCGCGATTGCCACGGCGCTCGTGGGGGCAAACAGCTCAGCCTATATGGCAGTGTCGGGCGGCCTGCTCGGTTATTTCGGCGGCGATCTCTATGCCTATATGCGCGACCCCGATGGTGCGCAGGGCGAGGAGTCCGACGATTGGGACGGGGATGTCGTCGAGACCGGCCCCCGCCGCCGGCTGGCCGATCACATGGATGCCGACCAGTTGGATACGGAAAACGAAGAAACCCTGCGCGCGGTACAGGCCGCGATCCAGGACGAGACACGCCCCGAAGAGGAGAAAGACCGATGATCCCTGGCGAAATCATGACCGCCCCCGGCGACATCACCCTGAACGAGGGCCGCGATGTGACCGTGCTCATGGTGGCCAATACCGGCGACCGGCCGGTGCAGGTGGGCAGCCACTACCATTTTGCCGAGACCAACTCGGCGCTGGATTTCGACCGCGCGGCCGCCAAGGGTCAGCGGCTCGATATCGCCGCTGGTACCGCGGTGCGTTTCGAACCCGGCCAGAGCCGGGAAGTGTCCCTCGTGCCGCTCTCGGGCGGGCGCAGGGTGTTCGGTTTCAATCAGGCCGTGATGGGAGAGCTGTAACCGCGCGGCCGCCCGTCCCGTTTTCTGGACGAACAGGAATTCAAGGAGTTTAGAGATGTTCCAATACATGATGCCCGTCGATTACCTGCGAACGAGCATGGCCATGTGGAGTCGCACGGCCGAGCTGCAGCTCGAGGTTATGCGGATGTCCATGGGGCTTGCCGATAGCTGGACCGGCGGCCTGATGAAGCCCGACCCGGCGGTGATGAAGTATTTTACGCCGACCGGCATGTCGGGCAAGAAGCAGAAAGGCGCGAAGCCTGCCGCCGAGAAGGCCGAGCCCAGGCCGGCAGCCGGGGCGGCTGTGCAGGCGAAAGCCGTGGCGCCAACGCCGGCCGCGGTCTCTGCCAAGGTCGTGCCGCTCGAAACGCCCAAGGCCGAAGAGGCGGTGCCCGCCGCCAAGCCGGTTGCGGCCAAGCCCGTGACCACGCCCCGCCGTGCGCCGTCCAAGCCCAAGGCGCCTGAGGGAATGACCGACGCCGTTGCGCCGATCGAGGAGGCAAAGACCGCCCCGCCGGCGAACAAACCGCGTCGTCGCGCGGCACGCAAGGCCAAGCCTGCCGCGGCTGCAACGCCTGCTGCCAAGACAGCGGCGGCCAAGCCCGCACCGCGCCGCCGTGCACCGGCAAAAAAGGCAAGCCCGACGCCCGAAGCGCCCAAGAAGGACGACGCGTGATAGCGTATGACATGAATTCGGCCCTTGCGCTTTGCGGCGCAAGGACTACCTTGTGTGGTAATCAGCAATTGCCAGACAAGGGCCCTCATGCCTCTGCTCAACCTGATCGACCGCCTTCTTGGATTGCTCGCCCCTGTGCCGCAGCCTATTCCGATCCCCGTGCGGGATCCGAAGGGTCCGCGTCGCTGAGCAAAATACGGGCGCGCGCATGACGCGACCCGTCTCTGCCATTCTCCGTGAAACAGAATGCCGCCGGTCCGATGGCCGCTGCCGCGCATTCCCGTTGGTCTCGAATCGAGCGGGATCGGGGCAATGCGATTCGTTTCTACATGTCGCCGAGGATCGGCAATGACTGGGCATTTCTTGCCTAGCATTTATGCAGATGTCTGTTCTGCGTCCTTTGACGTTCGATTGACCGTGCCCGCCATCCCCCGAGGATTTGACGAAATCTGCCTGCCGGTAGAGCAATGTGACACGGCTTTTGCACCGGTTTGGCAAAGTTCCCGTTTTTGGGGAACTGCGGACCGGGTACCGCTGGGATAGGCGGTTCGATGTAATGACAGGCGCGGGCCGGGAGCGCCCGCTGCGTGCGTTGGACCTCTGCCCGATAAGAGACTGAAACCACCCCTCAGGTGGTCCCGACAGGAGAGTTGAAATATGCCCGCCACGATTTCCCGCGCCGCTTATGCCGCGATGTTAGGCCCCACAACAGGAGACCGGGTCCGGCTGGCCGATACCGATCTTATCATAGAGGTTGAAAAAGACCTCACAACCTACGGAGAAGAGGTAAAATTCGGCGGAGGCAAGGTGATCCGCGACGGCATGGGCCAGTCCCAGGCGACGCGCGCCGAGGGGGCCGTGGACACGGTGATCACCAACGCGCTGATCCTCGATGTGAGCGGCATTTACAAGGCGGATGTGGGGCTCAAGGACGGGCGCATTGCCAAGATCGGCAAGGCGGGCAATCCGGACACGCAACCGGGCGTGGACATCATCGTCGGACCGGGCACGGAGGCGATTGCGGGCGAGGGCAAGATCCTGACCGCGGGCGGTTTCGACAGCCATATTCACTTCATCTGCCCGCAGCAGATCGACGACGCGCTGCATTCCGGCCTGACCACGATGCTCGGCGGCGGGACCGGGCCCGCGCACGGCACGCTGGCAACGACCTGCACGCCGGGGCCGTGGCATCTCGGGCGGATGCTGCAAGCGGCCGATGCTTTCCCGATGAATCTTGCCTTTGCCGGTAAGGGCAACGCCTCGCTGCCGGCGGCGCTGGAGGAACAGGTGAAGGGCGGGGCCTGCGCGCTGAAGTTGCACGAGGACTGGGGCACGACGCCCGGCGCCATCGATTGCTGCCTGAGCGTGGCCGATGCGATGGACGTGCAGGTGATGATCCACACCGACACGCTCAACGAGTCTGGTTTCGTCGAAAACACGATCAAGGCGATGAAGGGCCGGACGATCCATGCCTTCCACACTGAAGGCGCGGGCGGCGGGCATGCGCCGGACATCATCAAGGTTTGTGGCGAGCCCCATGTGATTCCCTCCTCGACCAACCCGACACGGCCCTACACGGTGAACACGCTGGAAGAGCATCTCGACATGCTCATGGTCTGCCACCACCTCGACAAGGCGATTCCCGAGGACGTGGCCTTTGCCGAGAGCCGGATCCGCAAGGAGACCATCGCGGCCGAGGATATCCTGCACGACATGGGGGCCTTCTCGATCATCGCCTCGGACAGCCAGGCGATGGGCCGCGTGGGCGAGGTAATCATCCGCACCTGGCAGACGGCGCACAAGATGAAGGTGCAGCGCGGGCGGCTGGCAGAGGAAAGCGGCGCCAATGACAACGTACGTGTGAAGCGCTACGTCGCGAAATACACCATCAACCCGGCGATTGCGCACGGGCTTTCGGCCCATATCGGCTCCATCGATGAGGGCAAGCGGGCCGATCTCGTGCTCTGGTCGCCCGCCTTCTTCGGTGTGAAACCGGAAATGGTGCTGCTCGGTGGCACGATTGTCGTTGCGCAGATGGGAGACCCGAATGCTTCCATCCCGACGCCGCAGCCGGTCTATACCCGCCCGATGTTCGGTGCCTATGGTCGTTCGGTCGAGCGCTCCGCCGTCACCTTCGTCTCCGAAGCGGCCAAGGCGGACGGGATCGAGAACACGCTGGGGTTGGCCAAGGATACGCTGGCGGTCGAGAATACCCGCAATATCGGCAAGGCCGACATGGTGATGAACAACGCGATGCCCGAGATCGAGGTCAACCCGGAGACCTACGAGGTGCGGGCCAATGGCGAGTTGCTGACCTGCGAGCCGGCGAGCGAATTGCCGATGGCGCAGCGTTACTTCCTGTTCTGACCGGCGCAAGGGCGCTCCCGCCCGTCGGTTGCGCATCAAGGATGCGCGCCTCCCGTTGGGGATGGCGCGCGCTGCGCGCGCGGCTGCGGAGCGGAGGCGCCTTGCAAAAGCTCTGGTACTCTTGCGGTGATGGGATTAAGAAATGCTGCAACGCAGAAACAAAGTCGCTACAGGAGTGCTGCACATGGTGGAGAAAGCAAACGCCCGCAAACCGATCCCTGTGTATCAAGTGCTTCTCGCCCCGTTGCGCGGCCTCTGGGAAATGATGGTCGCGGGGCGTCGGCACGAGTCGCGGATCGAGGCTATCGAAGCGCTGTCCTGCCTGTCCGACGATGAGCTTGACGCCCGCGGCATGACCCGTGCCGATATTCTGCCGCATGTCTACCGCGACCATTTCAAGTGGAGCGTCGAGGGGCGCGACAGCAAGCAACGCGAAATCCCGGCCGGCTGAACTCGCATCCGCCGATGTGGCGTGATAGCGTCGCGGAACGGGGCCGGTGAACGGTCCATTGGGGCTTTGGATGCGGTCACTGGCGATTATCGGATGTGTTGCGCTTGCCGGCGCTGCGTCGGCTTCGGCGCAATGTCCGACACGGGCAGATCTTGAGAGCGGTGCAACGGTCTATGTTGCCTATCCCGATGAGGGGACGGTGGAGCTGCGCTGGCTCGGCGCCGGCATGGTGCAGGAGACCACGCGCTATCCCGATGGCGAGGGCGAGTTCCGCATGATTTCTATGGGTGGCGTCTTCATCATTGACGAGGTGGACCTGGACGGCGACAGGGAAATCCCGGAAAGCCGGATCGTCAGCCGCTTCCCGCCGGGGCTCTATGACCGGCTGCCGGTTCAGCCCGATATCCAGATGTCGCTAACGGCCGTGAATACCTTTGCCGACGACACCGAGCCGGAAGAAGAGCATATCGAGCTACGTACCGGTGGCATCGATGATATCGACATAGCCGGTTGCCGCTATTCGGGGTTCCCGATGCTGATCACCTATAGCTGGGACGAAGAGTATTTCACCTCGATGATGATTCACCTGCCGGACCTGGGCCTGTCGGTCGAGGTGGCGCGGATGGATCCGGATTCCGGTGCGATCGCGTTTGCCCCGTTGGCTTTCAGCCTTCAGATGCCTTGATCGGCCCTTCACATGCTGCAGGGCGGCGGCTAGATAAGACCGGTCATGAAAAAGGCAGGAGTGGTGATGAGCAAACCGGAACGCGCGCTGGAAATTCGCCGCGGCGCAGGGGGGCAGGCGACCGATCACGTCCGGCTGGACTATGAAGGGCGGTTCCTGCGGCGCAAGCGGTTGGAGACGGCGGCGGGGCAGGCGGTGCTTGTCGACTTGCCCGAGACGGTGTCGCTCGAAGACGGCGATGCGCTTGTTCTGGAGGGTGGCGGGCTCGTCGGTGTGATTGCCGAAGACGAGCCGTTGCTGGCCATTTCCAGCGCCGATCTTGCCCGCCTGGCCTGGCATATCGGCAATCGCCACACGCCCTGCCGGATCGAGGAAGACCGTCTTCTGATCCGTGACGATCATGTCCTTGCGGCGATGCTGAAGGGGTTGGGCGCGCAGGTGAGGCATGTCACCGAGCCCTTCTCGCCCGAAGGCGGCGCCTATGGGCACGGTCGCACGCTTGGCCATTCGCATGGGGATGACGGGCACCACCATCATGAGCACTGAGGCGATTCTTGAGCTGACGCAATGGCTCTCCCCCGCCTTTCCGCTGGGGGCGTTTGCCTATTCGCACGGGCTCGAGGCGGCGATCGAGGCCGGGCAGGTATCCGATGCCCAGGCGCTGGAAGCCTGGCTGGGATCGGTTCTGCAGCACGGTGCAGGGCGCAGCGACGCAATCCTGCTGTGCCACGCAATGCGGGGCACGCCGGCGGCCGGCGACCTCGCGGCGCTGGCGGAGGCGCTCTCGGCCTCGCGCGAACGCTGGATGGAGACGCGCGAGCAGGGCGCGGCCTTCGTGCGCACGGTGAATGCGCTCAAGGGGACGGACCGGCCTGAGCAACCCCTGCCGGTGGCTGTCGGCGTGGCCGCGGCCAACCTGGGGCTGGGGCCCGAACAGGTGGCGGCACTCTACCTGCACGCCTTCGTTTCCAACCTTGTCTCGGTCGGGGTTCGCTTCGTCCCGCTTGGACAGACGGCTGGACAGGGCGTGTTGGCCCGGCTGAAGCCGAAGATCGTGGAACTGGCCGAGATTGCGGCCAAGGCGTCCCTGGACGAGATCGGCGGCGCGGCTTTCGGCGCGGATATGGCGGCGATGCGCCACGAGGAAATGGAAGTGCGGCTCTTCAAGAGCTGACCTAAAAGCAAGAAGATCAGGACGGAGAACCACATGCCCAACCCCAACGGACCTCTTCGCGTCGGCATTGGCGGGCCGGTCGGCGCCGGCAAGACGACCCTGACCGAGCAACTCTGCCGCGCGCTGGCGGGCGAGCTGTCCATGGCCGTTGTGACCAACGATATCTACACGCGCGAGGATGCCGATTACCTGATGCGGGCGCAGGTGCTGCCTTCCGAGCGGGTGCGCGGGGTGGAGACCGGCGGCTGCCCGCATACGGCGATCCGGGAGGATGCCTCGATCAACCTCGCCGCCATCGATGCGCTGGTGAAGGATTTCCCCGATCTCGATCTCGTGCTGATCGAATCCGGCGGCGACAACCTCGCCGCGACTTTCAGCCCGGAACTGGCCGACGTGACGCTCTACGTGATCGACACCGCCGCCGGGCAGGATATTCCGCGCAAGAAGGGGCCGGGGCTGACGCGCTCGGACCTTTTGATCGTGAACAAGACCGACCTAGCCCCGCATGTCGGGGTGGACCGGGCACAGTTGGAGGCCGACACGCAGGCCGCGCGCAACGGGCGTCCCCACGTGATGGCGGCGCTGCGCAGCGGGCAGGGCGTGGCGGAGATCGCGGCCTTTATCCGCGAGCAGGGCGGGTTCTGAGCAGCGCGGGCTTCGGCTCGCGAGCCACTAACCGCCTGATGCGGCTCTTTTCGGCGCTTCAGGGGTGAGTTGTGCCCGGATGCCGTTGGCCCAATGGCGACACAATCCGGCGCGCTTTTCGGACCTCAGGCGATTCAGCACCCGGTGCAGGTACGGCCGATATTCCTGCCGTTTGCGGAAGAGCCGGTGGAATGCCGCCGAGTCGAGTTTTTCGCGGCCGGCCGCCAGAAGCAGCGGATCCAGAATGCCCATCTGCGCCAGGTCGCGTTCGAGCGCGGGGCCGAAATGGCGGCATTGGAACAGGTTCTCGGGCGGCAGGTTGAACAGCGAGGCATGGATCGCGTCGGCGGGCACTTCCGGATCGAACAGGATGAAGGCGGCGCTGGCCGCTTCCAGCATCTGCGGCGCGTAACCGTAGCGGTTGGTGAAGTCGGTGCGGCGCAGGGCCGGGTAGCGGTGGTCCCATCCCGCACGGGCCGGATCGAGCGTCGCCAGCGGGCGAATCAACACCACGCTCGCGCCCGGGGCCGTGACGGAATAGCTGGCGGCGGCATAGCCACAGGGGCCCGCGCCGGTAAAAACCACGTGGTCGAAACGGTCGAAAAATCCGTTATCGACCAATTCGTCGAAGAAGCCGAAAACGGCCTCGGAGCGAAAGAAGCTGTCGCCTTCGCAATAGAGGCAGAGTTGGGACCATCCGGCGCGCCCGGCGACACCGAGCGCTGCCGGCAGGCCGGTCGGTCCGGCGCGCATCTGTTCTGCGGGCTCGAAGCTGACCAGCAGGATGTCGTCATCCTCGGTAAAGAGGGCGCCATGCTGTGAGTCCAGAACCCTGTGATAGCCGTGAAGCTCGCCATGCGCATCCAGCCGCTCTCGCCATTGGACGAGATCGGAGTCCAGCCTCTGCGGGCCGGCTGGCGTGGTTGGCGGACGGATCATTTCCATCTGTCGGTTCCGTTTCCTGCGCGGGCGGCTCGGAGTGTCCCGCGGCACTACGTGCCCTGATATTGCGCCTGCGAGGGCACTGAAATCAATTCCATTTCCGCAGCAAGCATAACACATCTGCACAGGATTGCCTGGGATAGTAATGCAGGCCCGTCGCAAGGAGCCGCGGCAGAACGGTCGATGCGCAGTCGAACCGGTCCGAAAGCCGGACGAGCGCGCCGCGCAACCCGTCGGACAGGGCGTTTTCGAGAAGGCCGGCCGTTTCGTTCGCGGAACCGGAGAGGTCGCAGACCAGCAGGCTCGGTACGAAGGGCGCGGGCAAATCGGCGGAAAAGGTCATCCGAAACAACCCGTTGAGCTCGCAGACCCGCCGAAGGTGGTTTCGTCGCGCCGTGTTTGCCTCGACAACGTGAACATGGCGCAGGCCGATATGGCCGGCCAGTGCCGCGACAAGCAGGCCGAAACCGTCTCCCAGCACCAGCGCGCGGTCCGTTGGCTTGGCCAGGCTCTGCAACCGGCGAAGGATACCCTCGTTCCGCGCTGCTTCCTCCATGTCACCCCGGACTCTTTCCGTCAGAAACCGGCGATCTTCGGGAAACCGCAAGCCGCGAATGTCGATCATGTCCTGCTGTTGCATGTCTTGCCGTCCTGCCTTTGTCCTTGCTTGGATACGGGCAAGCGCTGGCCGTAGCAATCCGCGAGTCCCGACCGGGATCAAGGTATGTCGAACCGATGCAGTTTCCTGTCCGCGATGGCGGAGGTGGGTGAGCCGGCACGACGGGTGCGAGATGGAAATCATTCTGGCACTCATGACTGCTGCGGCTTTCGGTGCCGTGCTGGACCGGATTGACGTTTTTTGCCCGAATGACATCGGAAAGATGCTGAAATCTACGAATTTTTCGCCCGAAGTGGACGATTCTACTGGCAATTGGCATCGGATCGGTGTTGATGTCTGCTGGACAGATGGCGGGCCTTGTCGATGTGGGCCACATGTCGGTAAAAACTGCCTATGTCGGTGTGTTTATTAGTGGGGTGTTGCTCGGAATCGGCTGGGCGCTTGCGGGGTGCTACCCCGGCACCGGTCCGGTCGCAGCGGCTTCGGGTCGCCGGGAAACGCTGGCCTTTATGGTCGGCGGTCTGCTTGGCACCGCAGCCTATATGGCAACTTACCCTTCAGTGAAGTCCACGGGCGCGCGTGACGCAATCGCTGGTGGCAGCATTATGCCGGGAGCAGTGCCCGGTGCGAAATACGAAGGTCTGACCGGCCTTCCTGGCGATACCCTGGGGATTGCCCCGGTCGTGGTGTTCATCGTGGTGGCCTTCATGCTGCCCGAGCGTAACTCCGGCGAGCCAGATCCGGTCGTGGCCGAGTAGCGAGGTCCAGGGAGGGGACACCCGGCCGGAGAGGCGATCTGAGGATTGTTTGTCCGGCCGGTACGCTTTCGGGACCATCTTCCGTTTATAACTGTTCCGCAAGAAGGCCGCGCCGCCAGCTCTCGGTCTGCGGGGCGCCTCAGCTATCGGCGTAGATATAGTCTCGGGTCAGCGGCACGGCTTGCCGGTGGCGGGCAAGCTGCACCTGGAAAACGACCTAGTTGAAATGGCGGAAGGACATCTCGCAGGCCGCGAGATAATAGCGCCACATTCAACAGAACCTCTTGTCGTAGAGCGCCTCGGCGGCCACGATATTCGCCTCGAAACGTTCCCGCCAGTGGCGCAGCGTTTCCGCGTAATGCAACCGCCAGACCTCGATATCGGTCGCCCAGCGCCTTTCTTTCTCCACCGCGGCCATCATCTCGGAGAGCGCGGGCATATATCCGCCGGGAAAGATGTCATTGGAGATCCATGCGCTGGTGGAGCCGGGCGGTGTGTTGCGTCCGATCGTATGGACCAGCGCCACGCCGTCCCCGGTCAGGCGGTCGCGCAGATGGGAGAAAAACTCCCGGTAATGCGGCACGCCGACATGTTCGAACATGCCGATTGAGAAGACACGGTCGAAATTCTCGGTAATCGTGCGGTAATCGGCCAGCCTGAGTTCGACGCGTTCGTTCAATCCCGCCGCCTGAACGCGCTGGCTCGCGATCTTGTGCTGCTCTGCCGAGAGCGTAACCCCGACGACCCTTGCGCCGTAATCCTGCGCAAGTGTCAGTGCCATGCTTCCCCAGCCGCAGCCAATATCAAGGACACGCATATCGGGAACGAGATTGAGCTTTGAGGCGATATGCGTCTTCTTCTCTGCCTGGGCTTCCTCGAGGCTTGCCTCGGGAGATCGGCAATAGGCACAGGAGTAGTTCCGGTCCGCGTCGAGAAAGAGATCGTAGAGCTTGCCGGACAGGTCGTAGTGATGCGCGACGTTCTCCCTCGCCCGATGCAGAGGATTGAATTGCGCCGCGCGGCGCTGCACCCGACGAATGGCGAGGTTGGCCTCGATCGCGGGGCTGGTCTGCCCCATGCAACGGCTTTTCAACAGCAGGGTGAGCAGGCCGGGAAGATCGTCATTTTCGATCGTCAGACGCCCGTCAACATAAGCCTCTCCGAGCGAAAGTTCCGGCGAGAGAACCAGTTTCCGGGCAAGCTGCGGGTCATGGAAGCGAACGGTGACATCCGGCTCTCCACCCGGCCCTTAGCTGTGGCGGTGTCCGTCAGTGTAGATCAGGGTCAGCTGTCCGATGCCGACAAGGCAGCGCAGCAACATGTCGAATAAGTTGTCCCACACGGCGTCCGATCCCGCGTTCTTCGAAGTTCTGGGTCAAGTTTTTTCGGTTTGTCTGAGGCCGATTCTACATGACCCGGCCATTCAGTCGAGATGCGAGGGCCTTGCGCGATTTGCAGACGGTGATGCGTGGGCAGAGCAATGCCAGAGGCCGCGCTGTTGCCACGAAGCGTCTGCTTGGCTAGAAACCCGCAAATGCGAACGCCCCCGTAGCCACGCTGGTTGGATCCGGCGAGGAGGGGCAGACAGGATCATTGCATGGAAAGGATTGTTCTGCTGGGGGCCCCGGTGGAGGAGGGCAGCGGCCGGCGCGGTTGCCTGATGGGGCCGGATGCCTATCGTACGGCGGGGATTGTCGAAGAGCTGGAAGCGCTCGGCTTCGATGTCGAGGACCGTGGCAACGCGGTCCGGGCGGCGGCGCTGGACGCGGTGTCCGATATCGGTCGATTAAAGAACCTGCAATTGGTGGCCGGCTGGACACGCTCGCTTTTCGCCGCCGCGCGTGAGCTGGCGCGCGGCCCGGCCTTCCCGATCTATCTCGGTGGCGATCACTCGCTGTCGCTCGGCACGGTCGCGGGCCATGCCGCGGTTGCCGATGAGAAGGGGCGCCCGCTATTCGTCCTTTGGCTCGACGCACATGCCGATTTCAACACGTTCGAGACCACCGAGAGCGGCAACCTGCATGGCACACCGCTTGCCTTTGCCTGCGGCCTGCCGGGCTTCGAGCCCTATCTTGGCCGGCCTTTGCCGGCGGTGTTGGATCCGGGCAATGTCTGCATCCTCGGCTTGCGCTCGGTCGACCCGCGCGAGCGGGGGCTCGTGCGCGCCGCCGGTGTCGAGGCGCATGACATGCGTGCGATCGACGAGATCGGGATCTCCCGCCTGCTTGCGCCTTTCCTCGAGCGCGTCGCGGCGGCAAACGGCCTGCTGCATGTGAGCCTTGACGTGGATTTCCTCGATCCGGCTATCGCGCCCGCGGTAGGCACGACCGTCCCGGGCGGGGCCACCTTCCGCGAGGCGCATCTGGTGATGGAGATGCTGCATGACAGCGGACTGGTCAGTTCGTTGGACCTGGTCGAGCTCAACCCGTTCCTCGACGACCGGGGGCGGACAGCGCGGCTCATGGTCGACCTGACGGCGAGCCTGTTCGGCCGGCAGGTGCTCGACCGTCCGACCCGCAGCTTCTGACCGCTAGGGCCGGCGGGTCAGCACCAGCAGGTGGTTGTTCGCCGGCATCGCATGGCGCGCGGTCGGGTGCAGCCCGTGGCCGCGCGCAAACGCCTCGATATGGTTCATGTCGCGCAAGCCCCAATCGGCGTTGTCGGCCCGCAGGCCGGCGTCGAAGCGCCGGTTTCCTTCACCGAAATACTCGGTTCCCTCCCGGAACGGCCCGTAGAGAAAGAGCTTCCCCTCCGGTGCAAGGCATCTGCCTGCACCGGCAAGGATGCCTTCGGTCACGGCCCAGGGAGCGATATGAGTGACATTTCCGGCATAGATGCCCGCAAGGGGACCGAGTGCTTGGACCGCCGCGAGGCGCGCCCAGTCTTCGGCGGCGTCGAGTTCGATTGCGCTCCCGTCGCGCTGGTGCAGTTCCCGGCGCCACGCGCGGATCGAGGCAAGGTGATCCGGATAGGGGTCCGAAGGTACCCAGTCCAGCGTCGGAAAGGCGAGCGCAAAGGCGGCGGCGTGTTGCCCGGTGCCTGCGCCGATCTCCAACACGGTGCCGGTGCTCCCCAACAGGTACTGGCTCAGCATGGCGATGATCGGCGGGGCGTTGCGGTGAAAAACCCGCGAGTCCAACCGTTCATCCGCCCCGGCGCCGTGCATTTCGCGGGTATAGCGCGCCGTGTGGCGCTTGCCGTCTCTGTCAGAGGTCATCGCATTACCGGTTTGAAACCAAAAACGGCAGGGCCACCGATGCCGGGGTCCTGCCGTTCCGCCGAATGTCTTGGCACCCGGCGGGAAATCTTCTGGCGCAAGCGGTTGACCCGCCGGTTCGCCTGGAAGGCGCTACTTGGCAATCGGTCCGATCATCATGACCATCTGCCGGCCTTCCATCTTGGGCATGTTCTCGACCTTGCCCAGTTCCTTTATATCCTCGGCAACCCGTTCCAGCAGCTCGCGGCCGAGGTTCTGGTGCGCCATCTCGCGGCCACGGAAACGCAGGGTGACCTTCACCTTGTCGCCGTTCTCCAGGAAGCGGATGACGTTGCGCATCTTGACGTCATAGTCGTGCGTGTCGGTGTTGGGGCGGAATTTCACCTCCTTCACCTCGATTGTCTTCTGCTTCTTGCGCGCTTCGGACTCGCGCTTCTGGGTTTCGTATTTGTATTTGCCGAAATCCATGATCTTGCAGACCGGAGGATTGGCATTCGGCGAGATCTCGACGAGATCCAGGCCCACCTGTTCGGCCAGTTCCATGGCTCGAGCGGGAGAAACCACGCCAACATTCTGGCCCTCGGGGCCAATAAGGCGGATTTCATTGGCCCGGATGCGTCCGTTGACGCGGGGGCCGGTGTCACGCTGGGGCGGCGCGTTATGAGGTCTGCGGGCTATGACGTAGGTCCTTCTGTCATTGCGAGAAAAGTTGGCGGAAAGTAGCTGCCAAACCCGGATCTTTCAAGCGATCTCCACGGAAATTCGCGGATTCGAACCGTTTGTGTGCGCCATCCTTGCCCTGTTGCCTGAAGGTGGCATGCTTTGACCGGTATCGCCGCGTTGGTGATTCTTTTTGGGAAGGATGATTTTTTGCAGAAGAAAAATATTTCCGGATGCGCCTTGTTTGGACTTTTCGCTGGAAGTGCGGTCCTGATGCCGGCGACGATTGCGTCGGCGGCGACTGGCACCGAAGCGCCGGGCACGCCCGTGGCGGCTGCCGAGGTAACGGAGAGCTACCAGATTGCACAGGTTTCCGTGGGCGACGTCCTGAAGTCGGCGACCGAAGAAGTGAACAAGGCCGCCGATGCCGCTGCAGCCGAGGCTACGGGAGCTACCGAGGCGGCCGAAGCCGAGGCGGCGGAGTCTGAGGAAGCCGAAACGAGCGAAGCGGCGGAAGCCGAGGCCACCGAAACCGAGACCACCGAGGCTGCAGAAGCCGAAGCAACCGAGACCGAGACCGCCGAGACCGAGACCGGCGATTCCGATGCGTTGACCACCGAAGGTTTTGACCTGTCCACCGCCACCAGTCTCATCGACTCTTCCAGGCTGTCCGAGATGGAGAAAATGACGCTCGAGACCGCTCTGGAGCAGGCGCAGTCCAACCCGGCACTGCTTGACGCAGCGCTTCAGCAGGCGCGCGGCGCGCTTGGCATGTAATCCCCTGCGGCGTCGCCCTTCCGGGCGGCGCCTTACTGTACCATCTGCGCGCTAGGCCGATTGCAGGTGGAACCAGTGCAGCGCGTAGGGTTCAAGCTCCTGTAGGGCCCCCTTTCCGGTCGTGTCGGACGACAGCAGGTCCCGTGCAGCATCGATGCCGGGAATGGCCGCCGGATCAAGCCCCGGCTGCGTGGAATGTTCACTGAAATTCGCAATGACCAGAAGGGTTTCCGGCCCATTCCGACGCAAGAATGCAAAGACGTGCGGATTGTCGGAGCGTAGAAGCTCAAACGCCTGCGCGGCGAAAATCTCGTGCGATTTGCGCAATTGGATCATCGCGGCCATGTCCGTGGCGATCCGGTTCTGTGGCGTGCCCTTCGTTGCCGCCGCCGTGAAATCCGCCTCGGTCAGTGCCTTGCGATGCACCCAGCGGGAATCCTCCGCCTTGCCAGGATCCTTAAGGTAGCTGTGGTCGTTGAGCGCGCCGAGTTCGTCGCCCTGGTAGAGCAGCGGCAGGCCCGGCATGGACAGCTCGATCCCGTTGAGCAGCTTAACCCGGCGCAGCGCATGTTCCAGAAGCTGCGGGTCGCCGGATGCCCCGGCCTGTTCAACCCCCGCGAGCGAGGCCAGCGTGCCGCAGACGCGGCAGTCGCCATTGCTCGGGTTCTCCTGGAAGGGAACGCCATTGGCGAAACTGCCCGAAAAACGGCCGGTGTAGAACTGGTTGAGGAAATAGCGGTGATCCTGCCCGTTGATCCCCAGCCGACCGGAAATCGCGTCGTCCCAGGTCCAGCCGATATCGTCATGGCAGCGGATATAGTTGACCCAGGTCGTCCCCTCGGGGATGGTAAAGCTCCTCTCCAGCGAGGCGTTGAGCAGTCCGGTGCGTCGCGTGGCGAGGCTCTCCCACATCAGCGCCATCATCAGCGGATTGTAGGATAATTCACACTCGTCCAATCCGATATACTCGTTCACCTGGTCCGGATGGACGATGGCTTCGGATTTGAAATGCACATGCGGCGCCGCGATCCGAAGGCACAGATTGAAGGTCTGGATCAAGGTATGCGCCTTCGGCAAGCTCTCGCAGACAGTTCCGAGCTCTTTCCAGACAAAGGCCAGCGCGTCGAGCCGCAGCACATCGGCGCCCATCGCCACGAGATGCAGCATTTCGTCCACGACCGAGACGAAGACGTCGGGGTTCGAATAGTTCAAGTCCCACTGGAAGGAGTTGAACGTGGTCCAGACCCATTTGCCGACGGTTTCGTTATAGGTGAACGAGCCGCGCCGCACGGTCGGGAAGATCTCGCGCAGGGTGGCGTCATAGGCGCGGGCTTCCGGCTCGTCGAGCAGGTAGTAGAAGTCCTGATACCGGCGATCGCCGGCCAGCGCCGCCTTGGCCCAGGCATGTTCGTCGGAGGTGTGGTTGAAGACGAAATCCAGAACCATCCGGATGCCGCGCTTGTGCAGCGCGTCTGCCAGCGCCTTCAACTGCTTGTTGGTGCCGAGCTTCGGGTCCACCTTGCGGTAATCTGAGACGGCATAGCCGCCATCGCTGTTTTCCTTCGGCGCCTCGTAGAGCGGCATCAGGTGCAGATAGGTGATGCCGAGGCTTTCCAGGTAGGGAATGCGTTCGATCAGCCCGTTCAGGTCGCCGCCGAACAGGTCCACATAAACCGCCATGCCGACCTGATCTTCGCCGAGATACCAAGGCTGGTTGCCGCCGGGCAGCCCGGCATGGTGTTTCTTCACCTGGTGTTGGGCGAGCGTTTCGACCAGCCGGCGCATGTGCAGCCAGGCATCGTAGTGGTTGCCATAGAGTGTCAGCAAGTGCTCGAACAACGCGGGGAAATGCTGTTCCAGCCGGTTCAGGAACGCTTTTCGGCGGCGGGCCGGTATCTCCGAGAAATCCGTTTCGCTCAGGATCGTGTCGAGCGTCTTGCGGGATTCATAGGCGATGTCCATTGGGCGACTCATCTGCTTGGAATTGGAAACGGGTGTTTGACCGCTTCATAGGGGCATCCAAAGCGGTTTGGAAGGTCGCATCTTTCGCGCGTTTGAGCCGTTCAGCCCAAAACAGGCGATCTGCCGCCGACGACACCGCCATTATGCCATGGCTGTCAAAAGTACCGCAATCCGGTGGCATAGTGGAAACGTCGCCAGAACTTGCGGCGTCATTTAGTCAGAAGGATATCGAAAATGGGCAAGTGGATCGGAATCGCTGTCGTCGTCGTCCTCATTGTTGTCGGCTACTCCCTTTTCACCGGAGGAACGGACGAGGAGGCCGAAATGGCGCCCGCCGCCACCGAAAGCGCTACGGATGGCGCCGCCTCCAACAATTGACCTAATTTGAAACAACGACGCCGCGCTCCATCGGGCGCGGCGTCCGGCATTCGGTCAAGGGCTGGCTCAGTCCACGAAGGCCTTTTCGACCACATATTCGCGCGGCTCGGAATTGGCACCCTCGTGCAGCCCGTATTCCTCGAGCATCTCCTTGAGTTCGAGGTTGAAGGCGAGATTGCCGCAAACCATCGCCCGGTCCGTCTCCGGTGCGATCGGTTCGATGCCGAGATCGCGGAAAACTTCACCCGAGCGCATCAGGTCGGTGATGCGGCCCATCTTGTGACTCTCCTCGCGGGTCGTGGTCGGGTAGTAGCGCAGCTTCTTGTGGAAATCCTCGCCCATCAGCTCGGCCAGAAGCTCGTCCTTGCGCAGGTCCTCGATCAACTCCGCGCCATAGGCCAGCTCGCCCACTTCACGGCAGGTATGGGTGATGATGACCTCGTCGTAATCCTCGTAGGTCTGCGGCTCGCGCAAGAGCGAGGCGAAGGGCGCGAACCCGGTGCCGGTGGCGAAGAACCACAGCCGCTTGCCCGGTAGCAGCGCGTCATGCACCAACGTGCCGACCGGTTTGGGCCGCAGGATGATCTGGTCGCCCACCTTGATCTTTTGCAGCCGGGAGGTCAGCGGGCCGTCCGGCACCTTGATCGAATAGAATTCCAGCTCCTCGTCCCAGTTGGGCGAGGCGATGGAATAGGCGCGCAGAATCGGTTTCTGCTTGCCCGTTTTCGGGTCCGGATCGCCCATCAGGCCAATCATCACGAATTCGCCCGACCGGAAGCGAAGCGTTTGCGGGCGGGTGCAGCGGAAATGGAACAGCCGGTCCGTCCAGTGCTTCACGAAAGTCACTGTCTGCGCGTCGGGCAGGGTGGGAACGGCCTTGATCGGGTTTGCGTCGGTCACGGGTTTCAGCTCGGTCATGTCATCCATTTCGGTGCCCGGCGGGCTCCGATCCTGTTCGTGTATGCGGGATATTGAATTTATGTAAAGGGCAGAGTTCAGCTTGCGAGGCGCGACCGATAGTCATGCTCCTGCCAATCGGCGCGGGCAAGCCATTGATCCTCGGGCTGGCGCGCGGCCAGAGACTCGTCGATCTCCACCTCGTCGAAACCGGAGCGCCGCGCCATGGCATATTGGTCTGCCAGCACGTGGCCCCGGGCGCGCAGGCGGCCAGAATATCCCATGCGGCGAAGGGCGCGCGCGATGGAGAAGCCGCGGCCATCGGCGAAGCTGGGGAAGTCGATGCGGATCAGCCCGACAGCCCCCACCAGCGGCGCCAGCGCCTTGGTAACGGTGTCAGGGGCGAGGTCCACCGCATGGGCTTCACCCGAGGGCGGAAGCTCATCCAGCGCGGTAAAAACGCCGTCAAAGGTTTCGGGGCCGAAACCCTGGTCGGTCACGATGACAGCCATGTCAGGTTCCTTGCTCTGTTGTGGCAGGTCCAACGCGGACCATCTTGCCGTTCACGAAATGAATGCCGCATTCGACCTTGTCCTGGCCGCGCCAACGCCCCGAGCGCGGGTCTTCACCCTCGGCCACGGGCGAGGTGCAGGGCGCGCAGCCGATGGAGGGGAAGCCCTTGGCCACCAGTGGATGGCGGGGCAGGTCGTGGCGGCGGATATAGTCGGCGATCTGCTCGGAAGACCAGTCCGCCATCGGGTTCAGCTTCAACTTTCCGGCCTCTTCCTCGATCAGCGGCAACCGGGCGCGGGTGCCTGACTGGAACCGCTTGCGCCCGGAGATCCAGCTATCGAAGGGCTGCAACGCCTTCTCCAGCGGCCGGGTCTTGCGCAAGTCGCAGCACGCGTCGGTGTCGCTCAGGTGCAGCGCATTGGCGGGGTCCTCCACGGCGAGGTTCATGGCCCGCGCGCGGATCACCCGAATGCCCGTCAGCCCGAGCGCGTTCGCCACTTCGCGCTGGTAGTCCAACGTCTCGGGGAAGAGCATCTGCGTGTCGATGAAGAGCACCGGCGTTTCGGGCGCCACGAGCGAAAGCTGGTGCAGCAGGACGACGGATTCTGCCCCGAAGGAGGAAACCATCGCCAGCTTGCCCATCAGGGGATGCGCAATGGCCGCCGCCAGCCGCCTGGCACCTTGCAGCGACCCGATGGCGTCGGTCACGATTTCCGCCCGGTTGGCGGGGACTGTCTGGATTGCGTCAGGCTGCATCGCGTTGTTTCTCCGGCCCGTAGAGCGCTTCCTTGAAGGGAGCAACGCCAAGGCGGCGATAGGCTTCGAGGAAGGTTTCGGTCTCGTCTTCGCGCACTTCCAGATAGGCCAGCATCAGCCGCTCGATGGCCGGCACGATCTCCTCGTAGGAGAAGCCCGGGCCGGTGCGCTGGCCGATCTCGGCAGTCTCGGTGGCGTCGCCGCCAAGCGTGATCTGGTAGGTCTCCACGCCGCCCCGGTCGAGGCCGAGAATGCCGATATGGCCGACATGGTGATGCCCACAGGCATTGATGCAGCCGGAGATCTTGATCTGCAGCGGGCCGACCTCGTGCTCGATGCGCAGGTCCTCGACCCGCTGTGCGAGCTGCTGGGCGACAGGGATCGAGCGCGCGGTGGCCAGCGCGCAGTAATCCATGCCGGGGCAGGCGATGATGTCCGAGGCGAGCCCGATATTGGCCGTGGCCAGCCCTGCCGCCTTCAGCTCCTCGAATACCGCCGGCAGGTCCGATTTGCGGACATGGGGCAGGATCACGTTCTGCTGGTGGCTGATGCGCAGCTCGTCATACCCATATTGTTCGGCAAGCTCCGCCATTACCCGCATCTGGCCGGCGGTGGCATCCCCCGGTGTTGCCCCATGCGCCTTGAGCGAAATGGTCACGATGGCGTGGTCCGGGTCCTTGTGCTCGGCGAGGTTGGTGTCCGCCCAGGAACGGAAGACAGGGTCCAGGCGCGCATCTTGGTAAGCCTGCGTTTCGCCGCCCACGAGGTCTGGTGCGCGGAAACGGGCGCGGATGCGGGCGATGACGCGTTCGTCCACGCCCTCGAATTCGGCGCGGGTGCGCTCGAAGGCGGCTTCAACCTGCTCGCGGATCGTGTCGAGCCCGTTCTCGTGCACGGTGATCTTGATGCGGGCCTTGTACTTGTTATCGCGGCGGCCGTGCTGGTTGTAGACATGCACGACGGCTTCCAGGTAGGGCAGCAGCTCGTTTTCCGGCACGAAATCGCGGATCACCTTGCCCACCATCGGCGTGCGGCCAAGCCCGCCGCCCACGATCACCTCGAAGCCTGTCTGGCCTTCGCGCTCCAGCATCCGCAGGCCGATATCATGGGCGCGGGTCACGGCGCGGTCATTGGGCGAGCCGGTGATGGCGATCTTGAACTTGCGAGGCAGGAACTGGAACTCCGGGTGGTCGGTGGACCACTGGCGGATCAATTCGGCATAGGGGCGCGGGTCGGCGATCTCGTCGGCGGAAGCGCCGGCGAAATGGTCCGCGGTCACGTTGCGGATCGTGTTGCCGGAGGTCTGGATCGCGTGCATGCCGACCTCGGCCAGCGCGTCCAGCATGTCCGGCACGTCGCGCAACTTGGGCCAGTTATACTGGATATTCTGTCGCGTGGTGAAATGGCCGTAGCCTTTGTCCCACCGCTCCGCGAGCTCCGCCAGCTTGCGCAACTTCTGTGCGTCGAGCGAGCCATAGGGGATGGCGACCCGCAGCATGTAGGCATGCAGTTGCAGGTAGAGCCCGTTCATCAGGCGCAACGGCTTGAACTCGTCCTCGGTCAGCGAGCCGTCGATGCGGCGCTCCACTTGGGCACGGAACTGAGCATTGCGCTTGGCAAGGAAGGCGGTGTCGAATTCGTCGTAGCGATACATCTTTAATCTCCGATCACGACTTTCGTTTATCCTGAAGGAATGATTCAGGAAAGCTGAAAGACGTATTCAGTAATTGTCATTCGATCGGGCGTCGGACCGGGCGTCGGCCTGCTTGCCATGGAGGTAGTTGGACGGGCCGCGGGCGCGGAAGCTTTCGCGAAAATGCACCGGCTCGGGCCCCTTGGGGCCAGACTTCGCATCGGCCAGGTAGGCGCCGACGATGATATGCCCTTGCTGTTCGGCGTCGATCAGCCGGATCGTGGCGTGGGCCTCGTCTTCGAGCAGTTCCGCCTCGCTCATGTTGCGCGACCAGCTTCCGTTCTCGGTGAAGTAGACGACATCGCCCTCCAGCAAGGCGTTGGCGGTGATGATTTTCGGCGTGAAGGGGCGGGGCATCAGGCGTGTTCCTTTGCGGCGATGTCGATCTGGGCTGCCGCGTTGGCGGCGTCTCGGGGAGAGAGACCGAGGAACATGACGGCGGGTCCGGAGAGATCAGCGCGCGCCACGTCCTCGGCCAGGGTACAGAGCCGGCTGGGGAGCGACCGGCTCTGGGGTCGTGAGGCGTTCTCGACGATGCTGACGGGCGTGTCGGCACTGGCGCCATGCATCAGCAGGCGGCCCTGCACGAAACGCGCGGCGCGCTTGCCCATGTAGATGGCGGCGACGGTGCCGGGGCGGGCCAGTGCCTGCCAGTCCTGCTCGGCCAGCCCGTCCATGTCGTGACCGGTCAGCAGGCGCAGTTCCGAATTGCGGCCCCGCGCGGTGAGCGAACGGCCGATCTGGGCGCTCGCGGCGGAGGCGGCGGTGATGCCGGGGATGACGCTATAGCTGACTCCTGCGGCTTCGACGGCGTCGAGTTCTTCTTCCAGCCGGCCAAAGACAGCGGCATCGCCTGATTTCAGCCGCACGATCTGTGCGCCGGTGCCGGCATGCTCGATGAGCAACTCATTGATGCGGTCCTGCGGCGTGGAGGGGCCGAAGCCTTCCTTGCCGACCGAGAGGATCAACGCTTCGCGGCGGGCCAGTTCGAGGATCTCTACCGGGACCAGCCGGTCATGGATCACGATATCGGCCTCGTCCAGCGCGCGGCGGGCCTTGAGGGTAAGCAGTTCAGGATCGCCCGGGCCAGCGCCGACAAAGGCAATATGGCCGGGCTGAGCGGATTTGCCGAGATGGGCCTGCAACTCCGCCTCCAGCGCGGCCTCGATGGCGGCGTGACCGGAAACGGCGGCGCGTGGACCGGAGGTGAAATAGAAAGCCGACCAGAAATCGCGGCGGATACGGCCCATTGGCAGGGCGTCCGCGCGCGCGCGGAAGGCCTTGCCGATCCGGGCCAGAAGGCCAAGATTCTGCGGCAGGCGCTCTTCGAGATCGCGCTTGATGGCGCGGGCGAGCACGGGGGCCGCGCCTTCGGTGCCGATGGCAACGGTGACCGGGTCCCGGTCGACGATGGCGGGGGTGATGAAGGCGGAGGCGTCGAGATTGTCGACCACGTTCACCAGCACCCCGGCGCCTCTGGCCATGTCGGCAACCCGCGCGTCTTCGGCGGTGTCCTCATTGGCGGCATAGGCCAGGGTGGCGCCAACGAGATCATCAGCAGCCAGCGGGCGGCGGGTCAGCGCGAGGTGGCCGTCAGTGTTCCAGTTTTCGATTTCGGGGGCCGGATCTGCCGCGAACACATGCAGCCGCGCTTCGGTCTTGAGCAGCAGGCGCAATTTGGCGAGCGCCGCCTCGCCACCGCCCGACAGGACGATCGCCTTGTTGGCGACATCCAGGAAGATGGGGAAGTGCTGCATGATCGGTGGCTCCGTGGCGGCTGTTTCTGCACTGCAATATAGAATTTTGTTCCGGTATTCCGCTAGGTATTGACGAAAAGAAGGATGTTTGTTCTTTCTGCGGTGGGTGGGGAGCCGCATGTTCCTTGCAATGGGGGAATGCCGGAATGGATGTCCGTCTTGATGCGCTGGATCGGAAGATCCTTTCGGAATTGCAGCGCGATGCCGACCAGTCTCTGGACGATATCGCCCGCGCGGTGGGCTCGTCGAAGACGCCGGTCTGGAATCGGGTGCGCAAGATGCGGGAGGCGGGCGTGATCCGGCAGACCACCGCCCTGCTCGATGCCGAAGCGCTCGGTTTGGAAGCCTGCTTCTTTGTTCTGATCCGCACCAGCGAGCATGAAGAGGAGTGGCAGCGGCGTTTCCTCGAGGCGCTGAACGCGCGCCCGGAAGTGCTTGAGGCGCATCGGCTCGCGGGAGATATCGACTATATTCTCAAGGTCCTGGTGCCAAATGCCCGCGCTTATGATCGCTTCTACCAGGCGCTGATCTCGGAGGTGCGCATTCACAACGTGACAGCGCTACTGTCGATGGAGGAGATCAAGTCGACCACGGCCCTGCCGCTGGAATTCTGACCTATTTCGGGAGCCCTCCAAGGCGGTGGAGCCTTCTGGTGGCCCGCGCGCTGCCGCGCGCGGGTCCAAACGATCTTTGACAAGATCGTGCCCCTGAGGGGCCGCTCTCAGAACTGCAGGTGCAGGCTTTCGAGGCCGTGGAAGTGGTAGATGTCGGCGTAGCGCGGCGGTTGGGCCAGGGTGAGGCCCGGGTGGGCCGCGAAAAGCGCGGGCAGGGCGCGGGACATCTCGAGGCGGGCGAGCGGGGCGCCGATGCAGAAATGCAGCCCGGCGCCGAAGCTGGCATTCGTCACGACCGATCGGTGCGGGTCGAAGCGTTCGGGGTCGCTCCAGATGCGCGCGTCCCGGTTGGCGGAGGCCAGCAGGCAGGCGACCTGATCTCCGCGCCGGAAGTCATGCCCGAAGAGCGACATGTCCTCATAAGCGTAACGGGTGAAGAGGTGCAGAGGGGGATCGAAGCGGAGCGTTTCCTCGATCACGCTGGCGCGGCTGTCGGGATCGGCCAGCAGGTCCTGCCCGCCATGCTCAAGCAACGCCTTCACACCATTGCCGAGGCTGTGCACGGTGGCCTCGTGGCCGGCATTGAGCAGCAGGATCACGGTGGAGATCAGCTCGTCGGCGCTGAGATGCGATCCGTCCTCCTCGGCGGCGATCAACTGGCTGAGCAGGTCGTTCCCCGGTTGCTCGCGGCGGGCGGTAATGACCGCGTCCAGATAGGCGCGGAAGGCCAGCGTCGCGGCGACGGCGGCGTCTTCCATCGCGCGCGAGCGACCGGCCTGGTACATGCCGACCATGGCGTTGGACCAACGCAGAAGATCGTCGGTCCGATCCTCGGGCACGCCGAGCAGGCGGGCAATCACGGTAACAGGCAGGGGGCGGGCGAACGCATCCAGAAAGTCAAATGGCCCGGCGGGCAAGGCGCGCAGGAGATCCTGCACCAGCTCGTCGATATCGCTGCGCAGGGCCTCGATCCGGGCGGTGGTGAAGGCGCGCGTGACCAGCTTGCGCAGGCGGGTGTGGCGGGGCGGCTCCAGCTCCAGCATTGAATGCGCCTCGATGGCATAGAAGGGCGCGAGCCGTTCGGGCACCGGCTGGGCCAATTCGGGCGGCACCTCGCGGCCGAAACGCCGGTCGCGCAGGATCGCGTTCACGGCGGCGTGGCTGGTGGCGGCGACCATGGCGTAGTCTTCCCAGAAAACAAGATCGCCGGTGGCGCGGGCACGCGCGTAAAACGGGTAGGGATTCTGGACGAAATCCGGATCGGTCGGAGATTGGGTCACTCTTTGCATGGGTCGTTGGTGCCGATAATTGCCGCCCCAGGCAAGCGCTTCACGGCGGCGCTGTCTTTTCTTCGCCCCGTGCCGCATCTAGGCTGGGCCAGGGAGGCGCGATGTGAGACGAATTTGGGCCATTCTGGCGTATCTGGCTGTCGTGGCCGGGTTCTCGGGCGGCGTGTGGTGGTTTTCCCTGTCGTCGGACCTGGAGGCATTGGCCGAACGCGGCGAGGCGGACCTGTCGGTCGCCTCAGACAGGCTCGTCGGGCAGTTGCAGCGTTTTCGCGAACTTGCCGTGCTGCTGTCGGATCATCCCGACCTAGAGGCGCTTCTGAACGGACAGGGCAATGCACGCACGGCGAGTGCGCTGCTGCGGGAGACGGCGGACAAGACCGGCTCACTGGAAATCCTCGCGGTGGCGCCGGGCGGGCAGGTGCTGGCGACATCGGAGGAATCCTGGACGCCGCTTGCCAGCTCGCCCTACCTGAAACGGGCAATCGAGGACGGTGCGCTCGGGGCTTATCATTCCGTCGAGCCGAACAGCGGATTGCGGGTGTCGACCTTTGCCTCGCCGATCTTCTCGCAAAGTGGGCCGGTCGCGGGGGCCGTGGTCGTGAGGGCCGATATCGGTGCCATCGAGGCAGAATGGCGCGGTGACGCGATGACGGTCGCCTTTACCGATTCAAATGGCGTGATCCTGTCTTCCAACCGCTCGGAGTTGCTGTTCCGGACCCGCACCCTGCCTTTGCCGGCGACAGCGGGCGGGCGCTATGGCGGCGCGCCGCTTTCTCCTTTCCCCGAGGTGCGAGAAATCGTGATCTCGGGGTTTGAGCTCTGGCGGCTCGATGCCGGGCGCTACGTGCCGCGCGCGTCGATCCACCTGACCCGGCCGCTGCCGGTGATCGGCATGCAGGGGGAAGCACTGGTCGATATCGCGCCGGCGGTGACGCTTGCGGGCTGGCAGGCGCTGGTGACGGCGACGCTTGGTCTCGTGATCGGCGCCTTCATCCTGTCGCTTATGGACCGGCGGCAGCGGTTGTCGGCGCAATTGAACGCGGAAGCAGCGGCCAATGCGCGGCTGGAGCAGCGGGTACGGGAGCGCACGGCGGCGCTCTCGGCGGCCAACAAGGCGCTCCGGCGCGAGGTGGACGAGCGCATCGCCGCCGAGCAAGCTTTGAAACGCGCGCAGGGCGAGTTGATCCAGGCGGGCAAGCTCTCGGCTCTGGGCCAGATGTCGGCGGGGATCAGCCACGAGTTGAACCAGCCACTGATGGCGATCTCCTCCTTTGCGGAAAACGGTGCCGCCTTCCTGGAGCGGGGCAGGCCGGAACGGGCGGCGGAAAATCTCGGCCGGATCTCCGAGATGGCGCGGCGAATGGGGCGGATCATCCGCAACCTGCGGGCATTCGCCCGGCAAGAGGTGCAGCCAGTACGCCCTGTGGACCTCGCGGCGGTTGTTGAAGCGGTGCTGCTTCTGAGCGAGGGACGGATCAAGCGCGAGGGGGTAACGCTGGATTGGCATCCACCCGCCTCGCCGGTTATCGTGCGCGGCGGCGAGGTCCGGCTGCAGCAGGTGGTCATGAACCTCGTCTCGAATGCGCTCGACGCGATGGAAGACCGGGAAAACAAGCGGCTGGGCGTGTCCATCGAGCTTGCGGACAAGGTGCGGCTCTGCGTGTCGGATACCGGATGCGGCATCGCGTCGAGCGATCGGATATTCGACCCGTTCTACTCCACCAAGGAGGTCGGCCGCTCCGAGGGGATGGGGCTGGGATTGTCGATCTCCTATGGCATCGTGCAGAGTCTTGGCGGGGCGATCCGGGGCGCGAACCGGCCCGAGGGCGGGGCGGTGTTCACGGTGGAGCTTGAACCGGCTGAAATGGAGGCGGTGGCGTGACCGACAGGGTGCTTCTGGTGGATGACGATGCGGCGGTGCGCGAGGCGCTCGGCCAGACGCTGGAACTGGCCGATCTGCGGCCGATCCTGGCGGGCAGCTATATCGAGGCGAAGGACCATGTCTCGACGGATTTCGCCGGCGTGGTCGTGACCGATATCCGGATGCCGGGCAAGGACGGGTTCGCGCTGCTGGATTACGTCCTGCAGGCGGACGCGGAATTGCCGGTGATCCTGCTGACCGGTGAGGGTGACGTGCCGATGGCGGTACGGGCGATCTCGCGCGGAGCGTTCGATTTCCTCGAAAAACCATGTGAGTCCAGCGCCTTGTTGACCGTCGTTCACAAGGCGCTGGCGGCGCGCGAGCTGGTGATGGAGAACCGGCGGCTGAAGCGGGAGCTTGCCTCGGGCGATGCCGCGGCGCGCATGTTGCGCGGAACCTCCCCGCAATCGGAGGAACTGCGCGCGCGGGTGCGCCTCGTTGCGCGGGCCGGGGCGGAGGTGCTGGTGACTGGGCCGACCGGATCTGGCACGGCCAAGGTGGCAGAGGTGATCCACCTCGTCTCGCCGGCCGCGCCGCACCCCTTTGTCAAACGCTCCGCCGCAGCGCTCGGGCCCGAAAGCCTGCAGGAGGCCTGCGAGGCGGCGGGCGCGGGCACGCTCTTTCTCGACGAGGTCTCCTCGCTCGGCCCGGCGGCGCAGCTTGCCCTGCTGGACCGGCTGGATGCCGGTGGCGATGCCCGCGTGATTGCCGGCACCTACAAGGACCTGCAGCGCGAGGTGGAGGCGGGGAGATTCTCGGCCGACCTGGCAATGCGGCTCGACGTTTTGCGGGTCCGTATTCCGCCGCTGGACGAGCGCAAGGAGGATATCGGCCCGCTGTTTCGCCACTACGTTTCGCTCGCCTGCGAGCAGGCGGCCTTGCCGGAGCCTGACATCTCTTCCGACGTGATCGCGCGCCTGATGGCACAGGACTGGCCCGGCAATGCGCGCTCGCTCATGAACGCCGCGATGCGTTTTGCCATGGGGCTGAACGATCCGTCCCCGGCGGAGGATGCGGGGCTGGCCGAACAGATGGCGCAGGTTGAGCGCACGCTTCTGATCGCTGCGCTTGAAAAGGCGGGAGGACGTGCGGTGCAGGCCGCCGAGGCACTCAAGCTGCCGCGCAAGACCTTCTATGACAAGCTCGCCCGGCATGGGCTGCGGGCAGAGGATTACCGCGGCGGTTGAGTCGGCTGGCGGTTCCGCGTGCTGTGCGGGTTTTCGCACAAACCGGTTTCGCGCTTGTGTGGCAGACCGCACGACCCGGACAGGAGGTGGTGTCCGGAGGTGTCTGGATCGCCAGTCATGTATTTGTTTTTCATGTGAAAAATTTGAATTTCGTGGGCGCGTGATTTTTCCTGTTGGCCGAATTGCCTGTCCTCTGTTTGCTATGTGTCAAGCCTTGCAGGAGAGCAGGGCGCGACAGATCAAATGTCTTGGGAGGACATCTAGATGAAATACGTGACAGCCGCTGCGACGGCCATTTCTCTTGTGATTGGTGCGGGCGCGGCGCTGGCCAGCTGTGACGAGGGCGAAATCGTCATCAAGTTCAGCCATGTGACCAATACCGACAAGCACCCCAAGGGGATCGCCGCCAGCCTGCTCCAGCAGCGCGTGAACGACGAGATGAACGGCAAGGCCTGCATGGAGGTCTACCCGAACTCGACCCTCTATAATGACGACCAGGTGCTGGAAGCGATGCTGCAGGGCGACGTGCAGCTGGCCGCGCCGTCGCTGTCGAAATTCGAGAAATTCACCAAGAAGTTCCGGATCTTCGACCTTCCCTTCATGTTCAAGAACATGGAATCGGTCGATGCTTTCCAAAGCTCCGAGAAAGGGCAGGAGATGCTTGGCTCGATGGAACGCCGCGGACTCAAGGGCATGGGCTTCTGGCACAACGGCCTGAAGCAGTTCTCGGCCAACAAGCCGCTTCTGACCCCGGCCGATGCCGCAGGCCTCAAGTTCCGGGTGCAGCCTTCCGACGTGCTAGTGGCACAGATGGAAGCGCTCGGCGCTTCGCCGCAACCGATGGCCTTCTCCGAGGTCTATGGCGCTCTGCAGACCGGAGTGGTCGACGGGCAGGAGAACACCTGGTCGAACATCTACGGCCAGAAATTCTTCGAAGTGCAGGATGGGATCACCGAGACCAACCACGGGGTTCTCGACTACATGGTCGTCACCTCCGTCGACTGGTGGGATAGCCTGGACGAGGATGTCCGCACCCAGTTGGCCACGATCTTTGATGAGGTGACCGCGGAGCGCAACGCCGCCATTGCCGAGGTCGACGCCGCGAACCGCCAGGCCATCCTCGATGCCGGTGGCGTCATCCGCGAGCTCAACGCCGAGCAGCGCGCGGCCTGGGTCGAGGCGATGAAGCCGGTCTGGGAGCAGTTCGAGGGCGACGTGGGCACCGAGAACATCGAGGCTGCCCAGTCCATCAACGCCAGCATGTAAGGCCACGCAAGGATACGGGCCGCCGGTGCAACGACACTCGGCGGCCCTTTTCAACATTCCTGCGGGAGGGGGACATGAGCGTACATTCGAAACACAAACCGAAGACGGCCTTCGGGGCGGCCGTGGCGCGCACGGAGGAAGTGGTGATCGCGCTCCTTCTGGGGACCATGGTCGTGTTGACCTTCGTCAACGTGGTCCTGCGCTACGTTTTCAACGACAGTCTGATCTGGGGATTGGAGGTCGTGCTGGTGCTGTTTGCCTGGCTCGTTCTCTTCGGTATCTCGCATTGCTTCCGCATCACCGCGCATCTGGGCGTGGATGCGTTCGTCAATACGCTTAGTCCTGAAGGGCGCAGGATCACTGCGATCATCTCTGCGGTCTGCTGCGTCGTTTACGCAGCGTTGCTGATGAAGGGGGCGTGGGACTATTACGCGCCGTTCGCGGGGCTGGACGCGACGACAGGACGCTGGTTCCCGACCGGCCTTGCCGACACGCGCGATCAAGCCTGGTACGAGACCGACCAGATCCCGATGCTCGACTGGCTGCGCTGGCTCGAACCGCTGCTGAACGAGGGCGAGAGCTACGAAAAGCTGCCGCGGCTCGTTGTGTATCTCATCCTTCCGGTCGGGGCATTGCTGCTGTTGGTCCGGGTGATCGAGGCCGCCATCGGCGTTGTCGCCGGTCATCGCGAAAGCCTGATCGTCAGCCACGAGCTCGAGGACGACCTCGGCGCTGGCGCACTTCACAAGGACTGACATCAGATGGAAATCGTTGTTCTCTTCGCCATGGTGGTGGCGCTCCTTCTGGTGGGCGTTCCCATCGCCGTCAGCCTCGGCCTCAGCTCCATCATCTTCCTGCTGGTCAATTCGGACAGCTCGCTGGCCTCGGTCGCGCAGTCGCTCTACCAGGCGATGGCGGGCCACTACACACTGCTGGCGATCCCCTTCTTCATCCTGGCTTCCAGCTTCATGTCCACCGGCGGCGTCGCCAAGCGGATCATCCGCTTTGCCATTGCCTGCGTCGGCCACCTGCCGGGTGGCCTGGCGATTGCCGGTGTCTTTGCCTGCATGATCTTCGCCGCGCTCTCGGGCTCCTCGCCCGCGACCGTGGTCGCCATCGGCTCGATCGTCATCGCGGCGATGCAGAAGGTCGGCTATTCCAAGGATTTCGCCGCCGGTGTCATCGCCAATGCCGGCACGCTCGGCATCCTGATCCCGCCCTCGATCGTGATGGTTGTCTACGCTTCCGCCACCGATGTCTCGGTAGGCCGGATGTTCCTTGCTGGCGTCATTCCCGGATTGATGGCCGGCACGATGCTGATGATCACGATCTATGCAATCGCCAGGATCCGTAACCTGCCCAAGGGAGACTGGCTTGGCTGGCACGAGATTGGTGCCTCGTTCCGCGACGCCTTCTGGGGATTGATGCTGATCGTCATCATCATGGTCGGCATCTACGGTGTGCCGGGCCTCACGGGGGCTATCTTCACCCCGACGGAAGCCGCCGCTGTCGCCTCGGTCTATGCGTTCCTCGTTGCCTGTTTCGTCTACCGGGACATGGGACCGCTCGCGGCGCATGAGGAAGGCCAGCGCAACAAGACGCTTCTGGAGCGCCCCTATGCGCTCGTCACGGCGTTCTTTCACCGCGACACGATCAACACACTCTACGAGGCCGGCAAGCTGACCATCACGCTGATGTTCATCATCGCCAACGCGCTGATCCTGAAGCATGTTCTGACCGACGAGCAGGTGCCGCAGCAGATCGCCGAAGCGATGCTCTCGGCCGGGTTCGACAAGGTGATGTTCCTGATCGTCGTAAACGTGATCCTGCTGATCGGCGGCCAGTTCATGGAGCCTTCGGGCCTTCTGGTGATCGTGGCGCCGCTGGTTTTCCCGATCGCCATCGAGCTGGGCGTGGACCCGATCCATCTTGGCATCATCATGGTGGTGAACATGGAGATCGGCATGATAACGCCGCCGGTCGGCCTCAATCTCTTCGTCACCTCCGGCGTCGCGGGGATGCCAATGATGCGGGTCGTGCGCGCAGCGCTGCCGTTCCTGGCCGTGCTCTTCGTCTTCCTGATCATGGTGACCTATATCCCGTGGCTATCGACCTACCTGCCCACCGCCTTGATGGGCCCGGAGATCATCACCAATTGACCCGGTGAAATTGATGCGATGGAAGCGGGCGTCCCGGTGGGGCGCCCGTTTCGTTGACCGGAGGCATGCCCTTTCCCAAGTGAAATGATAAGGAATGGCTTGCGCCCGAGAATAATTCCGATAATAACGCTCGGACAAATAGCACGCAGACAGGTACCGGAGACACGCATGTCCCAATCTCGATCGACTCGACTCGTCAGTGTAGCCCTCGCGGGCCTGCTGGCCGGATGCGCCACGATGGCCTTTGCCGAGGGGGAGTTGAACCTTTATTCCTCGCGCCACTACGACACCGACGAGCGGCTCTACTCGGATTTCGAAGAGGCGACTGGTATCCGGATCAACCGGATCGAAGGCAATGCCGACGAGATGATCGCCCGCATGTCCTCCGAAGGCGCCAACAGCCCGGCCGACATCCTGCTGACGGTCGATACCTCCCGGCTCAAGCGGGCCAAGGATGCCGGCGTGCTGCAAGCGATTGACAGCGCGGTGCTGGAAGAGCGCATCCCCTCGAACCTGCAGGACAGTGACAACCAGTGGTTCGGTTTCTCGCAGCGCGGGCGGATCTTCTTATATGACAAGAACGAGTTGACCGACCCGCCCATGACCTATGCCGACCTGGCCGACCCGAAATACAAGGGACTGGTTTGCATCCGCTCTTCGGGCAACACCTATAACCAGACCCTTCTGGCCTCCATCGTTGTCCATGAGGGCGAAGATGCGGCGCGGGACTGGGCGCAGGGCGTGGTCGACAACATGGCGCGCCCGCCGCAGGGCGGCGATACCGACCAGATCCGGGGCATCGTCTCGGGCGAGTGCGTAATTGCCGTGTCCAACACCTATTACTTCGCCCGTGCGCTGCGCACGGAAGTGAAAGGCGTGTCGGAAGAAATCGACCGGATCGGTTGGGTGTTCCCGAACCAGGACGACCGCGGCGCGCATATGAACCTTTCGGGCGGCGGTGTTGCCGCGCATGCACCGAACAGGGAAAACGCGATCAAGTTCCTCGAATATCTCGCCTCCGACCAGGCGCAGGTCTATTTCTCGGCCGGAAATGACGAGTTCCCGGCGGTAAATGGGGTCGCGCTGGCCGATTCCGTCGAGAAACTCGGCAGTTTCAAGGCCGACGAGATCGACCTCTCGATCGTGGCGGAGAATATCGGCACGGCGCAGAAGATCTTTAACGAGGTCGGCTGGAAGTAAGTCGTTTCCCACTCACGGGACCACGGGACGGCGCCTCCAAAGATGGACGGCGCCGTTTTTTTGGGGGGGGTAATTGGCTGGGACAGCTGAAGCCCAAGCGGACCGATTCCGTACATAGTTTCGGAGGCGGCTTTCCTGAGCTTGCCGCCGTTCGTTGCAGGCGCAACGCCCTTTGCAGTGCACTCCGGGCGTCCGGTCCTGGGGTAGAAGAGCAGACTTTCATCACGAGATCCGCCAAATTCCGGTCAGCGGACAATCCGGCTCTTCGGCCGGCAGGCCCGAACAGGCGTGAACGGCCCAAGGGGGGCCGTTTATCTATACCTCAGCAATGGACCGGTATCGCGTAAATGCTTGTCTCCGTTCTGAACGCAGACCTGAGACCACCGCGAGGTTGACCCAGGCGAAGGGAGCGGAGGCCCTCGAACCTCCCGGAAGGAGAGCCATTGCATCCTTGCTTCAGCAGGAGGCTATTGCCGCCATCATACGGTTACTTTCATTCCGCCATCGACGAAATAGGTGGAACCGATCGAGTAACTCGCGCGGTCGGAACACAGGAAGACAAAGAAATCCGCCAACTCCGCGGGCGTGCAGAACCGCTTGATTGGCGCGTGTTCGTTCGCGACGTTTTGCAGATAGCCCTGCCAGTCGCCACCGCTTTCGGCGGTCAGTTCACGTGCCGTGTTCTCCCAGTCGGGCGTTTGAACCAGTCCGGGATTCACGCAATTCACACGAATGTTCTTGCCCACCAACTCGGTCGCCAGGGTGCGGGAAAACATCATCAGCGCTGCCTTGGTGACGTTGTAGATGGGTTCATACCAAAGCGGTTGGACGGCGCAGATCGAGGCATTGTTCAACACGACACCGCTGCCACGAGCCTCCATATAGGGAACGACACCGCGCGCCAGACGGACCGCAGCCATCACGTGCAGGTCCCAGTAGTCCTGCCATTTCTCGTCCGGCGCCTCCATGATCGTCTCATTCGACCCGGTGCCGGCATTGTTGATCAGGATGTCGACACCGCCAGCTTCCGAGACGGCCTTCAGGACGGCGGCAATGCCATCAACGGTTGCCACATCGCCAACGGCCGGCGTCGCAAGCTCTCCAATGGATTTGCAGGCCTGATCCACTTTGTCGGCGTGACGCCCGTTGATCAGGACCGCGACGCCTTCGGCGGCGAGCCCCCTGGCGACGGCCAATCCTATACCATCGGAGCTTCCGGTTATGAGCGCGGTCTTTCCGGCGAGATTCATTTCCATGTCATTCCTCCTTCTTCGAGACGTCACGGGTCGTGGAACTTGGGTCTCCGGACGGCGCCACTTCCGTGAAAAAAACGCTCCTCGTCAGAGCGATCTTCACGATACTCCTGACGACCTGTCGCTCTTGTACTCCGATAAGGCAATGGTCGCCTTGTCGCAAATGAAGCTGACCTTCGTGCGTCACGCAGCATCCGTCGCAAACGGGCTGATTGTGTTGAAAAAGTCGCCGGTTTTTTGGGGGGCTCCGGATTTCCGGCTTGGTTTGGCGAGGCAATCTGAGGCCATGCCGCCGTTCTATCCTGCGGCTGGCACCAATGGCTTGAGTTTTGCGAGTTTCCGGAGGTTTTGGGCGGTGGCTGCGAGGGTGAATTCATCTTGGACCCCACATGGGCCTCGCAATCGGAGGCGGTGCAGCCCGAGGATACGCTTGAGATTTGCATACAGCATCTCGACCTTCTTTCGGCGCCTCTGAGCCGTCGCGTTGAATTCGGAAGCCGTGCAACTTCGGGCGAGGTTTCGGACGATCTCGTATTTCTCCCGGTGGATCGCGCGCGCCTCGGAGTTGGGACACTCTCTTCGAGGGACAGTTCATGCAATCGGATTTCCGGGCCCGGTATTTGCGCGATCTCCAGTTCGGCGCATTCCGGGTGGGATCAGAGTAGGTCCGCCAAGTGTGTCGCATCTCCTTGCCCTCGGGGCAGATGTAGCGCTCGTTCTCGTCGTCCCAGGTGAAGTCGGATCTGGAAAACGTGCCGTCCGTGCGCTCGCCTTTGTCGAAGACCGGGATGAACGGCAGGATCTTCCGCCTGAGTGTGAGCCAGAACAAGTTGTCGGTTGATCCGTAAGCGGTATCCGCGGCGATCCAATCCGGCTCCAGACCGAACCGCTCCTTCGTTTGGTCGATCATCTTGCGCATCGCGCCCACCTCGGCGGTCTTGATCGACCGGCTGGCGTGGACATCGACGATGACGCCATGATCGGTGTCGATCAGGTAATTGTCGGAATAGGCAAAGAAGTGAGCCTTGGAGCGCCATTGGTCCGAGCGACAATGGCGAACGGCCCCTTGCGCGCCGCGGTCCATTGGCTGGCTGGATCGGCATGCGCGGTGAACTTCGGTTCAACCGTGGTGGCTGCGCCGAAAGCTTCATCATCCAGCGCGTCCAGATATTCGCGAACTGCTCGGGGCGCTGTGTCGGGATCAATGTCCGTGGCCTTCCATTGGTCAGGACCGCTGGAGTTCTGCTTCTGGACATCCGCGACGATCAGGCTGGCATCTACAGCAAAACCCTGTCCGCCGACCAACCCCTCTTCCATGCAACGCTGGACGGTCATCTTGAACAAGTGGCGGAGCAGGTCACTCTCGCGAAACCGTCCATGACGGTTCTTCGAAAACGTGGCGTGATCCGGAACCGGGTCGGTCAGGTCGAGCCGACAGAACCAGCGATACGCCAGGTTCAAGTGCACCTCCTCGCACAGGCGCCGTTCTGATCTGAGGCCAAAGCAATATCCTACCAGCAACATCCGGATCAGCAGTTCGGGGTCGACCGAAGGGCGGCCAGTGTGGCTATAGAACTCTGTCAGATGCCCGCGGACACCGCTCAGATCGACGAACCGGTCAATCGACCGTAACAAATGATCCTGCGGGACATGATCTTCCAGCGAGAACTCATAGAACAGAGCGCCTTGCGCCTCTTTCCTCGGTCCCATCATCACCAACTCTCCCGCTCAATACGGAAAGTGAATCAGCAACCTACCACCCGATCAAGCAGGAGTTTTTCAACACAATCAGCTCTGTGCTTCCGCACGCTGCACCCATCGCGAAAGACCGGTTCGAGCCGGTCACTCGGAACCTGCCAGACACTCTGCGGTGCCATTCGCCCCCCGCTGGGAGTTTTGGCAATGGGTACATAGATCATAAACCAGATCCGGACTTTGCCGGATCCGGTTCGATCAAACACGTCTCAGCTCTGTCGTTGGCATCGGCTTGCACATCCTCAAGGAGGCGAGGTGTCAGTCCAGAAAGGCCGGTTCCGACACCATGATATGGCCGAACTTGTCGCAGAGTTCCCTCAGAAGCGATGGTTCGATCCCACGTTGCGGGCCGCCCGCAGACAGAACACGGCGCTGGATCGCCGATGCCTTCTCGATGGTCTCGACAAGGGCGAAGACCTTGTCCGGGCTTTCCTCGGAGGCAAAAATCCCGTGGTGGCTCCAGGAGATGATGCGGCTGTTTCGCAGCTCCACCGCGGAAGCTTCAGCGATGGAGACGGTGCCGGGCAGCAGCGGCGGCACCACGCGCACCCCGTCGGGGAAGATCACGATGCATTCCGGCATCTTCTGCCAGAGCGCCATGCTCAGCTCGCGGGAATCGAGCGGCATCAGGAAGCTGAGCGCAATGAACTCCGGCACGTGGCAATGCAGGATCACGCGTTCGCGCCCGCCCGAGACCTCCTTGCGGATGGCATGGCCAACAAGATGCGTGGCGAATTCCGAGGTCGGCCGACCACCCATGGCAAAGCCCCAGACGGTGCGATAGGCCGTGCCACCATCGACGATCTGGATGATGCCGAACACCTCGTCGGGATGGGCCAGAGCGTGGCGGAAGAACTGCCCTGAGCCGGTCATCAGGAAGTAGTCGCCATCGAGGCTCGGTTGGGCCTGATCGAGCGGCAGCGGGGCGGTCGGGCGCGCCTTTGGAAAGCGGCGACGCAGGATTGCCTCGATCTCGTCGGTCGGCAGGCGCCAGCTGAAATTACCGCCATTCGCCTCGTTCCAGCCCATGTCCCAGCAGAGCTGGACGAACGGGGCGGCCTCTTCGACAAACGAGATGGCGTGGGTGAATTCGGGCATGTCGCCCTCCTTATTTTCGGTCGGCCACGGAGGCCTGGTAGGTGTTGAGTGTGTTGAGCAAGGTCACGCCGCTCGGCACGGATTGCCGCTCGCAGAAGGTCTTCCAGACCGCGCCGTAAGGCAGGTCCTTGAGCTCTTCGGTCAGTATAAAACGGTCGGAGAAGTTCAGCTCGGCCTCCTTGGCCTGCAGCATCTCGACCGGTTGTAGCAGCGCCCGCAGCAGCGCCTTCTGCATGTTGCGGGTTCCCACGACCCAGGCGGCCGTGCGGCTGATCGTGGCATCGAAGAAGTCGAGGCCGATATGGGTGCGGCCAAGCAGATCGCCGAAAACCAGCTCCTGCGCCATGGCAAGAATGTCGTCATTGAGCAGGATCACGTGATCGCTGTCCCACCGCATCGGGCGGCTGACATGGAGCAGGATCTCGTCCACCGACAGCGCCACCGCGCTGAGCTTATCGGCGATATTCTCGGTGGGGTGGAAATGGCCCATGTCGAGGCAGAGCAGCGTGTTTTTGCGGATCGCGTACCCGAGATAGAACTCGTGGCTGCCGACAGTGCAGGCCTCCACGCCCAGCCCGAACAGCTTGCTCTCGACCGCGTCGAGGAGCTGCGCCTTGTCGAACTGCTTGGCGAGCATCGCGTCGAGCGAGGCCTCCAACCGCTCTCGGGCGGCCATCCGCCCTACGGGAATGTCCTTGTAGCCATCCGGGACCCAGATGTTGTTCACGCAGGGGCTACCCATTTCAGTGCCGATGCGCGCCGCGATCTCGCGGCAGATCTCGCCATGTCGGATCCAGAAATCGCGGATGCCCTTGTCGGGATGCGACAGCGTCAGGTTGTCGTCAGCCTTGGGATGGGCAAAGAAGGTCGGGTTGAAATCGAGCCCGAGCCCATTCTCTTTTGCCCAGTCCACCCAGGGTGCGAAATGCTTGTATTCCAACGCGTCGCGCTCGGGCGTCTCGTCGCTGTCGAGATAGCTGGCGTGAAGGTTCAGCCGGTGCTTGCCGGGGATGTTGGCATAGGCAAACTCGAGATCCGCGCGCAGTTCGTCAGGCGTTCGGGCTCGGCCGGGATAATTGCCGGTCGCCTGAATGCCGCCGCCGCTCCCCGCGGTCACGCCTTCGAAGCCCACCACGTCATCGCCCTGCCAGCAATGGACCGAGATCGGGATCCTTGCGAGGCGGTCAAGCGCGGCTTCGGTATCGACGCCCCAATGCCCGAAGGCGTCTTGCGCGGCGGTGTAGTCGGGACGGGTCATGTCAGCTTCCTTGTATTCAGGCGGAATGGGCCGCGGCGATTTGCGAGCCGCAGGCTTGCCGCCAGTCTTTTGCATAGGATTGGAGCGCATGGGCGCGGCTCAGATCGAGCGGTGGGTGCACCCTTGGTTTCTCGGAAAGCGTCGCGCCGGCGCCGCGGGTCAGAAGCGCGGCGCCGATACTCGTTCCGGTGGCCGACCCGCAAGAGAGGAGGACGGGTCGGCCAGTCGCCTCGGCCAGCATATCGAGGAAGAGCTGGTTGCGGGCGAAGGGACCTTCGGTAAGCGTCGGTCCCGCGGCACCGATCATCGAGAGGCAGGTCTCGGCCATCATGGCGAGGTAGAGCGACACCACCGCTGCACGCTCGCCTTGCGCGAGGCTTGCCCCCCGAACGGTCCATTCCGGGCGTCGTCCCTGATACGGTCCGCTCTCGGGGACAATGGAGGGCAGGAGCATCGCGCCACACGACAGCACTGCCTCTATGTCGTCCGTTGTAGGGGCGACGTTCTCCCCCCGCATCAGCAGTTCGTATTCCCGCCCGCCCATGAAACGGGCCGAAGGGACGGGGTTTCCGAGCGCATTGACGTTGATCAGCGTATCCCGTGCAGGGTCGAGCCGCGTTGCCTGCCCTCCGATAGCCATGGCGATGACCCATGTACCTGTCGACAGGACCGTGAACGGGCTCTTGAGCGCGAGAAGATGCGGATATAGCGAGGCGTTGGAATCGTGGATGCCGCAGAAAACAGGGGTACCCGGCGCCAGCCCAATGGCCTGCGCCAACATCGGCAGCACGGGCCCTACCTTGTCCGTGGCCAGGTAGGCCGGCGCCATCCTGTCGGCAATCCCCAGTTGCGCCGGCAGGTTGCTGAAACGACCGATTTCCGGTTCCCACAAATCGGTATGACAGCCCAGAGAAGTGACTTCGGTACAGGCGATCCCGGTCAGACGCGCCACCCAGAACTGCGGATAGGTCACGACCTTTGCCACCCGCTCCCGCAATCCGGGAACGGTACGCAACAGCCAGTGAAGCTGTGCGCCGACATTGAGCCCCATCGGCAGGCGCGGCGCCCCCGTGCTCTCGAAGCCCGGGCGGATCGCGTCATACTCTGCCGCAAGCCTGTCCGGCCCCTCATGCTCATAGTCCAGAACCGGGACAGCCAACCCGCCCGCGGCGTCCAGAAGCACGATAGATGCGCCATGTGTCGTCACGCTGATCGCATCTATTCCATGGGTCTTCTGGAACGTTGACAGACCTTCGAGGATGAAGTCCCAGAGATGGTCGATATCGAAATGCGGATAGGGCGGCGTATCGAGCACGGTGTTGGGAGTTGTCCGGACATCGATTTCCGTGAGGGTCTGCATGTCGACAAGGGCCACCTTGGCGTTTGTCTTGCCGATATCGATGACGGCGACATGTCTGTACGTGCTCATGGCAGGTGAAACACCGTTTCCAGCTCGGTCACGACCGGCTTGTTGTCGGGTCCGGTCTCCATGATGTCGGCCATGTGCGCCCACCAGCGTTGCATAACCGGGCTCTCGGGCAAGCTGTCCATGCGGTGATCATCGGTCCGCCAGAGCACGCCGAAGAGCAGGTTTGTCTCCGGATCGAGGTGGATCGAATAGTCCAAGATGCCAGCCCCGCGCAGCAGTTCCTCCAGTTCGGGCCAGATCTCGTCATGGCGGCGCTGGTATTCCTCGCGGCAACCGGGGGTGAGGCGCATGCGGAAAGCATATTTCTGCATCATTTGCCCCTCATCACCTGGATCTGGAACCAGAGCCGCGGCAAGGCGATGACGCCAATCAGCAGCAAGCCGATGAAGATCGACATGACGATTCCCGGCACGTTGAGCAGGCCCAGGCCGAAGGTAACCAGCCCCATGACGAAGGCCGCGATCACCACGCCGGGGATCGAGCCGGAGCCACCGAGGATGTTGACCCCGCCAAGGACCACCATGGTGACCACCTCCAGCTCCATGCCGAAGGCGATGGAGGGGCGCGTTGAGCCGAGCCGGGAGGTCAGGCAGACCGAGGCGAAGGCAGCCATGAGGCCCGTCAGCAGGAAGAGGATGAACTTCACCCGCTTGACCCGGATACCGGAGAAGAGGGCGCCGACGGGGTTATTGCCGATGGAGAACACGCCGCGTCCGAAATTGGTCTTGTGCAGCACCACGCCATAGACCGCCGCGAAGGCGAGAAAGAAGACGAATTCCACGGTGATTACCCAGAACACATAGCCCTGTCCGAACCAGGCGAAGCTGTCGGGGTAGTTCATGAAGGCCTGATCGCCCAGCACGATATAGGAGATGCCGCGGAAAAGGCTCATCGTGCCGATGGTGACGACGATGGACGGCAGACCCAGCCCTGTGACCAGCGCGCCGTTGAACGCCCCGCAGGCCAGCCCGACCGTGAGACCGATGGCGACGATGCCGGGCGTGCCGACGCCCACTTCCGCAGCCGCCCCCATCGCGGTCGAGGTGAGCGCGATGATCGAAGCGACCGAGAGGTCGATCTCGCCCGATATGATGACCAGCGCCATGGCGAAAGCGATCATGGCCTTTTCGGTGAAGTTGAAGGTCGCGTCGCTCAGGTTCCAGGCATTGAGGAAGTAGGGCGAGGCGAAGGAGTTGACGATGAAGATCGCCACCGCGACGGTCAACAGGAGCGTTTCCCAGCTTTTCAGCGCGCGCTGAAGCGGCGTGGTCAGGCGGTCGGGAACATGGTGATGAGTTGCGTCGGTCATGCCGTGTGCTCCGCGGATTTGAGGATGACCCGGCCCTTGGTGCGGCTGGACTGCGCGTTGAAGGCGACGGCGATGATGATCGCGCTGCCCGAGATCGCGAGCTGCCAGAAGGGCGAGATATTGATGACCGGCAGGGCGTTCTTGATCACCCCGAGGAAGAGCGCGCCCAGAAGCGTGCCTGCCACCGAGCCGACACCGCCGGCGATGGAGATGCCGCCGATGACACAGGCTGCGACGACTTCAAGCTCGAACCCGCCTGCGATGTCCACATAGGCCACGGCGAAGCGCGACACCCAGAGATAGCCCGTGAGCCCGGCCATCATGCCGGAGATGGTGAAGGCCAGGAACTGCGTCCGGCCGACATCAATGCCGGTATAGACTGCCGCGTGCGGGTTGCCGCCGACGGCGAAAAAGGAGCGGCCGAGCGGCGTGCGGTTGATGATCACCACGAAGCAGATGACCACGAGGATCGCGATCCAGGACAGCATCGGCAGGCCGGCGATCTCCATGCGTGGAAAGGCCTTGAAGCCCGCGCTCATCTCGTGCGCGTTGATCCATTTGCCGTCGGAGATCAGGAAGACGATACCGCGGAAGATGGTCATCGTGCCCAGCGTGACGACGATGGCCGGAATCTGGAGCTTCCAGACCAGCAAACCGTTGACCGCGCCGAGGCAGGCGCCGAGCGTGAGCGCGATGACGAGGATCGCGACCACCGGCATTCCGGGCATCAACGTGTTGAGCGTGGCCACGACCATGCCGGTGAGCGCCACATTGGCCGCCACCGAAAGGTCGATACAGCGGGTGAGGATCACGCACATCTGGCCCATGGCCAGGATGATCAGTGTCGACGTGTCATTGAAGACGTTGATAAGGTTGCCCGGTTCCACATAGGCCGGAAAACGCGAGGCGATGATCGCCAGCAACCCGAGGATCGCTGCCAGAAGGATGGCCTCGCGGGATTTTATCATGTTGGAAATCATGCCGAACCCTCCGAAATGCCGGCTGCGTGTCGGACAAGCGTTTCGGGGGTCACCTCGTCGCCCTGAAGTTCGGCGACCATGCGCCCCTCGCGCATCACGATCACCCGGTCGGACATGCCGACGATCTCGGGGATCTCCGAGGAAACCATGATCACCGCCAATCCTTGCGCGGCAAGCTCGGCGGTGAAGGCGTGGACAGCGGCCTTGGAGCCGATATCAATGCCCTTGGTCGGCTCGTCGAGGATGATGATCTTGGGCTCGGTGGCGAGCCATTTGGCGATCACCACCTTCTGTTGATTGCCGCCGGAGAGGTTGCCCACATCCTGATCGAGCGAAGCCGCCCGCAGGTCGAGCCGCTCGGTATATTTCCGCGCCAATGCGAATTCCTCGGCCATCCGGGTGAAGCCGTTTTTCGAAGTGCGGTTCAGCGATGGCAGGGTGACGTTCTTGAAGATCGGCATGCCGATGATCGCACCCTGTTTTCCGCGATCCTCCGGCACATAGACGATACCGGATTCGACCGCTTCCGCCGTCGAGCCGATGCGGCGTGGTTTTCCGTCGACGCAGATCGTGCCGGCGGAAGGTTTCGTGATGCCGAAGAGCGCCTGCATCACTTCGGACCGGCCTGCGCCGACGAGACCGTAGAAGCCGAGGATCTCACCCTTGCGCAGAGTGAAGTTGATGTCCTCGAACTCGGTCGGGTGGCAGTAACCCGAGACCTGCAGGATCTCGTCGCCGGGCGTCGCATCGCGCTCCGGGAAGATATTTTCGACCGAGCGGCCGACCATCAGGCGCACGAGGTCATCCTCTGTGATATCGGCCATGGCTCCGGCACCGACATACTGCCCGTCACGGAACACGGTGTAGCGGTCGGCAATGCGGAAGATCTCGTCGAACTTGTGGCTGATGAAGAGGATCGCCTTGCCCTCGGCCTTGAGACGGTCGACCAGCTCGTAAAGCTCCTCGATCTCCTTCTGGCTGAGGGCTGCGGTCGGCTCGTCCATGATCACCACGCGCGCATCGATGGAGAGCGCGCGGGAGATCGCAACGAGGTGCTTGTTGGCAATACCGAGATCCTTGAGGGGCACGGCAGGGTCGATTTCGGCGCCGACGCGGTCGAGCAGTTCCTTGGCGTCCCGACGCATCCGCGCGGTGTCGATCAGCCCGTATTTTCCGCGCGGCGCGTGGCCGATATAAATGTTTTCGGCCACCGAAAGCTCATCGAACAGGACGGTTTCCTGGTGGATCGCGGTGATGCCGGCATCGGCAGCGTGTTGGGCGGTTGGAAAGCGGGTTTCCTGGCCATCGACGCGGATCGTACCCTCTTCGGGCTGGTAGATGCCGGTCAGGACCTTGACGATGGTCGACTTCCCGGCCCCGTTCTCACCCACGAGCGCAGTCACCTGGCCGGGATAGAGATCGAGCTTGACATCGGAGAGTGCGCGCACGCCCGGAAAGATCTTCGTGATGCCGTCGAGGGAGAGGATCGGGTCTGTCATGAGGGCGTCGGTTGCCTTGCTGACATCAGGGCTGAGGTACATTGCGAGATCCAGCCGTTCAATGTGTGATGAAGGGTGGGTTCGGCGCCGGATGGGCCGAACCCGGGAGACAAGAGGATCAGAAGATGCTCTTGAACTCTTCGATATTGGAGGCGTCGTAGACGAACGGGTCTGCCATCGCGCCGTTGGTATTCTCGTCGAGCTTCAGCTTGCCCATGCGGCCCATCGGGATCTCGGCGCCCGGACCGGCTTCAGCCTCGCCGGAAGCAAGCGCGTGCGCCAGCATGGCTGCGGAATAGCCGAGGTCGATCGGGTTCCAGATCGCGAAGGACTTGGAAGCACCCGATTCAATGGCGCCCGCCATTTCCGACGGAAGGCCCAGACCGGTCACGTTGACCTGGCCCACCTTGCCGGCATCCACCACGGCCTGCGCGGCGGCTACGATGCCCACGGAGGTCGGTGCGATAATCGCCTTCAGGTCGGGGTAGGTCTGCATCAGACCGGTTGCCTCACGATAGGATTTGTCGGCAAGGTCGTCGCCGTAGACGGTCGCCACGACGTTGATGCCGGGGTAGTTCGGCAGGACCTTGGTCATTTCCTCGATCCAGATGTTCTGGTTGGTCGAGGTCGTGGTGGCGGACAGCACGGCCACATCGCCACCGTCGGGCATATGGTCGGCGGCCAGCTTGATGATCATGTTGCCGATCAGCGAGTTCGACGACGGATTGAGGTGAAGCTGGCGGCCGTCTTCGGCGACACCGGAATCCCAGGAGATCACGGTGATCCCGCGCTGCATGGCCTTCTTGAGCGTCGGCACAAGCGCGTCGGTATCATTGGCGGAGACGGCAATCGCGTCGACCTGCTGGGCGATCAGCGAGTTGATCACCTCGATCTGCCCCTCGGCGGTGGTGTCGGTCGGGCCGGTATAGATGATCTCGACGCCGCCAAGCTCGGCGGCCGCTTCCTCGGCGCCTTTCGCGGCGGCCTCGAAGAAGCCGATGCCGAGCGCCTTGACGACGAGCGCGATGCGCATGTCGTCGGCCTGCGCGGCCCCGGCGAACAGGGTCGTGGCAATCGTGGCTGTGGTCAGGGCCTTCTTGAAGATGCTCATTATGGTTTCCTCCCTTGAGCGTTGGTATCCTGCCCGCAGCCCGGCCTTTACCCGGCCTGCGAGGTGGTATTGCGTTGCGCGTCAACCGTGGCGACGATCAACCGAACACCGGCTGCTTCCAGCAGCGTGGCGCTCTCGTCGTCGATGCCGTCATCGGTAATCACGGTGTCGATCCGTTCCAGCGGGCAGAGCACGAGGCTCGAGCGGTTGCGGAACTTGGACGAGTCAGCCAGAACCACCAACTCATCAGCCTGACCGATCAGTTTCTGTTCGGCCTGGATCAGCAGCGGGTCTTCCTCCATAAGACCAAGCCGCCCGATCCCGTGGATGCCCATGAACATGCGCCGGGCATAGAAGTTGCTCGATACGTCATTGTCGAAAGGCGACAGGATGATGTTCTGCTCGCGATAGATCACGCCGCCCGGCACCATCACCGTGTTCTTGGAATTCTTCAGCAGGTGCTCGGCGATCGGAAAGCTGTTGGTGAAAACCTGCAGCCGGCGATTGGCCAGCGGGTGCACCATCTGGAAGGTCGTCGTCCCGCCATTGATGATGATGGACTCGCCATCCTCGCAGAGCTCCGCCGCGGCCAGCGCAATCGCCTGCTTCTCGGCGATCTTGCGGGTCTGGTTCATGGCAAATGGATGCCCGGCGAGCCCGACGAATTTCGGCGGGGCAATCGCTTCGGCTCCACCACGCACCCGGCGCAATTTCTTTTGCATGTGCAATGCCGCGATATCGCGGCGAACCGTTGCTTCAGATGCCCCGGTCAGGGTGCACAGATCTGCCACGGTGACCACCGGCCTGTCCTGGACAGCCGATAGAATGACCCTGTGGCGTTCCGACTCGAGCATTGCGTCCTCCTTATCGTAGACGTTGATCCCTCAAACACTCACTGTCAATCATTTTCAATCATCAATTCGCTAGTTTTGAGTACTTTGGTCCGGTGGTGATCATTATTGATTGACTTTGAGTGGATAGATTATCAGCCTTGTCACAGCTTTGACAGACTTCGCGCGCTCTTGGGAGGAGCAGAACACATGACAATAAAAGCCGAAAACACCCTTCTGAGCAATCGATGGGACGCAGCCCGCGCCGACGGGATGAGCGAATCGGACCGCCTGGTCTACCGGTCAAACCTGCTTGGTTCTGATAAGCGCGTGACCAATTATGGCGGTGGAAACACCTCGGCCAAGATCACCGAGACCGACCCGTTGACCGGGCAGAGCTGCGAGGTCCTCTGGGTCAAAGGGTCCGGCGGTGATCTCGGCTCCATTGAACGCGCCGGGTTCTCCACGCTCTACATGGACAAACTTGAAGCGCTCAAGGGGCTGTATCGCGGAGCTGAGCATGAGGACGAAATGGTGAGCTACTTGCCCCATTGCACCTTCAACCTGAACCCGCGCGCCGCCTCCATCGACACGCCGTTGCACGCCTATGTGCCAAGGCGCCATGTCGATCACGTCCACCCGGACGCCATCATCGCGATTGCCGCCTCGGCCGGGTCCGAGGCGATCACCCAGGAAATCTTTGGCGGTGAGATCGGCTGGCTGCCGTGGAAGCGGCCGGGGTACGAGCTTGGCCTCTGGCTGGAAGATTTCTGCCTGCGGAATCCGGAAGCCAAGGGCGTCATCCTCGAATCCCACGGGCTGTTCACATGGGCGGATACTGCGCTGGACTGCTACGCGCTGACGATTGAAACGATCAATCGCGCCATCACGTGGTTCGACGCGAGGACAGCCGGCAAGCCGGCTTTCGGCGGTGCAATCCACACGGCGCTTGCGCCCGAAGCCCGCGCCGCCGTCGCCTCCGAGCTGATGCCCGCCATCCGCGGCATGGTCTCCGGCGCCCAGCACATGGTTGGCCATTTCGACGACCAGCCAGCGGTGCTCGACTTCGTGAACGCGGCGGACATGCCAGCGCTCGCCGCGCTCGGGACAAGCTGCCCCGATCACTTCCTGCGCACCAAGATCTGCCCCCTGGTGGTGGATTTCGATCCCGCCGCACCGGATGTGGCCGCCTTGCTCGACGGTTTGGACGCGTCGGTTGCCACCTATCGGGAGAATTACGCCGCCTATTACGAGCGCTGCAAGCGTGACACCAGCCCGGCCATGCGCGACCCCAACGCGGTGGTGTATCTGGTGCCCGGCGTCGGAATGATCACCTTCGCCAAGGACAAGGCGACGGCGCGCATCTCGGGCGAGTTCTATGTCAACGCGATCAACGTGATGCGCGGTGCCTCGGCGGTCTCGGAGTATCGCGGCCTTCCGGAACAGGAGGCCTTCGACATCGAGTACTGGCTGCTCGAGGAAGCAAAGCTGCAGCGGATGCCGAAACCGAAACCGCTGGCCGGTCGGGTGGCACTTGTGACCGGGGCGGCGGGCGGAATTGGCTCGGCCACCGCGGAGCGGTTCCTGCGCGAGGGCGCCTGCGTGGTCCTGGCCGACATCGCCCAGGACGCGCTGGAAGAAACCCGGGCCGCGCTGGCGGCGCGCCACTCCGCCGACGTCGTCCGGGCCGTGACGCTCGACGTGACCGACGAAGCCGCCGTGGACGCGGCCTTTGCCACCGCCGCTCGCGAATTTGGCGGCGTGGACCTGCTGGTATCGAATGCCGGCATCGCATCGTCCGCCCCGATCGAGGACACCAGCCTCGAGCTGTGGAACCGCAACATGTCGATCCTGTCGACCGGTTACTTCCTTGTCTCGCGCGCCGCCTTCAAACTTATGAAGGTGCAATCCATCGGCGGTGCCGTGGTCTTCGTGGCCTCCAAGAACGGCCTCGCAGCCTCCCCCAACGCGTCGGCCTATTGCACCGCCAAGGCCAGCGAGATCCACCTCGCCCGCTGCCTTGCGCTCGAAGGGGCTCCCGAGGGCATCCGGGTCAACGTGGTCAATCCCGACGCGGTGCTGCGCGGCTCGCGCATCTGGTCCGGCGAGTGGCTCGACCAGCGCGCCAGCACCTACAAGACCGACAAGGATGGCCTTGAGGAGATGTACCGCCAACGCTCCCTGCTCAAGCGTTCGGTCCTGCCCGAGGACATCGCCGAAGCTACGTATTTCCTGGTGTCTGAGGCATCTGCCAAGTCCACAGGCAATATCATCAACGTGGATGCCGGAAACGTGCAGTCGTTCACCCGCTAAAGAACAACCGCAGCCGCGCAAGCCCCGCCCAGCCATGATTCCAACGGATAAGAAATGGGTTGCGCAAAGCCAGTATGCTCGCCTGGTTCGAAAATGGGTCCAGTCAATCTGGCTGGACCTCACTTCGTACGGAACGCATTCGATACTTCGAAACAGGGTTGCTCAGATATATTGCAGAACTGGCAACCTGCGAGCGGTGCAACTCCTACTGGGACACATGAAAATGGGCAGTACTGTCCGTTATGCCGGTGTCGATTTGGAGGATGCACTCTCAATCGCCGAGTCCGTCGAGATCTGACGAGTTGGGCCGGTCGATCCGATCGGCCTATCAGGTCCCGCCGTTTTGCGAGTCGACTTTGCCGACCTAGCGGCCGTTCGCTGCGATGGAGAAATAGGAGACGACGCCTTCGCGGCATCGGTCAAGAAGGGCGGCAAGCCGCCATTCGTTGCTACCCGTGCCACCGTCCGCTTATTTCCCAATCTGCCAAGGCGGGAACTACCTTTGGTCGCGCCTGGTCATTGGAAGGGCAATGAAACAGGCCGCCGCCCGATGTACCGGTCAGAGTATCGGAACTTGCATAATTCCGAATTTGAACGGCCAAGCTAAATCGGCCCCGAAGCGCGCCAATTTGCAGCGGGACTCATCAGCGCGCCCGGACAGGTCGAGGCTGGCGCTGCCCCCTCCCAAGGTAACACCCTTGGCGGAACGCATCGTGAGCGGCACTGCAATGGCGGTGGGATTTGCGCGATGGGAATGCGGGCGTGAGAACCGAACCGCTGGTCCGGCTGTGGCAGGCCGGCGCCCGCAGCCATGCAGGACCATGGCACCGGCTTACCGGCCTCTGTCATCCGCGATCGTGTGGCAATCACGCCAGCACGCGAGATTTACCATGCGGTGAACGGATCTGACGGCGTCGTTTGAATGATAAACTTCCCAAATGAAGTAAGAAACCTTCCGGGAAAGCCGCATGAACTCGTGGTCGCAGTGGTGCAGCCTGTCGTTTCGCAGGACATCCGCCTCTGCATCCCAGACATTCTCGGAAAGCACCAGAATGTAATGCACCACTTCATGGGCGAGTTCGCCGATGCCAGCCGGCCGATCGGGTCCGGCGGCACGATCGACGGTCCTTGGCGAAATGACGATCCGCGTCTCTTGCCAAGGCGCAGCTTCGGTTGGAAACACAAACGCCATGCGGACTGTCTTCGGCAAGGGTTCGATCTCGATCCTGGGCCATAAAACAGAAAGGGGCGCATTCACCTCCGCCTTCAACCATGTCCAGTAGCGCTCGATGAGGTAAATCTCCTCATCGAACGGCGGCGGCAGGTCGTCTGGCGAGAGCGCCCGCGCATTGTTGGTCGCGAGGAAGTTGACTACGACCAATGCCGCAAGCAGGTGAAAGCAACGCCTCATGGCTGTTAGGTTGTGGCTCGCCCTCGAAAGGTCAATGCGCGAGCATGATTGCCTTGTGTCTCGACCCGGTGTTAGCCTCAGGACGAGGGCAGGAAATCATGGGGGAGGCCGACGAACAGATGCCGGGAAGATCCAACTCACTCTTGCTGTCCACGTTGTTTGTCTCGCTTGCGCAGCCGATCGCCGCCGAGGGTGACAAGACGCGCCGGGCTGAACGCATAGAGCCGCTCGTCCTGAACGCCTCGACCGGCTTCTCGGTCACGCAGTACGAGATTGAAACCGGGGTCTATTACCGTTGGCGGATCGAGAGTGACGGTCTTGAGGAATACAAGCTACTCGCGCCGGGTCTCTTTCGCGAAAGCTGGATCGACCAGGTCGTGATCGAGGACAAGGAGGTCAAGCCATTCGGGTTGCACGCCGTCGAATTCGACGACGAAGGCGAGATCGACATCTGGTTTATTCCCCAACGCCCGGGCGAGTACCCCTTCTTTGTCGAGGGGCTCGATACACAGGGGTTCAGCGGCGTCTTCATCGTTCGATGATCAGGACCGCACTGCTTGGCCTCGCACTTCTTGCCACCGCACCCGGAAGCCTTCAGGGCCAGCCTGTCACGCCCGTCTGTGAAGCGCTCGAAACCCGTATCGCCCAGTCGCCCGCGAACCTCGAAGGCAGGATCCTGAGCGATGCGCTCTTCGAAGCCGCTGCACTGGACTGCCCCGAGACTGCGACGGTGCTTTTGGAGATGGGTGCCTCAGTCGAGGCGCGCAACCGCTTCGGCGGCACACCACTGAACGTGGCGGCGGCGCGCGGAGCGCGGGAGATCGTTGCGACCTTGCTGGAGCTCGGGGCCGAGCTTGATCATCCGAACCTCGGGGGCACGACGCCTTTGCTGGCCGCCGTGCAGGAGGGCCGCCGGCGCATGGTCTCCGACCTGATCGCCGCCGGTGCCGACGTGAACGTTGCAAACCGCGAGGGGATCACGCCGGTCATGGCCGCGGCTTTCGAGGGTGACCGCCGAATGCTGACGGCGCTGCTCGAAGCGGGCGGTGCGCCCGATGTCGAGGACCGCCACGGAAAGGGCGCGCTGGTCTATGCCGCGGGTCGCGCTTTCCCCTCGATAATCGAGGCGCTTCTGGAAGCCGGCGCGGACCCGGACCGGACCTGGGGCCACGACCTCACTGCCTTGATGTGGGCCGCCGGCCACGCAAACGATGCCCCGGCCGAGGACGGGCGCGCTGTGGCAGAGTTCTTGCTCGAAGCTGGCGCCGGGATCGATCGGCAGGACGACAGGGGGCGCACGGCGCTGATGATCGCCGCCGAACGCGGGCACGGCAAGATGGTCGAGTTCCTGTTGGGTGCGGGCGCCAATCCGGGCCTTCGGGACAGATCCAATGCGAGCGCCGCGGACTTCGCCGCTACCGACGAGATCCGCGCTGCGCTTAGGCAGCCCTGACCCTACTGCACGTTTATGGTCGTGAAATAGCGCGACAGGGCGGCGATCGTCTCGTCGTCGAGTTGTTTCATCGTGCTGTTCAGATCGGGGGCGTTCATGCGCACATCGTTCTTGAAGTCGTGCATGGTCTGGCTTAAGTAGTGCGGCTGCTGCCCCGCGATCCTGGGAATCCTGCTGTCGCCCTGCCATTTCCCGTGACACGCGCTGCACTGCCCGCGGGTGATGCCCTTCTCGGCCAACTGTTGATCACCCTCTTGATACACTACCGGAAGTTCGGGCCAGGGTAATGCCGCGAAATGCTCGGCCAGAAGCTTCGCCTGGTCGCGGTCATACTCGGCAGCGATCGCCGACATGGTGTCGTTCTCGCGTCGCCCGGCCCCGTAATCGCGAAGCTGGGTGTAGATGTAGAAGTATTCCTGTCCCCAGATGACTGGGTATTCCGGCTCGATCGGGATGCCGTCTTCGCCATGACAACTCATGCAAAGCGCGACCTCGTCCTCAAGGACGAAGTCGTCTTTCGCGATGGAAGGCGTCGCGGAAAGGGTTGGCGCCAGTGCGGCAAGGGTCCATGCCAACGTAACAAAGGGCAGTCTCATGTGCGGGTCTCCATGCAAGCAAAGGGCGGACTGCGCAGCCCGCCCTTTACGTCAGTCTGTTACGTCCTCAGTCGGCAAGCGTGAAGGCAATGATGTTGTTGCCGCGCTTGAAGTTGAGTTGCGCATTGCCGCCTGCGGCGACGACTACGTACTGCTGGCCCTCGACCGTGTAGCTGGACGGAGGCGCGTTCACGCCGGCACCTGCCTGGAAGCGCCACAGTTCTGCACCGTTGGAGCTATCGAAGGCCTTGAAGAGGCCGTTGCCTTCACCCGTGAAGACAAGGCCGCCGGCTGTCGCGAGGATGCCGCCGATCATCGGCTCCGCAGTCCGCACCTGCCAGGCGATATCACCGGTATCGTAGTCGACCGCGGTGACGTTGCCCCATTGCTCTTCTTCCGGGATCACGTCGAACGAGCCACCGAGCCAGAGCTTGCCCTCGGGATAGGGCGTGGATTTCACGGTGTAGGTCATCGGCTGATGTAGGTTGATCGCATAGCTCAGACGGTGGTTCGGGTCGATTGCCATCGGCGACCACTCGACACCACCGTTCGCGCCTGGCAGCATCCGAGCCCCTTCGGCCGTCGGCAGAACCCACATGTTCTCCTGTGGGACCATCGCTTCGGAGAATCGGATCATCGAGCAGTCTTCGGCGTTGTGGACATAGACATGGCCGGTCTTGCCGGCATGCAGCACGCCTTTCACGTCATTGCCGCCGGCATCCGCGACGGTGGTGATGATCGGGGGGGAGACCGCGTCGAGGTCCCATACGTCATGCGCGATATACTGGAAGTGGCAGACATACTCACCGGTATCCAAGTCGACCGCAACCAGACTGTCGGTGTAAAGGTTGTCGCCGGGGCGCAGGCTGCCGTCGAGGTCGGGCGACGGGTTGCCCACTACGAAGTAGATCCGGCGCGTGTCGAGATCGACCGCCGGGTTCTGCCAGACGCCACCGCCAAGAGTCTCGTAGGGGTCGCCCATCTCGGCGAGCGCCGCCTTCTCCGCCTCGATGTCGCGCAGCATGTCGCGGCCGGTGGCATCGTGCGTTGCCCAGACACCAACCGAATCCTCGGGGATCGTGTGGAATGTCCATATTTCTTCACCGGTCTCGGTATCGAAAGCCTTCACGAAGCCGCGGATGCCATACTCACCGCCGTTGGTGCCGATTAGCACCATGTTCTCGACGACGCTGGGCGCCATGGTTTCTGAATAGCCAAGCTCGGCCTCGGCGATCTGGGTTTCCCAGAGCTGTTTACCGGTTTTGGCATCGAGCGCCACCAGCTTGGCGTCCAGCGTGCCCATGAAGACCTTGTCGCCGGAAACGGCCACGCCGCGGTTGTTCGGCCCGCAGCAATAGGTCGTGACCGGACCCATGGCGTGCTTGTGGTGCCAGATCTGTTTGCCGGTACGCGCATCCAGCGCGTAAACGTGGTTGAACGCCGTGGTGACATACATGATGCCGTTCACGACGATCGGCGAGGTTTCCATCGTGTCCACGATCTCAGTCTGGAAGATCCAGGCCGGGCGAAGATTCTTCACGTTGCCGGTGTTAATCTGGCTAGCAGGGTAATACCGGGTCTGTTCGTAGTTGCCGTTGGTGTGAAGGAAGTTGTTTCCGTCACCCGCTGCACGCGACAGCATGTTCTGCGTGACCGACTGCAAATCGCCGTAGAGCGTACTTGCCGAGGTTTCCTCCTGGGCGTTCGCTGCACCCGAAACACACGTTGCCGCAACACAAAGCGCAGCCGTTGCCGATCTGTTAAACATACTGTGTCCTCCCAAGGTTATCGTTGTGGATTTTTGTTTCTATTTTACCTAACGTAACGCAACATATTTACCTAACGTAACGCAACTTCGGAAAAAAAAATAGAGTGGTTGGATGTCATCCGGATTCTTCATCCCCGCCATGGTGATGGGCACGCTCTTGCTCCCAGCGGCAGCTGGGCCGGCCTCTGCGCAGTCGGGCTATGCGATCGTTCCCAATGAGCGCGGGGACAATCTTACCATTCTGTCCCCCGACCTGAACGTCGTCAAAACCGTCGAGACCTGCGCGCGTCCCCGAGGCATCCATTTCGATTCTGACCATACGAGGTTCTTCCTGGGCTGCGCGGATGACGACATGATCGCGATCTACGACACCGAGTCGCTGGAACTCGTCGGGCGAATCCGTGGCGTACCAGCGCCCGAGACATTTGACCTTCACCCGGATGGACGCCGGTTGATCGTCTCCAACGAGGAAGATGCGGCGGCGTCTGTCTACGACGTGGAGACAGGAGAGTTCCTGGCCGAGTACCTGACCGGAGAAGAACCCGAAGGCGTTCAGGTCACGTCGGATGGGCGCCTGGTATTCGTCGCGTCCGAGGCTGCTAACCTGGTCCATGTGATTGATCTCGAAGCGGATGCCGTGATCGCCGACATTCTTGTCGACACCCGCCCGAGAAGGTTCGCCCTGACCCCGGACGAAAAGGAACTCTGGGTGTCGGCCGAACTCGCCGGCATCGTTAATATCATCGACGTCGAGACCCTGAAGCTCGTCGGCGACATTCCCTTCCTGCCAACCGGGTTCCGCCCGGAACAGGTGACGCCGGTGGACCTTGTAATCACCGCGGACGGGCAACGCGCTTATGTTGCGCTTGGCCGTGCCAACCATGTTGCAGTCGTCGAGGTCCCGAGTCGGAAAGTGATCGACTATGTGCTCGTGGGCAGCCGCGCCTGGGGCCTTGCCCTGACCGCCAACGAGTCGCGTCTCTACGTCGCCAATGGGCTTTCCGATGATGTCACGGTCGTCGACACCAAGAGCCTGAAACCAATCACCTCGATCCCGGTCGGCCGCGTGCCCTACGACATTCTGATCGATGATCGTTAGGGCTCTCGCACTCCTGTTCGTACTCACCTGTCCTGCGGTCGCGCAGGATGTCGCCCGAATGGTCTATCTCGGTGTCGAGGGCGATCCTCACTACGAGCCGCAACCGCTCTACACCGGGCTCTCGTTGCGAGATCGAGAGCGGCCGCTCGAAGGGATACGGCTCGGATTTCGGGACACGCGCGTGCTAGGCCGAGCCCTGGGACTGACGTTCGAGCTGGACGAGGTGATCGCCTCACCCGAGACGCTTTCCGAGGCGCTTACCGACGCTCAAACCTCGCAACCGCTCGCGATCCTGATCGATCTTCCGCCCGAAAGCATGGTCCAGGTTCTGTCCGCCACCGGTACGGACGATCTTTTCATCAACATTAGGGATCGGTCCGGCCGCTGGCGTGGCAAGGACTGCGCCCCGGGACTCCTGCACACTCCTCCTTCTCACGCGATGCTGAGCGATGCGCTGGCCCAATACATGCGGGCACTCGGTTGGACCGACGTGCTCTTGATTCATGGAACGACGGATGCGGATGCGGAACAGACGGCGGCGGCCAGGCAATCCACCACCAAGTTCGGTCTCAAGATCGTCGATGAACGGGCCTTCGAGTTGACCAACGATCCCCGTCTCCGCGACAAGAGCAACATCGCGCTCCTGACGGGCGGCGTTCGATACGACGTGGTGTGGCTGATCGATGATCTGGGTGATTTCGGGCGCTATCTGCCCTTCGCGACCTATTCGCCACGCCCCGTGATCGGATCAGAGGGACTGGTGCCGCGTGCGTGGCACTGGACATTCGAACGCTACGGGGCGCCGCAACTGAACCAGCGGTTCCGGCGCCAGGCGGATCGCGACATGACCTCGGAGGACTGGGCCGCCTGGGTCGCCGTCAAGATCGTCACCGAGGCCGTAGTGCAGGCCCAGTCGGCCGACCGCGCCGCTGTCCACCGGGCACTTCGGGGGGCAGATTTGTCCGTGGATCTCTACAAGGGCGTACGCGGGAACCTCCGCGACTGGGATGGCCAGTTGCGGCAGCCGATCCTGCTTGCAACACCCAACGCGGTCATCGCGGTCGCACCGGTCAGGGGCTTCGAACACCAGTTCGATACGCTCGACACCCTGGGTGCCGACAGGGCGGACAGCGCGTGTCGACGATGAAGAACACCATTGCCCGGGGGGGCGAGATGAACCAGTCTCAGGGAACCACAATAGATTTCGAAGCAATTTGAATGGAGAACACAATGCCGAGAATGATCCTGATCGCTTCGATGTTCGCGTCACTCATGGCAATCGCCGGCGCGCTCCACGCCGATACACCGGTGCTTCGGATCGCGGTCATGGAAGCCGGAACGGTCAACTGGGAGATCGACACCATCGATAACTATGGGCTCGATGCGGCCCAGGGGTTCGACATGGAGGTCCAGGGCATGGCTGGCGGCTCGGCGTCGCAGGTCGCGTTTCAGGGCGGCGAAGCGGATGTGATCGTGTCTGACTGGATCTGGGTGGCGCGCCAGAGGGCCGAGGGCCGGGATTTCGTCTTCGTGCCCTATTCCAAGGCGGTCGGGGGCATGATGGTGCCTGCGGGTAGTACTGCCAAGTCGCTCGAAGATCTCAAGGGGGGTAAGATCGGAATCGCCGGTGGCCCATTGGACAAGAGCTGGATCATCCTGCGCGCCTACGCCGAGAAGTTCCATGGCATGGACCTTGCAGGCGAGACCGAACAGGTCTTCGGCGCTCCGCCCCTCATATACAAGTCAGCGCTCAGCGGTGAATTGGACGGGGCGATCAACTATTGGCATTTCATGGCACGAATGCGGGCGGCCGGCATGACAGATCTAATCTCGGTGGCTGAGGCGGCCGAGGCGCTCGGAATCGATCCGGACATGCCGCTTCTGGGCTACGTCTTCAAGGGGGAAACCCTCCGGGACCAGCCCGAACTTGTCGCGGGCTTCGCAGCCGCCTCGCGCGCCGCGAAGGTACTGCTGAATTCCGACGAGTCCGCCTGGGAGCGTTTACGTCCGCGGATGCCGGCTGCAAATGACGCCGAGTTCGAGGCGCTGAAAGCCGGGTATCGAGCCGGCATACCGGACGGACAGGACGTCGACCTTGGCAGCGCGGCGCGCGTTTTCGAATTGATGGGCGAGCTTGGCGGTTCCGACCTGATCGGTTCGTCCTCCAGCATGCCTGAGGGTGTATTCGTTGAAGTGGGCGGCTGATCGTTCAGGGTCCATCGCGGTCACCGCGACCTCGATTCTGGCGATGGTACTCGGCTGGTGGGCTCTCGCGCTGATCAATGGAGACCCGACGGTACTTCCCGGCCCCTGGCGCGTGCTTCCGCTTGTCGGGGCCGAACTCGCAAGTGGAGACCTGATACACCATCTAGCAGCCACTCTTCGCCGGGTGGCGCTCGCATTTGTCATCGCGATGTCCGTCGGTATTGCTGTCGGCCTCCTGATGGGCAGCAACCAGGGCGCCGACCAGTGGCTTGACCCTTGGCTGATCGCGTTTCTCAATCTGCCGGCGCTGGTGACGATCGTTCTCTGCTACCTCTGGATCGGGCTGAACGAAGTCGCGGCGGTCACAGCCGTGGCGATCAACAAGATCCCGACCGTGGTCGTCACCATCCGTGAAGGAACGCGCGCCCTCGACCGCCAATTGAGCGATGTCGCGACCGTCTTCCGGATGAGCCGGTGGATCCGGTTCCGGCATGTTGTCTTGCCACAGCTTGGCCCGTACATCGCCTCGGCCGGGCGATCTGGGATCTCGTTGATTTGGAAGATCGTCCTCGTGGTCGAGTTCCTCGGGCGAAGTGACGGTATCGGCTTCAAGATCCACCTCTACTTCCAGCTTTTCGATGTTGGCATGGTGTTGGCCTATGCGCTCAGTTTCGTCGTAGTAATGCTGGTGATCGAAGCCCTCTTTCTCCGACCTTGGGAAGCGCATGCCGCGCGTTGGCGGCACGCATGATCTCCGTTTCCATCGACAGCAAGAGCATCGGCGATACAAAGGTGCTTGGCCGCGTGAGCTTCGAGATTTCCGAGGGAGAGACCCTTGCCGTCGTCGGGCCGTCGGGCGTCGGCAAGACGACCCTTCTCAGAGTTCTGGCCGGGTTGGACACTGAATTCGAGGGGCAGGTGCAGGTCCCGGAGCACTGTGCAATGGTGTTTCAGGAACCGGCCCTCCTGCCATGGCGGAGCGCTCTTCAGAACCTGACACTTGTCAACGGTGTCAGCGACGCCGCCGCCCGCGCAGCGCTTGGCGAAGTCGGCCTGCGCGACTTGGCAAATCGGTTTCCCGGGCAACTTTCGCTTGGCCAGCGGCGCAGGCTGTCGCTTGCGCGCGCGTTTTCGGCCGCGCCCGACATGCTTCTGATGGACGAACCCTTTGTCTCGCTCGACGCACCCCTGGTCGAGGAGATGCTGGAGCTCACCGAAAGCCTGCTTGCGTCCCGCTCCATCGCGACGGTCTTTGTCTCCCATGCAATGGAAGAAGCGCAGCGGCTCGCGACCCGGATCGTTCGATTGACCGGAAGCCCAGCGGTATTTGAAGACCCGGCACCCTGACCGTCCGTCAGCCGCCCGCAGAGCGTTTCCGCGATATGCCTCGCGTCGGATCGTACCCCAGAAGCGCGAGCCCCAGAAAAAGCACAAACGCCACGAGCGTCCATCCGATCGCTGGCAGGTTGGCCTGGCCATGGAGCGCGAAGCGGATCGCCTCGACCGCGTGGGTGAAAGGATTGACCGCACAGATCCGGTAGAGCAGCGTCGAACTTTCGGCCATTTTCCAGAGCGGGTAGAGCGCCGACGATAGGAAAAACGCGGGAAAGATCACGAAGTTCATTACGCCGGCAAAGTTCTCGAGCTGCCGGATCGTGGCTGACAGGGCCAGCCCAAGGGCACCGAGCATCAGGCCCGTCAGACACAGGACCGGCAGCACCAGTAGGTATCCCGCTGGCGGCATCACGATGCCGAACGCCGCCGCAATCGCGAGAAATGCATAGACTTGCAGGATCGACACCGCCGTTCCGCCGGCGAGCTTGGAGAACAGCAGCCACCAGCGAGGAAGCGGACTGGTCAGCAGGAGCCGCATCGATCCCATTTCCCGATCGTACACGAGGCTCAGAGACGACTGCATGCCATTGAACAACTGCACCATTCCGCACAGGCCGGGCACGATGTAGACCTCGTAGGTCACGTAGGTGTTGTAGGGTGGTATGATCGAGAGCCCGAGAGCGGAGCCGAATCCGGCGGCGAACACCAGCAGCCACACCAGCGGCCGTACAAGGGCAGAGACAAACCGACCGCGCTGCGCGACAAACCGCAGGACTTCGCGTTCGACAATGGCCCGCAGGGCGACAAGATAGGCTTTCACGATGTCACCGCTGTCATGTCCAGAAAGACCTTCTCGACGGTTTGGCCACCCGCGATCCGCCTGGCCGTGTCATGGGCCAGCACGCCGCCCCGATGGAGGATGACCAGGTCGTCCTCGGCCCGGACCTCATCGACCAGATGGGTCGCCCAGAGCACGGTCAGGGCCTCGTCGGCGCAGAGCCTGTGGACATGGTCCGTGATCGCGGCCCGGCTGGCGGGGTCGAGCCCCACCGTTGGTTCGTCCAGAAGCAGGATCTCTGGGTCGTGCAGGAGGCACCGTGCTATCTCGGTCCTGCGCCGGTGGCCGCCATTGAGGTCGCGAGCGCGCACCGAGGACTTTTCCCCGAGTTCCAGCCTTTCCAGGGCCGCGTCTATCCTTCTTTCTGCATCCCGCCCCGAAAGCCCCCGGAGTGCGGCGTAGTAGGACAGATTTCGACGAACTGTGAGGTCAAGGTCCAGTGTCATCTGCTGGAATACGATCCCCATCCTGGCCAGTGCAGCACGCGGCGACGTGCCAAGGTCGATCCCCGCGATCTCGATGCGCCCGGTGGACGTGGTCGCCAAGCGGGTCAGGAGCGAGAACAGGCTGGTCTTTCCTGCCCCGTTCGGCCCCAACAGCGCACAGAAATTGCCTCGTTCGACTGTGAAGCTGACGTCTTTCAAGACCGGATCGGCACCGTATCCAAAGCTCAGATGCTCCAGTTTGAGTCCAAATACCGACATGCCCAATCACTCCGATGGCGTCCGAGGATCGTCTCCTTGGCCCCACGGGCCACACTGCCCACATATCATTGTCTGGACCTCATTGACCTTCAAAATCATTTCATCATTTCCGAGGCAGTCCACGCTTGGTTGTTTCCTCCTCGACGCAGGTCGCTGCGATTAGGAGGCTCCCAACACATTGCGTGAGTTTAATCGATCCCATCCAGAGCCGGCGCAACCGCCACTGCGACACCAGGGGGACAGTTGGACACTTGGCTAGGCAACGCTATCGTTTACCGAGTTCCACTCTCCGTTTCGATCGCGGGAAGGAAAGCCAGCGTCGTCCCGCTGAATCGGCGCTTGGAAGCGGACTTTCTCTGGGCTCAATCTGAACATCCGCACGGGGCCGTTCACGACGGTCGGAAACCATGCTGCGTGTGCGAGGTGCCGTGACCTGCCAACGGCAGGATTGCGCAGAGCGCGGCCGGACACCACCGTAGGAGCAACTGCCAATATCGCCACCGGGCGCCCCGAGCCCCTCTCGCTTTACTCAACCATCACGGGCGCAGGCCCATATACCCGCGACTTCCGTTCCCCGAGGTTGCGGCAGACGATGATCACCGGCAGCAAGCCGACCGCGACCAGCACGAGGCTCGGCACCGCCGCGCCATCGAGCCGTTCGTCGGCGGCGAGCCGGTGGGCCTGCACGGCAAGCGTGTCGAAATTGAAGGGGCGCATGATGAGCGTGGCAGGCAACTCCTTCATTGTGTCTACGAAGACAATGAGCAGGGCCGTGAGCACCGAGGGCCGCAGGATCGGCACATGCACGCGACGCAGCATTTCCAGCGGCGGCTTGCCGAGGGTGCGGGTCACCGAATCCACGTTGGGGTGGATCGTCCCCAGGCCGCTGTCATAGGCGTTCAGCGCGGCGGCCATGAAACGGACCATGTAGGCGATCACCAGCAACCAGATCGAGCCGGTGAAGAGCAGGCCGGTCGAGATGTCGAATGTGGCGCGCATCCATGCGTCCAGCCTGTTGTCGAGCGCGGCGAAGGGCACGAGTAGGCCCACGGCGATCACGCCTCCGGGCACGGCATACCCTACGCGCGAGACATGCCCCGCAAGGCTCGACACCCGCCCGGGCCAGAGCCGTTGCCGGAAGCCGATCAGGATCGCGCCGAGCACCGTCAGCAGGGCCGCCGTCGTGGCCAGTATCACCGTGTTGCGGGTGAAGCGCAGGTAGCGCTCGGAGAAGAGCGATTGCTCCGAACTCATCCCCATCAGGAAGAGCAAGACGAGGGGCAATGCGAAGCCGAAGAGCACCGGAAGGCCGCAAAGCGCCATGGCACCCCATTTGGGCAGCCCGGTCAGCTGGGTCGGTGGCAGGCGCTCAAAACGTTTCCCGGCCCCGTGGTGGCGTGCCGCGCCGCGCTGGATGCGTTCCATGATCGCCAGCAGCAGGGCGAATGCCAGCAGGCATAGTGCGAGCTGCGCAGCCGCCGCCCGGTCGGCCATGGTGAACCAGGAGGTGTAGATGCCGGTGGCGAAGGTCTGGACCGAGAAATAGGAGACGGTGCCGTAATCGGCGATGGTTTCCATCACGGCCAGCAGAACGCCGCCGGCAATCGCGGGCCGAGCCATCGGCAGGGAGACCCGAAGGAAGGAGTACCAAGGCCCGCGCCCGAGCGCGCGGGCGGCAAGGAAGGCTGTCGCGCTCTGCTGCAGGAAGGCGGCGCGGGCGAGCAGGTAGACGTAAGGATAAAGTACCAGAATCAACATGATAGCCGCGCCCTCGACCGAGCGGATCTCGGGGAACCAGTAGTCGCGCGGTCCCCAGCCCGTCACGTCGCGCAGCAGGCTTTGCACTGCGCCGGGATGGTCGAGGAAATCGGTATAGGCATAGCCCATCACATAGGCCGGGAAGGCCATGGGCAAGGCGAGGCCGATCTCGAAAAAGCGCGCGCCGGGAAAGCGCGTCATCGTCACCAGCCAGGCCGACCCGGTGCCGATGGCGGCGGTGCCCAGGGCGACAATTACCACCAGTTTCAACGTGGTAGCGGAATAGGTCCAGAGCACGGTGTCGGCGAGGTGCCGGAAGGTGTCGGTCGAGCCGAGGGTCGCAGCAACGGTCACGGCCAGCATCGGCAGCAGACATAGGGCCGCAACGAAAAGCGCCCCTCCACGCAGGAGGCCGGTCGCAAATCGCTCGGCCAGGGCGAAGGGGCGCAAGCTCATGATGAGCGTTTTTATCGGACTTTGTTCGGGGCGGAAATCGGAAATAGTGCGGCGGGAGGGCGAGACGCCGAGACAGGGCGGACCGGGCGGGTTATCGACCGAAAAACCGGTCGAATTGGCACAAAGCTCGGTCCGGAACGACCGAAATTCCGGTCGTTTTTGTACCTGGGGGAGCGGCTGCGGTAGGGGTGGCGGTCGAAACGGTTGAAAATGGGCGCTTGAGTCGCTTTTTCGGTCGTTCCTTTATGGGGATTGACCGAAAGAACGACCTATTTGCGTTTGTGCCAACCAATCCCGGAGACTGGCCCACCCGTTGGGCTGAAGATCGTGCGGAGGTTCTGGTCATCGGACCTTGCTGCCCTTCACTGTTGGTCCACCAGAGGGCCGCTTCCTGCGTTTGGCCGACCTAAGGTCAATTCGGGCAACGCCTGCTCTGCATTTGATCTATACTGCTGGCTACTTACCTAGCGTCAACAAACAGTTTCCATCCAACCTATCAATTCCCGATCTCACTCGATGTTATCTATTGGGTGTGGAGGTCCTTTTGGTGGGGGCAACGGCATAGAAGGCACTTGATTGATGTCGCCACCTCCACGCCGAGGATGATCCGTTTTCACTGTAAGTCGTCACCGTAGTCTATCACGAAATGGACCGATCTGAAGATAGAGGCCGGTCGCGTCCCCACAAACGAAGATTCAAGATACACCGCTCTGCGATCGCCTTAAGATCAAGACCTAGCGGCGCTCGTGTCTCAACTGCTTCCTCCGCAAACTCGAAGTTCGTTGATCTTGCATGGATCGATGGAATCTCGACTTGGTTATCCCAAGGCAGAGAGAACTAGAAATCCTCTGTCACTCCTGAATGGACTCTAGGTAATAGGCAAGTGACATCGCTCGACCGGCGGCCATGTAGATGGCTTCGGCCTTGCTGACACCACGATCCTGCAACGCATCGGAAAGGAAAAAGTCGCCTCAAATCGGCATCTCCGAAGGGCCGTGGCCCGGCGCTTCCATTCCCAGGATAATGACATGAAAGACATCAGAAAACGGGAACTTCCCATCCGCCCGTGCCGCGAGATTTGTCAAATTCGGTGGCTTCACCGCGAACAGTTCCGCAACCTCTCCACCGCCTTTGCCATCCTCGCCTCCTCGGGTTTGAACGCTGACCCCTCTTTCGAAAAGAACAACCACCCATTCCGCCCCACAGAACCTTCTGAGCAGTTAAAACATTATTTCGATTTGAGGCGCCAAGGCGCAATGATTTGTATCAAAGGGGAGAGCGACACGCCGAAGCAGGCATTCGAAAAATCTGGTTGGATAGCCGCTCAGTCGGCAAACGATACATTCGTTCTGACCGCAGCATTCAGTACTCTCGGTTCATCGCCGTCACTCGCCGCGCCGATGATGATTGGCGGATCTCTAGAAAAGGAGAGGATAGGACCGGAGACAACAAGATCCGGGCCGGTGGGCTTGTGCCGGGTGCGAACTCGCGGTCGGCCGAAGGGAGCGGCAACCTGTGTCGCCGCTCGGGTGGTTTGCCGGGCGGCTTCGAGGGCTGGTGCCTCGAAGCCGCCGCGGTCTGATCAGGCGTTTTGCAGCGCGTCGATAATCGCGCCGAAATCGGCGGCCTTGAGGGAGGCGCCGCCGACGAGGGCGCCGTCCACGTTCTCGACGGCGAAGATCTCGGCGGCGTTGGAGGGTTTCACCGAGCCGCCGTAGAGCAGGGAAATGGACTTGCCGATCTCGGCGCCGAAGCGCTCGACGAGGCGGGCGCGCATGAAGTCATGCACTTCGATGATCTGCTCCATCGTCGGGATGCGGCCGGTGCCGATGGCCCAGACGGGCTCATAGGCGACGACGAGGTTCTCGCCGGTGGCGCCGTCGGGGATCGAGCCGGCAAGCTGGCTGCCTACGAGGTCCAGCGTCTCGCCGGCATCGCGCTGCTCCAGCGTCTCGCCGAGGCAGACAACGGCCACGAGGCCGGCGCCGATGGCGGCTTGCGCCTTGGCGTTGACGATCTCGTTGGTCTCGCCGTGATCGGTGCGGCGCTCGGAATGGCCGACAATCGCGTAGGCGCCGCCCGCATCCTTGATCATCTCGGCGGAGATGTCGCCGGTATGGGCGCCGTTGGCATTCATGTGGCAGTCCTGCGCGCCGGTGGCGATCTTGCCACGGCCAATGCGCCTGCTCATCCGCTCGAGCAGGGTGGCGGGCGGGCAGATCAGCACGCCGCAGCCCGGATCGGGATAGGCGGCGAGCATCGCGTCGATCTCGGCCAGGGAGGCCTCGGTGCCATTCATCTTCCAGTTGCCGGCAGCAAGTTTCTGCGCCATGGGGAATCCCTCCGTTTGGGCGTTCTGGTTGGCGCTTGCTTGACGCCGGGGGGCGGGCGCGTCAAGGCCTGCAGGGCGCGGCCAAATGATGCCTTCCCGGCGGTTTCATACCGGGTTTGTGCGCAGCGAAGCCGCTATCACCGGACATGCAATGGTCTTCAGTTGTGTTCGGATTGGCCGTATCACAACGCGCCGCACGATCGGAGACGCGTCATTCCCTCCAGGGGGGAGCGGGGCAGTGCCGGTCGCGGCGTTCCCTTTCGGGGGACGGGAAGCTCAGGGTTTCGGCGCGCCCAGGCTCTCGTCGAACTTGATCGATTCGCCACAACCGCAGGCTTCCGTGACATTCGGATTGCGGAACTTGAACCCGGCTTCCAGCAGCGAGACCTCGTAATCGATCTCGGTTCCGAACAGGAACATCTGCGCCATCGGCGCGATCATGACACGCGCGCCATCCTGTTCGACCACCTCGTCATTGGGGTCGATCGTGTCGGAGAATTCGAGCGTGTATTCCATGCCGGCGCAACCGCCCTTCTTCACGCCGAGCCGAAGGCCCTGGTGGCCATCCTTGACCATCAGCTTGACGATCTGGGCCGCTGCGCGCGGCGTCAGGGTAACGGCCTGCTTGCCGGGAATGGAAAACATTGCTCGGTCCTTGTCTCTCATCCGGCCACGAAACGGCCAGATATCTGTGTTTCCTACATGAAGCCCAGCTCGAGCCGCGCCTCGTCCGACATCATCTCCATGCCCCAGGGCGGATCCCAGGTCAGATCGACCTCGACATGCTTGACGCCCGGGATCGGCTCGATCGCCTCGGCGACCCAGCCCGGCATGTCGCCGGCAACCGGGCAGCCCGGCGCAGTCAGCGTCATGGTCACCTTCACCTCGGACTCCGGATTGATGTTGATCGTGTAGATCAGCCCGAGATCATAGATGTTTACCGGGATTTCCGGATCGAAAACGGTGCGGCAGGCTTCCACGACAGAATCGTGCAGCGGGTGTTCCGTATCGGAGGGCCGAATTAGGGGTTCGCCTTCCATGGGGGTCGCGTCAGAGTTCATCATATGCCCAGGGTTGGGGGAATGTTGAGGGATTATATAAGAAATGCCTGCCCAAGCGTCCAGAGGCGTTCGGTTTCGCGCGCCGGTTGAAAGAAAAATCGGACGTTAGGCATTTCTACAGGAATTACGGCTCTTTTCATGGCGATGTGTTCGGTTGGAGGCATTGCCATGGGCATGCAGAAAACATGGTTTGCGATTTGGGCCATTCTGTTGATTGCCGGCTGGCTCATGGCCGGACATATTGAAATGTTCGAGTTGGTATTCAATTTCAGCCGGGCGCACGAGACGTGGGATATCGACGAGGTCTTCAGTTTCATGATCCTGCTGGGCTTGGCTCTGCCGGTGATCCTGACAATCTCCAATACCAAACTGCGCAAGAGCCTTCTGGCGCGACAGAAGGCCGAAGAGCGCGCCCAGCACATTGCGCGCCACGATCCATTGACAGGACTGCACAATCGTCGCGCCATGGCGGAGATCATGCGAGAGCGGATCAAGGATGCCGAGGGCGGCGGTGGCGCGCTGTCAATTCTCCTGATGGATCTGGACCGTTTCAAGCCGATCAACGATTTGCGCGGTCACGATGTAGGTGACCAGATTCTGCAGGAAGTGGCCAGGCGGTTGAAGACTGTCTGCCAGTGGGGGCAGGTGCCGGTCCGCCTTGGGGGCGACGAGTTCGCCGTCGTGATCCCGGAAAACGAGAATTTCGATGCCGCGACCGGGCTGGCCCGACGGATCCTGTCGGCCCTGAAGACCAAGTTCCAGATTGGAGGGGGAGAAATCACGGTCGGCACATCTGTTGGAATTGCGGTCTGGAGCCCCGGAATCGACGAGGAACAGCTGTTCCGTCATGCCGACCAGGCGATGTATCGTGCAAAGCGCGAAGGGCGTGGTCGGCTGAATTTCTTCGATGACGATCTTGGCGAGAGGCTCCGCGAGGAGGCCGAGCTTGAGGTTGAGCTGACCGAGGCCATCGAGGCCGAGGAGATCGTGCCGTATTTTCAGCCCATCGTCGACATTTCGGAGCGTCGGCTTGTCGGTTTCGAAGTGCTTGCGCGGTGGAAACATCCCCGTCTCGGGCAAGTGCCGCCAACGCGTTTCATTGCCCTCGCAGAGGATACCGGCCAGATCAACGCGATCAGCTGGCTGATCCTCCGGCAGGCGTGCAATACGGTTCGGGAATGGCCCGAGGAATTGAGCATTTCCTTCAATCTCTCGCCGCGTCAGTTCCGCGACAGCGAGTTGGCCGAGACGATTTCCGCCGTGTTGCGCAACACGTCCTTTCCGCCCGAGCGGCTTGAGATCGAGATCACGGAGTCGGCAGTGATCGAGGATCTGGGATATGCTCGGGAGACAATCGAGCGGCTTCGCTGGATCGGGATCCGGATTTCGCTGGACGATTTCGGGACCGGGTTTTCCGGCCTTGCGACGCTTTCCCGCCTGCCGTTCGACAAGTTGAAGATCGACCGCAGTTTCGTGACGCAGGTCACGAAGGATGCGCAAAAGGCCAAGATCGTTGCCGGGATCATTTCGCTTGCCGACACGCTTGATCTCAGCGTGACGGCGGAGGGGATCGAAACTGAGGAGACTTACGAATTGCTTGCCGACCTCAATTGCGAACTTGGCCAGGGGTTCCTTTTCGAAAGGCCGTTGCCCGGCGCTGAAATTTCGGAACTTCTCAAGTCAGGGCAGTTGGGAGGTGAACTGGGCTGCAGTGGTGGATCAACTTTGCGCTCCTTGCCCGTCGCAAGCTAGACCCAAGGCCCAGCAGCAGGTTCGGACTTTGCCTGAGACGGGATTGCTGGCTTGAGGGCCGGTAAGGACTGGCTTGAGGGCCGGTAAGGAAATGGTCGGCGGGCTTTCTGAGGCGAGAGAATGACGTCTCGAAGGGCGGAAGAGTGAGGGGCGAGGACGAGCCGCCCGGAGCCGGAAAAGCCCTCCTTTGTCTGGCTGGGCTGCTGGCCGAGATTGCACTCCTGTCTCGCTTCTGAGATTGGAACGCCATGACACAGAGATTCACATTCGAACTTCAAGCGACAGATGACCGGGCCCGCACTGGCGTGATCCGAACGCCGCGAGGCGACATCCGGACACCGGCTTTCATGCCCGTAGGAACCGCGGCGACGGTAAAGGCAATGTTGCCGGAAAGCGTTCGGGCGACCGGCGCCGATATCCTGCTGGGGAACACCTATCACCTGATGCTGCGTCCAACGGCGGAACGGATCGACCGTCTTGGCGGGTTGCATCGGTTCATGAACTGGGAGCGCCCCATCCTGACGGACTCGGGCGGATTCCAGGTGATGAGCCTGACCGATCTGCGCAAGCTGACCGAGAAAGGGGTCGAGTTCCGATCTCATATCGACGGCAGCAAACACATGCTGACCCCCGAGCGGTCCATGGAAATCCAGCGTTTGCTGGGCTCCGACATCGTGATGTGTTTCGACGAATGCCCGGCCCTTCCGGCGGACCGCGCGCGGATCGAAGAGAGCATGCGGCTCTCCATGCGTTGGGCGGAGCGCTCGCGGGACGCATTCGGCGATCGCCCCGGTCACGCGCTCTTTGGCATCCAGCAAGGGGGATTGGAGCAGGATCTGCGCGCCGAAAGCGCCGAAGCGCTGCGGACGATCGGCTTCGATGGATACGCCATCGGCGGGCTCGCGGTCGGCGAAGGCCAGGAGGCGATGTTCGGCGTGCTCGATTTTGCGCCCGAAATGCTGCCACGGGACAAGCCGCGCTATCTCATGGGCGTTGGAAAACCCGACGATATCGTCGGGGCGGTAAAGCGCGGCATCGACATGATGGATTGCGTGCTGCCATCGCGCTCGGGGCGAACGGGGCAGGTCTTCACGCGCCGCGGCGTGGTGAACATCAAGAATGCCCGTCACCAGGACGATCCGCGCCCGCTCAATGAGTATTGCACATGCCCGGCCTGCCAGAAATATTCGCGTGCCTACCTGCATCACGTGTTCCGGGCGCATGAAATCATCTCCTCGATGCTGATGACATGGCATAACCTGCATTATTATCAGGAGCTTATGCAGGGGATGCGCGAGGCTATCTCTGCCGGGCGCTTTGCCGATTGGGAGGCGGGCTTCCACGCGGAACGGGCGCAGGGCGATATCGAGCCGCTCTGATTCCGGTTCGGATCCGGGACAGGCGCGCCGACATTTGTCGCCACAGACCATGCACCGATCGCAGGGGCCCGGGGCTTTTCGCAAGGCGATGTCGTTGCGTGCGGAGCCGTTTCAGCGCACGCAGATTGAATGTAGCCTTTCCAGTGCTTTGCCGGACCCGCGCGACATTCGCAGCGCCAGCTTCCCGTTGGCGGCTTGCCCATGCTCGCAGGGACGGGCACATTGGGCCGGATTGAAAGGTCTGCTTGAAACGGGGCGAGTCAGGACCCACTTTTAGCAATCAGGACCGGAGGGGGTCGAGTGTTGCCGAGAAACGGGACCGGAACCCTCTTGCCAAGAACAGGAAAACGAGCATGCAAGAGCCACTGAGCCAATCTTATCCCGTGCTGCCGCTGCGCGACATCGTCGTGTTTCCGCACATGATCGTCCCGCTTTTCGTCGGGCGGGACAAGTCGGTGCGCGCCCTCGAAGAGGTGATGCAGGACGACAAGCAGATCCTTCTGGCCAGCCAGATCGATCCCGCCGAGGACGATCCCGATACCGACGGCATCTACCAGGCCGGCGTGCTGGCCAATGTGCTGCAACTGCTGAAACTGCCCGATGGCACCGTCAAGGTGCTGGTGGAAGGTATCCGCCGGGTGCAGATCCTCGAATATCTCGAAAACGAAGATTTCTTCGAAGCGCGGGCGGAGTTCCTGACCGAAGTGCCGGGCGATGCGGATACCATCGCCGCCCTGGTGCGCTCGGTCGGTGAGGAATTCGAGCGCTATTCCAAGGTGAAGAAGAACATCCCCGAGGAGGCGCTGGCCGCCGTTGCCGAGACGCGGGAGGCCGCCAAGCTGGCCGACCTGGTGTCCGGCCATCTCGGGCTGGAAGTGGCGCAGAAGCAGGAGCTTCTGGAGACGCTCTCGGTCGCGGAGCGGCTGGAGAAGGTCTATGGCCTGATGCAGGGGGAGATGTCCGTCCTGCAGGTCGAGAAGAAGATCAAGACCCGCGTGAAGAGCCAGATGGAGCGCACGCAGCGGGAGTATTATCTCAACGAGCAGATGAAGGCGATCCAGCGCGAGCTGGGTGATGGCGACGAAGGCCAGAACGAGATTGCCGAGCTCGAAGAGAAGATCGCCGCCACGAAGCTCTCCAAGGAAGCGCTGGAAAAGGCCGAGGGCGAGATCAAGAAGCTCAAGAACATGAGCCCGATGTCCGCCGAGGCGACGGTGGTGCGCAACTACCTGGACTGGATGCTGTCCATTCCGTGGGGCAAGAAGTCCCGCGTGAAGAAGGACCTGAACCGGGCGCAGACCGTTCTCGACAACGACCATTACGGGTTGGTGAAGGTCAAGGAACGTATCGTCGAGTACCTGGCCGTGCAGCAGCGTTCGGCCAAGCTCAAGGGGCCGATCCTCTGCCTCGTTGGGCCTCCGGGCGTCGGTAAAACCTCGCTCGGCAAATCGGTTGCCAATGCCACGGGGCGCGAGTTCATCCGCATCTCGCTCGGCGGCGTGCGTGACGAATCCGAGATCCGCGGCCACCGCCGGACCTATATCGGCTCGATGCCTGGCAAGATCATCCAGGCGCTGAAAAAGGCGAAGACCACGAACCCGCTCATCCTGCTCGACGAGATCGACAAGATGGGGCAGGACTTCCGTGGCGACCCGGCCTCGGCGATGCTGGAAGTGCTCGATCCGGAGCAGAACGGGACCTTCGTCGACCACTACATGGAGGTGGAATACGACCTCTCCAACGTGATGTTCCTGACCACGGCCAACAGCTACAACATGCCGGGGCCGCTGCTCGACCGGATGGAGATCATCACGCTTGCCGGCTACACCGAGGACGAGAAGCGCGAGATCGCGCGGCGTCACCTGATCGCGAAGCAGATGAAGAACCATGGGCTTCGGGAGAAGGAGTTCAATATGACGGACGAGGCGCTGACGGAGATCATCCGGACCTATACCCGCGAGGCGGGGGTGCGGAACCTGGAGCGTGAGATCGCCAAGCTGGCCCGGAAGTCGATCACCAAGATCGTCAAGAAGGAGGCCGAGACGGTCACCGTGAAGCCGGAGGATCTTGAAGGTTTCCTCGGCGTGAAGCGTTTCCGCTATGGCCTGGCCGAGAAAGAGGATCAGATTGGTGTCGTGACGGGGCTTGCATGGACCTCTGTCGGTGGCGACCTGCTGTCGATCGAGGCGCTGAAATTGCCCGGTAAAGGGCGGATGAAGACGACGGGCAAGCTCGGCGACGTGATGAAGGAGAGCATCGACGCGGCCAACAGTTTCGTGCGCTCCATCGCGCCGGAGATCGGGGTGAAACCGCCGAAATTCGACACGATCGACATTCACGTGCACGTCCCGGAGGGCGCCACGCCCAAGGACGGGCCGTCAGCCGGCGTGGCGATGGTGACCTCCATCGTTTCGGTGCTGACCCGCATTCCGGTGCGCAAGGATATCGCCATGACGGGCGAGGTCACGCTGCGCGGCAACGTGCTGGCGATTGGTGGGCTCAAGGAAAAACTTCTTGCGGCACTGCGCGGCGGCATCAAGACGGTGCTGATTCCGCAGGAAAACGAGAAGGACCTTTCGGAGATCCCGGACAATGTGAAGGAAGGCCTCGACATCATCCCGGTTGCCCATGTGCGCGACGTGCTGAAACTCGCGCTGATCGATACGCCGGTGCCGGTGGAATGGGACGAGGCGGCCGAGGAAGAGGCCGCCGCGGCACGTGCCGCAAGCCTGTCCGAAGGCAGCCAGGCGGGCAAGACCGCGCATTGAGCGCCGGTCTGCAATTTGACAACCTGCAAAGGGCGCGCTCGGTCGCGCCCTTTTTTTTGTCGGGCTGGCGGGAAAAAATGCGCATGCGAGTGCCCGCTTCCCCCTTGCAGCCGGCGGTTCAGGGCGCTAAGACGCGCGGCACCGGGTGATTAGCTCAGTGGTAGAGCGCTTCGTTCACATCGAAGATGTCGGGGGTTCAAATCCCTCATCACCCACCATTTCCTTTCTCCGCATTGTCAGTGGTTTGCACGTTTTTGCGTGATCCGTGCTTGTTGCACTGCAGACTGTCCGCTGCGCCTCCGCTGCACGAAATGCCCGCAATTTGCGGGAGACAGCAGGAATGGCAACTATCGTTAAACGTCCGAGCGGCAAGTGGCAGGCCCAAGTTCGGCACGATGGGAAAGCGCGCAGTAAATCGTTTGGCAAGCGCGCAGATGCGGTGCAGTGGGCGCGCGAGACGGAGCGGCAGGCAGAACGTGGAGAGTTACAGGATATCGCTGCATTGGCGGATCTGCGCGAGACAACGCTTGCTTCCATCCTAATTCGCTACCGTGATGAAATCGTCCCGCAGAAACAGGCAGGGCGCAACGAAGCGTGCATGTTGAACAGCGTCCTAGAACGCGACGACAAGTTGGCGAGGACGACCCTCGACCGATTGAAAGCCGTCCACTTCGCTGCGTGGCGCGACCAGCGGATGACGGAAATGAAGCCTGCCAGCATTTGCCGCTACCTTGGTTTGATGCAGCACGCCCTAGACATCGCCATGCAAGATTGGCAATTGCCTTTGCATTCAAATCCCGTGCGGGGCGTTCGAAGACCCACCATTCGGAACCGTCGCGAGCGTCGAGTTCGGGACAATGAACGTACTGTTCTTATGGAAGCGGCAAGGGCATACGCTAATCCGCTTATGGCACCTCTTATCGCCCTGGCATTGGAGACCGGTATGCGCAGAGGCGAAATGCTGTCGGCGCGCTGGTGCGATTTGAATGAGCGGTTGGCTACCCTGCATCTGCCTCGCACGAAGAACGGTCACGCTCGCACCGTTCCACTCTCTCCCGCCGCGTTAACGGTGTTCGAAGACGTGCGAGGCATTCTGACAGATCGGGGCGAGGGCGCTGCGACGGTGTTCCCGATGAAGCAGAACGCGGTGCTACTGGCATGGCGACAGATCTGCACGCGGGCAGGCATCGAAGACTTGCACTTTCATGACCTACGGCATGAGGCGATCTCGTCTTTCTTCGAGCGCGGCTTGTCGATGCCGGAAGTGGCGATGATATCGGGGCACCGCGATGCACGTATGTTGATGCGCTATACACATTTACACGCCGTTAACATCGTTGAGAAGCTGCGGTAGTGCCAGACCTGCTTGTGTGGCGGCATTGCTATCGCACGTGTAATGAAGGGCAATGCCGCCGCAGTGATCCGCACGACATGTAGTTGCAATGAGCCTCCTATCATCTTGATATAGTTGTCATAAGTTGACTTAGCTGGTCAGTTCGGCTAGGCTGTTCAAGCCCACCAGACACGCACGAGGCGATGTCGCGGCACCAATCTGATACCGGAGTAGCTGATGACACCTGCCAGCAATGGCGCATAGCGACGACGCACCACGCAGCAACGGGCGGGAATCCGTTTGTGTTTACGGTCGGTCTATGCGCGGTGACGGCAGCTAGCTGCGGACATCAGGGTGCCTAGAGCACGGTCCGGTGTGGAGGTTTTCCGGACCTTTGCCTCGGATCACTCAACTGTCGCTATCGGCCCACTGCCGCCATTCATGCAAGCCGCGGCGAACGGCCGGAACGAGCCCAATTTGGTGGATTCTGCAGGGCGGATGAATGGCAGCTTTGGCGAACGGAACTACCACCCAGAGACGGCGATCCTGTCGCCTGGTCGTACAGGTCGGCTCGGAAATTGCCGCATCATGAAATCAACAACCGATACGGTTCGGCGCCAAACTACGGTTTCTTCTTCTCTCCGAGAGTTGCCGGGCTTCTGCCTTTGGAAAAATCGGCAGTTGCCGGAGCCTTTTCCTTGATCTTCTTGGGCTTTTTAACTTCCCGGTTGCTACGCTTCTTGTTGCCTTTGGACATCGATTTTCCTTTCGGGATCAGGTAGATATCTTGTCGTTTATGAACGAGCGGGTCGATCGCGCAGGGCGGCGGAGCTCGGCGGTCAAGCAAGCTCGATCCAATGAAGCTCGCGCCTTCGAATTTCCGGGCAACGCACCGGTCCCGCATCTCGCACAAGTATTCTCGTACGATTGCAGCACCTGCCGGATTTCATCACGGCCGCCCGGAAGAGTATCCGCCCGCGATGATCATGTTGATCAACCCGGCAACGGCCTGGTGGGATTCCGTTGCGGCGACGGAACCGATGGCGTTTTCGTGCGCCGCAGCCGCGTCGCGGAGAATACCAACGATCTCGCGCTCGGGAAGAAGCTTGCGATCATTCATTGCGAGCAGGAGCGCTTCGCAAATCGAGAGCGCTGCCATCCCTGAATAGTGATTTTGGTCGGACATCGCGTGCCGTTCCTCCTTGCATGTGAGAGCAGGATCGAGCGAGAGCCTGATGATCTCCCGCACTTTCGCAGGAAACGTGATACTGAGAACTGATCGAAAGCAGTCCCTACGCGGATATCTTCGTGATTCCTTCACCGAGTTCGGAGGTTTCCTTGAACGCCATCGAAAACAGCCCGCTCACACGAAAGCTTTCCGTCTTCGTGGCACTGAGCGACATGGAACTGGCCGTGCTTGATCGTCTGCATCAGCGCCGGAGAACCTTCGTGCAGGGGATCGATCTCGTGCATCAGGGGCAGTCGGATCAGGCGGCTTATGTTCTGGCCGAGGGTTGGGTTTGCTCCTACAAGATCCAGCGTGACGGTTCGCGTCAGATCGTCGATTTCCAGATCCCGGGCGATTTTCTTGGGCTACGCAGTGTTCTGTTGCACACGTCGGACCACAGCATCGTGCCTATCGTCGAGATCGAAGCGGCGGAAATCCTCGTAAGCGACCTTCTGGATGCTTTCGCTCACACCCCGCGACTGGCGACGGCCATTCTCTGGGCAGCCTCACGCGACGAGGCGATGGTGGTCGAACATCTTGTTGGCCTCGGACAACGAGACGCGGAAGCACGCGTTGCACATTTCTTTCTGGAACTCGCTGCCAGGCTGGCTCTCGTCGGATTGGGAAGCAAGGCAGGCTTCGAGTGCCCATTGACCCAGTATCATCTGGCCGATTCGTTAGGTCTCAGTGCGGTGCATGTCAACCGCGTGCTTCGAAGGCTTCGTGAAGAAGGATTGGTCACTTTTCGAGATGGCCGGGTGTCATTCGAAAACTACGATGGTCTCGTGACCTTGGCGGAGTTTGATCCCGAGTATCTGAACCACACCGGGCCTCTCCTGAGCTGAGGACGGCCGATTTTGGCTCAACACCAATGCGAATGCTATCTGGCCGGATTTATGGTCTTCTCCGGAATTCCGGGACTGGCTCCCGGCAAACCAAAAGGAATATGAAGCGCGGAGACGTATCAGACCTTTGGGGTCTTCACGCTCCTGCGCCCCTCAAATGCTAAAATCCACTCACTCCCCCAGATGTCTGGAAGTCACTTAATACACTACCGCCGAACCGGCTATTCGCCCCTGATGCAGGTTAGCGTCGACCGAAATTGTGGTTTTCAGGTTGGTTTTCTCGCCTGCGACCCGGCTATACGTTCTGGGCGAAGAACTACGCCGCTATGCCTAACGGTCGACGTCTGATCCTGCCGTCGGTGCGTTTTCTGTTTCGAAGGAGTCCGACCTCACCCCCCATTGGCAAGGAATAAGACGCGTGCCAGTACGAGAAAGAGAATGAGGATGGCCAGAATCCATCTGCCTCGAACCGGAGGTCCCTTGGGCATCGCCGGCCTGGCCAGTTTCGTCGCGTGGCGGGATAGGCGGTCCGGCAACAGCGCTGTCAGGGTTGCGGCAACGGCCGCGTGTTCAAGCGCAAGCGTTGGGACATCCTTGAACCCTGAGAGCGACCTTCCAAGTCGTACACAGGCTGCCTCCCGTCCCAGCGATGCAAGTTTGGAGGCCTCTATCCAGGGATCGAGGCCAAGTCTTGCCAGCGCGGACACAACGGTTACGGCAGACCCGTTTCGGTCTTCGCCAACGGTAGCGTATAGAAAGCGATCGAAATCGGCTCGGTCTGGTTGCAGATGTTCAACTCCGGACAAGTGTATCCCTTTTTCTCTTTGAGCCCGGGGCAATGATCAGGTTCGCACGCCGTCGGCGATGCACCTACCAAAGGGCAGGGCTGTTGGATGGAATCATATGGAGTTGAACGGTCCGGTGCCCTTACGCAGATCAGTGGCGCACCAGGGTGATCTTGGCAGGTGGTCCGCTGATCATTTCCGACCAGACAGATTTTCGTCCGGAACTAACCTCGATCAGCGCAAGCCTGACAGTCTCGGCCTATGGTCGTCCACAATACCAAGCCTTGCCCGAACCTCGTTGCCGAATGTCCAACGCAGGATGGTGCAGGTTGTCCCCACAGAAATTCACGGAGGCCTGGAATGAATACACGGTCGTCCAAATCAATGGTGACGTTTTTCAATGCGTTCGCCCAACCTGGTTATCCGGGCCAGCTTCCCGCCGGTACCTACGAGGTGCTCGTCGAGGAAGAGCTTCTGCAAGGCCTCAGCTTCGAAGCCTGGCGAAGGATTTCGACCTACCTGATCGTCCATGGAAAAGGCAATCGCGGGGGCTCCATTGCGATGCGCCCGATCACCCAGAAGGACCTCGAACTGGTACTGCGGCGTGATCGGATCACCACCGAAACCATCAAATATAGCGAGGCGGCGCTTTCTCCGCTGGAGGAACTAAAATGAACTCTCTCGAATGGCTGAAACCCGGCATCTACGGTGCCCTCGTCGGTGCCGCCCTTACTGTAATTGTCGGTTTCTCCTGGGGTGGCTGGGTCACCGGTGGCAGTGCAGAAGAGATGGCCAGCGACCTGGCCAACGACAATGTCATCGCAGCTTTGCTTCCGGTCTGTGTTGATATGGCCCGGACCGATGCAGACCGCATAGCGAAACTTGCGACGATCCGCGAAGCGACGAACTACAAGCGGCGTGATGCCGTAATGGAGGCCGGTTGGGCGACAGTCCCCGGTTCCGACGCACCGAACCGTGATCTGGCACAGGCATGTATTGCGGGGCTGGAACTAGGTGAATCGTAATCCAAGGAGAAACCTGCCTGCCGCGCGAAACGGCACGACCATGGACCGAAGGCTCAACCTTCGGTCCATCGGACAGGTTGTGGCAACGCTTCTCTTGGTCACAATCGGTACCTTGACGGCCTTTGCATCGCCGGCAATGTCGCAATCGACAACTGCGTCGATGCCCGAAAATGCACATGCGAGAAGCTATGGCGGCGGATGGGAATGCGATCTGTCCTATCGGTTGGATGGCGATACCTGCGTCGCCATCGTCGTGCCGGCGAACGCATATCCCACGAACCGGACCTATGGCGCCGGGTGGGAATGCCTGCATGGTTTCACACAGGTGGATCGCGCATCCTGTGTCGAGGTTCCGGTTCCCGAAGGCGCGTATCTCGACGACTCGGGGAACAGATGGAAATGCCTGCGCGGCTACACAAAGGTTGATGGCGGCTGCAACAAAGTCCTGCTGCCTGACAATGCCTATCTGGAAGACGGTTCCTACGGATCAGTTTGGCGCTGCAATCGCGGATATGAAGTCAAGGGAGAGACATGTTCGGCCATTGCGGTGCCGGATAATGCCTTTCTGAACACCTCTAGTCACGGCAATCCGTGGACATGTGAACGTGGTTATTTCGAGGAAGACGGAAAATGCATGGCCGTCGACATCCCCGAAAACGCCTACCTTGACGATACGAGCTATGGTTCCGGCTGGAAATGCGACCGCGGCTTCTTTGTGTCTGGCGATACATGCGTCGCCATTGAAGTGCCCCCGAATGCTCATCTCGACCGGTCAGGGAATCGATGGGAGTGCCACAGGAACTTTCAACGGTCAAAGGGCCGGTGCGTACTTAACAATTAGATGCCGCTCCGGCGCATAAGCCGAGCACGCACTCTGCGTGCCTCATTGGAATTGATGCGAAGGGCATTGCGGAATCAGAGGGATAGACCATGGAAATGACACATACTCACCCGAACGTTTTGCGCGAGATCGTCGAAGCCAAGCAATTGTTCAAGTCCAAAAGGGCCAATTCTCCGCGACGTTCGGCCGAATCCGCCTCGTCGAGAATACCCACCGCAATTGTGTACTGCGAAGGGAACTTTGCGAAGCTTGACGGAAAGACTGCAAATGGACTTGTCCGACATTCTCAAACCTACCGCATTCTTTCGGTGATCGACAGCGACCACGGCGGGAAGGACAGCGGTCAGGTTCTCGACAATATGACAAACCATATACCCGTTTTCGGGAGTCTCGAAACGGCCGTTACTAACGAAGTAACGACTCCAGACACATTGATCTACGGAATGGCACCATCCAATGGAAGACTGTCCGTGGAGGATCGCCGTGTTGTTCTTGATGCTATTTCGCTTGGTATGAACATCGTCAGCGGGCTGCATGAATATCTCGGAGATGATACGGAAATTTCCTCCGCCGCTCAAATCGAGAAGGTAACCATCCACGATCTTCGCAAGCCGCGCCCCAGCAAGGACATGCGGTTGTTCGACGGCAGCGTCGCCAATGTAGAGGCGATCCGCATCGCCGTCCTGGGGACGGATTGCGCCATCGGAAAGCGGACGACAGCAACCGTTCTGGCGCTTGCCCTGAATGCAATGGGGATCAAGACGGTTCTGGTTGGCACGGGTCAGACAGGTCTGATGCAGGGTGCCAAATACGGCGTCGCGATGGACGCGGTGCCGCCACAGTTTTGCTGTGGCGAACTTGAGGGGGCCATCGTTGCGGCCTCGAAAGGCGAACGGCCCGAGGTCATATTGATCGAAGGGCAGGGTGCGCTCAGTCATCCCGCCTTCTGTACGTCGGCATTCATTTTGCGCGGCAGTCAACCGAACGCCGTGATCCTTCAGCATGCGCCAAAGCGCGCCCATCGCTGCGACTTTCCAAACATGGCGATGCCCGAACCGAGTAACGAGATCGCCCTCATCGAAGCCTTCGCCGATACCAAGGTGATCGGGCTAACGATCAATCACGAAGGGATGACGGATGCCGAGGTTGACGGCGCAATCACAAGCTATTCGCGTAGCCTGCACCTCCCCGTCACCGATGCTCTTGACCGACCAGTCCCATATCTGACGGAACTGGTTCTTGCGGCATTTCCGGAACTGCGACGAGCGCCCGTCATAGCAGCAGAATGACGGCACCGCGCATCGAAGTCGATTTGGGCAAGATCCAGCACAATACTCGCTGCCTCGTCGAGCGTCTGAAAGCGCGCGGGATCATCGTGACCGGCGTGACAAAAGCCGCTTGCGGCCACCCTGACATTGCAAATGCAATGCTAGCAGGAGGCGCGGCGGGACTTGCGGATGCACGGATCACGAACGTAGAAAGGATGCGCAAGGCGGGAATTACGTGTCACATCTCCCTGATCCGAACGCCGATGTTGAGCCAGATAGAACGAATCTGCGCGAGTAGCGAGACCAGTTACAACACGGAGATGGAGGTGATCGCGGAGCTTGCAGCCGAGGCTATGCGCACCAGCAGTGTTCATAACGTCATCTTGATGGTCGAAGTCGGCGATATGCGGGAAGGGATCATGCCCGAGGACCTGGCAGACGCAGCCTCTCAAGTCGTCAAGATGCCCGGTGTCGCTTTGAAAGGTATTGGTGCCAATTTCACTTGCCTGAGTGGCGGTGCGCCAAACCCCGAGGCCATGGCGATGCTCACTTCGCTGGCGAATGACATCGAGGGATCATATGGGCCAGTCCTTGAAACGGTTTCGGGAGGCAGCTCTGCAAGCTTACCCTGGGCTCTCGGTTTGGGGACTATGGGCCGGGTCAACAATCTGCGTCTGGGTGAGGCGATTTTGCTGGGAGTTGACCCTGTTTCAGGCGCTTCAATTGGTGGGCTTCACACGGATGCCTTCACGCTTGTCGCCGAGGTGATCGAAACAAAGATCAAACCACAGAAATTGGTGTTGCAGTCGGTCAATCCGGCCCGTTCGGACCTGCGTCTGGTGCACGACGACCATTGGAAAACACGATCTCTCCTCGCCGTCGGATTTCAGGACACCGATGCGGCGGGTCTGAAGTTTCCGCTAGGAGTCACATTTGTTGGAGCGACCAGTGATCACATTGTCGTTGAAAGCAGAAACAGTCCGCTGCGCGTTGGGAGCGAGCTGAGGTTTCAACTTAATTACAATGCACTTATGCGGGTCATGAACGCGCCCGGTGTTGTGAAAATTTCAAGCCATGACAGGTCTTTGAGAAACGAAATCGCGGATAGCCAATGCCACACGAGACCGGCTTTAATGTAACCATTCGGCTCGCGACGGAACCAATCCGCCCCCAATCAGTGGTCTCCTATTTTGGCGACCCATCGCAAAATGGGACTTCGATCCCCATATAGGTGATAGCCGCACAAACATTTCTCGCCCTTTTGCAGGCATGAAATGGTCGCGGGCAATCAAGGAATAGACAGCATGTCTTTAAAGGATTTGAAGTCCAGGGCGACGGCTTTGCGGAAGTTTCGGCCCCCTGAAGATTTGACTGACCCACTCGAACTCAAGGACAGGGCAATCGACGTCCACAAGCCGAAAGCGCAGACGAAATCAAAAGATGAAAAGACATCTTCCAACAGTAATTGAGCTGTCCTTGGCTCCGTAAACGAACAAGAAATTCCAGCACTGGAAAAATTATGACTCCTCTCACCAAAAAGACAACCGCCATATTCTCTCGGCCGTTCACCTTGCCCGGTTTTGATGAAACGCTTCCGGCGGGAGACTACGAGATTGAAACCGAACTCTGTTCGCCCCCCGACCATCTGAACCCCGAAGCATGGAAAGCCTCGGTTCTTGTTCATCTGCGACCGCGGGTGTCCCATACCGGGCTGGTTCGGACCCTGACTGTCTCGCTCGCTGATCTCGACAGCGTGCGAGCAAAGGACAAGTTGACCGGGCTTGAGTTGTCGCAGCTCTTTCTGGAAGAGATGTTGGCCGACTCGATGGTGCGCCTCGTGATGCAGGCTGACGGATTCTCTGAAATCCAGATTCGCCAGCTCTATTCCAGATCGTGCGCACAACAATCGGATAGCGAGGTACTGGACGACAAGCCCGTGGTCCGAATGCCCCGAGATTGCCTGCAAGACGCGGCTTCGATTGAGGCCGCCGAAAACGAAGGATTGCCGACCCGGGCGTGCAATCTCGCTCTTTAGGAGCGTTACATTCCGGACGGACGGCCTTACGGGCGGGAGCACTGCCATGACCAGTAACCCAGTCGAGCTTGGCACAAAACGCAGCGCCGAAAGCAGCATGGTGACTCACATCCGTCGACATTCTCTCCAGAAATTCGAGGTCGATCGGGAAAACCTTAGAGAGCGGCAAGAGGAACTGGAAGCCACCCTTCTCGTCGAGCCAGCAATGAACTGGCGGGATGCAGCCGTGAAGGTGCAGTACCTGATCCGCCGCTATTCCGAGACCGCTGAGGCTCAGGACGCCAGCCGACAGGAACTCATCCAAAGCGCGCTCGACGATCTTGCCCGCTTGTCTGACACGGAGGTCACGAACCAATGATAACATCGCCTGAGCAAGACACGATGTCGCCCAAACGCGCACGCAATGATGTGCCGCAAGAGCGTTTGTGTCTTCGCTGCAAAACCTCGTTCTGGAGTGAGTGGTTCGGAGAGCGTATATGTCGACGCTGCAAGTCGCAGAACGCATGGCGTAACGCCATTTCCGCCAGACCTGGTTCAGCTCGGCGACGTTGAAATACTCGAGTTTTTTCCGGTGGCTTTCGGTCGGTCCGTTTTTTTGCGTGTTGATGGCTGCCGTGGGTCGAGTAGCACAATCCCCTTTCGTGATGAATATGGCCAGAAAATCCGCTGCTGAGACCTTGGCGTCGAACACGGCGAACATCCCCGACGATCTGCGCCTGCACAGGGCCCGAGACCTACTGACATCAGAGGAGTGCAGTGTTTCCGAGATAGCCGCCGAACTGGGCTACAGAAGCACTTCAAACTTCTCGAGGGCGTTCAAGACGAAGAACGGGAAGAGCACAGCTGGATTTCGAAACAGCCTGAACTCGGGGGCGCCGAACCCCGAATCCTCCACATAGGCGGCTTTTTTGCAGAGCACTGAACCGGACCTTGGAACCAGCTGCAGCAGATGTCTGCAAACCGCCCTTCCTACGGGATGCTGCAGTCGCCACGGACGGCGGCTTCTGGGTGCGAAGTCGTCATCCGAGCTTTTTCATCGGATGACTGCGAAGGCGGCAAACCCGGCATTCTAATACCATCCAAGGGCATCCTGACACTGAAAACGAATTCCGTTCAAGTATGGTGGGCGTCCAACCTCACTCCACGCTGGCGTGCAGTGGGCCACGCCACCTTTTGGTTTTGCGGGGGGAGTGTTGCACGAGATCGTGTCGATGATGCGTGCGGTGCTCCACAAAGGAAAACGGCAAATGCGCTCGCCGGTCGTCGCATCGTCCTTCGGTTTTTGGCACCCCATCCAACGAATTTGGCTAGGTCTCCGCTGCGCCTCCGCTGCAATCGTGGACGCAGCGCCCTGATTAAGCGTGCGTCGGGCGGCATAGGCATTTCTCTAAACATGACCTGCGGATACAATGTAAGGATCTGACATCATTTGGCATTAGTATGCACGCGACGTCAGTGGACTGCATGCGGTTTAAGTGCGGTGTTGGGTAGAGCGCTTCGTTCACATCGAAGATGTCGGGGGTTCAAATCCCTCATCACCCACCATTTCCTTCCAAGACAATCTTACCGGATCGACCGAGCGGTCGTTTCGCGGCTGCATCGGGATGGTGCCGCTCTTCGAAGGCGGGGGCATTGAGCCTCCGGATCTGGCGAGGGCGGCGACAGGCGCTGTGGCGCGTGCGATCTACCGGTCGGAATCGAAAAAGGGCGCCTTGCGGCGCCCTTTGGACTTTGTTGGAAGCTGGGACCGTTATGGGGCGATGGAATGCATCGCCCGCATCCGGGTGACGCCTATTTCTTTTCCTCGGTCGCGCCTTCATCCTCGAGATCGGAGGCGGAGGCGCACAGAATGTTCATTTCGTGGCGGCCCAGATTCGCATCCTGGGTTTCCGGCAATGGACCGCAGCGGGTCACGTTGTTGATGACGCGCGGAAGCCGCACGCGCATCTGGCCTTCACGGTCGCGCTCCATGAGCGACGAGTAACGCTGGCTGCCAAAGGCGTACCGAATGCCCAGATATGCGGACTGGTTGTCATCCTCACCCGCCTCGGCCTCGCCAAAGACGCTCCATCCGTTCAACGACGAGGGGGCGATCTCGAACCCGACATTGCCGACGTTTCCGCGCGCGCTGTAGCGGTGACCGACCGAGGCCTTGATGTTCTCGTTGAAGTAGTAGGTGATGTCGATCTCGTCGAAAGCCTCGACATAGACATTGGTTCCGCCGCGAACGCCGACGAGCGCTTCCAGCGTGACATTGTCGAGATAGAGCGCGCCCTCCACGCCGAACTGTCCGTTATGTTCCGGGTTGACGTAGCCATAGTCGAGATAGAACCCGACCGCGCCGCGTTCCGGGTTGCGGTGGAAGAAGTGAAAGGCGGTGCCGAAGCTCATGTAGTCTTCACGGTAGCTGCCGACTGCTCCGTCCAATTGCACACCGTACCATGCGTTCACCGGAAACGCGACGCTGCCGGCGACCATCGAATTGCTGTAACCGCCCAAGTCACCGGACAGCCCTGAAACCGTGAAGTTCAGCTGGTCGACGGACGGGAGCGTTGGCGCCATTTCCTGAGCTTTGATCGAATTGACCGATCCAACCACAAGCAGAAGGCTGAGGAGTAGGGAATCTAGTGCGGGACGATACATGTCTGCTTTGCCAATTTAGGAGTGTTATCGATTTTGTTACCACAGCTTCACGCGGCAGCAAAACGTGATCCGTCAGAATCGCTGGCATGCGCTCGGGTTGTGCAGGGTGTTGTGGAGGGAACACAGTTTGCGACGGCTGTTGCCCGGTTCTCGGTCAAGTCACGCTACCGGAGCTTCGAGGTTCCGGATGCAGGTCAGGTGACTCACGGGCGCTTATGCGGCGTTCCACCCCAATCTTACCGTATTCGCCCCTTTGGATGGAAAAAGTGAAAGGCTGTTTCAGAAGGCCGTGCAGCCGTCGAGCAGCAAGGTTCCGGGGGCGGGCCAGCCGTGTGTCGCCCATGATTCACCTTGTTCGCGAAATCGGGACATACGGCGTTTTTCCTCCGTCTGTTTTCGGTTGGCGTAGTCGGACCGGTTGGCGTTGCGCGGCTAGTAATGCGCCCCGGAGGTGAGGGGAGACCCGGTTTGGGGTAGAAAAGCAAATAATGTTTTCAGTTGACGCTATCTGGTGCATCCTGGTTGCGGTAACTTCGTGATATTGTCTGTTCTTTGAATGAGGTTTTCTGATGAAGTTTTGCCTGATCGCGGTTGCGGCCGTTGGTATCTCCTTTCCTGCGATTGCCTTTGCACCCGTGCCGACAGGATTCATGCCCGACGGGCTGGGTCTGAAAGCGCCCGTGGCGAGCCAGGTCGAGCTGGCCCAAAACCAACCCAAGCCGCAGCCGGGACAAGGACCAAGGAAACAGCAGTCCTCCAACTGCAAGCCGGGAACAGAGGGTTGTCCCGCTCAGGGTGGTCCGAAGAGTAACGGCCCGATCAAGAACGGCCCGAATAACGGCGGCCCGCAGAAGAACGGCCCGAACAACGACGGCCCGCAGCAGGGAAAGCAAGGGAAGCCGGGTCCGAAGAAATGCCCGCCGAATCAGCCGAACTGCAAGCCGGGCGGTGACCAGCCCGCGAGCAACTAGAGCGTGTCGCGGCCTATCTGATTCAGGCTTCCCAGATTGGTTGTGATGTGATTCCCTTCTGTTGAGGCAGATATAGGGGTCTCAGATGGGCAAACCACATCCAATAGAGCTACGCGAGCGCGTCGTCGCCTTTGTCGATGAAGGTCACGGGCACCGCGAGGCGGCGCGGCACTTCCGGGTTTCGCCGAGATTTGTGAACGATCTGATCAAGCTGCGGCGGGAAACCGGATCACTGACACCACGACCGCAAGGTAACGGAGGTGGTCACCGCAAACTGGCCGGCGTGACCGGCTGGATTGAG
>NZ_FNEK01000029.1 GCF_900099935.1 Aliiruegeria lutimaris | reverse complement strand
GGACCAGGGCAGCCAGTTCACATCCATCGACTTCATCAAGGCGCTGAAAGATGCCGAGATCCAGATCAGTATGGATGGAAAAGGTGCCTGGCGCGACAATGTCTTCGTCGAACGGCTATGGCGGACGATCAAATACGAGGAGGTCTACCTGCACGCCTATGACGGCGTTTCTCAGGCCCGCTTGGGCCTCACCCGATACCTGACCTTCTACAACACCCGAAGACCGCATTCATCGCTGGACGGGCAAACGCCCGATCAGGCATATCTCAACCTGCCCCGGCCAATCCCGGTCGCGGCATAACTGAGCGGAACATACACTTAGAAAACGGCTCCAAACCGTTCAGATTTCCCGAGCCACCTCTTGGAACCGACATCCAGATTTTCGCCGATGCCGCGCTCTATCGTGCGAAGGAGGGAGGGCGAAACTGCCTGAAATCCTTTACTCCGGCGTTGCATCAGTCGTTGATCGAGGACCGGCGCCTTTCGATGGAAATCCATGAGGCAATCGATGCCGACCAGTTTGTTCCCTTCTTTCAGCCACAGGTGTCCGCCGCGGACGGTCGGCTCGTAGGGGCGGAAGTATTGCTGCGCTGGCTCCACCCCGCACGTGGCCTCCTGCTTCCGGGGGATTTCCTGCAAATGGCGGAACAACTTCGCCTGGTTTCGGACATCGATCGTATCATGATGGAGAAGAGCCACGACGCCCTTGCGCGCTGGCGTGCTCAGGGGCTGATCATCCCGAAGATCAGTTTCAACGTTTCTTCGGGGCGGATGCATGATCCCGGAATCGTCGCGCTAGCCCGCAAGATGAAGTCAACCGACACGCAGGTGACGTTTGAACTCCTGGAATCGATTCTGGTCGAAGAAGAAAGCGACCAGTTCCGTATGCATCTGGAGATGGTTCGCGAAGCGGGAATCGAGATCGAGATCGATGACTTCGGCTCGGGGCATGCCTCCATCATTGGCCTGACGGAAATTGCCCCGTCGGCGCTGAAGATCGACAAGCGCCTGGTCGATCCGGTTGCGCCGGGGTCGCAGTCGCTGAGCCTTGTTGGCGCGATTGTCGAGATCGCCGAGACACTGGGCATCGAGACAATCGCTGAAGGCGTTGAAAATGGCGAGCAAGCCATATTGCTGCGCGACATAGGCTGCTCGGTTCTTCAGGGATACCATTTTGCCCGCCCCTTGAACGAAAAGCAGTTTTTTGATTACGCATATCTGCCGGATCGCAAGTCTGCCTGAATTTTTGGCCGTCTCGATTGTCTCAGCGGTGAACGGAAAAAGGCCAAAAGGATGGGGTTTCGGACATCTCTGGGCGTCACTGAACGTTGAAAGGGTGCCGGGAGCGGATCCGATCCATCGCAAACGAAATTGCTTCCCATCGGAAAGACCGGGGCAGGGGGCTCCACGATTCTCTGAACCTTGCATGCGGTTGCCGTGGCGCTGGTCTTTGCTATTTGTGCCTTTGCTATCTGACAGGCGCGACTTTTTCGAACGCATGTGGGGAGCGCGAGGCACTGGGCGCGATAGGCCGAAGCACGGCCTGGACATACACCGTGACAAGGATGCTCATCCTCGCGGAGAAAGTTCAGATCGCCTGAGACGCGACCCTACATTTTCAGGGTCACGCCGATACAGAATTGTCGTTGTCCCTTCGCAGAGCGGGGCGATCGAGGCCCCCTGATGCCAATGACCGGATTCGGATCGTTGAAGTTGGCATGCTGGATTCCGGAAAGATGGGAAATGCCATGCGTGGCGAGGAGGTCGTCGATGCCGACATTTCCAACGCAGGCTCGCGCTTTGATCTTCGTCGTATGCTAGACCGCCTTGACCGGGGGGCAGAGACGGCATTTGTCTCTTCGCTCACAGAGGTCGGCGTGGCCACCGCTACTGCCACCCAACCCGACCGCCGCCATCGGGGGAGAAGCCTGACATAGCTGAAGAACCGCGTGACGCATGCAGGATTTGGCGGGATGAACGGAGGTCCGATGGCTTGGATAGCCTCGCTGTTCTGGCAGAAACCAGTCGGCTCGGGTGCGTCATGCGCATGGGTTTCTGTCAGATATTCACAGTGGACGCCATCCCGAATGAAGAACGCAGAAACCGGAAGTTAAAAAATATCCAACAATAATATTTTTTAGAGATATGTAGCTGCGGTAAATAGTCACATAAGTATAATTCTACAATTGTGATATGTTAAATATGTCTTTGGGGGATCAAAGTTTTGTTTATGCTGCCTTTTCTTAAGCGGCAGGTGCGTTGTCAGAGTAGTAATTAAATACCGCTTCAAGAGGGCTCTCCATAGCACAAGGCTGACACCTCTTTAAAGGCATTTGCAGGATATGCATATGGCGATCCTGCGTGTTCTCAAGCTGTCCTTGGGACATGGAGAGAACAGAAAATGAAGGGGGGCCAACATGACTCATTCAAGTCATTTTTGCTGCACGTCAGCTGCACTTCTCATAGCGTCAATGGTGATACCTGGCGGCGGCGCTGCTCAGGCAGCGCCTGTGGTCTGCTCGGAGACCTTCGCCAAGGCGGCAATCAGCCAAGGGCTGGCAGAAAATATGTGCAGTTGCACTGCGGTCACGCGTGGATTCGTGAACTATGTCCACCGACGTTCCGATTTCGCCGAACTTCAGCAGGAACTCGAATCGTCCTGCTCGGGGCTTGCCAAAGCCCTCGGGGATCCGCCCGCGGCCATATTGGCCCAAACCGGTGGGGACCGGATGAAACTCGACCAGCGGCGGGACGCTCTACGTGACGACGACGGTCGGGTTGCCGGGCTCGGTGATGCTGATGATACGCCCGCGGCTTCCAACGAGGAAGGTGACCACGATCATGCCGACGGCCATGGCCAGGGCAAAGGCAAAGGCAAGGGAAGCGGCAAGGGAAACGGCAACGGCGGCGGCAACGGAAATTGCAACCAACATGGAAAGGAGAACGGTAAGGGAAAATCTGATAATGAAAGCGGCCACGGGAGTGATGATGGCCATGATGAGGGAAGCCATTCCCATTAATTTTAGGCCCCCGGGAATGTCTCCCACGAAGGTGCACCATTCCCAGGGCAATATATAATGGGCACGACTACAAGGTCGTGCCGGGCTTTGGTTCCTCTCGTTGCAGATGAGCTGGAAGCCCGAACCTACAAGACCTGGGCGCCCGGCGCGCGTCGGGCGTTCATCAAGGGCACACGGCCGATGGTCTCGGACTACGGAACACACCTGCTCCATATTTTCCGCAAAACCGGATCGGACCGTATCATCCAACAAACGCGTGAAGCGCCGGACTTGCCGGCGAGCACGAGTGATCGGTCCGGCCCGGGTTGGCATTCTGTACGGAGGGGGAAACGGAGACCTGGTTATCAAGACCAACTCTGCCGTGAGCCATTCTGGGGGCGCGTTTCCCCGCTTCCTGCTTGGTTCGGTGGAAACGCAATGGAAGATGGAGGATGTCATGAAGTTCAGAAGTATTAGACGCAGGACAGTAAAGACCCTGCTACTGAGCAGCACAGCTACCCTTATCCTCGCACTTGCTCCGGTCGACTTCGTCAATCTTGACTACTCCTTCGCAGTGGCGGCCGGCGGACAAGGCGGCGGCGGCGGCGGCAACGGTGGCGGAGGCGGCGGCGGTTCGTCAGGCGGTGGTGGCGGCGGATCTTCCGATCGCGGCCACGACTCGGATGGAGGCGAGGCGGAAAGCTCGGTTTCGAAATCCTACGACAGCCCGCCGGGGGCTTCTTCGAATAGCGGCGCCCGCAAGGGCAAGGCGAAATCGAACCTCGTGGCCGAGCCGTCGAAGGGCATGAAATCCAGCGCTCCGGAAAGCTCGATGCGTCCAAAGGGCTCGAAGGTGACGACGGCCGAAGATGACACCGATTCCGATCGTCCGGAATGGGCCGGCGTGCCGGGTGGCAAGGATGGCGCCGGCGGCGGTAAACCCCCAACCTCAGGGTCCACCAAGGGAGATCTCTTTGGCGACCTGTTTGTTATCCTGCGCGATGACAATGGTGTTCCGATCCTGACAGACGAGGGTTGGGTTCAGCCGCTGGATGCTGAAGGGAACCTGATTGCGCTCGATGAAGAAGGCCATCCTCTCGACGAGAGCCTGACAGTCGAGGTCGAACTCGGTCGACTGAATGTCGGACGGGCCCCGACCCACGTACTGACGCGCCGCGCCGACGAGGTGATCACGCTGCTCAACCTGGCGACCGACATCCGGACGGACCCCGCGGGACGGCTGGAGTTGCTAGTTGACGACGTGTGGAAGACCATCGACTCGCCGCTGGAGAACCTCGCGATCTACGTGGCCTTGGTGGGCGCGGGTACGATCGAGGGTGTTGATGATCTGCCTGGGGAAGCTTTCGACTTCATGGTCGACGGCGTCTGGAGCATCGAAGATATTCAGGCATCGGCTTCCTTCCTTGCCGCGGCGACCGACAAGTCGGGTGAATTCACGACCGATGAAATCGCCTATATCAACGCCTTCCTCGGAATCGAGACCGAGACAATCGGAAACGTGACCTATACAGATCTGGACTACTCCACGTTCTCCTATGACCGGGAGAGTCTGTATGGGGATGTCACTACCGAGGTTCTGGTTCTGAGCGGCGGCGACTGGGTCGTCGAGACCGTCAACATCTACGAGGCGGTGTTCGGCAGCGAGCCAATGATAATTGGTGATGACAGTGCCACTCCCGACGTGGGCGAGGGTACGCTGGAAGCCTACATGACCGCAGCCGAAGATGCTCGGCTTGTGATCAACTTCATCCACGAGTACGCGGTCCCGGAAGACCCGGCGTAAGATCTTTCGCCGATTTCCTACTAGGGTAGCGTGCACGGCTTCCATCACGACGCGGAGTCGTAACGCCTAGCTTCGGCGCCGGCCAATTCCAATTGGCCGGCGCCATTTCCGTGGCTGCCTCGGCTCGGGGCCCGTTGGCTCGGGCTCCGCGATTGCATGATGTCCGCTGGCGGAAGCCTGCCGGGCGCGCGGGTCGGGCGCCCGCAATCGAGCCCCCGAAACGCGACAAAACCAATGCCGACGGATGGCTTGTCACCTGCCACATCACTTGCTGCGCGGGCGCACTCCGTTGAGAAAGATGTCGATTGCCTTGTCTCGGCGAGCGGCTCTTTCTTCGGGGAGACGAAGGATGCGGTCGGGGTCGAGCAGGCAGGGAATGGCGTTGCCCAAAACCATGTCGACCAGCAGTTCCGCGGCCGCGGGGATCTCGTCGGGCGAAAGCTCAATCTCCCCCGCATCTGCCGCGCGCACCAGTTCCTCGCAGAGCAGGCTGGCAACCTGGCCCGGACCTTTCCGGCTCAGACTGCGGCCCATATCGGGATAGCTGCGGGCCCCGGCGATAACCGTGCGCAACATCTCGATGACGACCTGGGGCGGTTCCGGCCCCGGATTAAGCGTCAACAGAATGCGCAGGCGTTCCTCAAGGGACGCGTCGCGCTCATCGGGGCGAAGCGGGCGGAACAGGGCTTTGCTCATTCTGGCGAGCCCGGCCCCGAGAAGCTCCTCCCGGCTGCGATAAAGTGCATAGAGCGTTCGTTTGGACATGCCGGCACTCTGGGCGATATCGGCCATGGTCACTTCCTCGGGCCCTTTTTCGGACAGAAGCGCGATGGCGCAATCGAGTACGAGCGCCTCGCGTTCCGTCTGGCACATCTGCACCGGGCGGCCGCGCTTTCGCACGCTCTCGTCCTCCTCCCGTGCAGGGTCTTCCGATCTGTCGGACATCCTGTCTCCTCCCATCATGGCGCCTGCAAACGGCAGGCACCGGCGCCATGACCGATCTTTACAAAACTCTATAGTTTCCTTAATTGCCGCAATCAAGAGATCCGCCGTGCCGGCGGGTGATTCATCTGGAGCCCATTATGATGCTCAATCGATTTACCTTGCCGTTCCTGATCGTGGCACTCGGCCTTGGCTTGGCCGCGCCGTCTGCCCATGCGCAGCAGCAGGGGGGCGAACGCCCGCCGATGCCGGTTACCGTTGTGACACTGAAGGCAAGCGACGTGACGCTGACATCGACGCTTCCCGGCCGGGTCAGGGCCTCTGGCGTTGCGGAGGTGCGTCCGCAGGTGAGCGGGATCGTCACTGAGCGGCTCTTCGATGAGGGCAAGCCCGTCGAGCGCGGCGCCGCGCTCTACCGCATCGACCCGGCCAGCTATGCGGCCGCGAAGGCGGCGGCCGAGGCGGGCCTTGCGCAGGCCGAAGCGCAGTTCCGGGCCGCCGACCGCGAGAAGATGCGGCAAGAAGAGCTGCGCCAGAGAAACGTGACCAGCCAGCAGGTGCTCGACGACGCGATTGCGGCGCTGGATGTGGCCAGGGCGGCGGTGAAGGTCGCGGAAGCACAGGTGCTTGCCGCGACGATCGACCTTGACCGGACTACGATCTCCGCGCCGATCTCCGGCACGGTGGGCCTGAGCCAGACAACGCAAGGCGCGCTGGTGACCGCCGGGCAGGCGAGCGCACTGACGGTGATCCGCAAGCTCGACCCGGTCTATGTGGATGTGACCCAATCGGCCGCAGAGATCCTCCACTAGCGGCGTGCGGGCCAACGCCTGGCGGAGGATGCGAGCGTGCGCGTCTCGCTGCGCCTTGCCGATGGCGACCTCTACGAGCATGAGGGGATCCTCGCAGCCGCCGAACCGCATGTGAACGAGCAGACCGGCGTGATCGTGCTTCGGCTGGAGTTCCCCAACCCCGAATTGTTCCTGCTCCCCGGCATGTATGTGCAGGTCGAACTGCCGCAGGCCGTTATCGAGAATGTCATTCTTGCGCCGCAAGAGGGCGTGAGCCGTGACCGGCGCGGCCGACCGGTGGCCATGGTGGTGAATGCCGACAACCAGGTCGAATCCCGCCAGCTGACCGTTCAGCGCGACCTCGGCAACCAATGGGTCGTGACGGAGGGGCTCGCGCCGGGAGACCGCATCATCGTGGCCGGCCTTCAGAAGGTTTCCCCCGGCATGACGGTCTTGCCGGAAGAGCGCGATGCCGCAAGCACCGCTGCGTCCGGCAACTGACCCAATAACTCGGAGATCGTCATGGCTCGCTTTTTCATTGATCGGCCCGTCTTTGCCTGGGTGATCTCGATCCTCATCATGGGTGTCGGACTGCTTTCGGTCTTTACGCTCCCGATTGCGCAATACCCGCAGATCGCGCCGCCATCCGTGCGGATCAGCGCGCAATATCCCGGTGCCTCGGCCGAAACACTGGCAAACACGGTGACACAGATCATCGAGCAGCAGATGACCGGGCTCGATGGCATGAGCTACATGTCGTCCTCCTCGACCTCCGCCGGAACCGCCACCATCACGCTGACTTTCGAGACGGGCACGGACCCGGATGTGGCCCAGGTGCAGGTGCAGAACAAGCTCTCGCAGGCCACGACGCAACTCCCGGAGACGGTTCAACGGCTCGGGGTGCGGGTCCAGAAGGCGTCCTCCTCCTTCCTGATGGTTATCGCGCTGATCTCGGAAGACGGGCGGCTCGACCAGGCGGACCTCTCAGACTACCTGAACACCAACATGGTGGACGAGTTCTCGCGCATCGAAGGCGTGGGCGGCGCACAGGTCTTTGGCGCGCAATACGCCATGCGGATCTGGCTCGACCCGTCCAAGCTCGCGGCCTTCGAGATGACGCCTTCGGACGTGGTCAGCGCGGTCTCGGCGCAGAACGCGCAGATCTCGGCGGGCTCCTTCGGCTCGCTTCCCGCACCTGCCGGCCAGCAACTCAATGCCACGATCACCGCGCAATCCCTGCTGGCGACGCCCGAGGATTTCCGCAACATCGTTCTGCGTTCTGCGTTCTGCGTTCTGCGTTCTGCGTTCTGCGTTCTGCGTTCTGCGTTCGGAGACGGATGGCGGCCTCGTCCTGCTGCACGATGTGGCGCGGGTGGAAATCGGAGCCGAGAACTACTCCACCATCGCCCGGTTCAACGGCCAGCCCGCTTCAGGCATGGCGCTCAATCTCGCCTCCGGGGCCAATGCGCTCGATACGGCCGACCGGGTGAAGGAACGGCTCAAGGAGTTCTCGCAGTATTTCCCCGAAGGCGTGAGCTACGTCATCCCCTATGACACCACGCCCTTCATCGAGATTTCGATCAACGAGGTGCAAAAGACGCTGTTCGAGGCGATCGGGCTCGTCTTCGTGGTGATGCTGCTCTTCCTGCAGAACTTCCGCGCAACCCTAATCCCGACGCTGGCGGTGCCGGTCGTCATCCTCGGAACATTCGCGATCCTGTCGGTGGCCGGTTTCACGATCAACACCCTGACAATGCTCGCGATGGTGCTGGCCATTGGCCTGCTGGTCGATGACGCCATTGTCGTGGTCGAGAATGTCGAGCGGATCATGGAGGAGGAGGGGCTTTCCCCGCGCGAGGCGACGCGGAAATCCATGGGGCAGATCACCGGTGCGCTGATCGGCATCGCGCTGGTTCTGTCGGCGGTTTTCGTGCCGATGGCCTTCTTCGGCGGCTCCACCGGGGTGATCTATCGACAATTCTCGATCACTATCGTCTCGGCCATGGGCCTGTCGGTGCTGGTGGCGCTGACGCTGACACCAGCGCTCTGCGCGACGTTGCTCAGGGCAAAGGACGCGCATCACGCAAGCCGCGGCCCGCTGGGCTGGTTCAACAAGGGGTTCGACAAGGTGACCGGCGGTTATGCCGGCACGGTGGGCTACCTGATCCGGCGGCCATTCCGGGTGCTTATCCTCTATGCGGCGCTCGGCTACGGCATGGTGTTTCTGTTCCAGAACGCCCCGACAGGCTTCTTGCCCGACGAGGACCAGGGCATCCTGTTGACGCTCATCCAGGGGCCGACCGGGGCCACGGCCGAACGCACGCAAGAGGTGGTCAAGCAGGTCGAAACCCATTTCAGGACCGCCGAAGCCGACAATGTCGAGTCCAGCTTCGGGGTCGTGGGGTTTAGCTTCGCAGGGCAGGGACAGAACATGGGGCTCGCCTTCATCCGGATGAAGGATTGGGAGGAGCGCCCATCGCCAGCGCAATCCGTTCAGGCAGTCGCGGGGCGTGCCTTCCCGGCCTTTATGGGGATCCGCGATGCGATGGTCTTTCCCATCGTGCCGCCATCGGTGCCCGAACTGGGCAACGTTTCCGGCTTCGACTTCTTCCTGCAGGCGCAGAGCGGGCAGACACATGAGCAGATCCTGACGGCGCGTAACCAGCTGCTCGGCCTGGCGGGACAAAGCCCGCTCATCGGTTCCATCCGGCCATCGGGCATGGAGGACGCGGCGCAGTTCAAGCTGGATATCGACTGGCGCGCCGCCGGCGCTGTGGGGGTCACACCCGCCAATGTCGGGACCACGCTCAACATCGCCTGGGCCGGAAGCTACGTGAACGATTTCAACGATAACGGTCGGATCAAGCGGGTCTATGTCCAGGGCGAGCCGGAAAGCCGCGCGACGCCGTCCGACCTGCAGAAATGGCGGGTTCGCAACGCCAATGGCGATCTGGTCCCCTTTGCCAACTTCACCAGCGAGAGTTGGGAATACGGCCCGCAAGGTCTCAACCGCTACAATGGCATCCCAGCGATGCAGATCCAGGGCTCGCCTGCGCCGGGCGTGACCACTGGCGAGGCGATCGCCGAAATCGAACGCCTCGTGGCCGAACTTCCCCCCGGCTACAGCGCCGCCTGGACGGGGCTGTCGCTGGAAGAGCTGAAATCCGGCGGGTCGGCACCGATGCTCTATGCGCTTTCGCTTGCGGCGATCTTCCTGTGCCTCGCGGCACTCTATGAAAGCTGGTCGATCCCGTTCTCTGTCATGCTGGCGATGCCCATCGGGGTGCTCGGCACGATGGGCGCGGCCTATTGGTTCGGCTTCGAGAACGGCGTCTTCTTCCAGGTCGGGCTGCTGACGGTGATCGGCCTGACCGGCAAGAACGCGATCCTGATCGTGGAGTTCGCGCGCGAGCGTTTCGAGGCGGGCGAGGATCTCCATTCCGCTGTGAAGGAGGCCGCGCGCCAGCGTTTCCGCCCGATCATCATGACCTCGCTTGCCTTCACGCTGGGCGTGGTTCCGTTGGTGCTGTCCACCGGGGCCGGTGCCGGAGGCCGTACAGCCGTCGGCTCCGCCGTGCTCGGCGGAACCATCACCGGTACGGTGCTGGGCGTGGTGTTCGTGCCGCTCTTCTTCGTGGTCGTGGCGCGGATCTTCAACCGGGCACGGGTGAAGGAACAGGCGGGGGCCTCGGCGCCGGCATCGTGACCGAGCTCGCAGACGGGGCCGGTCGTGCACGCGATGGGCAGCGGCTGTCAGGCCGTTGTCAGGTCGAATTCGCGATACTGGCGGTCGTGAAACACCTCTGCGTTCTCCTGATCCTGTTTTTCGCCGGGCCGGCCACAGCCGAGTCCGATCATGACCTTGCGCGCGAGGCGGCTTCCCGCCATGAAATCCTGCCTCTTGCGACGGTGATGCAGGATGTTTCGGAGCGCTATTCCGCCACGCCACTCGAGGTCGAACTGGAACGCGAAAACGGGCAGTATGTGTACGAGTTCGAGATGATTACGCCGGAAGGGCGAATCTTCGAGATCCTGGTGGATGCTGCAACCGGCGATATCCTTGAGGAAGAGGGGGACTGAAGCCTATGCGCGTGCTGGTCGTCGAGGACGACGCAAGGATCGCTTCCGATCTGAAAGCCGCGCTGGAGAGCGCCGGGTTTCGCGTGGAATCCTGCGGCGACGGCGAGAACGCGTGGTTTCTGGGGGATACCGAGGAGTATGACCTTGTGGTGCTCGATCTCGGCTTGCCGCGGCTCGACGGACTGACGGTTCTGAAGCGCTGGCGCGGAAACGGCCGGGAGATGCCCGTGCTTGTGCTGACGGCGCGCGGAGCATGGGCGGAGCGCGTCGAAGGGATCGACGCGGGCGCCGACGACTACCTGCCCAAGCCGTTCCGCATGGAAGAACTGGTCGCCCGCGCGCGGGCGCTTGTGCGGCGCTCCGCCGGGCGCGGCTCGGCGCTGCAGGAGGCGGGTGAGCTTGCCATCGACACCAACCGAATGTCCGTGTCGCTGCGCGGCGTTCCGCTATCGGTCACCGCGCTTGAATACCGGCTCCTGTCCTACCTGATGTTGCACAAGGACAGGATCATTTCGCCCGGCGAACTGCTCGAACATCTCTATGGGGACGAGGATGCGCGGGAGGCCAACGCGCTCGAAGCCGTCGTAACCCGCCTGCGCCGGAAGCTCGGTCCGGGCGTGCTCGGAACCCGCCGGGGTTTCGGCTATTTCCTTGAGCCGTTGGGGCCGGGCGGGTGAGATCCTATTCGCTCCGCCTCCGGCTCCTCGTTGCGGGAGCGGTGTCGGTTCTGTTCGCACTGGCTATCGCCGCCGCGGGCATTTCCTGGCTTTTCGCCGCGCATGTTGAACGGCGCGCCCTTGCGGAACTCTCGGTCCAGTTGGATCAGGTGCTCTCGGGCGTCGAAAGGGACGCGGAGGGGCAGATCTTTCTCTCCAACAGGCCCGCCGATCCGCGTTTCCACCGCCCGCTTGGCGGGCTTTACTGGCAGATATCGGTCGAGGGGCGCCTGCTCAGGTCGCGCTCGCTTTGGGACCATGAGATCCCCTTGCCAGTCGATGAACTACCCGATGGCGGGGAACATGTTCACACGCTTGAAGGACCGGGCGGGCAGTCGCTGCTGACGGTCGAACGCAGCGTGATCCTTCCACCGCGGCTGCGCGAGACGCCGATGCGGGCAGCCGTCGCCGTGGATCGTGCCGATCTGCAGGCCGCGAGCAGGGATTTTGCCTCGGACCTGTTGCCCTTCCTGCTGATCCTCGCTGTGGTGCTGATCCTCGCAATGGCCGCGCAGGTCACCATCGGGCTCAGGCCGCTGGGGCGGGTCGAGGCCCGGCTCGGGGCTATCCGGTCCGGGCAGTCGCGTCGGCTCGGCGAGGATTTTCCGACCGAGGTGATCCCACTGGCGAGTGAGGTGGACGCCTTGCTGTCCGAGCGCGAGGAGGAGATTTCCCGTGCCGGAATGCGTGCCGCGGATCTGGCACACGGGCTCAAGACGCCGCTGCAGGCGCTTCTGGGCGAGTCGGGGAGGTTACGCGCGAACGGGCAGGAGAGCCACGCGGACGCGATCGAGGAAACCGTCGAGACGATGCGAGGCCATGTCGACCGGGAACTGATGCGGGCCCGGGCCTCGCTCCATCGCGAGACCGCCTCTTGCGACATTGCGCAGGTGCTGGAGGCCGTCCTGCGCGTGCTCCGCCGCAGCGCGCCCGGTGATGAAAGAACGTGGTCGGTCCATGTCGAGCCGATGCTGTCCGCGCGGGCGGATGCCGGCGATTTGACCGAGATCCTGGGCGCGGTGACCGAGAACGCGGCGCGCCACGCGACCTCCCGAATACGGATCGATGCAAGCCGGGTTGGGCAAAACGTCGAGATAAGTGTTGAAGATGATGGCCCCGGCATCCCGCCCGACAGGCTGGCCGAGATGACGCGTCGCGGAGTGCGTGCCGATGAGAGCTCCCCGGGGAGCGGGTTCGGGCTGGCGATTGCGTCGGAGCTTGCCGAGGCGCTTGGCGGCGGGTTGGAGCTTCACCCCGGAACCCCCGGCTTGTCGGTCCGCGTGACCCTTCCGGCGGCGCCCGCCCAAAGCTGACAAATCCCTGACATCAACGGTCAGCCCGGCGTCAGCACCCCCATGTCATCCTGTCTCCAGCCGCCCGAATCCGGGCCCGGGAGACATGGAATGACCGACGCAACGACTACCGAGATAAGCATCCGCCCGGAACGGGTTCGTGTCTGGGATATCTGGGTCCGCCTGTTTCACTGGCTACTCGTGGCCAGCATCACCATCGTTGCCGTGACCGGTTTCCTGTTCGACGCCTCCTGGATCGCACTTCACATCGTCGCCGGTCTTTCGGCCGTTGCGCTGGTGGTTGCACGGGTAATCTGGGGCTTTCTCGGGCCGACCCATGCGCGGTTCGCCAACTTCCTGCGCCGGCCTGCCGTGGTTCTCTCCCACCTGACGGGCAAGGAGTCTGGCCGGTATCTTGGGCACAACCCGGCTGGCGGGGTGATGATGCTGGGTCTGATGGGCATCGTCCTGATGCTCGGAGTCACCGGGCTTGCGGGGCTGGGCGGCGTCTTGAGAACGGGGCCATTGCTCTCATTGCCATATCCGGTTGGCGCGGCGGGGCTCGAGATCCATGAGGCGCTTGCGGTTTTGCTGCTGGTCATGATCCTCGCCCATATCGCCGCCGCGATCTTCGAGAGCCGCCGCAGCCGGGAGAATCTGGTCCGCTCCATGCTCTCCGGTACCAAGGAGAGCCGCCCCGGAGACCACACCGGCCACCCGGAGCGTGCGCGTCCGTTCATCGCGTTGTTCCTGATCCTTGGGCTTGCCGTTACCGCCACCCTGCTCCTGCCGAACGGTGGCCGGGCACCTGTCGGCGCGCCGGTGGCCGAGCTGGATGCGAGTTTTGACGATGAGTGTTCCGCCTGTCACCTTGCCTATCATCCCAGCCTGCTGACGGGGTCGGAGTGGCGCGCGCTCATGGCCGGGCTCGAAGACCATTATGGCGAGGATGCCAGCCTCGATCCCGAGACGACGGCTCGGATCACTGACTGGCTCGTGGCTCATGATGCCGCGACCGTTCAAACCCGTCCGGCACGGATGTTTGCAGGCACCCTCGGGACCTCGGCCGTATCCATGACCGACAGCCGCGTCTGGAACCATCTGCACGAAGACGTTCGGGAAGAGATCTTCCTGCGCGCCCCTGTTTACTCGAAATCGAATTGTTCGGCCTGCCACGGCGATGCCGAGACCGGATGGTTCAGCCCCTTCCACATTCAAATTCCCAAGGAGCCATCAAAGTGAAATACCTGTTGATCCTGCCGCTCTGCCTGTTGGCCGCTCCGCTCGCAGCGCAGTCCACGACACCCTCAGATTTGATTGCGAACTACACCGCGGAAGCCGGCGTCGCGGCGTCCGCTGAGCGCGGACAGGCCCTTTTCACGGCCAGCCATACTGGCGGCAAGCCCGACACGCCCTCCTGCACGACCTGCCACGGCGCCGATCCGAGAGCGGCAGGGCTGGCGCGGACCGGCAAGCCGATCGAGCCACTCGCACCCTTAGCAAATCCGGAACGGCTTACCGACCTGAAATTCGTCGAGAAATGGTTCGGCCGAAACTGCAACTCCGTGCTTGGCCGGGACTGCACCTCCGCCGAAAAGGCCGATGTCATCGCCTGGCTTTCCAGCCTCTGAAACCAAGGAAACCCGATCATGATCAAGACCCCGATCCTCGCCGCCGTGGCCATGGCGTTTGCCGGCTCCGCCTTTGCGGACGAGATGGAATACATGCCTCCCGTGACCCATGCAGCCACGCTGGAGGAATGCAGCGCTTGCCACATGGCCTATCCGGCCGGCTTCCTGCCAGCGCAATCCTGGAGAGTGATGATGACCACGTTGGAGGACCACTTCGGCGAAAACGCCGGATTGGACGAGGAAACGCGCGCCGAAATCGAGGCTTACCTAGTGGCCAATGCCGGGCGGGACCTTTCCGGAGACGGCGCCGTGCCGCAACGCATCTCGGAGCTGCCCTGGTTCCGGCATGAGCATGAGGAAGAAGTTTCGAAACGCCAGTTCGAAAAGGCGAAATCCTGGGCCAATTGCAATGCCTGCCACGAGCGGGCCGAGCAGGGGATCTTCGAAGACGACTGAGACCGCGCAGGACAGCAGGTTGACGGAAGCGTCCGTCAGCCTGCTGTCAGGAGAAAAAAGCTAACATGCATGGACAAGCAACGTTGACTGAGGTGCAATCGTCGGAGCGCCGGGTCTGACACGTCCAGGTCGGGATTTGTTCCCATTGCCCATGATCGGGGGACGGGGAGTCGTCGAACGCGTAAGACTGGGGGGAAATATGCGTATTCTTTTCACAGGCGGCTCCGGCAAGGCCGGACGACACGTGTGTCGCTACCTTCGTGGAAGAGGCCACCGGGTGGTCAATGTGGACCTGACGCCGCTGGACGAGCCGGGGATCGACAACCTGATCGCCGACATCACCGATAGTGGCGCGATGTTCAACGTGATGACGAGCTATGCCGGTTTCGATGAGTTGGAACCTGGTACCGGTGTGCCGAGATTCGATGCGGTGGTGCATTTCGCCGCCGTCCCGCGCATCCTGATCAACCCCGATCACGAGACGTTCCGGGTCAACACGATCGGAACCTATAACGTGATCGAGGCGGCGGTGAAGCTCGGCATCCCCAAGATCGTCTTCGCGTCTTCCGAGACGACTTATGGCGTCTGCTTTGCCGATGGCGAGGCGCTGCCGGACTACCTTCCGGTGGACGAGGAACATGACACCAACCCGATGGACAGCTACGGGCTGTCCAAGGTGGTCAACGAGAAGACCGCCCGCGCGTTCCAGCGCCGCTCGGGCTTCGACATATACGGGCTCCGCATCGGTAACGTGATCGAACCGCATGAGTACGACCGCTTTCCGGCTTTCTTTGCCGATCCGGCCGTCCGGCGGCGCAACCTCTTCTGCTATATCGACGCGCGTGACCTCGGCCAGATTGTCGATCTTTGCCTGAGGGCGGATGGGCTTGGCTTCCAGATCTTCAATGCCGGAAACGACACCAACTCGGTGAACATCCCGAACAGCGAGATCATCGCGCGTTTCTACCCGGAAGTGCCGATCCGGCGGGACCTGCACGAGGACGAAGCGCTCTTTTCTAATCTGAAGATCCGGACGGTGCTCGGCTTCGAAGAGAAATATGACTGGCGCGACTATGTCGAAGAGGTTGAACTCGAACCGTGCTGATTGCGGGCACACCGGCGCCGCAATGACTGCCGAATGGCGCTGCTCCAACGGCACGCGCTGTCCTGCTTCGGATTGAAAACATTGAGCTACTCCGAGAAATTCGGACGCTGACGTAGGCTACGAATTGCGGTCTGCTGATCTTCGACGAGAAGGAGGTCAGAGATGTCGAAAGCAAGCGGAACGCGCCCAAGTTCAAAGCGAAAGTGGCGCTGGAAGCATTGAAGGGCGAGGAAACGGTGGAGAAGCCGCACCGCGCCTGGTCGGGGCAGGAGCCGGTTCACTCCAGAACCCGCCATTCCGACATTCCCAGCAGGCGCGACAACTCTTCAGGAAAGTGACGCAAATATCGCCAAGTCAAAGCCGACCCTGGCTGCTGATCAGCGATATTGACGACACCTTGACAGGTGACGCCTTCGGCCAGTCTCTTCACGGCGTCCCCAGAAGCCGCAAGCATTTGCTCTGCCGGGAAATTGACCCTTGAAATGGCATTCGAACGAATGGACTAATCCATAATCAGGGGCAAGGAGATGCCAGTGTCAGAGTCCCGACAGCCAGGCAAACCGATAGCTGCCACCTAGGACAGGGTGATCAGAACGGCTGCAGATCGGTTTTGCGAGGACTGTTCGGACTGCGCTATCCCGGAATGGGGGGATGCATCATGAAGAAGCCATTGATCGTCGCCGTCCTCGCTTTGGTCGTTGCTGCTGGTGGGGGCGCGTGGGCGTGGAAGGAAGGCTATTTCGAACCGGAGCGGTCTAAAGCGCTGACATTATACGGCAATGTCGATGTCCGCACGGTGGATCTCGCGTTCCGGGTCGGCGGACGGATTTCCGAGATGCCGGTTGAGGAGGGAGACCGGGTCGCTGCCGGTGATGTGTTGGCCCGGCTCGATCCGGTACCACTGCAGCAGACCCTGGCCGCGGCCGAAGCGCAGGTGGCCGCTGCACAGGCAGCGCTGGACAAGGCGGTGGCGGGCAATCGCCCCCAGGAGATTGCGCAGGCAGAGGCCCTGGTGGACCAGCGCAAGGCGGCCCTGGACCGTTCGGAACTGGCTTTCCACCGCTTTGGTCGACTCGTGAAAAGCGATGCGATCAGCCAGGCGGAGCTCGATACCGCCGAAGCCGGTTTTCTCGAGGCCAGGGCGATGCTCTCTTCCGCCGAGCAGGCTCTGTCGCTGGTGCGTGCCGGTACCCGCGCCGAGGATATAGCCGCCGCCGAAGCGGCGCTGTCGGCTGCGCTGGCAGCGCGGGACCAGGCGAAGACCGCCCTTGAGGACGCGACCCTGACCGCGGTTCAGGACGGTTTCGTGCTGACCCGTGCCCGCGAACCCGGCGCGATCGTTGCCGCCGGTGGGACGGTCTACACCATCGCGATCGATCGCCCGGTCCGAATTCGCGCCTATGTCCCGGAGCCGGATCTTGGCATGGTCGTGCCGGGGCGCGCGGTCGAGGTCACGACCGACAGTACGGATCGGGTGTACCACGGCACGATCGGCTTCATCTCGCCCACTGCCGAGTTCACGCCCAAATCGGTGCAGACTCCCAGCCTGCGCACGGATCTTGTCTTCCGGCTTCGGATTATCGTCGAGGACCCTGACGATGCATTGCGCCAGGGCATGCCAGTCACCGTGCTGGTGCCCGAGGTCAATCCGTGATGGCTAATCCGGTGCCCGCGGCCGTGCTGAGCAACGTCTCCCGCCGTTTCGGCAAAGCGCGCGCGCCGGCGCTGGACAATATCTCTCTGGAGATCCGACCGGGCCTCATGACCGGCCTTGTCGGCCCGGACGGTGCCGGGAAGACGACGCTTATCCGGCTGCTGGCCGGGCTGATCGACCACGATGAGGGCGAGGTGACGGTTCTCGGCAAGCCGGCGACCGAGGCGGATCGCAAGCGGATTGGATACATGCCGCAACGCTTCGGTCTCTACGAGGATCTCAGCGTTATCGAGAACCTTCGGCTTTATGCCGAGTTGCGAGGGTTGCCGACCGGGAAATGGGACGATCGCTTTGCCGAGCTGTTGCGTTTCACCGATCTTGGAGCGTTCACCGAACGGCTCGCGGGACGGCTCTCGGGCGGCATGAAACAGAAGCTCGGCCTGGCCTGTGCCCTAGTGGAAACGCCGGAATTGTTGTTGCTGGACGAGCCCGGGGTCGGTGTCGATCCGCTATCGCGGCGGGAGCTCTGGGCGATGGTCCGGAAGCTCACCGAGGCAGGGATCGCCGTGCTCTGGTCCACCGCCTATCTCGACGAGGCCGAGAAATGCGAGGAGGTGTTCCTGCTCAGTGAAGGCCGCCTGATCCATGCAGGCCCGCCCGGCGATCTGACGCGGGAGGCCGCCGGGCGGTGCTTCCGGATGCGGGGAGATGGACCGGGCAAACGGCGTCTTCTGGCCGGGTTGGTGGCGGATCCGGCGATCCGGGATGCGACCATCCAGGGAGCCTCGGTGCGGTTCCTGACGAATGCCGGTGCCTCGCCGCCGAAGGGCGCCGAGCCCGTTCCGGCCCGGTTCGAAGACGCCTTCGTGGATCGCCTCGGCGGCGGTCCGAAAGGACACAGCTTGCTGGCCGAGCACTACCGGGCGGTGCCGGAAAACGACCTGCCGGCCATCGAGGCGCATCAACTTACCAAGCGTTTCGGTCCGTTCACCGCTGCCAATGGCATCGACTTCAAGGTTCCGCGCGGCGAGATCTTCGGGCTGCTGGGTCCAAACGGCGCGGGAAAATCAACCACCTTCAAGATGCTCTGTGGTCTTCTGACCCCGACCTCCGGCGACGGCCGCGTGGCGGGGCACAACCTTCGCCACTCCCGTTCCGCGGCGCGCCGGTCTCTGGGTTACATGGCTCAGAAATTCTCGCTCTACGGCGATCTGAGCGTGCGCCAGAACCTCAATTTTTTCGCCGGAGCCTATGGGCTTACCGGCGCGAAACGGCGGGAGGCGCTTGGGCGCATGGTGGAGATTTTCCACCTGGGCCCATATCTGCGGCAGAACGCCGGAGGTTTGCCACTGGGCTTCAAACAGCGGCTGTCGCTCGCCTGCGCGGTGATGCACGAACCGCCGACCCTGTTCCTCGACGAACCCACTTCCGGCGTCGATCCGATCGTGCGGCGCGAGTTCTGGTCTCACATCAACGGGTTGGTTGAAAAGGGTGTCACCGTTCTGGTCACCACCCATTTCATGGAAGAAGCGGAATATTGCGATCGCATCCTGGTTATCTATCGCGCCGAGCAGATCGCGCTTGGCAGCCCGGACGTGTTGAAGCGGGACGCGGCGACGCCGGATCGTCCCGACCCGACACTGGAGGAGGCGTTCATTTCCCTGATCGAGGCCTCGGAGAGCAAGGATGAAGCCGCATGAACCCGCGTCGCTTCATGGCCTTGCTGATCAAGGAGAGTCGACAGATCCTGCGCGATCCATCGACCTTCCTGATTGCCCTCGTGCTGCCGTTGATCCTGTTGTTCCTCTTCGGCACCGCGGTCTCGCTCGATGTCCGCGAGGTGAGGATAGGCCTCGCACTGGAGGATGACAGCGCGGTGGCGAGCAGCCTCGGCATGGCTTTCCGAAATTCGCGCTGGTTCGACGTAACCTTCGCACGGGAACTGGCCTCGCTCGAACCCGAGCTTGTTGCCGGGAAATTGCGCGGCATCATTGTCATCCCCCAGGATTTCGGTGCCCGGATGGAGTCCGGCCAGGCGCAGGCGACTATCCAGATCATCACCGATGGCTCGCTCCCCAACACCGCGTCCTTCGTCGCCAACTATGCCCAGGGGGTTCAGACTCAATGGGCGCAGGGAGAGGCGCTCGATCATGGCGTCGCTGCCGAACGTCCGATCAACCTGATCCCGCGCTTCTGGTTCAACCCCGAACTGACCAGTCGGGATTTCCTCATTCCGGGCTCGATCGCGATCGTCATGTCGATGATCGGGACCTTGTTGACCGCGCTGGTGGTGGCACGCGAATGGGAGCGGGGCACGATGGAGGCGCTGATGGCGACGCCGGTGGCGATGTCGGAACTGCTCGCGTCCAAGGTGCTTCCCTATTTCATCCTTGGTCTCGGATCGGTGGCACTGTGCACGGGGCTGGCCGTCTTCGTCTTCGGCGTTCCGTTTCGCGGCTCGATCCCGGGATTGCTGGCGGTCTCATCGGCCTTTCTCGTGCCTGCGCTCGGCCAGGGATTGTTGATTTCCGCCATCGCCAAGAACCAGTTTGTGGCCAGCCAGATGGCGTTGCTCATCGGGTTCCTGCCCTCGATGGTCCTTTCCGGGTTCATCTTCGAGATCGCCTCGATGCCGGTGCCGATCCAGATCATCACCTACGCGGTTCCCGCGCGCTATCTTGTTCCGTCCCTGCAGACCTTGTTCACGGTCGGTGACATCTGGCCAATGTTCCTCCATTCCATCGCGATCCTGCTGGGCTTCGGGCTGATCTATTTCGCCCTTGCAATACGTGTGACGCATCGGAGGATCGCCTGATGCTTGCTCGGCTCATGGCGATCACGATCAAGGAATTCTGGGCGATCCTGCGCGATCCGCGCGCCCGGATAATCCTGATCATGCCGCCGCTGATCCAGCTCTTCGTGCTCGGTTTCGCAACGACGCTGGAGGTAAAGAACATCGCCGTCGGGATTTACGATCGCGACGGCGGGCGGTGGAGCATCGAGATGACGCAGCGCATCGCCGGCAGTCCAAATGTTGTGGCGATCTTGCCGATCAGTTCGCCGGAGGAGATGCGGCAGGCCATCGACCGCCAACAGACGATCGCGGTTGTGAGTTTCGCGCAGGGCTTCAGCGCGGATGTGGCGGCGGGACGGCCAGCGGTCGTGCAGGCGATTTTCGACGGGCGGAAATCCAACGCGGCGCAGATCGTTCTGGGGTATCTCAACACCATCGTTGCCGACCTCGGCGCCGAGCTTTCGGCCACGCCGGCCCGGACGGGCGCGATTGTAAACCACTGGTTCAACCCGAACCTGCTCTACCTCTGGTTCACCATGCCGGGGCTGGTCGTCATCATTACCACCATCTCCGGGCTCGGCCTGACGGCACAGGCGGTTGCCCGCGAACGGGAACTCGGCACCTTCGACCAACTCATGGTCTCGCCGCTCCGCGTTCCCGAGATCCTGATCGGAAAGGTGATTCCGCCGGTGCTTGTCGGGTTTATCAACGCAACGATCTACATGGTGCTGATTTCGACGTTGTTCGGCGTGCCGCTAACGGGCTCGGTTCCCTTCTTCTACATCTCGCTGCTGCTCTATCTGCTAGCACTCGCCGGCGTCGGTCTGCTCGTCTCGTCGCTGTCCCAAACCCAACAGCAGGCCTTCCTTGGTATGTTCCTGGTCGCGGTCCCTGCGATCCTGCTCTCGGGCTACGCATCCCCTGTCGACAACATGCCCGGCTGGCTCCGGATTCTGGCCCAGGGCGATCCGACGAAGCATTTCCTGATCGTCAGCGAGGGGGTGTTCCTGAAGGACATGACAGTGCCGGATCTTTGGGCGAATACCTGGCCGCTTGCGGTGATCGCGATCGTGACACTCGGTGTCTCCTCTGCACTTTTCAGAGCGCGAATGGAGTGAGATGCCGCCGGTTGCTCGGGCTCCGTAACTTCAAACGATCTTGGCACGATTGCCGTCATCGCAGTTTGGCAACTTATCAGTGCGCCGGAGACCACCTGCCGAAGGGAAAACCGGGCCCGCAGGCTCGCGGGAACAGGTCCGCAGGCGCTGCAGCAAGGCTCTCAAGACTTTGGAAATCCGAGAAAGTGGAGAGACTTGGCGGTAAATGGGTGGCTGGCGCGTCTTGATGATACGGATCATGGCGCGGCGTGCGTTTTTGCGCGACAATCCCGCAATCTGAAAGCAAGAAGGGAGGCTGTTATGACAAAGCGTAGCTGGTTGCCGTCCTCTTGGAATGGCGCGAAGGGCGATGACGATCCGTTCGGGATGCTGCGTAAGCAGATTGATACCCTCTTCGATGATTTCGACGTAGGCCACGACCTGATGAAGAGCGGTTTCGCCGTGCGCACGAATGTCAGCGAGACCAATGACGCGGTCCGTGTGACCGCCGAATTGCCGGGGATCGAGTTGAAGGATGTCGATCTCTCCGTTGCCGGGAATCGGCTCACGGTGAGGGGCGAAAAGAAGTCCGAGAAGGACGAAAAGGGTGAGGAGGAAGGGCGGGAGTTCCATCGCGTGGAACGTCGCTCGGGCGCCTTCATGCGCACCATCGCGCTGCCCTTCGACATCGACCCGGATACGGTTGCCGCGTCGGCGAAGGACGGTGTCCTGACCGTCACGGTCCCGAAACCCGCGGATGCCGTCAGCGAGGCCCGCAAGATCGAGATCACCCGTGCCTGACAGGCCGGTCTCACGCGGGCGCCTGAACGGCGCCCGCGTTCGGACGAATTGCCCGTGGCAAGCAGCCTTGCTTCGGGCGACCTGAAACAAATTCGCTGGAGGGCTTCGGATGTGCTGGAGCATGACGGCGTCGGTAGCGATGGCGGTTACCGGAGCGGCTGCTGCCGGGTACACCCGCAGCAAGGGCGAGCCACTGGCGATATGGGGGACGCTCCTCTACTTCTCGTTCATCGAGGCGCTCCAGGCCGTCGGCTATCTCGTCGTGGACCAATGCGGCGACCCGACGAACCAGACGGTCACGTTGCTGTCCTACCTGCACATCGCGTTGCAGCCGCTGGTGGTAAACGCTTTCGTGATGGAGATCGCGCCTAGGCCGGTGGAGTCCATGCAGCGCCGCCTGGTTTTCACGGTGGCCGCCGCCTGTTCGGCTCTACTTGTCCTGCGGCTGGTTCCGCTGGAAACGCTCGGTTCATGCCTTCCCGGTGAAATCATGTGCGGCACGGGCCTGTGCCTGGTCTCGGGAAGTTGGCACATCGCATGGGAAGTGCCGCTCAACGGGCTTTGGAACCCGATCAGCGATGTGATCGGATACCAGTTGCAGTTCCCGGCATATGTCACCGCGGTCCTGTTGTTGCCGCTCTCCTACGGGGCGTGGAAATTCGTCCTGTTCCACTTCCTGGCCGGGCCGGTTCTGGCCTGGCAACTGACCTCGGACCCAAACGAGATGCCTGCGGTCTGGTGCTTGCTTTCAATCGGGATCATCGCCATCGGGACCAGCAAGTGGATGCGTTACCGAGTCATGGGGGCGCATCATCCGCAGACCGGATAGGCCAAACACACTGCCGTTCAGAAGGACCGTCTGAGATCCATGGCGCCGCGGACACGGGTTTCGGCGAGTCTTCTTGCCACGTCCCTGGGCAGGTCGCCGCTTTGCCCGACCCGCTGAAGCACCTCGGTCGTGTTGCGGCGGATCAGTTCGGAGATCACGCCGAGCACCTGTCCTTCGGTTCCGCCGCGTGCCTCTATGGATGCACAGATCACACCGCCCGCATTCGCCACGAAATCCGGGATGACAAGAATGCCGCGCCGGTGAAGATCGGTCTCAGCTTCGATCGTTGCAGGGATGTTTGCCCCCTCGACGATGACCCGTGCCCGCACGGCGTCCACATTGTCCGAATGGATCACATCCGGACGGGCGGCGGGAACGAGGATGTCGCAATCGATGCCGATCACGTCGTCGCGGGCGGCGGTTGCCACGTTTTCGAGATCGGTCACGCTACCACCGGCCGCCTTTATTTCCAGCAGCTTGTCGAGCGAAAGGCCGTCGGGGTCTGACACGCAGCCACCGGAATCCGAGACGGCAACGATACGCGCCCCTCTCTTGGCAAGAATGAGCGCGGCATGGCGGCCAACGGCGCCGAAGCCCTGGATGGCCACGCGCGCACCATCGGAAACAATGCCGCTGAACGGCGCAGCCGCGTCCAGCGCCTCGGCCACGCCGAAGCCGGTCGCGCCGATCTCGTCGAGCGGGATTCCCCCCAGCAAACGGGGAAGGCCAACCGCACGCCCGGTTTCGTCCTTGATCCATGCCATGCATGTCTCGTCGGTTCCCATGTCGGGGCCGGGCACGTAACCGTCGAGAGTCGAGATGGCTCGGGCAAAGGCCCGGATCAGCCGTTCCTTGTCGGCCAGGGGCATCGACGGGTCGGCGCAGATGACGGATTTCGCCCCGCCGTGGGGAAGTCCCGCCAGTGCGTTTTTCAGGGTCATCGCCCGCGCGAGCCGGGCGCATTCCTCCAGGGTCACGTCCGGTGCCATGCGGGTGCCGCCAATACCGGCGCCGAGGGCCGTGTTGTCGATCACGACGATGGCCTTCAACCTTGCGGCGGGATTGCTCAGATGTACGATCTTTTCGGGGCCGAAGCTGTCTGTCAACGCAAAGGGGCTTGTCATGGCTGTTCCTCCTCAAGCGATGGGTGTTCCAGCGAGGCACGGACCGCGCCAAGAAAACGCGCGGCCTCGGCGCCGGTGACGACGCGGTGATCGAAGGTCAGTGACAGGGGCAGGACAGGCCGGACGACGGCTTGGCCATTCTCTGCCACGCATTCCTCCGAAATCCGCCCGGCACCCAGGATCGCCACCTGCGGCGGCGACACCACGAGGACGGCAAAGCGCCCGCCAAGGGTACCGAAATTGGAAAGCGTGATCGTGCCGCCGCGCAATTCGTCGGGCGTGAGAGCGCGAGTCATTGCCCGCTGGCGCAAGGCGGCCAGGCGCGCTTTCACGTCCGTGCAGCGGCCAACATCCCGCAGGACCAGAGAGAACAGCCCGTCGGGCGTGTCGACGGCGATGGCGAGATCGATGGCCGCATGCCGGGTCAGTCGGTCATCCTCGAACCAGGCGTTCAGCGCCGGTTCGGCCCGGCAGCCTGCGACGATGGCCCGAACGAGGCGTGGTGTCGGCTCCTCGGTCTCGGTCCAGGCGGAAATCACGGCCTGGTCGGTCACCGTGGCTGGAACGATCGCGTCGCGTGATCGTGCCATTGCCCCGGCCATTGCGCGGCGGACACCGCGAATTGGTGTGCCCCGGGCCGCAGCAGCCTCGACATCGCGCGACAGGATAGCGCCTCCCGGGCCGCTTCCCGTAAGCGTGGACAGGTCGACCCCACTCTCCCGCGCAAGGCGGCGCACTGCGGGCACGGCCCTCGGACGATCCTGCAACGCACGTTCGGCAGACGGCTTGCCGGACGTTCCATCCGGCAGGTCACCGACGATGGCACCCGCATCCGTTGCGCTTTCCGTGTCGATTTCGGCCAGTGGGGCGCCGACGGCAACCATGTCGCCTTCCTCTGCGAAGCGCCGAAGAAGAAGGCCACTGACCGGTGCGGGAATCTCCAGAACCGCCTTGTCGGTCTCGACCGAGACCAGCGGCTGGTCGGCGATGATGTTGTCGCCGGGCGTCACGTGCCATGTGACGATTTCGGCTTCCTGCAGGCCTTCGCCGAGGTCAGGCAGCGTGAATTCGGTCATGAGAACTCCATTACCTCCCTGATCGTTCCGACGACCTGCCCGGTCGTTGGCATGTAATGGTCCTCCAGACGCGGATAGGGAATGACGACATCCGGCGGCGCAACCCGCCGGATTGGCGCCAGCAGGTGGGTCAGGCAGTGCTCGGCCAGATCAGCGGCGATCTCCGCCCCCAGCCCGGCGGTCAACGGCGCCTCGTGCAGCACGACACAGCGCCCGGTTTTGGCGACCGACCTTCGGATCGTCGCCCGGTCGATGGGTTTCAGCGCGGAGAGGTCGATCAACTCGACCGAGACCCCCTCGGCGGCCATCCCCTCCACCGCCTCCCGGGCTTCCTGTACCATCGCCCCCCATGTGACCAGTGTCACATCCTCGCCGGCGCTCAGCATAACTGCCCGGTCGAGCGGCAGGGCCGCACCGTCATCGGTGACCTCTTCACGGATAGAGCGATAGAGGCGCTTCGGCTCCAGGAACACGACCGGATCCGGGTCCCGGATCGCCGCCAGCAGCAGCCCGTAGGCCCGCGCCGGCGAACTCGGCACAACGACCCGCAGACCGGGCACATGGGCGAGCATCGCCTCGAAACTCTCCGAATGATGCTCCGGCGCATGGATGCCGCCACCGAACGGCGCGCGCAGCACCATCGGGCAGGTCAAGCGACCGCGCGTGCGGTTGCGCAGGCGCGCGGCGTGGTTGGCCAGTTGGTCCAGCGCGGGGTAGAGAAAACCCATGAACTGGATCTCGGCCACGGGCCGGAGCCCATGCGCTGCGGCGCCCACTGCGATCCCGGCAATGGCGGTCTCGGCCAGCGGTGTGTCGAGTACCCGGTCGACGCCGAAACGCGCCGCGAGCCCATCGGTCGCGCGAAAGACGCCACCGTTCACGCCGATATCCTCGCCGAGCAGGATCACGCGCGGGTCGTCCTCAAGGGCGCGCGCGAGGGCCATTCGAACGGCCTCTACCAGTGCCAGCTCACCCATTTCCCGCCTCCCCGAAACGTTCTGAGAGATCGTCCGGAACGGTCTCGAACAGATGCTCTATCATCGAGCGCGAGGGCGGGATGGCGGTTGCGAGATATGCCTCTGCTGCCGTCTCTACGTCCTCCCGGCAGCTTCTCTGAAGGGCCTCCTCCTCGTCCTTTGTCCAACCATGTGCCTGCACGAGGTAATTTCGCAGCCGAACCAGCGGCTCGGACTTCCAATGTGCGCTGACCTCCGCTTCGCCACGATATCGCTTGGCGTCGTCGGCGGTCGTGTGATCCCCTAGCCGATAGGTCACAGCCTCGATCAACGTGGCGCCTTCACCGGCACGCGCGCGGTCGAGCGCCCGCTCCATCACCGCGCGGACCGCGATCACGTCGTTTCCATCGACCCGTCCGCCCGGTATGCCGGCCGCAATGGCCTTGTCGGAAATCGCGGCCGCGTGGGTCTGTTCGGCGCGGGGAACAGAGATCGCCCATTGGTTGTTGCTGGTCACGAAAACGACCGGCAGCGTCCAGGCGCCCGCAATATTCATCGCCTCGTAGAAATCGCCCTTGGAGGTGGCCCCGTCACCCCCTATCGCCACCGCAACGCCGCCGGTGCCTTGCACCTGCATGGCCAGCGCGACGCCAGCAGCCTGTGGGAATTGCGTCGCGACGGGAATGCAGACCGGAAAATCCTTGCGAGGCCCCGAGAAATCATTGCCCCTCTCATCGCCGCCCCAGAACAGGAACAGTTCCTTCAGGGTAACGCCGCGCCAGAGCTGCCCGCCATGCTCGCGAAAGGACGGCAGGAGCACGTCCTCGTCTCGCATCGCGCTCGCCACGCCAACGCTCACCGCCTCCTGTCCGAGGCTGGAAGCATAGGTGCCGAGCCGCCCTGTTCGTTGCAGGGCAACGGCCTTGGTGTCGAACTGTCGGGTCAGGATCATCGCGCGGTAGAGCGCGGCAAGCGCCTCGCGCTCCTGCGCGAATCCGGGCAGCGCGGTCTCGACCTGCCCGGCCTGGTCGAGGAAGCGCATGGGGCCGAAATCGAAGCGTGTCATGGCTGCGTCACTCCTTTCCTTCGGTCTGTCCCGTCGTTCTTCCCGTTCGGCTCTCCCTTGCCTGTCCCGTGTGTTCCGGTCGTCGAATTATCGCCTGATTCCGTTCAAACGCCGTTCACATGTCCATCTCCGGCCGTCTCGGTGGTTCGGGGATCATCGCCGAATGAGCGATGGCCGGCTCTGCCCGGGAAGCGTTCAGCACCAGAACCGGGCATCTGGACGCCTCGATGAGGTGCCGCAACTGCTCGCGTCCCCGAAGCGGGCCTTCGGCAAGGTCGACGATGACCAGCGCCGCGTTGATGCGGTTGATCCGGGCAAGAAGCGCTTGCTCGGACTGGACAATCTCCGGGCTGGTATCCGGTTCATCCGCCCCCCCGCTCTGGCCGTTCACGGCAATCGTGGCCACATCCGTCCCAAGGCGGTCTGCAATACCACGGGCCAGGCTGGCCGCTTCCGAGGAAGGAGACAACGCGTGATCGACGAGCACGACCCGCCCGACACGGCGGCGGCCTGTCCTGTGCCCGACCAAAAGCAGGTCCCAACCGCGGGCGGCCTCGCAGATACCGGAAATCAAATCGCCGCGACGGTGCTCGAACACCCATTCGACGGTGCAGGCGCTCGCTACGCCGGACAGCCCGGAGCGAAACGCCCTTGCATCGCTCTGCATCAGGCCCGCCAAACGGGAGCGGGACGGCACCTGCACCAGCATTCCGCCGGACGTCACAACCCGCTGGACGGGCAGACCAGTCGTCTCGGCGATGGCCTCGTCATCGATAAGCACCCCGCCCAATTCGGCGATCAGCCCGGAGGCGATCCGCTCTGCAAGCCGGATTGCCGCGGCGGCGTCGACATAGCTGCCGGCGGCGATCAGCACCCGTTTCTTGCTGATGGACGATATCACCGCGTGCCCTCCTCGGAGTTGACCTGCTTGTTGCGCCCGAATTTCCGCCGTTGCTCGGCGAAGTCCCGAAGACGCTCCTCCACCCGCGCATAGACACTGCCCGCCTCGAAGGCCCCGTCTGGCCCACGCTTGCCGGCGGGCACACCGGTGAGCGCTTCGATACCTTCCTCGACCGTCTCCACGGCGAGAATTCGGAACATGCCGGCGGCCACCGCCTCGACGACCCGCGGTCGCAGCATCAGGTGGTCTATATTGGTCTTGGGGATGATCACGCCCTGTTTCCCGCTCAAGCCCTTGGCAGCGCAGATATCGAAAAATCCTTCGATCTTTTGGTTCACACCACCGATCGCCTGAACCTCGCCCGCCTGGTTCACCGACCCGGTAACGGCAACCCCCTGGTCGATCGGTAAGCCGGAAAGTGCCGAGAGCAGCGCGTAGAGCTCGGTCGAGGAGGCGCTGTCGCCATCCACGCCGCCATAGCTCTGCTCGAACACGAGGCTCGCATGAAGCGAGAACGGCACGTCCAGCGCGAAGGTCGCGGCAAGATAGCCCGAGAGGATCATCACCCCCTTGGAATGCAGCGGTCCGCCCAATTCGACCTCGCGCTCGATGTCGATCAGCTTGCCGGCGCCCATGCGAACCCTCGCGGTGATGCGCGACGGGCGACCGAAGACATAATCGCCCAGCCCGATGACCGACAGGCCGTTGACCTGTCCGACTTTCTCTCCGGACGTATCGATCAGGATCGTGCCCCGCGTGATCGCCTCGTGCATGCGATCCCTGATCCGGGACGCACGCCGGTCCTGCGCATCCACCGCCGCGGCAATGTCGGCGGCGTCGATCACGTCGGCACTTCGCTGGCTGGCATAGTGATCGGCCTCGCACATCAGGTCGGTCAACGCCTCCACCCTCAGCGAGTACTTGCGGGAATCCTCGGCGATCCGCACCGCTTCGTCGAGCAGGCGCGCCATGCCGGCGGCGTTGAGAGGACGAAGGTTCTCCCGCGCTGCCTGACTGGCCAGCAGACCGGACATTCCCGCGCTGCTTTCCCCGTTTCGGTCGACGCTCTCCTCGAAATCGGCCTGGACCTTGAAAAGTTCCGCGAAATCCGGATCGAACATGACAAGCAACGCGTGCAGCACCCTGTCACCGACCAGCACGACGCGCACCGAAAGCGGAATCGGGTCTGGCTCCAGCGTGATCGTCGAGGCAAGGCTGATCCGTTCCGCAAGCGAGGTGATCGTGATCCTGCGGTTCTTCAGGCACCGTTTCAGCGCGTCCCATGCGAAAGGTTCGACCAGGACACGCCGCGCATCGAGGATCAGGTATCCGCCATTGGCCCGGTGAAGTGCCCCGGGCTTGATCATGGTGAAATTCGTCATCAGCGATCCCATGTGCGAGACATGCTCGATCCGACCCGTCAGACGGTCCAGCGTCGGAAGGTCTTCCATTTCGACCGGGGCGCCAAGATCCCCGTTCTCGGCATGCGAGACCATGACATTGATCGCATAGCGACCGAATTCCGGATCCTGGTGATACTTGCGAATTGCCTCCGGGAATGGGCCGTCATTCCTGTCTTTTCCGGATTTCAGGAACAGTTCCGCATTGGCAATGATATCGGCTTGCGCGTCGGTCAGATAGGATGCGACCGACTCGATCCCACGAAGTTCCGTCGCCACCTCTTCGATGCGGGCGCTCACGGCGCGTTCCGCCATGTCGGCATTCAGCTGTTCGATCCGATTGCGCCCCTGCCGCTCCAGCTTCGGCGCCTCGCGCATGACCTCGGCAAGCTGTTCCTGGAAACGCGCGATTTTTTCGTCGACTTCCGCCTGTTCCTGTTCGGGCAGCCTTCCATAATCTTCCGTCTTGAGCGGCTTGCCTTCCCGGATTGCGGTCAGCATGAACCCCATCGGCGTGCGAAGAAGCGCGATGTTTTCCGACTGTGCTCTATCCGCGAATTCCGCCATCGCGGTTTCCTGGGACTGTTCGACTTCCTCCTCGATCAGTCTGCGCTGGGACTGGTACTCGTCCGACTCGAAGAGGGCCGGAATGTCATTTGCCAGGTCGTCCACGAGCTTTTGCATGCAATCTCGAAGCATGATCGCCTTTCCGGCCGGCAATTCGAGCGCGCGCGGTTTCTGCGGATCGTCGAAATTGTTGACATAGACCCAGTCAACCGGCACCGGCCGGTCCGCTGCATGTTCCCGCAGGATCCCGAGAACCTCGGCGTGACGGCCGCTTCCCGCAGGTCCTGTGACGAACAGGTTGAACAGGTCATGTCTGATACTTGCGGACAACTGAATCGCTTCTCTGGAACGATCCTGCCCGACCAGGCTTACAGTTTCGGCAACCGGTTCCGGGACTGTGGCGGTAAAGGCGTTCGGGTCGTGCCGTTTGCACAACGTCGATGTGGAGACCTCGATCATGGGCAATCTCCTGGTATGGCCACGATGCTGCCTGCTCGATGGATAAGAGAATGCACGAAAACTCCGGTGTGAACGTTGATTTCCGTCAAGATGCCGACAAACATCGGGAACTGCCCCGCGTTCGGGGCGGGACCAGGGATTCCCGATGGTTGTCATGAAGCATCGCTCGAAATCCGAGAGGTGGCATGAGCGAACCCTTCTGGCCCAGGGAGGCGCGGCCCGAAATCCGGACGCTTTGCCACGCTTGCCGTCTGAGTTGGCGGGGAAGAACAGGCGGGCTGGCCAATGAAGAACTGAGCCAGGTTCAAGGCAAAGTTAGGTCCCGAATCCATTCATGGAGAACGGGGGGGGGGGCTCCACTTGTGGCGAAAAACGACGTGCGTCAGGCGCTGAGCATCCCGGATACGGGCATTCGCCGACTTTCCCCGGACCAAGTGGCGTCTTCCCGATATGAGCTCCGCTGGATATGGCCGGCTAGCGGGCTGGCTTGGAATGCCCCTAGCAGCGTCGCAATATGTGTCTCGATCATCTTGTTGGACGGGAAGGGCAGTACTTGCGGTCCGTAGACAACCTTTGCGGCTTCCTGGGCTGCCGGACCTTTTTCGACATGCATCAGAATCTGCAACTTGGGAAACCGCGTGAAGAGATCCTTCCGCTGGATCCGGTCAAGCCCTGCAACGGCGAAGAGGCCGGGATAAAAACTCTCGCCGGTCGCTCCGTTGGCCAGAACGGTCACATGCGTTTCGAAAAGTAGATGGATATAGGTGATCGGACCATTTGGTTCCTCCCTGCGGATACGATCATCCGCGTGGCGTTCGAGATGGGTCGCTCGGGCGAGGACCTTTTCACCGGCGTTTTCGGGATGGGGGACGACCATCCCGTGCTGTGAAGACACGAGAAGATCCCCCTCATTGCCCAGAACCCGGTCGGCTATCCGGATCGGCGCCAGCTTTGGTTTGGCCAGCATCTCCGCCAGCGATACCGTTCGTCGCCCGATCCAGAGAACCGGCTGCGGGCCGGCCTCGATGGTCGAGACCATGTCGCCGGCCCGCAGATCCTCGATCGCCCTTTCCCCTGTGGGGGTCATGATACGCGTGCCGGCGCAATAGCAAGGAATGCCCATGGAATAGAGTTTCGCGGCACTGTCCACAGCCGAGACATCGACCCCGGTCAGGGTCAGGGTGTCGCCATGCGGGAAGGTCAGGACCGCGTTGCCACTCGCATCCTCCGACACGCTGACGTCATAACCTGTGAGGGGCGCGCCATCGAGATTGGTCATGTTCGACACATCCAGCCGGTCGTCGGAAAAACCGTCCTCGTTGCTGTCGGAGAAATCCCAGTCCGTGATCGTGTCATTGCCGAAACCGTCGGCAAGAACAATCGTGTCCTGTCCGGTGTCGGTCTGAATCGTGTCGTCGCCTGTGCCGCCGGTGATCGTGTCGTCGCCACCACCGCCGGAGATCCAGTCGTTGCCGGACCCTCCTTCGAGCGCAAGACCCGACGCGTCGGCAGAGGCATCGATAATATCGTCGCCGGTTCCACCCGTTATCGCTTCGATTTCGCTGAAGGATACCGTGTTAGTGCCATCTGTTGCGCTTCCGCTTTCTGTCCCGTCGAAGGTGACGGAGATCGCTGCGGTGGCATTGGAGAAATCGAGCGTGTCAAAATCGATGCCGCCCGCGCCGCCGTCGACGGTGTCGTTTCCCCAGTTTTCCCCGACGATGAAACTGTCCTGGTCGTCGCCGCCATAAAGGCTGTCGTTCCCGGCGCCTCCTAGGATCGTGTCGCTGCCGGCGTCGCCCCAGATCTGATCGTCTCCCGACTCCCCGTCGAGATAGTCGTCATCCTCGCCGCCGTGGATTTCGTCGTCGCCTCCGCCGCCAAAGATCGTGTCGTTGCCGGCGTCGCCAAAGAGCCTGTCGTCGAAATCATAGGTCTGAACGCCGGCCGCATCGTCGATGAAATCGTCGCCCGCGCCGCCGTGGACCTCGTCGCCATCGGTGGAGCACTCGCCCCCGGTTTCGAAATAGATCGTGTCGTTGCCGTCCCCGCCCTGAACAATGTCCGCACCGGAACCGCCCAGAATGAAATCGGCCCCTTCCTCCCCGTCGATCAGGTCGTCGCCGTCACCACCGCCGATGAAGTCGTCTCCGTAGCCGCCGGCGATCGTGTCGTTCCCGGCTTCACCGAAGAGGCAGTCATTGCCCGTGCCGCCATCGATCAAGTCCGCGCCGCCGCCGGCGTAAATCGTGTCATTGCCCGCGCCGCCGGAGAGAACGTCGACGTAATCTCCTTCCTGGATGCCAGGCCGGTCGTCGATGATATCGTCGCCATCGCCGCCATCGACTGTGTCGCCTCCGGTTCCGTACTCGATATAGTCGTTGCCGGCGCCGCCCTCGATGATGTCGCTACCGGCTCCGGAATATATGCTGTCGTCACCGTCTCCCGCCGTGATCGTGTCGTCATAGGCGCTGCCGGTATAGACTTGGGCCAGGTCCGGGTCGTAGCTCGGTGCCAGAGCGAATTCCGCGTAATCCGGATCGTTGAGATCGGTGATGTCGTTGATCGATGCCGTGTAGTAACTGACCCCTGGAACCAGTTCCGGAACCGAAATAACCGCGCCGAAACCGCCTTCTATTTCAAGGGCGTAGATCGAGAAAGCGTTCCCGTTTCCGTCGGTCAGAACGGCGTAGTTTTCGAGATAGGCCTGGCCTTCGGCGACCACGTTTCCTGAGGTATCCGTGATCACGGCATATTGGGAGCAATCGTTCCCGAGCTCGTTGAAACTACTGTCTCCCGAAAGTGTCGGATCGTCATCCTCGATCACGATCTGCAGCAGGTCGGTCGATGCATCCCAGGAGGAGTCGAGCGTCACCATATCGGACACATTTATCATGCCCGTTTCGGAGGAAGACGAAAGTTGTCCTGCTCCATAACCACCGAGTACGAATTGCGTCATGGCGAATGACCCTGTCCTGTTTGCGTGCGACACCCGACGGGGCGTTCTACCCGTTGCGTTTTCCGGTTCTCTCGGACGTTGGTGGTGGGAGCTTCCCCAGTTCGGGTGACTATTGCGTTAAGGAACGTCCGAAATTCTCCGATCCGCGCGTCTTCCAATCACGCACACAGGCACGGATGCCGGAGAATCTGCGATCGAACAGGGCGTGAAGGGCGTGACCTCGCAGAGTTTTGCGTCAGAACGGGCGTGGAACTGCTCCGCATCAAGGCAGATTTCTTGCAACTGCCGTAGAATGGGCGTTGGGAGACGCAAGCGTGGGCCTGCGGGAGGGTATGTCTTAAGAATCGCCAAGCGGTCCTGCGTCAGCCAGGTGACAATCGATGCCGGAAACGACGAAACCGCTATTCCATACCAGCGCAACAGACGATGTGCTTGCGATTCTCCGGACAACCGCAAGCGGCCTTGAATCCGCCGAGGCGGCGCGCCGCCTGGCGAGAGATGGCCCGAACAGGTTGCCGGAGCCGCCCCGTCGGCCAGCCATCCTGCGCTTTGTCGCGCAGTTTCACAGCGTCCTGATCTATGTCCTGATCGGCGCGGCTGGTGTTACCGCAGTCCTGCAGCACTGGGTGGATACCGGTGTTATCCTGGCCGTCGTCCTGGTCAACGCCGTCATCGGTTACGTACAGGAAGGCCGCGCCGAAAACGCGATGGACGCTATCCGCGGGATGCTCGCGCTGCGCTCCGCCGTTCTGCGCGATGGGCGGCGGATGACCGTGGACGCGGCCGAGCTGGTGCCGGGCGATATCGTGCTGGTGCGGGCAGGCGACCGTGTGCCCGCCGATCTGCGGCTGACCGAAGCACGCAGTCTGCGGGTCGAGGAAGCGATCCTCACCGGGGAATCCGTCCCCGTGGACAAGGGCACCGCGCCTGTCGAGGCCGAGGCGGTCCTTGGAGACCGGAGTTCGATGATGTTTTCGGGGACGCTAGCTGCTGCGGGATCGGGGCGGGGTGTCGTCGTCGCGACCGGCATCGACACCGAGATCGGACAGATCAGCGGGATGCTGTCGGAAGTGGAGACCCTGACCACGCCGCTGGTCCGCCAGATGGACATCTTCGCGAAATGGCTGACGGTTTTCATCCTGCTCGTTGCAGGGAGTTTGTTGATCTACGGCCATTTTGTCGGGAATCTCGCCTTCGCGGACCTGTTCATGGCGGTGGTCGGCCTGTCCGTGGCGGCGATTCCCGAAGGTCTGCCGGCAGTACTCAGCATCACCCTGGCCGTTGGCGTTCAGGCGATGGCGCGGCGCAACACCATCGTGCGGCGGCTGCCCGCGATCGAGACACTGGGCGCGGTTTCGGTCATCTGCTCGGACAAGACCGGTACGCTTACCCGCAACGAGATGATGGCGACCACCCTTGTTGCTGCCGAACATCTCTATTCCGTCGATGGTCAGGGCTACGCCCCGGAGGGCGCGGTGAAGTGGCGCGAGGCCGATGCCCATCCTGACGAGCACGTGGTGTTGATGGAATTCGCCCGTACCGCCGGGCTCTGCAACGACGCGATGCTGAACGGCTCACCGGATGGCTGGCGCGTCGAGGGCGACCCGATGGAGGGCGCGCTGATGGCGCTGGCAGGGAAGATCACGAAGGAAGGCGCTGAACCCTTCCGCTTCTGGAGCCGAACGGACGCCATCGCCTTCGACGCGGCCCATCGCTACATGGCGACCCTGCATCACGACCACGAGGGCCATGCGCGGATCCACGTAAAGGGCGCACCCGAGGAAGTGCTGGCGATGTGCGCCGACCAGCGCGCGCCCGAAGGCGGCAACGAGGAACTGGACCCGGCACATTGGCATGGAATGGTCGAGGAACTGGCCGCTGACGGACAACGGGTGATCGCGGTGGCAACCCGCGCCGTGCCGCAGGAGCATGTCGTGCTCAATACGGCCGATCTGGATGGCAAGCTCACACTGATCGGGTTGATCGGCCTGATCGATCCACCGCGCGTTGAGGTCATCGACGCGGTGGCCGAGTGTGACAGGGCGGGCATTCGCGTGAAGATGATCACCGGCGACCACGCCGCCACCGCCCGGGCCGTCGCCGAACGGATCGGGCTGATGAATCCCCGGCAGGTGCTGAACGGCACCGACATCGAAGCGATGGACGATGCCGCGCTCACCGAGGCCGCCATAGAGATCGACATTTTCGCCCGCACCTCGCCCGCGCACAAACTGCGCCTCGTGAAAGCCCTGCAGTCGCAAGGCTTGATCGTTGCGATGACGGGCGACGGTGTGAACGATGCCCCGGCGCTGAAACGTGCCGATGCCGGGATCGCCATGGGGCAGAAGGGGAGCGAAGCGGCCAAGGACGCGGCGGAATTCGTGTTGGCCGACGATAATTTCGCCTCGATCGTTGCGGCAGTGCGCGAGGGCCGCACTGTCTACGACAACATCACCAAGGTCATCAGTTGGACGCTGCCAACCAATGCCGGCGAGGGGCTGACGATCGTGGTCGCGCTTTTCGCGGGGCTTTCGCTGCCGATCACAGCGGTGCAGATCCTCTGGGTGAACCTGATCACGGCGGTGACGCTCGGGCTGTCGCTCGCCTTCGAGCCCACCGAGACGGGCACCATGTGTCGTCCGCCCCGCAAGCGCGATCAACCGATCCTGACGGGCGCCCTGGCCTGGCAGATCGTTTTTGCCTCGACGTTGTTCCTCTGCGCGGTCTTCGGTATCTTCTTCTACGCCACCGAAGCGGGCTATTCGCTCGAACTGGCGCAGACCATGGCGATGAACATGCTTGTGGTGCTGGAGATCTTTTACCTGTTCTTCATTCGAAACATCCATGGCACCTCGCTGACGTGGTCGGCGGCGCGAGGGACACCCGTGGTATGGGTTTGCCTCCTGACGGTGATCGCTGCGCAATTCGCCATCACCTACCTGCCGGCCCTGCAATCCATCTTCGGGACCGACCCGGTGCCGTTGACCGACGGCATGTTGATCGTATCCGTAGGAGCGCTGGTATTCGCCCTGCTGGAAACCGAAAAGCAGATGCGGCTGGTGTTCGCCCGCAAAGGGCAGCCCGACACCAACTGAAACAAAAAGGGGGCGGCCGTCTGCTCTCCTCGCCACGGACAGCCGCGTGTTGCCCATCGAGACGAAAGGTGACGGGGCTAAAAACGGGGAAACGGCTCCGTGGTCGGCGCCGAGGGCTCCAGTTCGAAGATTTCCGCCGCCACCTCGCGCACATGCCGCAACAACAGCAACGCGCCGGGGGACGCGATTGCGTCGCGGCGGCTGATGATCCCGTAGTTCTCCACCGCGCAGGGAATATTGATCGGCAACATGGCGATCTCGCCCGTGCGCATGTAGAAACTCGCCACGTCGACCGGCACGGCGTGCAGAAAATCGGTGTGCATCAGCATGTTCATGACGACCAGCACCGACGTGGTTTCGACCGTGTTCGATGGGAGATCCAGGCCGGCGGTGCGGAACATCATGTCGATGCGGTTGTGCAGGATGGTCCCGCGCGCCGAAAGGATCCAGCCGAAACGGGCGAGGTCTGAAAGATTCAGGTCGCTGCGCGTCATCAGCGGATGTCCGACGCGCGCCACGACGCAGCGCACCTCGCGCGAGATTTCCTCGTAGAGCAGAGACGGCTGGTCCTCCTGTTCCGGGATCCGCCCGAGCACAAAGTCGACCTGGCCGCGCTTGAGGTCCGCCACCAACTCGTTGCTGGTGCTGACCTCGAAGCTGATATTCAGATTTGGCGCCTCGCGCTTGGTGCGGATGATCGCCTGCGGCACCAGCGAAGGGCAGGGCGTGATGATCGCGCCGACACTGACCTTTCCGGACAGTCCCGCCTGTAGCGTCGCGACCGACTCCTGCGCCTGCGCAAGGCACGCCAGTGCCATGCGGACGTGGCGAATGACCGCCTCGCCGTACTCTGTTGGTCGGATGCCGCGTGGCAGCCGGTCGAACAGCGGCACGCCGAATACGCCTTCGATATCCTTGAGCATCTTCGAGGCCGCGGGCTGGCTCATACCGGTTTCTTCCGCGGAACGGTGAATGTTGCGCGTCTCGTCGAGCGCCATCAGCAAGGTCATCTGTCGCGTCTTCAGGCGGGGATGATGCCGAGGCGTCCGGATTGGATCATTCATAAGGTCACGTTCCAAGCAAAAGCATACCATTTTCTATATCATTCCGAGAAATTAATTCATTTGTTTTGTATTGATTGCTCGCCTACGGTCCCCGACCGTTAGCGTGCCCACGCGGGAGACCGTCATGGAACCGAGCCGTCACAAGATGGTGGACTGCCGGGAAGACATGGCCGCGTTCGCGACGAGCACGCTGGCCAGGGCACGCGGGCCGATGTCCGCCTTGGGAACACAGAAATGACCAACCGCAGCAGCGATATCCTGAAAAAGCCCGATTGGTGCTTCAACCGCAGCATTTACAAATCGGCCGGCTACTCCGAGACGGATCTCGATCGCCCGATCATCGGCATCGCCAACGCATGGAACGAGCTCGTTCCCGGACATACCAACCTGCGTCAACTCGCCGACCATGTGCGCAAGGGCATCCACATGGCGGGCGGAACGGTTGCCGAATTCGGCGTCATCGCGGCCTGCGACGGCACCGCCCAGGGACATGCCGGCATGCATTTCATCCTCCCTTCGCGCGACCTGATCGCCAGCGATATCGAGGTCATGGTCGAGGCACACCGTCTCGACGGCATCGTTCTGCTCGGCTCGTGCGACAAGATCGTCCCGGCCATGCTCATGGCGGCCGCGCGCCTGCGTATCCCGGCCATCTTCCTGCCCGGAGGGCCGATGCTCGGAGGGGTCGAGTCCGACGGGCGCAAGTCCGACCTGACAACGATGTCCGAAGGGCTCGGGATGCTGAAAAGCGGTCGGATCGACGAAGCCACCTACGGCAACCTGGAAGAATCCTGTGGCCCGACCTGTGGCTCCTGCGCCTTCTACGGCACCGCCAACACCATGTGCTGCATGGCAGAAGCGATGGGCATGTCCCTTCCCGGCGCCGCGCTTGTGCCCGGCGTCTACAACGACCGGCTGCGCCTCGGCGAAGCCACCGGGCAGGTGATCGTCGATCTGGTGGCTCGGAACGTGACTGCCGACAACATCATTACCTTCGAGGCGTTGGAAAACGCGATCCGCGTGTTGATGGCGACCGGTGGTTCGACCAACGCGGTGCTTCACCTGACCGCCGTCGCCGCCGAACTTGGGATCAGCGGGGCGCAGATGATGGACGCCTATGACCGCCTGAGCGCGTCAACGCCGCAGGTCGCCAAGGTCAATCCCGCCTCGAAATACGACATGGAAGATTTCCACAAGGCCGGCGGCATCCCGCGGGTCATGCAGGCCGTCGCCACGTTGTTGCACGGTGATTGCCTGACGGTGAGCGGCGGAACGGTCACAGAAAACCTCGAAGGATACCGCTACAAATTCCCGCCGAACCCGGAGGTGATTGGCAGCATGGACCGCCCGTTCGGAGAGCAGAAGGGGCTCGCCATCCTGCGCGGCAATCTGGCGCCGGCGACTGCAGTCACCAAGCCGGCCGCAATCGATCCGGCAATGCATGTCTTCAGCGGCGTGGCGCGCGTATTCGACTCCGAGGAAGCCGCTGAAGAGGCGATCCTCGCCGGACGCATCGAGGAAGGCCATGTCGTGGTCATCCGCTACGAAGGGCCCAAGGGCGGCCCGGGGATGCGCGAGATGTTCAAGGCCATGAAGTACCTTTACGGCATGGGCCTGGCGAAAAAGACAGCGTTGATCACCGACGGACGCTTCTCCGGCACCAACAACGGTTGTTTTGTTGGACATATCTCGCCGGAAGCCGCCGACGGCGGACCGCTGGCGGCGGTGCGGGATGGCGACCGCATTACCATCGACATTCCTGCCGGCAAGCTGGAATTGCACGCATCCGATACCGAGATCGCCGAACGGCTGGAGAAATGGAGCCGTCCCGCGCCGAAATTCACGCGAGGTTATCTCGGCATCTACGCGCATTTGGCGAGTTCGGCCGCTGACGGGGCGGTGCTGCGGGTACCGGAGGAGGCCTGCTGACCGCAGCTTCATTTCAATCAGAAATTAAAACGCCCCTCGGCTTCCGAAAAATCGGATGACGGAGCCAACAGCGCCGCCTGCCTGACGCTGGGCAAAAAACGTTGCCGGCTCTTTCGCAAGTCCTACACCGTCGCGGAAATCGGCCTGAGAGTCTTTGCTATCTCGGCGCGCAGGATTTCCCGGACCGTGCGGAAGCGTACATTGTTCGAGAGTTCCTTGAGAGTCGCCACCCAGATCGGCGTCCTGAATGCGGGGATTGCAGCCGCAAGCCGGGTCAAACGCTGATCTGCATCACCGACATATTCGGGTAAGATCCCATATCCGGCGCCGGCCGCGATGAATTCCCGAAGCACAAGAAAGCTGTCGGAGCCGATGCTGCTCCGGTCCGGGGCAATGGATTCCTGCATCCATTTTGCAACGGGAATGTGCTGAAGCGGTCCTTCCAGTCGCAGCCAGACATCCCGGCAGTTGTCGGTCGCGTAAGCGGCAAATTCAAAGCAACCGGCTTTTTCTCCGAACATTCCCTCTTCGAGGCCAATTGCGGGGCGCACCGCGATATCCGCTGACAGGCGAAGAAAGTCATGACGGAAATTGGCACTTTGGAGGACAATCTCCAGGTCCGGGTGGATCCTCGAAATCTCCTCCACAATCGGCGGCAGGATGCAGGTGCAGATGCTGTCGGTCGAAGCGATACGTACCGGTCCCGAGAGCGAGGGATCGGTCCCGAGGAAGGCACGATCCAGCGCCAGAACCGCGTCGCGGACATTTCGCGCCTCCGCCAGGATCGGTTCGGCCTCTGGCAAAACGCGATATCCCGTCGGCCGTTTCTGAAAAACCGCTTGTCCATGTTTCTGCTCGAAGATCGACACCCGCCTGAGCACGGTCGCGTGCGTGACACCCAGTTGGGTGGCGGCGGCATTCAGCGAGCCGGTCTCGGCAACGGCGAGGACATATCGGATGTCGTCCCAAAGTGACTTGTTCATTTTTTAATAGGTAACAAAAATGTATGGCGAGTCATCAAAATTTTTTTACAGGCTAAACTGTGGGTGTCATTAAAGACAAATCAACAGGAGTGTATTCATGCGTCTCGCTTCCATCCTTGTATGTTGCGGTCTCGCGGCAACCGTCGCCGGCACGGCCCTGGCCCAGGACAAGCCCAACCCCGCCATTTCCGCCCGCAAGAACATCATGCAGCTCTATGCGTTCAACCTTGGGCAACTCGGGGCGATGGCAAAGGAAGCCGTGGCCTATGACGCCGAGGCCGCATCCAGCGCGGCGGGCAATCTGGCATTGCTGACACAACTCGACCATTCGGCGCTCTGGCCGCAGGGAACGGACAATGCGGCCGATCCCAATACCCGCGCGCTGCCCGAGCTCTGGGCCAATTTCGACGACGTTGTTGCAAAGGCCACGGCGCTTTCAGAGGCCGCAACCGCGATGGAAGCGGCGGCGGGAACCGATCTCGCGTCGCTGCAAGCCGCAATGGGTGGGCTTGGCGCGGCCTGCGGCGCCTGCCACAAGGCGTATCGCGCCGCTGAAAACTGAGGCGGCCCATGGCGTCGGCGTTCCGAGCAACTCTCGTCGTGGGAGTTCTCGCGCTCGGGGCAGGGTGGTATTTCACCGGCCCCGAGCACATCAACCCTTCGGAGGCAGAAGGTTTCACACCTGATCTCGCTCTTGGAGAAACTCTGTTTTACGCAGGGGGGTGCGCGTCCTGCCACTCCGCTCCGGGGGCCGAGGGCGACGCCAAGCTGGTCCTGTCCGGCGGGCGGCGCTTTGCCTCCGATTTCGGCACCTTCGTCGCGCCGAATATCTCGCCGGACCCAGTCGCGGGTATCGGAGACTGGACGCCGGTCGCGTTCGCCGACGCGCTTCTGAAGGGAACTTCACCGGACGGGTCGCATTATTACCCCGCGTTTCCCTATACTTCCTATGCGCGGATGAGCGTGGGCGACGCGATCTCGCTCCATGTTTTCCTCGGCACGTTGCCGGCAGATGCAACGCTGAGCGAGCCGCACGAGGTGGGCTTTCCCTTCAATATTCGCAGGACGCTTGGTGGCTGGAAACTGCTCTTTGCCCCGGATGACTGGGTCGTGGATGGCACATTGACGGAGGTCCAGCAGCGCGGTCGCTACCTTGTGGAAGGCCCCGGCCACTGCGCAGAATGCCATACCCCGCGTAACGCCCTTGGCGGGCTCGATACTGCGGCATGGCTTTCCGGGGCGCCCAGCCCGGACGGGAAGGGGCGCATTCCGGATATCACGCCGGGCGGTCTCGACTGGTCCGAAGCGGACATAGCGGAATACCTGAAATCGGGTTTCACGCCGGAATACGATTCCGTGGGTGGTGAAATGGTGGCGGTTGTCGAGAATACGAGCCACCTGACCGATGCCGACCGGGCGGCGATCGCGGCCTATCTGAAAATCGTGCCCGCATCCGGTGGCTAACCGAAAGACGGGGCTGCCGGGCCAGTGTTCCACAAGCTCGGGGCTCCGGCGTTGCCCCGCCTGGTGTCCGGCCGTTTTAACAATGTCGAGCGTTGAGCCATGCACATCCCGTCTGAGAGTACGCCGCTTCGGCTTCCTGCCGGCTCTCTTCTGTTCCGCCCCGGACAGGAATGCCCCGGATTCGTCCGTCTGCACACCGGCAGTGTCCGGGTTACCTTGACGGCCGAGAACGGACGGGAGGTGGTGCTCTACCGCGTGACGCCGGGCGGCCTGTGCCTGCAGACCTTTTCCTGCCTCGTCGATGGGCGCCGCTATTCGGCCGAGGGGCGCGCGGAAACGGATATCGAAGGGGAGATGCTTCCGCATGGTGCGTTTCAACGCCTTCTGGCAGAAGATGCGGGGTTTCGCGCAGATGTGTTTCGGGCCGTGGCAGGACGGTTTTCCGAGTATGAGCAACTTGTCGAAGAAGTCGCCCTGACAGGGTTCGATGCACGGCTGGCCCGCGCTCTGAAACGGCTGGCGAGCGACGGCCTGGTTCTGACAACGCATGAAGGCCTCGCGGCCGAAACGGCCTCCGGGCGCGCCTTCGTCAGCCGGCGGTTGGCGGAATTCGAGCGCAACGGAATCATCGCCCGCCGGCGCGGCGAGATCGAGATTCTCGATTTCGGCAGGCTGGAACGAATTGCACGGGAGGCCGGGTGACAATGTCACCGACAGGGCCGAATCTGTCTGCAAGGATCGGGGTAGAACATGCAAAGGAGAACGAACATGTCCCGAAACGAAGGAACGATCGACCGCGTATTGCGGATCATTTTGGGCCTGGTGCTTCTGTCGCTGGTTTTTGTCGGACCGGCAACGCCCTGGGGGTGGCTCGGTGTCGTATCGCTGGTGACCGGGCTCATCGGCTTCTGCCCGCTCTATGCGGTGTTTGGCTTCAGAACCTGCCCGCTGTCGAAGACCCCCTGACAGCAAAGCCCTCCGGGTTTCGGACCAAAGACCGTATGCAGCTTCGCCGAAACGGCGGATAACGGGAGCTATGAAACCCCGTTCGGCCGAAACCTCTCTCTGGAAAGGCGCTTCGCTGGCGACTCAATACGCGGTTGCCAGCGGAGCCGTTTTGGTCTTGTCGGCGATCCTCGTCGGGACGGTCGTGTCCGGCAGGATCGAGGAAAATGTCGTCCGTAACAGCGCCAATTCCACCGCGCTCTTCATGGAGAGCGTGCTGGCGCCGATCGGTCAGCAGTTTTCCGACCAGGACAGGCTGTCTCCCGGCGCCCGGCGCGCCCTCGAGGAGATTTTCGAGAACACGCCAATCGGGAAAAGGGTGATCTCCTACAAGATATGGAAGCAGGACGGGGTGGTTGTCGAAGCATCCGATCCGTCCATTGTCGGTGAGGTCTTTCCGGTGACCGACGACCTGCACTCCGCCTGGGAGGGGCAGGTGGCGGCCGAGTTCGATGCCCTCGGGGACGCGGAAGATGTCGGGGAACAGGCGCTTGGTTTGCCGCTGCTGGAGATCTACAGCCCGATTCGTGAGTACTACACCGGAGAAATCATTGCCGTTGCCGAGTTTTACGAAGTGCATGAACAGCTTGCGCTGGACCTTGTACGGGCTCGGCGGGTTTCCTGGATGACCGTGATCGGTTCCTTCGGCGGGCTGGGCGCTGTCCTTTATCTCATCGTCTTGCGCGGCAGTCGCGTCATCGCGCGCCAGCAAGAGCGGCTCCAGAGCCAGTTTCGGGAGCTTGAGAGCCTGGCGCAGCGCAACCAGCAGCTGCGCCGGCGCGTACGCGATGCCGCCGGCCGGTCGGCGGAACGCTCCGACAGGTCGTTGCGCCAGATTGGCGCCGACCTGCATGACGGGCCGGCACAGCAGCTTGCCTTCGCGGCGCTACGGCTCGACAGCCTGCGCGACGAACAGGGTTCTCCGGACCGGCAAGCCGAGATCGACCGCGTGGAAAGTGCCATCTCGGCCGCGCTGGCCGAGATCCGGACAATCTCGAGAGGGCTCTCGTTGCCGGATGTCGCGGAAAGGACACCCGCCGAGATCGTCGCGAAGGCGGTCGAGGAACACCGGTCCCGAACGGGCAATGATGTTACAACGCAGACCGCCTGCGACATCGCGGTGGAAGTGCCGCTGGCCGCCCGGATCTGCCTGTTTCGTTTCGTTCAGGAGGGTCTGAACAATGCCAACCGCCACGCCGGAGCGGTGGGGATGGTCGTTGCCTTGAGCTGTCATTCGAACAGGCTGACCCTCACCGTGCGTGATGCCGGCTCGGGCTTCGATCCGGCCCGCACCCCATTCGGACTCGGCCTTTCGGGATTGCGCGACCGGGTGGAGAGCCTCGGTGGAACTTTTCATGCCGGAAAAGGCGTCGAGGCGGGCTGTGAACTCCGGTTGGAATTCGATCTGGGAGAATGGACATGACCCCTCTGCGCGTATTGATCGCAGACGATCACCCGCTGTTCCGTGAAGGTGTTGCGGCCCTGCTTGGCAGCCACGCGGCCACCGATGTCGTCGGACAGGCCGAGACGGGACGGCGCGCGTTGGAGATGACCCGGGAACTCTCACCCGACCTCGTGCTGCTCGACCTCTCCATGCCGGATGGCGGTCTGTGGGCGCTTGGGCAAATCAAATGTCTCGATACTCCGCCCGTCGTGGCCATGCTGACGGTTTCCGAAGAGGATGACGATGTCTTCACGGCCCTGAAATCCGGCGCGGACGGGTACATCCTGAAAGGGATCGGCGGCCGGGATCTGATTGCCGCGATAGAGGATCTCGCGGCAGGGCGCAGCTATGTCTCTCCGGGCCTTGCCATGAAGGTTCTACAGGCGATGCGAAACCCCAGTTCAGAGGAGCCGAAAGAAGACCTGCTGAACAGCCTGACGGCAAGGGAAGAGGAAATCCTCAGGCTCGTCGCCACGGGCAAAAGCAACAAGGAGGTCGGGCGTGCACTCGACCTCCAGGAAAAGACGGTCAAGCATTACATGACCATCATTCTTCAGAAACTACAGGTCCGCAACCGGACAGAGGCCGCGCTGATGGCGCACGGCCGCTGGCCGGAGGGCTGAGGCTTACGGGAACGCCTTGGAAAGCCGTGCGTAGTCGGATTGCCGTGCACGGCGCTCGACAACGGTCCGGTTCTGCGGGTCCTTGAGCTCGTAACGCCCGTTTTCGATCTCTTCCTTCCAGCCATCCGTGTAGGTGATCTCGATGTTCCCGCTTTCGTTTTCGGCCTTGGCGACGGTTCCGCCACCACGGAACTTGCCATTGCCGGCGACGCGGCCGGTTCCGTCATCCGTCTTTCGGGTGCCGCCCGACGCGGTTCCGGCCTGTTGGAGCTTCGCGTAGTCGCTCTGTCGTGCCGGGCGTTCCTCGACGGTGCGACCGCTGGCGTCCTTGCGTTCGTACCGGCCATTCTCGATTTCGACCTTGCTTCCGTCGCTGAAGGTCACTTCGATCCCATTGTCGTCGTCGCTCCCGTCGCGGCTACTGCTGCGCCCGCGATCGCTGTTGTCGTCATTGTCGTCATCGCGCCCGCTTCGGTCATCATTGTTGCTCCCACGGCCGCTGTTGTCGTCATCATCGTCCTTGTCATCGTCCTGACTGCCGCCACCTCCACTGCCGGAGCGGTCATCGTCGCGATCATCGTCCTTGTCATCATCGCGGTCATCGTCCCGGTCGTCATCTCGGTCATCATCACCCCCCTTGGCCCAGGCCATGGAGCTTTCGAACGAGACAACCGCGGTCTCGCGGTCGAGACGGATTTCGAGCGGTGCAGCGGCGAGAAGAGCGGCAGCAATGGAAAGGCTGGCGGTGGAAGACAGAAGGTTACGGATTTCTTTCAACATGTGATGGCTCCCAAAATGGCCCGGTCGTTGTGCAGGGCAGTGGTCTGGCGGGGCAATTGCCCCATGACGCCATGAAACCCCGGGAGCCGCGGATATTCTTCAGACCTAGGTCGGGTGATATCGCCGCTTTGGTCCGGCCAGTTCCCGGCATGGCCAAACTGTCGCGATATTCGAGTGCGCCGGACGTTGTTTGCGGGTTCAGCGCTCAATTCCGAGTAGAGTTGGCGGAACCGCTGGGCGCATGATGAGCGCCTGATGTGGCAGGGTATGTTTGTAACGCCTGGGCCAGCACTTGATGGGGACCAAGGCTAGTCTCATCGTTGTGAACCGTTCGTCCTGTCCGTTTTCTCAAGGCGGTCCCGAAAAGGTCCGGACCGGTTTGGTGCTGACCCTTTCGAGCCAATGCAGCGGTAAAACGCAGACCGTTACACTCATCGTAGCCTTCGCAGCCATGGCATTCGTGGCTGCGTTCGCAATAGAGTGGATCTAGACTTTCCGGTGGCTGACGCCGCAAGGCGACGGCAGTCATTGACGCGGCGCGCCGGCACGTCCGGGGCGTCAGATGTCCTCCAGCGCCTCGCTCAGAAGCCCGCGCACCTCGGCGGCCACCTTCTTGAGATCTTCGTTGTCGATGGCCTGCATGGAGGCTTCCGGGTCGATGGCGCTGACCTCGACGCCCTCGTCGACCGCGCGCAGGATCACGTTGCAGGGCAGCATCGCGCCGACGCGCGGCTCAAGCCCGATAGCCATGTAAGCCATGTTCGGATTGCAGGCGCCAAGGATCTTGTAGGGCGCGATGTCGGCGTCGATCTTTTTCTTTATCGTCGCCTTCACATCGATCTCGGTCAGGATCCCGAAACCCTTGTCGGCAAGGGCCTTGCGCGTGCGGTCCTCGATATCCGCGAAGTCTCCACTCCGGAAAAGCCTGTCGACGGTATAGCTCATTGGAACGTTTCCTTTCTGTAGTGGGACGGGCGTCATTTCAAAATGTATTTGACGAGAGCCAGGATTGCCAGAAGCGTCACGAGGGTCAGCAGGATCATCCAGATGCCGCCAAATCCTATGCCCCAGCCGTGCCCATATCCACTCATCATCCTCTGATTCCCTTTCCTGTCGATAACGCGTCCGGCGGCGATGGGTTCCATCACCGTATCAATTGCGCCAGTTCATGCCGGGGCCGTTGCCCGGCTGGTGCTGCCAGTTCGTGCCCCGGCGTGGAGAAATGCCGTATTCCTGCATCATCTGCGGCCCGCGACCGGCGGCCGGGCCTGGCATCCCGTTGCCGTAGGGGCCAAGTGCCCCGGTTCCTGGCGCCGCCCCGCAGGGCGGTGCCGTGGTGCCCGTCGTGGCGCAGGGCGAGTTTTGCCAGCCTGTCCCACCGAGGGGATGCTGATTGCCGGGACCCGGACCATGGGCCAGTGCAAACGAAGGAACCGCCAGCGCAGCGAAAACCATAAAACCTCGTCTCAGCTCACGTGCCATTTTCTCCTCCCGTGCTACAAATCAGCTGCGGACGGCCCTCAGCCGGGCCGTCCTGACGCGAGATCAGTTTTTGCCTTCGGGGGCATCCGCCTGGCTGTCATCCTGCAACCAGGGGCAATCCTGCCAGAACGCGGCGCGACGGGCCTGCATCCGGGCCATCCAGTCGGCCGGCGCCGTGACTTCGTCCTGGGTCAGTTGGCCGTCACCGTCTTCGTCCAGGGCCTGGAACCGGTCCACCATCTGCGGGCGGATCGCCTGATCGTGAAGCGCCTTGAACTCCTCCAGTGAGAGGGTGCCGTCGCCGTTGCCGTCATTTTCCGCCAGCGCCGCCGCCATGCCATCGCGGGCTTCGTCTGCTGTCACGGTGGCATCGTCATTCGCATCGAGATCGCCGAAGACGCCGCCCATCATTCCGGGGCCACCGAAACCCGGCATCATGCCAGGACCAGCCGGCCGACCCATCATTCCGGGGCCGCCCATCATTGCCGGACTCATGCCACGCATCGCGCCCGGTTCCATTCCGCCGTAACCTCCTTGACCGCGCATCATTCCTGGCCCGCCTTGCCAGCCTTGCATCATTCCGCCGGGGCCGCCCTGAAGGTTCTGCATCCAGCCACCGCCCTGTGGGCCGTGGGCCAGTGCCGGAATGGCGACGGCTGCGCCGACCGCGGTGAACGAGATCAGCGCGACTGCGATTTTCCTTGAGCGTTTCATGACCACGTCTCCTGTGTGTCTTCGTTCTGATGACTCCAATCTGGGCGACGCGTGTCGCAGCATGATGCCAATAGGGAAGAGAATTGTTTCGGTTTGTCGCAGCAGCGGCGGGTTGATACCTCCCGCGACCAAATTCCCGCGCCGCCCCCGTTTCGATGCGCTATGTGGGGAACATGACGGACGCACCGCATATCCTGATCGTCGATGATCACCGCGAGATCCGCGATGCCGTGAGCCGGTATCTGGAGCGCAACGGCATGCGTACTAGCAATGCCCGCGACGCCGTGGAGATGGACGCGAAGCTGAAGACCGGTCGCTTCAACCTCGTTGTGCTTGACGTCATGATGCCCGGCGAGGACGGGATCTCTGTCTGCCGTCGGCTGAGCGCGGAAGGTACCGTACCGATCCTCATGCTGACGGCACTGGGCGAGGAGACCGACCGGATCATTGGGTTGGAGGTGGGCGCGGACGACTACCTGCCCAAACCCTTCAACCCACGTGAGCTGTTGGCGCGGATCAAGGCAATCCTGAGACGCAGCGGGCGTGCCGAGACACATGCCGGCAGCCTGACCAGCCGCCGTGTGCATTTCGCGGGCTGGACGCTCGACACCGACCGGCAGAATTGCGCCACGCCGACGGACGCGAGGTCCACCTGACCACCGCGGAATTCCGGCTTTTGACGGTCTTTCTTGAACGCCCGCGCTTCGTGCTGAGCCGCGAACAGTTGCTGGAACTGACGTCCGGCCGTGCCGCCCATGTCTTCGACCGCACCATCGACAACCGGGTGAGCCGCCTGCGCAAGAAGATCCAGGAAGACCCGGCCCGGCCCGGCCTGATCACCACTGTCCGGGGCGGTGGCTACAGCTTCGCCAGCGATGTGAAGGTCGAGACATGAGCCGGTTTCTGCCAGGATCCCTGCGGGGGCAGCTGCTGTTGCTGATCCTGCTGACGCTTGCGCTGGCGCAGGCGCTTGTTGCGTGGCTCTTCGCCGACGAGCGCGAGATGGCGCTGCGTACTGCGCTCGGGCAGGAGGCCGCCAGCCGTGCGGCGAACGTGGCCCGCCTGATCGCCGAGGCGCCCGAGGATCTGCATGGTTCGGTCCTGCGGGCGGCCGATTCCCCCCTGGTGCGCTTTTCGCTGGCTGCCGCGCCCGCCGTGGATGATGCGGACCATGGCACCGAAATGCTGGCCGGGCAGATCGCAGGGCAGATCGGGACGAGCCCTCTACCGGAGGTCCGCCTGGAGTTGCATCAGACCGACGACCAACCGCCACCGATGCCCGGCATGCCGGGCATGTCGGGCCAGATGGCCCAGATGCACCGAGCGATGCAGCCAGTCCCGATATCCTCGGTAGAGATGAAGATCTCCATCGCGATGGCGAATGGCTCCTGGCTCAACGTCGTCACACGCTTCCATCGCCCGCCCTATCAGCTTGCCTGGACGGCGATCGCGACCTTTGCCATTTCCGCAATCCTTATCGGGGTTACGGTCTGGATCACCCTGGGGCGTTTGACCGGCCCACTTCGGGTGCTGGCCCGGTCCGCGCAGGAGTTCGGACGAGGCGCCGAGGCACAAAGCATCGCTCCGTCCGGCCCGAACGAATTACGCAGCCTGACCAGCGCCTTCAACAGGATGCAGGAGCGGATCCGGCGCTTCGTCGATGACCGGACGCGGCTGTTGGCGGCTTTGAGCCACGATCTGCGCTCGCCGCTGACCGCACTGCGCGTCCAGGCCGAGATGATCGAGGAGGACGAGACCCGCGAGCGGATCGTCGCGATCACCGAGGAAATGCAGGAGATGGTCGAAAGCACGCTCGCCTTCGCCCGTGGTGTCTCGACTTCCGATCCTGTCGAAACGGTTGACCTTGGGGAGCTGGTCGCGGCCCTCGTTGCCGACATGGGCACGACCTTGGGTAATTTGGAATTCCAGACCATTCCCGGAAAGGTCGACGTCCAACTCCGCCAGACATCGATGCGCCGTGCGTTGAGAAACCTGATCGAGAACGCCATTCGCTATGGCGGCGGCGCCGACATTCGCGTCTGGCGTAACGGGGAGTCGGTGTGCGTCGCCGTCCAGGATCGCGGACCGGGGATTGCCGAGGATCAACTTGAGCATGTGTTCGCCCCCTTTGTCCGGTTGGAATCCTCTCGATCCCGGGATACGGGCGGTACAGGCCTGGGGCTGTCTATCGCCCGGACAATCGTCCAGTCTCATGGCGGCGACATTTCGCTTGAGAACCGGGAAGGTGGCGGGCTGAAAGCCACGGTGACCTTGCCGCTCGCTTGAAGCTTCTCTTTCACGGGCAATTGGCGAGGTCAGAGCTTCAGGAAAGAGATGGCCGGAGAAGCGCCTTGGAATGATGAGCGTGTAATGGCCAGGACATTCCAGAGAGCCCCAGGGCCGCCGAATTTTCCCTTTGTAGTTCGGGCAACGAAAGCCACGAATGGCGAGCCGCATCGTGCCGCGTGCTCGCCATCTCCTCTCCTCCGTTTGCCGGAACCAGACGCTGGACCGGCTCAGAGGGGCATTCCAGTCCCTGTCCCGGGGTGTTTCAGACCCCGCAGATCGACACGTTCAGACCGAGTTCCCTGGCGAGCGCTGCCTTCGCCTTCATGGCACGGTCAGCTTCTTCCGCGGAATTGCCATAGACCACCTGGATGTGGTTCGCCTTGTGGCGGGCCATCATCTGGTCCCGGCTGACGCCGGTCAGGACGCCATGCATGATCGGCCACTCGTAATTGGTCGACCGGCTGCGGCGCTCGGTTTCCTCCGCCGGCAGGCTTACCGCCTGACCGCGGCCGATATCCATGTGCAGCGCACCGCCCTCGACGAAGATACGCGACCAGACGATTTCGCCCGCCTTTGCGATCCCCTTGAGCGTGCCGCCACCGGCCGGGAAGAACATTGCCGGTTGCCGCAGGCTTTCGGAACCGGCCCAGCCGCCTTCGTTATGCGCCGGCGGCACGGCGCCGGAGATCTCGAACACCCATATGAAATCGTCGCGGCTGCCGGACAGGTCGGCATCGCCCCAGCGGAGGTCGTGCAGCGTGGTCTCGACCGGCTGGCACAGGGCGCGGTGAACGCGGTTGGTCAGCAGCGCGTCGAGGCCGGCGCATTCGTCCACCTCGTTGAAATGCACGATCGCCTGGCCCGGGCGGATGACCGTGCCATCGGCACCGGTCACGTCCGGACGGTCGTCGTTATTGAGCATGCCCTCCACAAGGTCCGAGGCCGGCAGAAGGTCTTTCAGGCCCTGCTGGTACTGGATGCCGATTGCCTCGCAGCCGAACTGCTCGGCCAGCCGCACTGCCGCAATATACATCCGGCACTGGTCGAGTACCTGCGCCTCGGTCAGTTCGGTTGCCGGGTCGGTGCCGAGATGGAAGGTCATTCCGCGGTCCAGCATCCATTCATAGGCCGCCCAGGCCTCGGCCTCGGGCACCTGCTTGGTGGCGAAGTAGAGCGCTGATTGTGACAGCCGTTCCTTGTAGATGCCGAGCGGCATCAGGAGTTCGTCGGGGATGATGGCATTGTACATGCCCATGCAGCCCTCGTCGAAGACGCCAAGGATCGCCTTGTTGCGCCGCAGATCGTCGGCGATTCCGGCGACGAGCGCCCGGTCGGCTTCGGAAACGCTGCTGGCATCGAAGGGCGTGACATGGCTGGCATCGTGGGTGACGGTGCCGGTGTCGAGCCACTCGCGCAGGCCGTTGAGGAAGAAGTCATCCTCGAAATCCACGCTCCAGAGCGAGGCATAGGCCACGCCTGCCTTGGTCAGCGAGCCGTTGAGGTTGAGCAGCCCCACCAGCCCCGGCCATTGCCCGGACCAGTTGGCGACTGTCAGGATCGGCCCCTTGTGCGAGACCAGCCCGGCCAGAACGTGGTGCGAATATTGCCAGACCGCCTCGGCGACGATCAGCGGTGCCTTCGAGTCAATACCGGCGAAGACATCCATGCCCTCGCGCTGGCTGGCGATGAAGCCATGCCCCTCGGGTTTGACCGGGTGAGCACGCTTCAGCTCGTGCCCCATCCCCGCCAGCACCTTTGCCAGTTTCGCTTCCATCGCGTTCTGCGCCGGCCAGCACCGCACGTTCGCGCTCTCCCGCAAATCCCCGCTGGCAACAAGAATGATCTCGCTCATTGGTTTCTCCTTCCGTCTGGCGCTCAGGCTGCCGGCCAGACCGATTGCAGCTTTTCGCCCGCGAGCAGCCGGACGCGGCAGGCGGCCTCGTTCTTGCCGAGCGCTTCGGCGGCCTCGACCACGGCGCGCAGTTTTTCCTTCGGGATCACGACCGCTCCGTCAATATCGGCGAAGATCACGTCGCCCGGACAGATCGTCACGCCGCCGATCTGGATCGGGACCTGGCTCTCTCTGGGTTCTTTCTTGCCGGTCACGCCGACCGGGCTGAGGCCGGTGGCGAAGAGCGGGTAGCCCATCTCGCGGACCTCCGCGATGTCTCGAACGGTGCTGTTGACGATGGTCGCGGCCAGACCGCGGGTCTTGGCACCGGTGGACATCAGCCCGCCGGTGCAGGAGCCCGCCGCGCAGGAGGCTTCGACCACCATGATCCCGCCTTCGGGCGCGTTGTCGATGGCGTTGTGATAGACGTCCTGAGGCTCGCCGCGCCGCTGCGACGGGCCGAACTGAACCGTCACGGCCGGTCCGCAGACCACGGCGCCGGGCTCAAGCGCGCCGAAGAGCGACAGGCCCGGCAGGTAGCCCCACAAGCCAAGGCTTTCCATGCTATCATGCAGATCGCCGGAATACCATTTCTTCAGGCGCTCGATCGCCTGCCAGTCGGTGTCCGAATAGTCGAACTTGTCCATCTCAGTCGTCCTTTTCCTGCGCCTGCCTGAGTGCGATTTCCAGATAGGAGGCGCTGTTGTCGATATGCTCGCGGACCGCCTGCGCGGCCGCAGCGGGATCGCGCGAGGCGATCCTGTCGTGGATGCGGGCGTGTTCCTCGTAGGCCCGCTCCAGGGATTTTGTGGGCACCCGGCTCGATACCCGGATGACGCTGATGATCAGATCGAAGAGATGGCGGTAGAGCTCCGTCAGCACGGCGTTTCCTGCCGAGGCCACGAGAGCGGCGTGAAAGCCCGCGTCGCGCTCCGCAAAGAGCTCGTGATCGCCGGAATCGGCCGCTGCGCGCAACTCGGCTAGAGCCTGAGAAAATTCTGGACCGATGGGCACTTCGCGGCGGGCGAGGCTCTCGGCGACTTCCACTTCGATCATCCGCCGCACATCCATGAGTTGGCGCAGATAGGCTGGATCGGAGGCGAAAAGCTGGTGCAGGTTGATCGCCAGTGTGCCGAGGAAATGCGAGACATCGTTGCGCACGACCACCGTGCGCTCGCCATGTCGCCGCCGCACGAGGCCCTTTGTCTCCAGAACCTGGATCGCCTCGCGCACCGAACGGGTGGACACACCGAAGGATTGCGCAATCGCACTTTCGGAGGGAAGCCTGTCGCCGACGGAAAGCTCGCCGGTGAGTATCTGTTCTTCCAGCTCCTCGGCGACGGTCGCGTGCAGACGCTCCCGTGCCGGCGGCTTGCGCAAGTCCCTCGGTGTCACCACGCCGTGAATCCTCCATCCAGTACGAGATTGGCTCCCGTCATATAGCTCGAAGCCTCGGAACCCAGAAACTGCACGATTGGCCCGAATTCCTCAATCTCGGCCTGACGGCCCATCGGGACGCGTTCGAGGAAGGCGTCGATGAACTCCTTGTCGAAGGAGCCGGTCTTGACGCCACCGAAGGTCACGAGGTTCACCCGAACGCCCTTTTTCGCCCAGTAGGTGGCGAGATAGCGCGTCATGTTCAGCAGTCCGGATTTAGACGCGGCATAGGAGATCGCCTTGACGAAGGGCTCGCCGTCGCGCTCCTCGCGGTAGGCATAAAGCGCCTGGTTGGGCGAGACCATGCCGTACATCGAGCCCACCATGATGATCGAACCGCGCCCGGCTTCGGCCATTTTCGAGCCCACAACCTGCGTGGTCAGCATGACGCCGGTCAGGTTGGTGTCGATGATCTCGTCCCAGAATTTCTGCGGGTAGACCTCGAAGGGCGCGTTCTGCTCGGCGCCGCCGTCGGGCTTGGAATCGATGCCGGCATTGTTGACGAGGATATGCGGCACGCCCCAGTCGGCGATGAGCTGCTCGGTTGCGGCTTCCAGCGCGGCCTTGTCGCGCACGCTGGCCTCGTAGACGCGGATGCTGTCGGCCATGTCTCCGAACTTCTCGGCGATCTGTTCACGGGAGAAGGGACGGCGGGAGAAGATCGCCGCCTTGGCGCCGGCCTCGACGAGCGAGGTGGTGAATTGCGTGCCGAGCTGGCCAAGCCCGCCGGTCACGACGGCAACCTTGTCTTTGACGCTGAACGGATTTTCCATGATGGTTTCGCTTTCCTTGTATCTTGAGAAGCCGCCGGGGGATTCAGGAGGCATTCGCCGTGCGGCTGCGCCTGCGCAGCAGCCCGCGCAGAAGCGGCAGGAGCAGCAGTGCGCAGACCACGACGCCAAGCACGGCGGCAATGGGGCGTTCGAAGAAGCCGAGGAGATTGCCGTCGGCGATCTGCATCGACATGATGAAGTTGCGTTCCAGCACCGGCCCGAGCACGAGCCCGAGGATGATCGGCGCGATGGGGAAGCCGTTTTCCTCCAGCAGGTAGCCGGCGAGACCCGCGGCCAGCATGACGCCGACGCCGAACATCGTGTTGTTGATGGCGAAACTGCCGAAGATGGAGAAAATCAGGATGATCGGCACGATCACCGCCCGGGGTACGGACAGGATGTGGCGCGCGGAACGGATGGCGAGATAGCCCAGGGGGAAGAGCAGCAGGTTCGCGAGGAAGAAGGTCATGATGATCGCGGTCGGCATCGAGGGGTTCTCGGCGAAGAGCCGCGGGCCGGGGTTCAGCCCCTTCATGAACAGCACGCCCACCGCGATGGCGGTCACGGCGTCGCCGGGGATGCCGAAGACAAGCGCGGGGATCCAGGCGGAGGAGAGGCCGGCATTGTTGCACGACGTCGCTTCCATGAGCCCTTCCTCGTGGCCGGTTCCGTATTTCTCCGGCGTCTTGGAGAAGCGCCGCGACATGCCATAGGCGATCCAGGCACCCACGTCGCCGCCAACGCCGGGCAGCGCGCCGACGGATGTGCCAAGCGTCACGCCGCGCAGGAAGCTGAACGGATAGCGCTTGAACAACCCGCCGATGCCCTTGAAGGGCCGTGCCGCGCCGACGTCGGGAGGAGGCGGAAGGGTCGCGTTGGAAGAATAGCCGCGGAGGATCTCGGCAAAGGCAAACATGCCGATCATCACGGGGATGAAGCTCACCCCGCCCATGAGTTCGACCGAGCCGAAGGTGAAGCGCGGCTGGCCGGAGGTCACGTCGAGCCCCACGGTGGCGATTAGAAGGCCGATCAGCAGCGAGATGAAGCCGTGGGCAGGGTCTCGCGATGAGACAAGGGCCGAGGTCATCAAGCCGAGCATGGCCAGCCAGAAGAATTCGAAGCTGGAGAAGTTGAGCGCGATCCGCGCCAGCGCCGGGCCGATGACGAGCAGCGCCAGCGCGCCGAAGAGGCCTCCGCAGGCGGAGAAGAAGATCGAGATCGACATGGCGGGCTCGGCCTTGCCCTTGAGCGTCATCGCGTAGGCTTCGTCGACATAGGCCGCGGAGGCGGGCGTGCCGGGTATCCGCAGCAGCGCGCCGGGAATGTCGCCCGCGGTGATCGCCATGGCGGTGGTGGCGACGATGGTTGCGATGGCGGGAACGGGCGCCATGTAGAACGTGACCGGCACCAGAAGGGCCGTCGCCATGGTGGCGGTCAGCCCGGGCACCGCGCCGATGAAGAGGCCGTAGACCGCACCGCCAAGCACGGCCAGCAGAACGTCGGTCTGCATCACGATGCCGAGGGCGGTAAGAAGCGTGTCAGGAGTCATCCGAGGTCACCTCTTTCTCACCAGGGAAGCGGGATCAGGCCGGCGGGCAGCGGTACATGCAGCATCTCGCCGAAGATGTACTGTGCGACGAGGACGGTCCCCAGCACGGAAGGAACGGCGACGATCAGCCTTGCGCGGGCGAGGATCATCAGCGGCAGGCAAAAGAGCAGCCCGTAGAGCGGAAGGCCGAGCGTGCTCAGAAGCGGGATCGAGGCAGCTACCCCGAGTACTGTCCAGAGTGCCGAGAGGATGCCGCGCGTGCGGCCATTCCAGGCGTTCAGGTCGATCCAGGGGGCGTTGCCGGCCGTGGCAAAGCCCGCCCAGAGGATCTTGAGGCCGAAGCCTGTCATGCCGAGCCCGATCAGTATCGGCATGAGATCGGGCCCGTAAACCGTGCCCGGTACAGACGAAAGGCGCCGCGCGGCGAGGATCGTCGCCAGGCCGAGAAGCGAAAAGAATAGCCCGACAAGTCTGTCATCAATACGCACGGCGTCCTCCCGTTACTTCTCTTCGACGGCGAGGCCGACAGCCTTCATCGCCTCGACCAGCCCGGTGCGGGAGGTCATGACGGTGTCGGTGAAGGTGGCTGCGTCCTGATAGGCGACCGAGAAGCCGCGCGAGGCCATGAATTCCTTGAATTCCGGATCGGCGGTGATTTCTGCCAGCGCGTCAGACAGGGTGGCGGTTACTTCCTCGGGCAGGTCGGCCGGGCCGGCCAGGCCGCGGAAGGGCAGGGGAGACCACTTGATGCCGAAGATCTCGTCCGTCGTCGGAAGGTCCGGGAAGACCTCGGTGCGTTCCCCGGAAATGACCGCGAGCGTCTTGGCCTCGCCGGCCTCCACCAGCGCGCGCGCCTCGGCGGGGGAGGTGGAAACGACGTCGATCGCGCCGGCGGCAAGCTGCTGCATCGCGGGGGCGGAGCCGGCGGAGGCAACCCACGGGCTGGCCTCGGTGTCGACTCCCAGTTCCTTCAGCATGCCGACCCAGGCGAGGTGCGAGAGGCCGCCCCGGTTGGCGCCTGAGGCCTTGATCGCGCCGGGATTGGCCTTCACTTCAGCGACAAGATCCTCGACCGACTCGTAGGGCGCATCCGCGCGCACGTTGATGCCGATCGGGTCGGCGTTGAAGCGGCCGATCAGGGTGTAGTTCTCGGGCTCGGCGCCGGGGATGCCCTGCGCCTTGTACATCGTCGTCTCGATGGTGATGACGCCCAGCGTGTAGCCATCGGCCGGGGCGTTGGCGATGGTGATATGGCCCACGAGCCCTCCGCCGCCGGTGCGGTTGACGACGTTGAAGGGCTGGCCGAAGCGCGCTTCGAGCTGCTGGGCGAGCGTGCGCGCGGTGGCGTCCGTGCCGCCGCCGGCGGACCAGGGAACGACGATGGTCACGGCCCGTTCGGGCCATTCAGCCTGGGCTGCGCCGGCGAGGCCGACAACGGCAAACAGGCCCGCCGATATGGCGATCATAGTTTTTTTCATGATGAGTTCCTCCTCAAGCCGGCCCTCCCGGCCGATTTCATGTGGCTCTTGCGAACGGTGAAAACCATCTTATGACATAAGTCATATGTCAAGAGATGGGGTGACTGAGGGCCATCTTGTCGCGGCTCCGTCCGGGGGCGCTGGCTGTTTCGTCCGATCCGTTGCGATCGCGTCAATCGAAGGCTATCAGGGAGCGACGTCGACCAGGGGGGGTGGCTGAATTGGCGCTATGCAGTGACGCGGCAATGGTTCTGTTCTACGACATCGCAGGAGATGTCGCCGATCACGACGATTGGCACAGCCGGGAGCATTTTCAGGAACGGCTTTCTGTCGACGGTTTCTTGCGGGCAATACGCTGGGTGGCGACAAAAGGTTCTCCAAGATACCTCGTGACATACGAAGTCTTGGATGTTGCCGTTGCCACATCCGAGCCGTATCTCGCCCGGTTGAACAACCCCTCGCCGTGGACCCAAGAAATGATGCCACGCTTTCGTGGCATGGTGCGGGGTTTCTGTAATGTTGTCGCGAGTTCTGGATTCGGGCTTGGAACCGCCGCCGTTGCAATCAGGTTCAACCCCGAGCAAGGAGCCGAGGCGGAACTGACGCGCGACATCGAGCAGCAGGTGCTCCCTTCCGTCACGCGGGAAAAGGCAATAGTCGGCGCTCATTTCCTGAAGCCGGACCAACCCCCTCCGATGACCCGGGAGCAATCCCTGCGCGGTCCCGACCAGGCCATGCCATGGCTTCTGATCGCCAGTGCCTATGATGCAGCGGCGCTCGATCGCGCCATTGCAGGAACCATTTCGTCCGACGAATTGCGGAAAATCGGAGCAATGCCGGACATCACCACGGGCTGCTATGATCTTCACCATACGGCCACCGCGGAGGAGGCGTGTCGCTCCGCCCGGGCCGCGTTCGGGCGCGGTTTGGCGAGCTCTTAACGCTGCGTGCGGAGCGATTCCGCTCCGAGCCGATTTTCAAAGGTATTGACTTATTGCGCCAACAGTGGGGTATTTGGCATGTCAATTGGACCATGCGGTCCAATTTGTCAGTGAACCAGGGAGGAACACATGAAAAACATGACACGCCGCGCGACACTTGCCGCAGCGTTCGCCACCACGACCATGCTGACCGTCGTTCCCGCGGCGCTTGCCCAGGACCTTCCGGTCCTCAGGCTGTCCTCGGTTGTTTCGGAAAACGACATCCGCGCAGAAGCCTTCGCGGAAATCTCCGAGGCGGTGTCCGAAGTCTTCGACCTGCAAGTCTACAATGCCTCGACACTCGTACCGCAGGGTTCCGAACTCACGGCTATCCAGCGGGGCAACCTCGAAATGGGGCTGGTCGCGCCGCAGGCACTTGCCAACCAGGTTCCGGAATGGTCGATCCTGACCGCGGCCTACGTGCTTCAGGATGTCGATCACCTCGAGAAGGTCTTCGACAGCGAGGTCGGCGACCAGCTTAACGCGATTGCAGAGGGCATCGGCCTGCACGTCCTCGCTCCGGTCTATTTTGGCAGCCGGCAGGTCAACCTGCGGGGCGACGAGGAAGTGATGACGCCGGAAGATCTCGACGGGATCACCCTGCGGATGCCCGGCGGCGATGCCTGGCAGTTCCTCGGCGAGGCGATTGGCGCCAACCCGACGCCGCTGGCCTATGGCGAAGTTTACACCGCCCTGCAGACCGGCGCCATCGACGGCCAGGACAACCCGCTTCCGAACGACTACAACATGAAGTTCTACGAGGTGACGAAGCAGATCGTTCTGACCAGCCACCTTGTCGGGTTCGATGTTCTCAGCATCGGCTCCAAGGTTTGGAACGACATGACGCCCGAACAGCAGGAACTGCTGCAAACGGCCGTGGACGAGGCCATTGCCAAGAGCACGGCGCGTCACCAGGAGCGGGAAGCGGAACTGGTCTCCTTCTTCGAGGGCGAAGGCCTGAAGGTCTATGAGCCGGATCGTGATGCCTTCCGCAAATTCGCGCAGGCGAAATATCTTGAATCCGAGTTCGCCGGGTCCTGGCCCGAGGGTATGCTGGAAGCGATCAACGCCCTGGGCGCGAGCCAGTAACGTTCCCCGGAAGAGACAAACCCGCGGGTCCAAAAAAAACGGGCCCGCGGGAAGAATACACGGAGATCACATGAGCGCAGGTAAGAGCCGGCTTTTGACATGGGCGCGATACGCGGCCGACGCGGTTCCAACTATCTTGCTGGGATCCATGTTCGTCGCGTTCATCATCCAGGTGTTCATGCGTTACGTGGTCGACAAGCCCGTGAGTTGGACTGTCGAGGTCTGTGTCATTGCCTGGCTTTGGGTAATCATGTGGGGCCAGTCCGTTTCTGTCAGCGAGCGGGACGAGATCCGCTTCGATATCATTTACGCAAGCGTGCCTCCGAAAATCCGCCGGGTCTTCCGCCTGATCTTTTCGCTATTTCTCGTAGGCATTTACGTCATCGCCTTCCCGGCTTCCTGGGACTACGTCACCTTCATGAAGATCGAAGATACCGCTTATCTCGACATCCCCTATAACTACGTCTTCTTCGCCTTCGTGATCTTCCTCTTCGGATCGATCCTTCGCTACGCCTGGATTTTCGGCACCGCCTTGCTCGGCCGGATGCCGGCAGAGGACCCCGTCGCCGAGGTGCGTCACATTTCATCGGAGGACGACGTCTGATGAGTTGGGAATTCTCGCTGACGATCGCGGTAATCGTGCTCACCGCGCTGGTCGGCCTGCCGATCGGACATGCCCTTCTGGCAGCTTCGCTCTTCTACCTGCTGATCGTTGGGCAGGATATGGGCATCGCGGCGGAACAGATGATGCGGGGCCTCTACGGGTCCTATGTCCTGCTCGCCATCCCGCTCTTCATCCTGGCCGCGGACCTGATGAATGTCGGCTCACTGTCCGACCGGCTGCTTGATTTCTGCCGTGCCGCCGTCGGCCGGTTTCGAGGTGGTCTGGGACATGTCAATGTCGTCGCCTCGCTGATCTTCTCGGGCATGTCCGGCTCGGCCATCGCCGATGCGGTCGGCATGGGGCGGATCATCATCAACCTCATGACTCGGGATGGTAAATTCACTCCCGCCTATGCCGGTGCGATCACCGCGGCGTCCGCCATTATCGGCCCGATCATTCCGCCCTCGATCCCGATGGTGCTCTATGCCCTCGTCTCGGATACTTCCATCGGCTACCTGTTCCTCGCCGGAGTCGCGCCGGGGCTGATCCTGGGTGTGCTGCTGATGATCATGAACGCGACGCTCGCGCGCCGGTACGATTTCCCCAAGGACGATCCGGTGCCGCTGCGCGAGATTCCCCGGATCACGCTGCGCTCGGTGCCAGCGCTCATGATGCCTGTAATCCTGCTTGTTGGGATATATGGCGGCGTAACGACTCCGACCGAGGCGGCCGCTGTCGCCGCGCTCTACGCCTTCGTCGTCTCAACGGTGTTCTATCGCTCGGTCAGCCTTTCACAAGCCTACAACACCGTCCGCCAGAGTGCGCGCTCAACCGCTTCGGTTGGTATCCTGATCGCCGGAGCGCTCGCTTTCAACTACGTGGTCACCGTCGAGCAAGTTCCCAACACGATCCGGGCTGGGCTGGCAGATACGAATCTTGGCCAGATCGGCTTCCTGCTGATGGTCAACGTTTTGCTTCTCGGCCTGGGCTGCCTGCTGGAAGCCAGCACGATCCTGCTGGTGATTGTGCCGATCTTCCTGCCAACGGCGCTCGCGCTCGGAGTGGATCCGGTCCATTTCGGGGTCGTCGTCGTCGTCAACACAATGATCGGACTTGCCACGCCCCCGTATGGGCTCCTTCTCTTTGTCGTGAGCGGTATTACCAAGGCGCCGATCGGGCAGACGATCCAAAGCCTTTTGCCGTTCCTGTTCATTCTGATCGTTGGGTTGGCGGTGATCACATTTGCGCCCGGCATCGTGCTCGCACTGCCGCGTCTCTACGGATACGGTGGCTAGAGACACGTTCGGTGTAGTGAAAGTTCCAGTACATCAATTCCGTTCCGCGTCTGCTGGAGAACCTGAACGTGCCTGCGCGGGGATCATCGGACACCTGGGCCATGTCTCTCCGCATGACTGCGCGCCAGATCCGGCGATAGGTTTTCTTCGGGAGGCAACGCGCTGCTGGGATCAGTTGCTCGAGGGGCGCGATACCGGCTTCATGGAGGAGCCAGAGCTGCGCGCCTACATCGACGATCCTGTCGAACCGGACGCGACACGCCCATTAAAGCCGGGCAGGTGGGCAGTTTCCCACTGGCCGGTGGCCGCGCCGTGACAAGCATGCAACTGACCGGCGATGGCCGACTGAACAATCGCCCCGATGCGCCCGTGCGCTTGCAGATCCGTTCGCCGAGCCATCCTGTCCAATCACCATGCTCCGTCCTGCGGAACTGGAACGCGGTGTGGCGACCGACATCCTCACTGGCGAGGTGACCTGTGTCACCGATGTAAAGGGGGGCATTTTCGGGGAAGGCGTGCTGCGTTTTTACGAGAACGGCACTCTGCTTTCACACAACCTGCGGCGCGAGATCCGTACCCATTCGAACGACCCTCTTTCGGCATTTTTCAAGCTGCACCTGGAATACGAGATGGGGCTTGCGGGCTGGTTGAGTGCGTCGGCTCTCTATACCGACATGACATGCGATGCCGAGACGTTCTATCTCAAGGCGAGGATGCGTGTGACGCTGAGTGGAGAGGACGTCATGGATAGCCCACACGCCGTCAACGATGCGCAGCCTTTCGGAATGCGATGGTTTCGCTTTTTCGGAGGTCCTCAGCGCTTCGATGAGAGCTTTCCAAACGAGAAAAGGCGATTTCCGGAGCGTTCTCCGCGCAGGATGTAAAGCCCGGTGATCATGATGACTGCAGTTCCGGTGACGGTCCAGCCGTCTGGCAGGTCGTCGAAGATCAACCAACCCCAGAACGTGGCCCAGATCATCATGCTGTAATGGATTGGCGCGAGGACGACGGCCTGGCCGATTTCCAATGCCCGGATGACCAACCATTCCCCCAGTGCGGCGGTCAGGGCCATGCCGCCGAGCAGCGCCCATTGGCGGCCGGTTTCGGGGGACTGCCAGAACAGGAAGAGCGGCAGCGAGAGCGTGGCGACACTGACGATCGCGGTGTAGGCAACAGTGGTGATCGTGCGGTCGGATGCTGCGAGGCGGCGCGAGAGGACCTGGCGGAGCGCGAAACAGGTTGCCGCGACCACGATGAGCAGCATCGCCGGATGCATCACCCCCATGCCCGGCCTGATCACGATCATTGCGCCAAGAAAGCCCACCGCCACTGCCATCCACCGCTGCCAGCTAACATGCTCGCCGAGCAGGCGGGCGCTCAGGATCGTCACGATGAAGGGCGCGATAAAGGTCACCGCCACTGCGTCAGCCAGCGGCACGAAGCGAATGGCAGAGATAAAGGAGGCCGCGGACGCGACGACCAGAAGACCGCGAACCACCTGCAGCGCCGGGTGACGTGATCGAAACAAGCCCGGCCCATGGACGCCGAGCGCAACCACGACACCGGCGAGAAGAGCAAGCTGGCGCGTCCAGACGATCTGCACAGGATGGAATTCCCCGGTGAGCAGCTTTGCCTGCATGTCGCAGACCGAGAACAGCGCGAAGGCAAGAGCCATCAACACGACGCCGCGGATATTGTCGATCTGGGGGGCCGTGGGCTGTGAGTTGAGTGGTGCCGTTGGCGTGGTTGTCATCGGTTTCTTGGCTCCGGCGCCGCACTGTCAATACGCTGGAATGGCGGAAGCAGCGCGAACCTGTGAACGGTGCAATCTGTGGGGAGATCATATGCCGGGCGAGTGAAGCACAGAGCCCCGTCGACTACCACAGCATTCTGCACTGCAGGCGATGGAGCCACGAAGCGGCGGCAATCGACGGACGACAACGGTCACCGTCTCCCAAGCCGGCACAATGACGACCGGAAGAAATGCGTCAAGGTTTATGCTCGTGAAACCCGCGAGAACCTCATCGACATCCATGCCAAAGCGCTCTCTTTCCCTTGCGGAGCCCGGCTGCTCGGGATCTATGAAAGCCCCTTCCTAGAACAGTCTCTTGTTCAAGGACGGCTGCGCACCTTCTCCGGTGCACCTCGATCAAAGCGGCCTAATCGAAAACGGCAGCCCGATCGATCTAACGTCTTCTGGCGTCCTGCGCTGCCAGCCAGTCGGGTTAGTCGGTTCCTTGGGACCATCTGCTTTTGACGGCTTCGGCCACCTTCAGCTTCTGTTCCTCCGGGAGGTCTTCGACCGCCTCCAGGACCGCCTGGAGTTTCGACCTCGTCGCGTGCAGCCGGTCCACCAACCCCATCACGACGCCGAGTGCGTCGTCCTCGAATTCGAAACTCTCGCAAAGTTCGCAGGCGAGCCGCAAGCGCGCCACATCGACCGGCAGGAAGCCTTTCGCCTTTTCCGCCGGCCTGTCCACGGGGATAACGATACGCGCCTGCACGAAGCGCATGAGCATCGTCCGGTCGAGCCCGGGCACTTCCGCGATGATCTGCTCGTCTGTGAAGACAACCGTCATGGCTTCATCCCCTCCCGCGGATTATAGGAGTGTTTGCGTCTCCAGCGTTCCATGAACTCGGCGAGTTCGTCGTCGATCCTCGGGGGCGCGACGATCTTCAGCTCCACCAATTGATCGCCACGCTCTTCGCGGCCACGCGGGGCGATGCCCCGGCCACGCAGCCGAAGTACCTGCCCGGAACTGGCGCCTTTGGGAATGCTCAGACTGACCGGACCACTGATCGTCGGGACCTCGACCTTGGCGCCGTTCACGGCCTCGTAGATGTTAATCGGCAGAACCATGCGGACCGTATCACCCTCCCGGGTGAACAGCTTGTGGGGCGCCACGGAAATGGTGATGAGCGCGTCCCCCACACGCCCTTTGCCAATCGGTTGGCCGCCCTTGCCACGCAGCCGGATCGTCTGACCCTCGGAAATGCCACGCGGGATCTGCACTTCGAGCGACGCGCCGTCGGGAAGCATGATCCGCGTAGTGCCGCCAAGCGCGGCGTCCATGAAGGGAACCTCAAGCCGGTACCGCACATCCGCGCCGTCGGCATGGAATCCGTGCAGATGTTCGTGCCCGGCGCCGCCACGGGTACCATGCGCGCTGCGCATGAAATCGGTGAAGAAATCCGAGACATCCTCGTAGTCGTCGAATTTCTGTCCGCCGGCATAGGGATTGTCCCGTGCGCCGGCATAGTTGCGGTAGAAATGCGCTTCCGGCCGCTCATGCCCTTGCGCGTCAATCTCGCCGCGGTCAAACCGCTCGCGTTTCTTGGGGTCCTTCAGGAGGTCATAGGCCGAAGAAGCGGCCTTGAAGCGTTCTTCGCCGGCCGAGTCGCCGGGATTCAGGTCCGGATGGCTTTCCTTCACGATCTTGCGGTAAGCTTTCTTGATCTCTTCCGCTGTCGCCGTCTTCTTAACACCAAGGGCTTCATAGGGATTCATGGCGTGTCCCATGCAAACGTCGTCGCAGTCAGTTCGCCAATACTATTGGCGACAAAACGAACTATTGCCAGCGGATTGCGCTACCACGCCTCGCGTGATCGCGGAACAGAACGGCAGATCGGCCTTGTCGGGGTGCCGCCAGCACAGAGGGTCAAAAGGCGCGTGACTGCTCGCAACGGGACAGTTCGAACCCAACCGGCAAATTGGGGATGAGCCGTGTGCCGGCTGCAATCGACCACCTAGCGCGTTGGCCATGAGGTTCACCTTTTACCAGAAATTGGGGAAGATGTGTCTCAAATTTGCAACTATTGGCGACAGGGAGGCGGTCTTCGCGACGCGGGAGCCCCTCGTGCATCCTGTTCTTCTTCGTTCACTGACTCTTCGATGAACCAGCATCGATTGTTGCCCCGCCTCCGCAATCTCCGCAGGTCTCTGGCAGCCATGAAGAGGGCGGAGGAGCGGTTTCCTGATCACCGGCGGACATCGCGATGTTCCAGAAGTGGCATGGCCTCGGCACCATGGCGCGGCTCTGGTTCCGCCTCTCCTATGCCTTGGCCAACCGGATCGGCGACACGCTGATCTCAGGCCGGAAAACGAGCGGGTCACCAACGGCGTGAGGTTTCTGGAATGGCAGTCGGGCTCGGCAACCGGGTCCGCCAATGGATCATACGGGCCGGTCTCTGCTTCGAGGCGGAGAACGCCGAGGGCGAGACCGTGAAGAAGGCGACCCGCTCGCAGCACGGCATCCCCGAGGGCGTCGCCGAGATGATGGCGGAGGCCGGTGCCTCGGTCTGTTAGATCGGCGCGGTTCTGGTCCATGCCGGGACGAAAACCACGCAGCGCTTCACGGAAAAAACGACAGCCGGAAGCTCGCCGCCGAGGCCGCGCAGAAACGCGCCTGGAACGAAGGTGTCCCATCGGCCCCAGAGCGTGGGACACAAGAGGGCGAAACCACCAATATCGTAAGGCTTTCAGGGGGGAGTGGCAGTGCAGGCAGTCTGAGGCTAACCGGTCTGGGCCGAAATTCCCCGAAAACAGAGAAAATACAGGGAAAACTCAGGAAAAACAGGGGGCATTCCGGCAGTATTTCGTGCTTTGTACCATTAGTATCAATGGTTTGTGGGGATTTTGCTTGAATCCGGAACAGGGAATTTCTTGAAGCCTAACAGGGAAATTTTCTGACGGAACAGGGATCGTATATCCGCGAGCAGGGAAGCTGTGTACCTGGCGTGGCGGGGGCATGGAGGACGTCTTGCGGGATTCTCAAGTACCTCAATATGCTGCAAAAGATTCTACAAAAATACATATATCTAGTCACCTGGAACTGTAGTTCGTATCATTGATCCGAGTGATTTCGGGGGGATGATATGGTTGGCCGGGTTGCAGACGAGGTGATTCTGAGTGCCGATGAGCGCAGCTTTCTCGAGGCTCAGATCCGACGGCACAAGGCTCCGCGCTCGCTGTCGGACCGGTGTCGGATGATCCTGCTCTGTGCGGAGGGGCTTCAAAGCAAGGAGGTCGGTGCGCGACTTGGGGTGCATGAGCACACGGTGGGCAAGTGGCGCAGGCGGTTCGTGAAGGACCGGATCGAGGGTCTGACCGACGAATATCGCCCTGGAAGGCCCCGCACGGTATCGGAC
>NZ_FNEK01000165.1 GCF_900099935.1 Aliiruegeria lutimaris | reverse complement strand
GGTGCAGGTTTCTCGGACGCCACGCGGTACGTTTGAGTAAGAGCGGGGCGTTGCCTGGCGTCGGAGAAGCGCGCAAGCGGGAAATCGCGGGGTTGGTCTTTGCGGATCAGCTGTGTCTATGGGGATTTGAGCCGTTCGGTTGCTCTGGATCTGACTGGGCAGGTTGGGTTGGTAGGGCTGGTGTTGGCAAACTCATCGGGTTTTGTGCGGGCTTTTTGCCGATATGCGTTGTGTCCCGTTGATTTCAGCAACCTTCGCCCCTCCGATATTTGGAATTGCGCATGCCGGTTGAACCACAGGCGGTGTGGCGTGTGGCTGAGGTCGTGGTTTTCAATTCGCGGCGCGGGTTTCATGCGGCGGCCCTTGCTGTCGTTGGTGGCGCTCTGGGATGTTGCGCGGGCGTTATGGTGTCGATGATGATCAGCCGTCCGCCGCAAGACGGGCAAGGCAGTGCCAGGACACGGGGAAGCTCATCGGTATCGCCGAGGCTGTCATCGTTGGCGTGTTCCTGACCCGGCGTTTTGGCCCCGAGCAGGTGCCTGATCCTGGCAATATTGGCGGCCCGATGGCCATTTCCAAAGAAGCCGTAGTGGCGGATGCGGTGCTGCCGCTTTGGCAGGACATGGATCAGGAACCGGCGGATGAACTCGTCTGTCGTCAAGGTCATGGTGGTGTGTCGCCCGGGGCCGTCCACACGGTAGTCCTTGACGCGGAAGGTGACGCCGCGCTGATCCAGGCGGATCAATCGACTGTTGGAGATGGCGACACGGTGGGTGTAGCGCGACAGGTATGCCAGCACCGCTTTTGGCCCGGCGAATGGTTCCTTGGCGTAGACCACCCAGTCGACCTTGCGCAGCGGTTGCAGGCAAGCGTTGAAGGCCGCGCGATCGACAAGCTCGACACGGTCGCCGAAGAACTGCAGCTTTCCGGCTTCATGCAGCCGCACCAGCCCTTCCAGGATGAGGCGCCGGTAAAGGCGGGACAGAACACGGACGGAGAGGAAGAAATTCCTGCGGCAGGCGATCCAACGGGTGCCATCGACCGACAAGCCACCGCCCGGCACGATCATGTGGACATGCGGGTGGTGCGTCATCGCCGAACCCCAAGTGTGAAGCACGGATGTGACACCGACCCGGGCGCCGAGGTGCTTTGGATCGGCTGCGATCCTGATCACCGTGGCCGCGCTTGCCCGCATCAACAGATTGTAGATCTCCCGCTTGTTCTGATGCGCGATATCCGCGATGGGCTTGGGTAGGGTGAAGACGAGATGGAAATACCGAACGGTCAGCAGTTCGGTCTCGCGCGCTGCCAGCCAGGACCTGGCCGCCCCCGCCTGGCACTTGGGGCAGTGTCTGTTGCGGCAGGAGTTGTAGGCGATGTGCTCGTGCGCGCAGTCCTCACACCGGGCGACATGGCCGCCGAGCGCCGCCGTCCGGCAGCGCTCGATCGCGCTCATCACCTTCAACTGATCGAGGCTGATATGGCCTGCATTGGCCGCCCGCCAGGCAGCACCATGGGCGCGGAAGATATCCGCGACCTCCAGCTTTGGCCCGCTGCCCGGCAGTCGATTGCCATACAATCGATGAGAGGGAGACAACGCAGTCTATGATGCGCCTTTCCTGCCCTTCCTGCGCTTGGCGCCGGTCAGATCGTCAAGCGGGCTCTCGACCGCCGAGATCATGCCGGTCGCGACGCTTGCGTACCGCGCCGTCGTGGTCAGTTTGGAATGCCCCAACAGCACCTGTATGACCCGGATGTCCACGCCGCGTTCCAGGAGATGCGTCGCGAACGAATGGCGCAAGGTGTGCAGCGTGACCGGCTTGGTGATCCCGGCTGCCTTTGCTGCCTGCTTGAACAGGCGGGAAATCTGGCGGGCGGAGAGGTGTTTGCCGCGATAGCCGGGGAAGAGAACGCGATCGGGTCCGGGCACGCCCGCATCCTGGCCGGTCGGGCGTTCGGTCCACCACGCGCGCAACAGGCTCAGGATATCCGCGGGCAGCATCACGTTGCGATCCTTGCGGCCCTTCGATTGCTCGATGCGGATGATATTCTGGTCGCCGTCGATATCGCCCACCCGCAGCCGGACAACCTCGCCCGCGCGAAGGCCGCAGCCATAGGCCAGCGAAAGCATCACCCGCGCCTTCAGGCCGGGCGCCATGGCCAGGATGCGTTTGATCTCATTGCGGCTCAGCACAAGCGGCACCTTGACCGGCTCCTTGAGGTGGAAAACCTCGGCCACCAGATCATGCCGCCGCAGCGTCACCCGGAACAGAAACTTCACCCCGGTCATGGTCTGGTTGCGGGTGCAGATACTCGTCCCACTCTCGATCAAATGCTGCTGAAAGTGCTTCACGTCATCCGGCGATGCCGCCTCCGGAGATCGCCCGAGCCAGGTTGCAAATCGCTTGCAGGCCCGCAAGTGGCTGGTCTGCGAGGCAGGGCCGAGATTGCGCGCGGACATATCCGCCATCATCCGGGCGCGAAGCGGCGTGGTCGGTGTAGGATGCTGAATGGTCATGCGAAAACCCTCTGTCGATCGAGGCAAGATCACCTCGACCAACAGCACACACCCAGCATCAAAATCCGCGAAACAAATCCCAGTTCAGCGCAACGACAGCCACTCAGAGCCATTATCGCGAAGCGATTTAGTGC
>NZ_FNEK01000005.1 GCF_900099935.1 Aliiruegeria lutimaris | reverse complement strand
CGATCCGGCTCTCGGTCAGCGCCTCCAGGATCTGTTCCCAGAGACCGGCGAGCGTCCAGCGGCGGAACTGCCGATAGACACTTGACCATTTTCCGAACTCTTCGGGCAAGTCCCGCCATGGTGCTCCTGTCCGAGCGATCCAGAAAACACCATCAAGAACACGCCGGTGGTTTGTGGGTTTGCGCCCATTCGGGGCGCGAACAGACAAGATGAAACGCTCAAAGAACGCCCACTCCTCGTCCGACATCAGGTCTCGTGCCAAGCTGGTCTCCATCGCAGATACCAGCTTGAATCACGCCTATCGCCGAGTGTGAATCCCTTTTGTCAACACGACCTAGGTTAGATGGTTTACTAGTTTATTCTGGCAAGCGCGTTGGGGCACAATCGCCACGCATCCAGCAAACAATTAAAATTAAATACTTTTTCTGCTACCTGACGCTTCAAAGATCGCCGTCTCGCAAGGTTTTTCCGCCGCGCGCCACCCAAATTGTTCCACAAGGGTTAACCAGCAAGACCCGGCCCGCGAAGGTTTTCATCAAGCGCCCCCCACCTCCCCTCTCGGAATCACCTTGAAGCGACGGGTATACCAATTTCCCGCAGCCAGGGACCACCACCAGTCGCCCTACAAGCGCTTCCCTCTGGCAGGTCAGGAAATGGAGAACGACATCAGTCGTCGCCGTCGGCGAAGATGTTGTCGCTTTCGAGAATGTCGATTTGCTCTTCGGTCACTGTGCCGGCGTTGAAATCCCGCACTTCGACCGTGCCGTCGCCATGGCCGATCACGACCGCGTCGCAGATATCGATAAACAAACCGTTCTCGACAATGCCCGGAATCTGGTTGAGCACGAGGCTCAACTGACGCGGATTTCCGATGCGTTTCAGGTGCAGGTCGAGAATGTAGTTGCCCTCGTCCGTGACGAAGGGCACGTCGTCATTCATCCGCAGCGTGGCCTCGCGGCCGAGCACGTCCATGTTGACCAGCGTCTCTTCGACCAGCGCCTTGGTCGTCTGCCAGCCAAAGGGCACCGTTTCCAGCGGCAAAGGGAAAGCTCCGAGCGCCTTCACTTCCTTGGCGACATCGGCGATCACCACCATGCGATCCGACGCGGTGGCAACGATTTTTTCCTGCAGCGAAGCCCCGCCACCGCCCTTGATAAGGTTCAGGTTCTCGTCGAATTCGTCGGCGCCATCGATGGTGATGTCGAGCCATTTCACCTCGTCCAGCGATGCGACCCGGATGCCGAGCTGACGGGCGAGATCTGCGGTGCGGCTCGAGGTCGGAACACCGATGATATCGAGCCCCTCTGTACGCACGCGTTCCCCGAGGCAGCGCACCATCCACGCAGCGGTGGACCCACTTCCGAGACCGATACGCATCCCGTTCTCCACGAAATTGCAAGACCGCCGGGCGGCGACGAATTTTGCGCGGTCGATGGGCGAAAGATCGAAGGTCATGGCGGCGGCTCCGGATTTTTCTGCCTTATAAACGAAGGGCTTTGTTGCCGCGAGGGTGTTTCTTCCCCGGAGTACCGGATTGTTCCGTTCAAGGCTGCGAAATCGGCATTTTGCCCTGAATAGGGGCAGCAGGGTCCCGATCCGGGCTATCGGACATTTCCGGCGAAGACTGTCTCTTGTCATTCGGGCAGGCGCTATAGAGCGCCTGCACCTGCTTCTTCGTGAGTGGTCTTACCTAGCCCTTCGCCGCCTGGACGAAGGCATTCAGTTCTTCGGCCAGCATGCAGGCGACCGTTCCGCCGGCATCCTGCAGCCCGCGCGACTTCTCCTGGAAGGCCGCCGCCTTGCCGTGCTGGGCGACGAGATCTTTCGTGGCCTCCAGCGCATCGGCGGCCGCCTTCGCGGCGACAGCCGACGCCACTTCCAGCTCGGCGCCGGCCGCGGCTTGCGCCTCATAAGCCCTTGCGATCGGATCAAGCACGTCGAGCACCGTCTTGTCGCCAAGCTGTGCCTTGCCGCGCTGCGCCACCCCGTCGGCATAGGCACGCCAGAAGGCCGCGAGACCAGCCACGTCCAGCGCCTCGGCCTCGGCCATGGCCTTGCCGCCCCGCAGGAAACCGGTCGCCATGAGCGTGCCCATGGTCGAGGGCGCGGCCTTGGAAATGGCCCCGCCGGCCTGCTTCATCTGGGTGCCGATATCGGCATCGGCGAACTCGCCCAGCACTTTGTCGCGCGCGGCCTTGAAAGCCTTGGACATGGTCAGGCCCAGGTCGCTGTCGCCCACCTTGCCGTCCAGCGCGATCAACGCATCGCGTTCGGCCTCGAAGCGCGCCGCAAAGCGCTCGAAGAGGCCGGGAACCATTTTAGATTCAATGGATTGCATCGTCTCCCCCTTACTTGGCGAAGTAGGAGAAGAACGGCGTATCGGCCTTCGCCGCGATCAGCGGTTCCAACTCGTTGTCGAGGTGCAGCACCGATATCGAGAAGCCCGCCATCTCCATGGAGGTCGCGAATTCGCCAAGCCAGACATGACGGATCTTCACGCCCATTTCGTCCATCAACTTCGCCACGCGGCGATAGAGGATGTAAAGCTCTTCCTTTGGCGTGCCGCCAAGGCCGTTCATCAGGATCGCCACCTCGTCGCCCTTGGCATAGTCCGTTTCGGCAAAGATGCGCTCCATCATTTCATCCACGACATCGTCCGCCGCGGCCAGTTTCTTGCGCGAAATGCCGGGCTCGCCATGGATGCCCATGCCGATTTCCATCTCGTCCTCGCCGATCTCGAAGCCGGGCTTGCCAATTTCGGGAACGATGCAGGCCGAGAGCGCAACGCCCATGGTACGCGTGCGGCTGCGGGCTTTCTCGGTGATCCGTGCGACCTCGGCCAGCGGCAGCATCCTGGCCGCAGCCGCCCCCGCGGCCTTGTAGAGGAAGAAGATGCCAGCCACGCCGCGCCGCTTGTGCTCTTCGCCGACAACGGAAGAGGCGACATCGTCGTTTCCGGTCACGGTGGCGGTCTCGATATCGTCCAGCTCGACCAGCTCGCTCGCCATGTCGAAATTCATGATATCGCCGGTGTAATTACCGTAGACATAGAGCACACCCGCGCCCTGATCGACATAACGGGTCACTTCGGCAAGTTGGTCCGCAGAAGGGGACTGGAAAACACCGCCCACACCGCAACCGTCCAACATGTTCTTACCGACGAAGCCAAGGAAAGTGGGCAGGTGTCCCGAGCCGCCACCGGTCACGATGCCGACCTTGCCGGGCACAGGGTTCGCGGTCACGTAGCAGCGCAGGTCGTCGGCGGTATAGGTCACTTCCGGATGCGCGCAGTAGATCCCCTCGAGCATTTCGTCGACGAAATCTTCGGGTTTGTTGAGGAACTTTTTCATCGGGGTTTCTTTCAGTTCGGGTCAGGATTTGTGCGAACGCTTCACGAAGAAGGCCGCGGCAAGCAGGATGAATGCGCCAACCACGACGCGCTGCCAGGTGGAGGGGATCCCCACGAGCACGAGGGAATTATTGACCACCGTGATCAGAAGTACACCGGTTATTGTGCCAAAGACGGTCCCGGTGCCGCCGGTAATGCGCGCGCCGCCCAGCACGACCGCCGCGATCACCTCGATCTCGATCCCCATGAGGTCGAACGGGTTGGCCATGCGGTTGGCGCAGACATGGATGATCCCCGCCATGCCCGCCAGCGCGCCGGTGAAGGCAAAGACGAAGATATGGACGATACGCTGATTGTAGCCGAGCCGCTCGGCCACGTCTGCATTGCCGCCGGTGGCGAAAATCGCGCGCCCCATCAGCGTCTTGTTGAACATGAACCAGGTCAGAAGGGCTGCGGCCGGGAAGACGAGGAAGTACATTGGCAGGGTGACAGTCACCCCGTTGCCACTCTGGAACTCCAGCAACGGCGCCTTGCCGAAGGCGATCATTTGCGGCGGAAGCTCCATCAGCCAGACCGTGCCGATAAAGGCCAGCAGTATTCCGCGGAACAGGTATTGCGTGCCGACGGTGACGATGAGCGAGGGCACCTTGAGCGTGTGCACCATCCAGCCGTTGAGCGCCCCGAGTGCCGCGCCACCGACAACGGTCGAGACGACAACCAGGGCCATGGGCGCGGTCGGCCAGACATTGATGACGAAGAGCGTGGCCGAGTACATGGTCAGCGCGGCAATGGCGGGGAAGGAGACGTCGATCCCGCCCGCGGCAAGGATCGCGAAGACCCCGAGCGCGAAGAGGCCCGTCACCACGCTCGCCCGCCCCATGTCGATCAGCGAGGAGGGTTGCAGGAAGGCGGGGTTGATCGAGGCCACGATCACGCAGATCGCGATCAGGATCGCAAGGCTCACCAATTCAGGCCGACGCCGGAACAGCGCTCCGATCGTGGGGCGCGGGCTTTCGTGCGGTGTGGGGATCGAAGTGTCAGGCATGTCTTGCACCATGGTCATTCGGCGGCCTCCCGTCGGCTGGCCAGCATGGATTGATAGATTTGCGTCTCATCCGCAGTGTTGGCGTCAAGCTCGTCGACCAGCTCGCCCCGGTTCATCACCAGGATACGGTCGCAGTTCTGAAGCAATTCGGGCAGGTCGTCGGAGACGATGATCAGGCTGATCCCGCGCTCTGCCATGGCCTGCACGGCGCGATAGATGGAGTCCTTGGAACCGACATCCACGCCCACAGTAGGCCCATGCAGCACGAGAATTCTCGGCTCGATGGAGAGCCAGCGTCCGATAAGTACCTTTTGTTGGTTGCCGCCCGAAAGCGCGCCGACCGGCAGATCGATATCCTTGGTGTTGACCGTCATCAGCTCGGAGATCCGTCGCGCCTCCTCCCGACCCTTGCGGGCGTTGATCATGCCGAACTTGTTGACCAGATCGTCAAAGATCAGCGTGATCTCGTTCTCAAGGATCGACTTCTGGATGAACAACCCCTCGGAGAGCCGGTCTTCGGGAACATAACCGATCCCCAGCTCGATCGCGGCCGCGGGCGACGGGATCCGGGTCTTCTTGCCATCGATCTCGATGCTGCCCTTGCTGAAGCCGAGATGGCCGGTCAGGGCCATCGCCAACTCGTTGCGCCCGGAGTCCGACAACCCGGTTATCCCGAGGATCTCGCCCTTGTTGACGGAGAAATTGACATCGAAGAAGGCCTCGCCCGAGCTTGCATCGCGCACGCTGATCATCTCGCCCTCCATCGGAGCGCCCTCGCGATAGCGCAGCATCTCGATCTCACGCCCCGTCATCAGCTTCGAGAGGTCGGCGCGGGAGTAATCCTCGATCTTGCCCTGTGCCACGCATTTGCCGTCCCGAAACACGACGACCTGCCCGCCGATCCGGTAGCTTTCTTCCAGTTTGTGAGTGACGAAGAGAACGGCCACATTCTGCGCCCGCAGTTTGGCCACGAGCTCGATCAGCGCATCGACCTCCTTGCGGGTAAGCGAGGTGGTCGGTTCGTCCATGATCACCAGCCGCGCCTTGGCCGCGATGGCACGGGCGATGGCGACCCGCTGGCGAATTGCGAGCGGCAGCTCCGCCGTGGGCGATTTCATCAACTCCCGGGTCGGCACGAGGCCGACATTCCGGATCGCTTCGGCTGCCGTCTCCGACAGGAGCCTCTTGTCCAACCCCCGCATCAGGCGCCCCTTGCCGCTCACGAGTTGCTGGCCGAGGGCCACGTTTTCCTCAACCGTCAGGTTGGGTAGGAGCGACAGGTCCTGGTAGACCGTCTCGATCCCGGCTTCGAGCGCCTGGATCGGGGAAATGTGGCTGTAGGAGCGGCCATCGAGGATGATCTCACCCTCGGTCGGTTCATGTACGCCCGACATGACCTTGATGACCGTGCTCTTGCCGCAGCCGTTTTCGCCAAGCAGGTGATAGGCCTCGCCGGGATCGATCACCATATCGACACCTTGCAAGGCATGCACACCGCCGAAACGCTTGTGGATGCCGCGAAGCTCAAGGAAATGCGTCTGATCTGAGGGAGATTGGGACATTGTCTCTGCGTTTCCATCGCGGGGGCAGCAGCCTGGAAGTCAACCACCACTGCCCGCCGCAGCTACGAGGGAAAGGATGCGTGCCGGCCCTCAGGGGAGGTTGGGGCCGGCACGGCGATCAGGACGATCAGAAGAGATAGTCCTTGTAGGTGTCCTTGTCGGCCAGAACCATGCCATTGCCGAAGACAAGCAGCCCGTCGCCCGGTCCAGGCTTCACGGAGACCTTCTCGTAGCCTTCGACGCCGAGATCCATCCCGTCGACGATCTCGCCGCCGGCCAGCAGGGTCTTGGCAACCGAGTTCATCGCCATGCCGGCCTTCTGCGGATCCCAGAAGCCGATCGCGGTGATGGCGCCGGAGTCGAGATAGGCAGCAGACGGGTTCGGCAGACCGGTGCCCACAAGGCAGACCTTGCCGGCAAGCCCGGCTTCCTCGATGGCGCGGCCGATGCCGAGCACGTCATTGCCGGCGGAGCTCTGGAAGCCCTTCAGGTCGGGATGCTTGCGCAGGAGTTCCTTGGCCTTGTCATAGGTCAGGTTGGCATCGTCGAAGCTCTCGTTATTCGGGTCGACCAGTTCCATGCCGGGGTATTTCGCGGCGTTCTCTTCGCCAGCGCCGACCCACTGCATATGGGTGCGCGAGCCGAGCGAACCGACAAAGGTCGTCCACTTGCCTTCACCGCCCATGCATTCAGCCAGGCGCTCGTTCATCGAGGCACCGTAAAAAGCGTTGTCGAAGGCTTCGACGTCGACCATCGTGTTCTTCTGGTTGTCGGCCTCATGGGTGACGACGATGGTGCCACGATCCATGGCGCGCTTGAGGATTCCTTCGATGATGGCCGGATCCATCGGCACGACGGCCAGCGCATCGGTGCCCTTGGCGACCAGGTCGTTGATGATCTGGAGCTGCTGGGCGGAATCCGCAGTCGAGGGGCCGACCTGCGTGATATCCATGTTCGGGTTGGCTTCGGCGAATTTCTTGACGCCGGTTTCCATGCGGTCGAACCACGGAATGCCGCTGATCTTGACGACCGTGGTGATCGACTTGCCGTCCTGAGCAAGTGCGCTCGTCGAGACCATCCCCATGGCCGCGACAGCGGCAGCCACAATGAGGCTCGTATTTTTCAGACCTTGTTTCATGAGATCTCCTCCCAAGAGATACCGATACATTAAAGAGTTGTCCCTCTGGTTCATGGCTTCGGGGCGTGAGGGGATCGCCGCGAAGAAAGCAGGTCCGCGAAATGCTCCACGAGGGCGAAGCGATTGACGAAGAGGAAGAAGAGCAGCAACGCCCCCCAGGCCAGGTCGCGGACGAAATTGGAAAGGCCGATGAAGTTCAGCAGGCTGGACATCAGCTGAAGGATGATGGCCGAGAGCACGACATTGATCACCCGGCCGTAACCGCCATCGGGCTTCACCCCCGCCATGACGGCGATGAGGATGGCAATGAGCAGGTAGGTGGTACCGTAATCCCACTTCACGTTGACATTGCGCGCGGCAATGATGGCGCCCGACAGGCCGGCGAGCAGGCCGGAGAGCGCATAGGTCACGGTGACGATCCGAGCCCGGGCAAATCCGCTGAACTTAGCCGCTTTCTGGTTGGCGCCCGTCATCATCAGTTTCACGCCGTATGGGGTGTAGCGCAGCACAACCCCGAGGATCGTGGCGGTGACGATGAAGAGCATGAAGCTCCACGGGATGCCGAACACATAGCCGTTGCCCAGTTCATAGAGCGGTCCCGGCGCCCCGATGCGTACCGCGCGTCCGTCCGACAGCACCACCGTCACACCGGTAAAGAACATCTGCGTGCCGAGCGTACAAAGGATCGGCGTGATCCCCAGCCGGGAGATGATCAACCCGTTCAGCGTGCCCCCGATCAGGCCGACCACCGCACAGCCGAGGATGAAGGTGATCGTGAAGGCTACCGGTGCCTCGTCGACGGGAAAGAACTGCAACGCGAAGAGACCGGAGGCGACGCCGGCCATGTTGGCCATGGCGATCCCCGAGAGGTCGATCCCGCCATTGCCGGCACACATGGCCAGCATGACACCAATGGCCAGCAGCCCGAGTTCCGGCACCTGGTTGGCCATCGACTGCAGGTTGAACAGGGAGAGGTAGGTGCCGCCCGACAGAAATCCCCCAATCGTGAGAAGAACCACGATGAGCGTGACGAGCAGGACAAAATTCCCATCCAGCTTGCGCATGCTCCCCTCCCTTTTAGTGAACATTGCATTCTGTTTAGTAAATCGCTATCATTAAGTTTAGGTTCGTTCAACGCATTTTTTAGTGAACAGGCGCGTCGAGAAGCAGCAGGCTTGGAAAAAGTTGCTGCCCCGGTGTACGAACAGCGACCAAAGCAGAGAGGTGGTATCGCAAGGGCATGGAAACTGAGACGAATAAGCCGGCCACGCTGCGTCAGGTCGCCGATCTGGCGGGTGTCTCGGCCGCAACTGCCTCGCTGGTACTGAACCGGAAAGGCGAGATTTCGGAGGCCACGCGGACGCGCGTTTTTCGGGCGATGCACGAACTCAACTATGTTCCCAGGGGGGAGCGGCCGCGCAGCGAGCTCCAGGGCAACGATTCGCTCAACACCATCCGTTTCCTGAAGATCGCCCGCCACGGTCAGACCGTGAACCGCGACCACAACGTCTTCATTTCCGATTACATCGACGGCATGTCCTACGAGGCGACCCGGCGAGACTACACGCTGCAGGTTGTCAGCCACGAAAACGCAGATGTTTCGGAGATTCTGGCCGGTCTCGACGGTTCGGAGCCGCGCGGGATCATCGCGCTCGGAACGGAGTTTTCCGACGAGGACGTGCGGGCCATTCTCGACTGCGGCCTGCCCAATGTCATCATCGACACGCACCGCCCCTTCATGCCCGGAAACTTCGTGGACATGGACAACGACCAGCTCGTCTACCGGGCGCTCGATTATCTCATGCAGAACGGCTTCCGCCGGATCGGAATGGTCGGAAGCTACAGCTCGGTGATGAACTTCCGGCTGCGCTACGATGCCTTCCTGCGTGGCATGGCCGAGCATGGGCTGGAAGTGGAGCAGTCCAACATGCTGTCCGTCGCCTCGACGATCGAGGGCGCCTATGCCGATTCGCTCGAACAGCTGGCAGCGGCGGAACACCTGGCCGATGCCTTTCTCTGCGCCAATGACATTATCGCCTTCGGCTTTATCCGCGCCCTGCGCGAGCGCGGCCTGTCGGTTCCCTCGGATGTTTCGGTGATCGGGATCGACAACCTTCCCACTGCAGCCTTCTTTGACCCGCCACTGACCTCGCTCGACGTGCCGAAACGAAAGATCGGCGCCATGGCGATCCGGATCCTTGATGACCTCATCGCCGGCAGCGAGGCGGAACCGCCGGTCAAGGTGCTCGTCGCGGGCGATCTGGTGCTGCGCCACAGTGTCCGGACATTGGACAGCGAAAGCTGACTGCAACTGCCGCGCCACAATCCGCCTTCGTGACGGGAAATGTCGTTATTCGGCCGCAAGAAACGGGTTGGCTGTATTAGGTCTGCGGAGAACCGGACGGGAGTGCCATGTTTCTGAGCGTATTCGATATCTTCAAGATCGGCATCGGCCCGTCTTCCTCGCATACCGTCGGACCGATGGTTGCGGCCAGCCGTTTCCTGGAATCGCTCCGGCGCTCGCCATTTCACGCGCACGGGCTGCGCGCCTCGCTGCACGGCTCGCTGGCCTTTACCGGCGTCGGCCATGCGACGGACCGGGCCGTCATTCTGGGCCTGGCCGGGTTCGAACCGGCAAGTTACGACGCAGATGCGGCCGAAACGGCGCTCGTCGCGATCCGCGCGGAGCATTCGTTGACCCCTCCGGGGCTGGGCCCGTTACGCTTCGACCCGGAAGCCGATCTGGAGTTCGACTATGGTCCGCCCCTGCCCGGCCACGCCAATGGGCTGATCCTGATGGCGACAGACGCCCAGGGCGACGTGATCCTGAAAGAGACCTACTACTCCATCGGCGGCGGCTTCGTGGTGACTGCAGGAGAATTGGACCGCGACACCAGCCCGGAAGCGGAAATCGCCGTGCCGTATCCCTTTCGCTCAGCGGCGCAGATGCTGGAAATGGCTCGCAGCTCCGGCAAGAGCATTGCCCAGATGAAACGGGCCAACGAGATCGCCCATCATGGGTATGCGAAGCTGGAGCAGGGGCTGGACAGGCTCTGGCAGGTCATGTCCGACTGCATCGAGCGTGGATTGGCGAGCGAGGGCACCCTGCCCGGCGGCTTGAATCTCCGGCGCCGGGCGCCCGGGCTGCACAAGGCCCTGCTCAACGAACGCGGCTTGAACCTCGCCCCGCCGCATTCGGTCAATGACTGGATCAGCACTTATGCCATGGCGGTCAACGAGGAGAATGCCGCCGGCGGGCAGGTCGTGACGGCGCCGACCAACGGTGCCTCGGGCGTGCTGCCCGCGGTCATCCGCTACTGGCTCGACCATATCCCGACCGCTGCCCCCTCGCGACTGCCGGATTTCTTCCTGACCGCCGCCGCGATTGGCGGGCTGGTCAAGACGAACGCTTCGATCTCCGGTGCCGAGGCCGGCTGCCAGGCCGAGGTCGGCAGTGCCAGCGCCATGGCCGCTGCCGGGCTGGCCGCCGTGATGGGCGGCACACCCGAACAGATCGAAAACGCCGCCGAGATCGCGCTGGAACATCATCTCGGCATGACCTGCGACCCGGTGCGCGGGCTGGTGCAGGTGCCCTGCATCGAGCGCAACGGGCTTGGCGCGATCAAGGCTGTCAGCGCGGCATCGCTTGCCCTGCGTGGAGACGGAATGCACCTCGTGCCCCTGGATGCCTGCATCGAGACCATGCGCCAGACAGGCCAGGACATGTCCCACAAGTACAAGGAAACCTCCCTCGGCGGACTGGCGGTGAACATCCCGAATTGCTGAAAGCGGCGTCACAACGCGCTTTCCCATGCGATCTGCCCGGCATAGCTTGCGCCGCATGGATCGCGACAGCCCCCTCCTTGGAATCACCCTCATGCTGGGCTTCTGCATCCTGGCGCCGCTCGCCGATGCGACCGCCAAGCTGATCGGCGCCGCGATTCCCCTCGGGCAGCTCGTCCTTGTGCGCTTCGCGATACAGGCGCTGATCCTCTGGCCGCTCTTTCGCCGTGGTGGGCACAGGCTGTCCTTGCCGCCACGCCTATTCGGGAGGATCCTGTGGCGCACCCTGCTGCAGGTGGCCGGCATTGCGACTATGGTGTTCGCCTTGCGGCACCTGCCCCTGGCCGATGCCATCGCCATCGCCTATGTCATGCCCTTCTTCATGCTGCTGCTCGGTCGGTTCGTCCTTCAGGAGCAGGTCGGTTCCCGGCGCCTCGTGGCCTGTATCGTCGGCTTTGCCGGCACGCTCATGGTCGTGCAACCCGCCTTCGCCCAACTCGGCTGGGTCGCGCTCCTGCCGCTTCTCGTCGCGGTCGAATTCGCGCTTTTCATCCTCGTCACCCGCCAGATCTCCCGCGAGATCGCCCCGATCCCGCTACAGGCCATCACCGGATTGCTCGGCACGGCACTGCTCTTTCCCGTGATCCTGCTGGCCGAGGGCAGTGGCATTGCCGAACTGGACCCGGTCGAGCCAACGTTACGCGAAGGCCTTCTGCTCGTCGCACTCGGCATTCTGGGAACCCTCTCCCACCTACTGATGACCTGGGCGCTCCGTTTCGCACCAGCGGCCACGCTGGCCCCAATGCAATATCTCGAAATCCCGTTCGGTGCCCTCTTCGGCTGGCTGATCTTCGCCCAGTTTCCGAACGGGCTAGCACTGGCCGGGATATGCGTGGTGATGCTTTCCGGGCTCTATATTATCTGGCGGGAGAGAATGGCGTCGCGCGCTCCAGCGCGCTGATGGCAAGGTTGAGCGACGCGCGCGGCACGATCACCAGCATTCCAGGGCGATCGAAAGCGAGCGAAACCGGCCCCCCATGCCCGGCGCGAACATGGTTCGACGTACCGATCACGCCATTCGGCGTCATGTCCAAACCGTCGATTTCCCAGTTCAGGCCGCGCGAACGTCCAGAGACCGGCGCCATGGGAAAGAGCGACACCCGGCTCAACGGTGCAAGCGGCAACTCCAGCTCACACGGCGCCGCGAAAACGACATCGTGCTTTCCGACAAGGATGCATCGCCGATCGAAACGCCGCGCCAACACGTTAAAATTCGCCAGCTGATGATCGACTCGCCGACCGAGGAACCCCACGCCCAGAATCAGCGGCGCATCGATATTGCGCAGCGCCTTGTCGAAATCCGTGCTGTCTTGATCGGAGACCTCGTGGAACCGTCCTACTGGCACGTCAGCCCGAATCCTGACCGGAATCGAGTCCATGTCACCGATCACGGCGACGGGCGCGAAACCATTTTCCATCGCGAAAGTCGCCCCACCGTCCGCCGCGACAAGAGAAGGCGCCAGCCTTAACGCCTCCCTAAGATCCTTCAGATTAACCTTGCCACCGCCTAGAAGCGTAACCGCGCAGGATTCGGAAACAATGACATCATTCATGCTGCTATTGTCCATTTTTCCTTCGCGTAGCCACATTATCGCCCGGAAATGATACTCTTAATTTCTTGGAGTCGTTCTCATTCCGGAACCAATACATGGTAAACCGGTAGGGCTGGTATAGAAAGAAAGCGATCAAAGATATGGTAGGCTCCAACAAAATTTTGACAGTCTCCTACGGCACCTTTTCGTGCACCCTCGAAGGTTTCGACGATTCCTTCGGCACGATGAAGGCGATCGCCGAGTATTTCCGCAACCTGGCGGCCGAAGACCGCTATTTCGGAGCGGAACCGCCGACACCGGATGCGGAGATGCTCCAGAGAATTGTGGAGAAGGAAATTCACCGCCGGGTAGAGGCGCGGGTTAGCGAACAGGGCATCACTCTGAAGGCCGCCGAAGACGATGGCGCAGCGCCCGTCGTCCAGCCCGAAACCGTAACCCCGATCGCTGAAGCCCCGCCGGCCGAAATGGTCGCCGAGAGCTTCGTTGAGCCGGCAGAACAGGAAGTTTCCGCGGTCACGGAGCCGCAGGAGGTTTCGGTCGCCGAAGAACCAGCAGCCGACATTCCTGCAACCACCGCCGAACAGGAGACGCCATTCGTCACCGCGACGGAAGCGCCGGTCGAAACGGCCGAAACAGAGGCCGAGCCGGGACCGCTTCCCGAACCTGTGTTCGCCGAGCCAGTCGAGGCCGCTCCGTTCGTCCCCGCATCGGCCCCTGCGGAGAGCCTTGCCGAGAAGCTTGCCCGCATCCGCGCCGTCGTGGCCCGGTCGCGCCAGGTCGAAGAAATCAAACCGCAGGAGCCGCCTGCCGAGGTTTCCCTGCCTGAGCCATGCGAAGAAACAATCGCCGAGGCACCGGAACAGACGGCTGTAGCCGCTGACGAGAGTATGCCTCTCACCTTGACAGAGCCCATAGCCGAACTTCCCATGGCCGAGCTTCCGATTGACGGGCCTGATTTTGCCGAACCTCCGGCTGCGGAGCTTCCGATCGTCGAGGCCGCAAACGAAGAGCAGCCTTCGGCAATGGTCGAGGAGTTCGTCGAGATCGAAACTGCTCCCGAAGAGTTCACCACCGACACCGCATTTGCGGAATTCCTCGAAGAGGCGCCGGTTGATGAAATCGCGGTGGAGACCGCCGATTCGCCTGTTCTGGATGAGCCGGAAGTCGCTGAGGACAGCCTCGAAGCAGAAGAGGTGTCTGCCTACGAGGAAGAAATGCCTCGCAGCAATGTTATCCGTGTTCGGAAGCAGTCACTCATGGCATCGCTCCGGGCCGCGCTCTCCGAGAAAGAGGACGAGACGGCTGTGGATGACACGGCACTGAATGACGATATCTCCGTGCCGGACCTGGTCGAAACCGCGGAGGCGACGGTCGAAATGCCGATGCCCGAGCAGCCCGTTTCGCTGGATACGGAAGAGACGTTCGAGCCGGAAACGATCGAGGCCGAGGACGTCGCCGAGGCGTACGCAACCGAGCCCGAGCAACTGAGCGAACCATCGGCGTCCGGCCTTTCTCCGGATGAAGAGGCAGATCTTCTGCGTGAACTCGAAGCCGTGGAACGGGAAATGGCAGCCGACTCGGCCGAGATCGCCGCGCTGGAAACCGAAAGCCAGGCCGAAGCCCTCCGGGCTCTGGACGGACAAGACACGCCTGCCTCCACCGAGTTGGAATCGCTTGAACAGGAACTCTCCGCTCTGGCTTTCGCGTCGCATAGCGCTTTTGCCGAACCTGTAACCGGGGTCGATACGCACGACGACGCCGAGGTGATTACCCAGGAGACCGAAGAGGAAACCTTTGAAGAGGCCGAGAAGCCGGTCGAGACAGTTGCTTTCCGTGCCGTTGAGGACACCACTGCACCCGTCGGTGACGAAGATGATGACCAACTGGCCGAGGCCGTCGCCAGGGTCGCACAGTCCTCGGAGGAAGAGACCCGTGCGGAAGCGGCCGCCGAACGCCGCGCCCGTGCCCTCGGGCAGGAACATGACGAGAACCACAATGTCTCGCGCCTGATGGACGAGGCCGACAACAAGCTCGCGGGCCCGGAACTTCGCCGCCGCCGTTCGGCAATCGAACATCTCAAGGCCGCTGTCGCCGCGACCAAGGCAGAAGGACCGCGCAATCGGGACGATGACGGGGATACGCTGCCGTATCGGGACGATCTGCGCGCGGCTGTTGCCACTTCGCTGCAATCGCAGAAACCCGATGCGGACGCCACCCTGCCTCCGAAAGCCGAACTTGAAGCACAAGAGGCAGCCGACAAGCTCGACTTCACCGCGATCAAGCCGGAGCACGAAAACGAACAGCCGGTGTCCGAGGACGCTGCCCCCAAGCCGGCTGAGCCCGTGCGGCCGCGTCGCCCTGCACGGTCAGAACTGCGTGACAGAGAAATCACCCGCCCCGTGACGACATCGGAACGGCTCAAAGTCGCCCCCCTGATGCTGGTCTCGGAACAACGTGTGGATGACGACGCGGAGGCGAAACCGCGCGAGCCGGCAAGCGTTCAGCCCGTGCGCCCGCGCCGAGTGACCGCGGGCCGGATGGTCTCCGCTGCCGCCGAGAAGGCGCCTTCCGAAAACGAACTGGAAGAGTCCTCGCGCAGTTCTATGGTTTCAAGCGATCGCGAAGCCGCCGGAATCTTCGCTGAGAGCACCACTTTCGAAGAGTTTTCGGAACGGATGGGCGCTCGCGGACTGGAGGAAATGCTGGAATGCGCCGCTGCATATACGTCTTACGTGCAGGGTCGGACACATTTCTCGCATCCCGAAATCATGGATGTCGTCCGCCAGGCCGAAGGGCAGGAAGATCTGCGCCGCGAAGACAGTCTGCGGAGCTTCGGCCAGCTTCTCCGCCAGGGGAAAATCCAGAAGCTCGACCGGGGCCAGTTCACGCTTTCTCAAGCTTCCAGGTATAATCCGGAACAGCGCAGCGTAGCGCTCTAACCGCTCGAAGAAGCCGATTTCGTAACGAGTAATGGGCGGGGTGCCGAGAGGTACCCGCCCTGTTTTGCTTTTGACAGCGTCCCTTTTTCAGCGCTCGTTATTCTTGCCCTTCTCAGACGCGTCACTGGTCGATTTGTCGGGATCGGCTTGCCCAATACCCCTGAAAACGAAGCGAAACGGAAGCGCCCAAGCGATTCCCAGCCCGATATAGACCAGCAATTCGATCCAGATCGACGGCCGGTCGATCCAGTTCATGATCGTGACCGCCAGCACGACATAGGCGGGCATACCCACCAGAAGGATGACAAGCGACCAGCGGCGGCGGGCTTTGTAGCTCAGCGCCATGTCAATCCGCGAAGGGATCGGTGACCAGGATCGTGTCGTCCCGCTCCGGCGAGGTCGACAGAAGCGCGACCGGGCAGTCGATCAACTCCTCAATCCGGCGAACATATTTCACCGCAGCACCGGGCAGATCCGCCCAGGACCGCGCACCCGCTGTGCTCTCGCTCCAGCCTTCCATCGTCTCGTAGATCGGGGTCACGCGCGCCTGTTGGTCGGCCGCCGTGGGCAGGTAATCCAGTATCTTGCCGTCCAACTCGTAGGCGACGCAGATCTTGAGTTCCTTGAGCCCGTCCAGCACGTCCATCTTGGTCAAGGCGATGCCGTTGACGCCGGACAGGGCGCAGGTCTGGCGCACCAGCACCGCGTCGAACCAGCCGCAGCGACGCGAGCGCCCCGTCACGGTACCCTTCTCGCGACCGACGGTGGCGAGATGCTCGCCGACCGAATCGAACAGCTCGCAGGCAAACGGTCCTTCACCGACGCGAGTCGTGTAAGCCTTGACGATACCGAGGACGAAATCGATCGAACCCGGTCCCATGCCGGTACCCGAAGCCGCGGAACCGGAGATCGTGGTCGAGGAAGTCACGAAGGGATAAGTGCCGAAATCCACGTCGAGCAGCGAGCCTTGCGCGCCTTCGAACAGGATGCGCTTGCCGGCCTTGCGGGCGGTGTTCATCTCGCGCCAGACCGGCTTGGCGAAGGGCAGGACCTTGGGCGCGATTTCGCGCAGATCGGCCATCAGCTTGTCTACATCGACCGGCGGCAAACCCAGCCCCTTGCGCAGTGCATCATGGTGCACCAACAGGCGGCCGACGCGGGTCTGAAGCGTAGCTTCGTCGGCAAGGTCGGCAACGCGGATCACGCGGCGGCCCACCTTGTCCTCATAGGCCGGTCCAATACCGCGGCCGGTCGTGCCGATCTTGGCGACGGAACTCTGCGCCTCGCGGCCACGGTCCAATTCACCATGCAGCGGCAGGATGAGCGGAGCGTTCTCGGCGATCATCAGGTTGTCGGGCGTGATCTCGACACCCTGCTTGGCCAGTTTCTCGATCTCGGCCACAAGCGCCCAGGGGTCGAGAACCACGCCATTGCCGATCACCGAGATCTTGCCCTTGCGCACGATGCCCGAAGGCAGCAGCGAAAGTTTGAAAACCTCTCCATCAATTACCAGGGTGTGGCCAGCGTTATGCCCGCCCTGGAAGCGCGCGATCACATCGGCCCGTTCGGAAAGCCAGTCAACGATCTTGCCTTTACCTTCGTCGCCCCATTGGGCGCCGACAACGACAACATTGGCCATATCCATCTCCTCGACTGACCGGAAAACCCGCGCGTGTATAGCGGCCCTGACGCAGGGCGCAAACCACCTTTCTGACGCAGAGGGCGGCAAAGCGGCCGAGCGGTCCCTTCAGGGGTTGCGACCGGGCGGGCTTGCATTTAGATACCGCCCATCCGAATTCGAGGCTCCGTGCATGGAAAACGTCATCCTGATCGTCCACCTGATTCTGGCTCTCAGCCTGATCGGCATCGTGCTGTTGCAGCGCTCCGAAGGGGGCGGGCTCGGCATGGGTGGCGGCGGGGTGATGTCCGGCCGCAGTGCAGCCACCGCGCTTGGCAAGCTCACATGGGCACTTGCCATTGGTTTCATCATCACTTCCATCACGCTGACCATCCTGGCTGCCGCCAATACCGAGGGCGCCTCGGTGGTGGACCGGATCACGGACGCCCCCGCCCCGGTGGCGGAGACCGCGCCGGTCGAGAGCGGGACGAATGGTGAAGATCTGCTGCCGCCCGCTCCGGGTGGCAATGCGCCGCTGCTACCGCAGGCTGCTGAATAACCTGCGACCTTCTGGTCACAAGGCTTTGCCTGCACCCGAAATTCGGCAACATCATCTTGGGGTGCTGTTGCCCCGTCACGGCGAATGCTCTAAGCTCTGAGTCCCGTGATGGTGCGATTTTTCGAGCACCTTTCAGCTGCTTCAACTGGCGTTTTGCGCGAGCAGGAACGCTACAGATCACGGGGGTCGGCCAAGCATGGCACGGTTCATCTTCATCACAGGCGGCGTCGTGTCGTCCCTTGGCAAGGGTTTGGCATCGGCGGCACTAGGCGCGCTGCTTCAGGCCCGTGGTTTCTCCGTCCGCCTGCGCAAACTGGACCCCTACCTTAACGTAGATCCGGGCACGATGAGCCCGTTCGAGCATGGCGAGGTCTTCGTCACCGATGACGGGGCGGAAACCGACCTCGATCTAGGCCACTACGAGCGTTTCACCGGCGTTGCCGCCCGCAAGACCGACTCGGTCTCCTCCGGGCGGATCTATTCCAACGTGCTGGAGAAGGAACGCCGGGGAGACTATCTCGGCAAGACGATCCAGGTGATTCCTCACGTCACAAACGAGATCAAGGACTTCATCGCCATCGGCGAGGACGAGGTCGACTTCATGCTCTGCGAAATCGGAGGCACGGTCGGCGATATCGAGGGGCTGCCCTTCTTCGAGGCGATCCGGCAATTCGCGCAGGACAAGGCACGCGGCCAGTGTATTTTCATGCACCTGACGCTGCTGCCCTTTATCAAGGCCTCCGGCGAGCTGAAGACGAAGCCGACGCAACACTCGGTCAAGGAGCTGCGCTCCATCGGCCTTGCGCCGGACCTGCTGGTCTGCCGTTCCGAGGGCCCGATTCCGCAGAAGGAGCGCGACAAGCTGGCGCTGTTCTGCAACGTCCGTCCGGACGCCGTGATCGCCGCGCAGGACCTCAGCTCGATCTATGACGCTCCGCTGGCCTATCACCGCGAAGGGCTCGACCAGGCGGTACTCGATGCGTTCGAAATCTCGCCCGCACCGCGCCCGATTCTTGATCGCTGGGAAGACGTCTCCGACCGGGTGCACAATTCCGACGGCGAAGTTCGGATCGCCATCGTCGGTAAATACACCCAACTTGAGGACGCTTATAAGTCCATCGCCGAGGCGCTTACCCATGGCGGCATGGCCAACCGGGTGAAGGTCAAGGCCGAGTGGATCGACGCGGAGATCTTCGAACGCGAGGATTGCGTACCGCACCTGGAGCCATATCACGCGATCATCGTGCCGGGCGGCTTTGGCGAGCGTGGCACCGAGGGCAAGATCAAGGCGGCGGAGTTTGCCCGTACACGCAATGTGCCCTATCTCGGTATCTGCCTTGGCATGCAGATGGCCGTGATCGAGGCCGCACGTCATCTGACCGACATGACCGATGCCGGCTCGGAGGAATTCGACCACGAGGCCGGCAAGAAGCGCTTCACCCCCGTTGTCTACCACCTGAAGGAATGGGTGCAGGGCAATGCCAAGGTCGAGCGTGCGGTCGATGACGACAAGGGCGGCACGATGCGGCTGGGCGCCTATGATGCCGTGCTGGCAGAGGGCAGCCGTGTTGCCGAGATCTATGGCACCACCAATATCGACGAACGCCACCGCCACCGCTACGAGGTGGATATCCGGTACAAGAAGCAGCTTGAGGAGAAGGGGCTGACATTCTCCGGCATGTCCCCCGATGGCCGTCTGCCCGAGATCGTCGAGATCAAGGATCATCCGTGGTTCATCGGCGTGCAGTTCCACCCGGAACTGAAATCCAAGCCTTTCGAGCCGCACCCGCTGTTCCGCGATTTCATCCGCGCAGCGAAGGAGAACAGCCGGCTGGTGTGATCGCCCGTCCTGAAATATCCAACGCCCCGACCTTGGCCGGGGCGTTTTCTTTTGAAACTGTCGCGCTCAGCCCATCAATTTGAAGACAGACGGGTCCGGCCCGGTCCGCGCGCCGAAATCGAGCGTCTTGATCGCTTCCATCTCTGCATCGGTCAGCTCGAAATCGAAGATGTCGAGGTTTTCCGCCTGCCGCCCCGGATTGACCGAGCGCGAGATCACCGCGTGACCAAGCTGCAGATGCCAGCGCAGCGTTACCTGCGCCGGGCTCTTGCCGGTTCGCCTGGCGGCGGCGGCAATTGGCTCGGAGCCAAAGGAGCGGCCATTTCCGAGCGGCGTCCAGGCCTGGGTCACGATGCCAAGATCGGCATTTGTGGCGCGCAGTTCCGGCTGTTGAAGTTCCGGGTTCACCTCGATCTGGTTCAGCGCCGGGGTGACTCCGGTTTCGGCGACAACCCGGTCCAGATGTTCGGCATTGAAGTTGGACACGCCGATAGACCGGACCAGCCCCTTCTCGCGCATCTCGATGAAGCTTTCCCAGGTCTCGACATAGAGATCCTGGCTCGGCACCGGCCAGTGGATCAACACGAGATCGAGCTGTTCCACTCCAATCAGCTTCAGGCTCCGATCCACCGAAGCGCGCGCCTTGTCGCGGCCCTGTTCGTGGTTCCAGACCTTGGTGGTGATGAAAACATCCTCGCGCGCGACGCCGGAGCGACGCAGGCCTTCGCCCAGCCCCTCTTCGTTCTTGTAGAAATAGGCGCCGTCGATCAGCGGGTAACCGAGGCGAAGTGCGCTCTCCACCGCGTCAGCGGCCGCGGCGGGTGGAACCTCCCAGATTCCGAAGCCGAATTGCGGGATGGTGTAACCATCGTTCATCGTGATTTTTGGGATTTTTGTCATGCCCGCCTCCTGTCAGGTCAATCGATTGAGCGCACTATGCACCTTCGGCCTCGGCGGGGCAAGGCAGACTCGTCCACGCAAAACAGAACGAGCGCCGCGGCATCTGCCCGGCGCTCGTCCCGATTTCCTTGCGCTAACGCGGCCAGTGTCAGCCGGCGGTTGCCGCTTCCTTCGCCTCCTGCGAAATCCGCGTGGCTTCCTTGCCATGGACTTCCTGATAGTGATCGAATGCCGCCTCGTACCACGCCGTGCCCTGCGCCGCGCCGCCAAGCGCGCGGGACAGTTCACTCAGCGAGGAATCCGGCAGAAGCGCGTGGAAAATGTCCCAGCCTTTCGCGTCCGGATTCGGGTCAAAGCCCAGCACCTGCCCCTTGAGCGAGGAGACCAGAGTCACGATGGCGCCGGAGAAGACCGATGGCACGTGAATGTCGACCTTGTCGATCGGTTGCAGAAGCACCGGCGAGGCATCGTTCAACGCTTCCTTGACACAGGCCTTGCCAGCGGTGCGGAAGGCGAAGTCGGAGCTGTCTACTGAATGCGCCTTGCCGTCCAGCAGCGTCACGGAGACGTCGATCACCGGGAAGCCCAGCGGCCCCTGCGTCATCGCATCCTTGGCGCCGGCTTCAACCGAGGGGATGTAGTTGCGCGGCACGGCGCCGCCCTTGACCACCTCGTCGAAGGAGAAGCCCTCGCCCCGCGTCTGCGGGCCGATCTTCATCAGCACGTCGGCGAATTGCCCGGCACCGCCGGACTGCTTGCGGTGGCGATACTGGTGCTCGACGGCCTTGGAGATCGACTCGCGATAGCGCGCGGCAACCTCCTCGGTCTGGGTGGACACGCCGAAATCGTCGTCCAGCAGCGCCTGCACCCGCCGAAGATGCATCGGCCCCTGGCAGCGCACCATCGCATGGCCGCTCGCCTCGTCCTGCTCCACCGTCAGGCCGGGATCGATCTCGGCCACGCGGGCCAGCGCCGACGACAGGCGCGCATCGTCCTTCTCGTGCACCGGCGTCACCAGCGAGGCAAAGCTCGGCGGGTGGCCGCGGGCCCAGTCATCCATTTCTTCCGTCCCGTCCGCCGTGAAATAGCTTCCGGCGTTCAGGTGATCCGATTTGACGGCGATCCCGATGAAGCCTGCTTCGACTTTCTCGACCGGGTGCTTGGCGTCGAGCCCGCTCAGGTTGCCGACATTCGCGCCGCCCAGCGGCGCGTTGGCCGCGACCGGGGCACTCAGCGCCCGTATCAGAACCGCCTTGCCCATATGCTTGCGGTAGGTGGCAATGACGCCGGCAGCCACCGCGTTGGTGCCCAGACGTTCAAGTGTCTTGTCGACGGAGGGCGCCTCGTGGCGAAGCGATTTCATCAGGCGGGTGATGCCGTTGCGCCCGCTGGCCGAACCGAGGAAGGCCGGGATATCGTCGTTTTCCCGCAGCACGGCCGTCGCCACGTCGTAGACTTCGTCGCGCGGCGGCGCCTTGTCCTCGATGAGTTCTTCCAGAAGGTGGTCATCGAAATCCGACAGGTGTTCGAGCAACTCCGCGCGCGCTTCCTGCTCGCGCTCCATCACTCCTTCGGGAATCTCGATCAACTGTGAGGGCTCGCCGGGCTGGAATTCCCAGGCGCGTTCCGAAATCAGGTCCACGGTGCCAACGACCTCGCCATTCTCGCGGATTGGCACCTGGCGCAGGATGATCGTGTGATTGGCATAGGCCTGGAGGCCGGCCACGATGTCGCGCACACGATTGTCGCTCGCGTCCATGCGGTTGATGAACAGAATACAGGGGGTTCCGCTCTCCTCTATCAGGCGCAGATAGGGGGCACAAAGCACCGCCGCCTCCGGCTCGGGCGGCACGCAAAGGATCGCGGCATCTGAGGCGGCCAACGCCTCGCCCGCATAGCCGAGATACTCGGCACCGCCGGCGACATCGAAGGCCGCCCAGGGTTCACCCAAGTAGGTAAATTCCGACACGCCAAAGAACTCGGTCATGTCGGACCGGACCGGTTTGGAATCCAAACTGCTCAAGGCCTCGACCAATGTCGTCTTGCCCGAATTGGACGGGCCGAGAACTGTGAAACAACGCATGTCAGGTTTCCTCCAAACTTTGCCGGTTTGGCGGCCCCTGACCCTTTTGCGCGGACCGGCCCGCCCTGGCGGACGGACCTCCCCGGATCCCGCGCGGTCTGGTGCCGCCGTCTGATCCTGCCGCGGATCCTGTTCCCTTTTGTCGTCATGGACGGGAAAGCAATAAACGCGCGGCCCCCAAGTATTCCGCTCGCATATGCGGGAAGGTCAAGGGCTTCCGGGTAGATTTGGCTGCGACATTCCCGTGCCGAAACCCTGTTTACGCTCGCGGTAGCGCCTTTAATCTGCCAGTACGGCACATCCGGTCGCGTTCACGGACGCGTGAGCACGGCCCGGATACACATTCGGCAACTTGAATTTGTAAACTGGTTAGTTTAGATTTGGCCAAGGCCCGATTCACCGGGTAAATTCGAATGCCGATCTCCCAGATGGATCGGACCAAATACAGGGAAACGTACAATGACCAAGAACATGGGGTCTGCCGACCGCATCGCCCGCGTCGTGATCGGCGTCGTACTGCTGATTCTTGCCTTCAGCGCAGGCTGGAGCACGCTCTGGACAGCGATTGCCGCCATTGTCGGCCTTGTCATGCTGGCCACCGCCGCCATGGGCTATTGCCCGCCCTACGCCATTCTCGGCATCAAAACCTGCAAGCGCGACAACGCCTGACCCATGGAAATCGTCAATTTCACGCCTCTGGCGTCTCTGTTCGGGGGCGTCCTCATCGGGTTGGCCGCAGTCCTGCTGATGGCAGCTATTGGCCGGGTCATGGGCGCCACCGGCATCCTGTCGGCCGCGATCTTTGCCGAGGACGACCGTGCCTGGCGGTGGGCTCTGCTCGCCGGCATGATCTCGGGTCCAGCCTTCTATCTCATGGTGACAGGCGACTGGCCGGAAATCACCGTGCCAGTTTCCACCCTGGCGCTGATCGTGGGCGGCTTTCTCGTCGGTCTCGGCGTATCCTACGGCTCGGGCTGCACCTCCGGGCACGGCGTCTGCGGCCTTGCCCGCCTCTCGCCGCGCTCCTTCGTGGCGGTGCCGACTTTCATGGCAACGACGGCGCTCACTGTCTATGTCGTCCGCCACGTGTTCGGAGGCTGACCAATGCGCCTGATTTCCGTTTACCTGATCGGCCTCATCTTCGGTGTCGGGATCTCCATATCCGGCATGGCCAACCCCGAAAAAGTGCTGAACTTCTTTGACTTCGTTGGCACCTGGGATCCTTCGCTCGCCTTCGTCATGGGCGGGGCTGTCGTGGTCGCCTTCTTTGGCTACCGCTTCGTGCTGAAGCGTGAGGGTCCGACCTTCGATCATATCTTCCACGTGCCGCAGAACCGTTCCATCGACCTCAAGCTCGTCGGCGGCTCGGCCGTGTTCGGCGTCGGCTGGGGGCTATCCGGCTTCTGCCCGGGCGGCGCACTGCCCGCGCTCGGAACCGGCCGCTGGGAGGTGATCCTTTTCACCGTTGCGCTGATCGGCGGCATGGGCGTGGCCCGTTATATCAACACCCATTACGACAAGCGTTTCCAGACACCGGGCGGCCCGGACCTGCACCAGCCCGCAGCCCACGGCCCGATCGACCACGCCCCCAAGGGGCCGATGCCGGAACACACACACAACTGACTTTCAAGGAGGAAACCATGGATTACCCCGTAGACATGTCCGTGAAGCCCGAAGTTACCGGCTTTTTCGACCCGTTGACCCACACGATTTCCTATGTCGTGAAGGACCCGAGCTCGAATTCCTGCGCGATCATCGATTCCGTGATGGATATCGACTACGCCGCCGGCCGGATCACCTATGAGCACGCCAACGAGCTGATCAAGTTCGTGGAAGACAACGATCTCAAGTTGGAATGGCTGATCGAGACCCATGTCCATGCCGACCACCTCTCGGCCGCGCCCTATATCCAGAACAAGCTCGGCGGCAAGATCGGCGTCGGCGAGCACATCATCACCGTGCAGAACGTCTTCGGCAAGATCTTCAACGAAGGCACAGAGTTCCAGCGCGACGGCTCGCAATTCGATGCGCTGTTCAAGGATGGCGACACCTACAAGATCGGCACGATGGATGTCTTCGCCATGCACACGCCCGGCCACACCCCGGCCTGCATGGTCCACGTGGTGGGGGACGCGGCATTCGTGGGCGACACGCTCTTCATGCCCGATGGCGGCTCTGCGCGCGCCGACTTCCCCGGCGGCGATGCGGCGACACTCTACGATTCCATCATGAAGGTGCTCGCCCTGCCCGACGAGATGCGGCTCTTCATGTGCCACGATTACGGCCCCAATGGTCGCGAGATCAAATGGGAGACCACCGTGGGCGATGAGAAAAAGCACAACATCCACGTCGGCGAGGGCAAGACGAAGGAAGATTTCGTCAAGTTCCGCACCGAACGCGACGCCACGCTCGCCATGCCGAACCTCATCATCCCCTCGTTGCAGGTCAACATGCGGGCGGGCGTGATCCCGACCGATGATGACGGCAACCCGATGCTCAAGGTTCCGGTCAACGGCCTCTGAGTCCTATAACAAGAAGATGATGGTCACCGGGGCGCGGCAATGACGCTCCGGGGCATCCAGTGGTGGAGGAAGCCCGCGAGATGGAAATCAAGAGACTGACCGATGCGCTCTCGGTGACGCCGCAGATTGCGCCCGAAGACGTGAAGAAGATCAAGGATGCGGGTTTCCGCGCCATCGTCTGCAACCGCCCCGATGGCGAGGGCAACGATCAGCCGACCTTCGAGGAAATCGAGATGGCGGCGAAGGAAGTGGGGCTGGAATGCCTCTACCAGCCGGTCACCTCGGGCATGGTTCTGGATGAACAGGCCGTCGAATTCGGCAAAGCCCTTAGGGCGCTGCCCGGCCCGGTGCTGGCCTATTGCCGGACGGGCACGCGCTGCACCACGCTCTGGTCGCTCAGCCATGCCAAGGACATGTCTGCCTCGGACATCCTGGCCACGGCCAAGGCGGCGGGTTACGACATGGGCGGCGTTGTCCGCCGGATCGTCAATGGCGGCAAGACGCCGACCGATACGGGCGACGCCAAATTCGACGTCGTGATCGTCGGCGGCGGCGCGGGTGGCATCTCGGTCGCCTCCTCGCTCAAGAGCCGGATGCGCGATCTGAACATCGCGGTCATCGACCCGGCCGACATCCATTATTACCAGCCCGGCTGGACCATGGTCGGCGCCGGCGTGTTCGACCCGGCCACCACCGCACGCACCATGGGCAGCCTGATCCCGAAGGGCGTGCACTGGATCAAGAGCGCCGTTGCCGCTTTCGAACCGCATGACAACGCCGTCATCCTCGATGGCTGCCGGGTGGTGAAATATGACCGGCTCATCGTCTGCCCGGGAATCAAGCTCGACTGGCACGCGATTGACGGGCTGGTGGACACGCTGGGCAAGAACGGCGTGACCTCGAATTACCGCTACGACCTTGCGCCCTACACCTGGGAACTGGTGCAGAATCTCAAGAAAGGTCGCGCTCTCTTCACCCAGCCGCCGATGCCGATCAAATGCGCCGGCGCGCCGCAGAAGGCGATGTATCTCTCGGGCGACCACTGGTTCCGCGAGGACGTCCTGAAGAACATCGACATCCAGTTCATGAACGCCGGCGGTGTTCTCTTCGGTGTGAAGGACTACGTGCCCGCGCTGATGGAATACGTGGAGAAATACGACGCCACGCTGAATTTCTTCCATAACCTCGTCGCCATCGACGGCCCCGGCAGGAAAGCAACCTTCGAGGTGAAGAAGCCCGACGAGGAGCCGACCACGATCGAGGCGGAGTTCGACATGATCCATGTCTGCCCGCCGCAGACCGCGCCGGACTTCATCCGCGTCTCGCCGCTGGCCGATGCCGCGGGCTGGGTCGATGTCGACCAGATCACGCTGCGCCACAAGCAGTACGACAATATCTGGTCGCTCGGCGACGTGATGAACGCGCCCAACGCCAAGACCGCCGCGGCAGCCCGGATGCAGGCGCCCGTCGTGGCCGCCAACGTGACAGCCGACATCCTCGGCGGCAGCCCCCAGGGCGCCTATAACGGCTACGGCTCCTGCCCGCTCACCGTGGAGCGCGGCAAGATCGTGCTGGCCGAATTCGGCTATGGCGGAACGCTGATGCCGATCCTGCCGAAATGGCTCATCAACGGCACCAAGCCCACGCGCGCAGCCTGGATCCTCAAGGAAATGCTGCTGCCTCCCGTCTACTGGGGCGGCATGCTCAAGGGCCGTGAATGGATGGCCAAGCCGGAGAAGATCACGGTCGAAGCCCCCAAGGTCTGATAGCTCGCCGGCGCGCTCACGGGCGCGCCGGTCATTCGCTTTTTCAAGGTTTTCCCCATGCCCCCGTTTCTCCGCCGATACTTGCCCATTCTAGACTGGGGCAGCCAATACACGCGCCAGACCTTCGAGAGCGACGCGCTTGCCGCCGTGATCGTGACGATCATGCTGATCCCGCAATCGCTCGCCTACGCGCTGCTCGCGGGCCTGCCTGCGGAGATGGGCCTCTATGCCTCGATTCTGCCGCTGGTGGCCTATGCGATCTTCGGCACCTCGCGGGCGCTGGCCGTGGGGCCGGTGGCAGTGGTCTCGCTGATGACGGCGGCAGCGGTGGGCAATTTCGGGCTGACCGACCCACGCGCCATCGCGCTCGCCGCGATCACGCTGGCCTTCATCTCCGGTGCCTTCTTGACCATAATGGGCCTGCTGCGGCTCGGTTTCGTGGCCAATTTCCTGTCGCACCCGGTCATCGCGGGCTTCATCACCGCCTCGGGAATCCTGATCGCCACCTCCCAGCTCAAGCATGTCCTCGGCGTACAGGCCTCGGGCCATAACCTGATCGAGACACTGGGCCACCTGCTCGGCAATCTCGGCCAGACGAATTTCTGGACGCTGATCATCGGTGTCACCGCCACCGCCTTCCTGTTCTGGGTCCGCAAGGGGCTAAAGCCGCTGCTGCTGAAATCCGGCGTCAAGCCGCGCCTGGCGGATGTGCTGACCAAGGCCGGCCCGGTGGCGGCCGTGGTCGTGACAACGCTGCTCGCCTGGATCTTCGGCCTTGCCGATCGCGGCGTTAACATCGTCGGCGACGTACCGCGTGGCCTACCGCCGCTTTCGGCTCCCTCGGCGGATTGGGAAATGTGGAAAGCGCTGATCGGCCCGGCGATCCTGATCTCGATCATCGGCTTCGTCGAATCCGTCTCCGTGGCCCAAACGCTCGCCGCCAAGCGGCGCCAGCGCATCGATCCGGATCAGGAGCTGATCGGGCTCGGCACCTCCAATATCGCGGCCTCGCTCACTGGCGGCTACCCGGTCACGGGCGGTTTTGCCCGCTCGGTGGTCAATTTCGATGCCGGCGCCGAGACCCCCGCCGCGGGCGCCTTTACCGCCATAGGCATCCTGCTGGCGGCCCTCCTGCTCACGCCGTTGCTGTATTTCCTGCCCACGGCGACGCTGGCCGCGACAATCATCGTCGCCGTGCTGTCGCTCGTCGATTTCTCGGTGGTCAGAGATGCCTGGAAATTCTCCAAGCCAGATTTCTTCGCCGTCTCCGCCACCATCCTGCTGACCCTCGGCATGGGCGTGGAGGTCGGCGTTTCGTCCGGCGTGGTGCTGTCGATCTTCCTGCATCTCTACAAGACCTCGCGCCCGCATGTGGCCGAGATCGGGCTGGTGCCGGGCACGCATCATTTCCGCAATATCTGCCGCCACAAGGTGATGACCGACCCTGCGATGGTCACGCTGCGCGTGGATGAAAGCCTCTATTTCGCCAATGCGCGTTTCCTGGAGGACTACGTCTATGACCGTGTCGTGGGCGACACGCAGCTCAAGCACGTGGTGCTGAATTTCCCGGCGGTGAACGAGGTGGACCTCTCCGCACTGGAGTCACTGGAGAGCATTCTGCACCGACTCAAAGATATGGGTATCAAGCTGCACCTGAGCGAGGTAAAAGGCCCGGTAATGGACCGCCTGAAACGCAGCCATTTCCTTGAAGAGATGAACGGCCGGGTATTCCTGTCGCAATATGACGCTTACATGGCCCTGTCCGGCAACGCGACATTGAGCGAAGCAGCCGAATAACAAGGGCTCCGGTGCGTCCCGCATTCGCGGGACATGCGCGGGGCTTGAGGCGTTCCCATTTGGGAATCACGAACCGTGCGTCCCGCAGCAACCCGGAAGGATTTGCGATATGATCAAGATCACCCAAACCCGCGGACAATGGACGGCGAAGGTTTCCGGCATGGGCACCCTGCCCGTGCTCAACGCCAAGGACATGCAGGACAACCAGCTCGTCCAGAGCTGGCGGACAATTGGCGAAAAGGACACGGCTCTCGCCCAGAAGCAGTTCGACGCCGTCGTCCAGCAGCTCACCGCGGGCAACCCGGAACGCCGGATTCGCGCCGTGGTGGCCGATGCCGCCGACATTGCCAGCGGGGCCGCGCGGCAGCTTTTCGAATTCAAGCTGGCCAACATGAAGGTGCGCCGCTTCCGCAACGGGACCGCCTGTTACGATTATCAACTCACGAACGCAAGGGAACTCCCCCTCTAACCCGTTCGGAGGCCGTATTGCTGTTGGATTGATGCGTGGATCAGCCTATGAGGCTGCGTCATGGAGCCCGGTGATTTTTCCATAGCCGATATGCAGTCGCTGTCCGTCGAGGGCAGCGGATTGAGGCGCACGCCCATCGTGTCCAAACTCGCCCGGGGTCCGAATTTCGAGAACTCCTATGACTGGACAACGCTCTGGTACGATGTGTTGGCCATGGGCGATCGACTGCTCGTCGTCTGCCCGAAACTCCTGAATTTCAAGGCAATGCTCGCGGATGGCGCATTGCGGATTGATGGTCAGCCTGCGCGCATACGCAGGGTCCGCCGTTTCCGCCGCCATGACATCGTCATTCTCGACCGGCCCGAGGGGGCACAGGCGCTCTCGACCAACTCCGGCCGCTGGAGCGGGCAGAGCGGAATCAGTCCCGATGAGAGCGGGATTTTTGCCGGGCTGAACGCCTCGTTGCATATCTCGCGCAACAACCGGTTGGAATGGATTGCCGATTGGGCACGTTTCCACATCGCCGAGCACGGGCTGGAAGCCATGCTGGTGATGGACAACGCCTCGGACGAATACACGCCCCAAGCGCTGCTCGAAACGCTTGCGGGTACCGGGTTGAAACGCGCTGTCGTGCTGAAGGTCCCGCAGCGCTATGGCCCGGTGCGCTCAAAGTCCGGCGGTGGCGGGGCGAAATTCCTGCAACCGGCCATGTTCAACCTGGCACGCCTGCGCTTCCTGCGCCACGCGCGCGCGGTTCTGAACGTGGACATCGACGAGCTTGTCTGGAGCCGGGGCGGGTCGATCTTCGATGCGACCCATGCCAGCCCGCTCGGCATCGTGGCGTTCGACGGCACGTGGCGCAGCCCGCTCGCGGATGCCGAGCCACTCATCTCCCATGCCGATCACCTGCACCCCGAGGTTGGAGTCGGCCCCTGCCCGACCAAGTACTGTATTCGTCCCGACGGATGGCGGCGCTTTTTTGGCTGGGATGTTCACCGTCCCGACATGTGGCTACCGATGGGTGCGCTGAAACGCGCCGATTTTGGCTACTGGCATTGCCGGGCGATCACCATCAACTGGAAGAGCTATGACCGGCTCGTGCCGCGCATGCTGGACGAGGCCGATGACTTCACCTCCGAGACCCTCACCCGGCTGCTGCCGCGCGACTGAGCGGATCCTGTTGTCCCACCACTTGCCCCGTCACGCCGCCCGTGCGAGCGTGCCAGCGAAGAATTCGAAGGGAGGCACCTCATGCAGACGCGGAACGAGGAGACCACGGCGGTAACGCGCCGCGCCGATCACCTGCCGCAACTGGCCGGAGAGCCACGCAACCCCGGCATGGAACTCGACATGGACTGGGTGATGCGCGCGCAAGCGAACACCTCGGCCATCGAGCGTCGCGCAGCCAGCCTGCCGGGTCGCCGTTCGGTCAAGAAAGACTACCAGGCCGCCTGGTTGCTCAAGGCGATCTCGCTGATCGACCTGACGACGCTGGCAGGTGACGACACGCCCGGCCGCGTGCGCCGGCTCTGCGCCAAGGCCCGCCAGCCCGTTCGCGCGGACCTGCTGGAAGCTCTTGGCGTCGAGCGGCTGACCACCGGCGCGGTCTGCGTCTATCACGACATGGTCGAGGTGGCGGTCGAGGCGCTGGCAGGCTCCGGCATCCCGGTCGCGGCCGTCTCCACCGGTTTTCCGGCCGGCCTCTCGCCGTTTGAGTTGCGCGTTGCCGAGATTGGCGAGTCCGTGAAGGCTGGCGCAGCCGAGATCGACATCGTCATCTCCCGCCGCCACGTTCTGACCGGCAACTGGCAGGCACTCTATGACGAGATGCGCGAGTTCCGCGCCGCCTGCGGCGAGGCGTATGTGAAGGCGATCCTCGCGACCGGCGAGTTGGGGAGCCTGCGCAATGTCGCCCGCGCTTCGCTCATCTGCATGATGGGTGGCGCCGATTTCATCAAGACATCGACCGGCAAGGAGAGCGTGAACGCCACGCTCCCCGTCAGCCTCGTGATGATGCGCGCCATCCGCGACTACGAGGCGCGCACCGGCTTCAAGGTGGGCTACAAGCCCGCCGGCGGCATCTCCAAGGCCAAGGACTCGCTGGTCTATCTGTCTCTGCTGAAGGAGGAGCTGGGCAATCGCTGGCTGCAGCCGGACCTGTTCCGCTTCGGCGCCTCCTCGCTTCTGGGCGATATCGAACGGCAGATCGAACATCACGTCACCGGCGCCTATTCCGCCGCTTTCCGTCACCCGCTGGCCTGATCCGGGAGGGGCATCATGAACATTCAGGACATTTTCGACAGCATGGAATACGGACCGGCACCCGAAAGCGCCAACGAGGCGCAAGCTTGGCTCGACAGCCGCGGACGCGCCTTCGGCCATTTCATCAATGGCAGCTTCACCAAACCGGGCGCAGGTTTCGAGAGCCGCAACCCGGCCACCGGCGCGCTTCTGGCCAAGCTCACCCAGGCCAGCCAGTCGGATGTGGATGCCGCCGTCGTCGCCGCACGCACCGCGCAGCCGGGCTGGACCGGGCTTGGTGGGCACAAGCGGGCGCGTTACCTCTACGCGCTGGCGCGGCTGCTGCAGAAACACGCGCGCCTCTTTGCCGTGCTGGAGACGCTCGACAATGGCAAGCCGATCCGCGAGAGCCGGGACATAGATATCCCGCTCGCCGCGCGGCATTTCTACTACCATGCCGGCATGGCCCAGCTCATGGAGGACGGGCTGCCCGGCCGCGCGCCGCTCGGCGTTTGTGGCCAGATCATTCCGTGGAATTTCCCGCTGCTGATGCTCGCGTGGAAGATCGCGCCTGCCATCGCCATGGGCAACACGGTGGTTCTGAAACCCGCCGAGTTCACGCCGCTGACCGCGCTGCTCTTTGGCCAGATCTGCCAGGAAGCGGGCCTGCCTGCGGGCGTGGTCAATATCGTCACCGGCGACGGCGCCGTGGGCGAGATGATCGTTGCCTCGGACGTCGACAAGATCGCCTTTACCGGCTCCACCGCCGTTGGCCGCGCCATCCGGGAAGCGACCGCCGGCTCCGGCAAGTCGCTGACGCTCGAACTGGGCGGCAAGTCCCCCTATATCGTCTTCGAGGATGCCGATCTCGACAGTGCCGTGGAAGGGCTGGTCGATGCGATCTGGTTCAACCAGGGGCAGGTCTGCTGTGCGGGCTCCCGCCTGCTGGTGCAGGAGGGCATTGCCGAGCGTTTCCACGCCAAACTCAAGGCCCGGATGGATGCCTTGCGCATCGGCGATCCGCTGGACAAATGCATCGACGTCGGCTCGTTGGTGGATCCGGTGCAGCTTCAGACGGTGGCCCGCTTCGTCGAAGAAGGAGCGGGCGATGGCGAGATTTACCAGCCGGCCGTGCAAATGCCCGATGGCTGTTTCTATCCGCCGACGCTGATCACCGGGCTGGCCCCCGCCGACCGGCTGATGCAGGAAGAGATCTTCGGCCCAGTTCTCGTCTCCACCACCTTCCGCACACCTAGCGAGGCCGTCGAGATCGCCAATAACACCCGCTACGGGCTGGCGGCCTCCGTTTGGTCCGAGAACGTCAACCTCGCGCTCGACATCGCCCCCAAACTCGCCTCCGGCGTGGTCTGGGTGAACGCGACCAACCTCTTCGACGCCGCGGCCGGTTTCGGCGGCGTGCGCGAGAGCGGATTCGGCCGCGAGGGCGGCTGGGAAGGCTTGCTGGCCTATACCAGGCCGGTCAAGACGGCGCCCCGCGCGACCGCCATCGCCCCCTTTGCGGCGCCCGCCGACCCGAGCAGCGACAACCCGCTCGACCGAACCGCCAAGATGTTCGTCGGCGGCAAGCAGGCACGTCCCGACTCGGGCTATTCCCGCACCATCTGGGGGCCCAAGGGCGCGCTTCTGGGCCATGTGGGCGAGGGCAGCCGCAAGGATATCCGCAACGCCGTAGAGGCCGCCGGAAAGGCTGCTGGATGGGCCAAATCCACCGGGCACCTGCGGGCGCAGATCCTGTTCTACATCGCCGAGAATCTCTCGGCCCGCGCCGCCGAATTCGCCGCCCGGATCGACGCCATGACCGGCACGAAGACCGGCGCGGACGAGGTCGAGGCGGCCATCGACCTGCTCTTCACCAACGCGGCCTGGGCCGACAAGCTGGATGGCGCGGCCAAGGGCGTGCCCCTGCGTGGCCTCGCGGTAGCCGTCAACGAGCCGGTCGGCGTGATCGGTGCCGTCTGCCCGCCCGACCGCCCGCTGCTCGGCCTGATCGCCGCCATGGCGCCGGCGGTGGCGATGGGCAACCGCGTGGTCCTGCTGCCGTCGGAAGCCTTCCCGCTGGCCGCCACCGACTTCTATCAGGTGCTGGAGACCTCGGACGTGCCTGCGGGCGTGGTCAATATCGTTACCGGCGCGCAGGGCGCGCTTTCGGCCGATATAGCCAGCCATCTGGACGTGGACGCGGTGTGGAACCTCTCCACCGCCGATCTGGATGCTGCCATCGAGAAAGCGGCCGCGGGCAATCTCAAACGCATCTGGGCTTGCGGGCTGGACGGCGCGATGAAGGGCCGGGAGGCGCTGACGCAGGCGACCGAGATCAAGACCGTCTGGGTGCCTTACGGCGAGTAAGGCGGCTCAGAACGGAACTTCCGCGCGGAAGGTCATATACTCCCCGCCCTCGGGGTTGCGGAGTGTCAGGCTTTGCGCGTGCAACATGAGCCGGGCCACCTCCCGCGCGTCGCCCTCCGCATAGAGCGGATCGCCGAGGATCGGATGGCCAAGCGCGGCCATGTGCACGCGCAACTGGTGACTGCGCCCGGTTTCGGGCTGCAGCTCCACCCGTGTCGCTGCCGCCTCCCGCTCCAGCACCCGCCAATGCGTCCGCGCGGGCTTGCCACGTTCGAAATCCACCATTTGCTTCGGTCGGTTCGGCCAATCCGCGATCAGGGGAAGGTCGAGCAGCCCGGACTCCTTCTCCACACGCCCGACAACCCGCGCCACGTAGCGCTTGGTTGTATGCCGACGCTCGAATTGCAGTCCCAGATGCCGTTGCGCCCTCCTGTTCATGGCAAAGACCATCACGCCGGAGGTGTCCCGGTCCAAACGGTGCACCAGCAAGGTGCCGGGATAGTCACGCTCCAGCCGGGAGAGCAGGCAATCGGCCAGATGCTCCCCCTTGCCGGGAACCGAGAGCAGCCCGGGCGGCTTGTCGACCAGCAGAAGGTTCTCGTCACGGTACAGGATCGCCGGCGGGTCCTGCGGTGGGTCGTAATCGCTGCTCACGGTTTCCGCGCGCCCCCGTCTTCGCCGATCTCGAAATAGTCACCTTTGGAAGCGCAGAAGATGTGCTTCTCGACCCGAATACCGGTCGGTTCCTCCAGCGCCCCGAGCGAAAAGGACATCTCGGCCTCCCCCGCCCCATGCCAGAACAGGAAGGAGCCGCAGCGCGGACAGAAGCCGCGCGTGGCGGTGTCGCTGGCCGCGTACCACTGCACGTCGCCGCTGATCGCGAAGCTCTCGCGCGGTGCCTGCGCCGAGGCCCAGACATGCCCGCCCTGCCGCCGGCACTGACCGCAATGGCAGATGGAGCCCGCAGAGACCGGCCCGTCGATCTCGAAGCGGACATTGCCGCACAGACAGCGCCCCGCTTGCGGTTCAGCCGACATTCACGAACACCTTCTCCAGAATCCGGGCCAGCCCATCGGCATCCTCTCGCGTAAAGGCAGCGGGCTGGTCGCTGTCGATATCGAGCACCGCGATCAGCTCGCCCGCCCCGTTCCGCACCGGAAGGACGATCTCGGAGCGGGTGGAACTGGCGCAGGCGATATGGCCTGGAAAGGCGTCCACGTCATCCACGAGTTGCACCTCGCCAGTCCGCGCCGCCGCCCCGCAGACTCCGCGCGAGAACGGGATGACAAGGCAACCATGTCCACCCTGGTAAGGCCCGATCTTCAGCAGTTCGGGCGCCACGACACGGTAAAACCCGGTCCAGTCGAACCGGTCATCCGATTGATGTATCTCGCAGGCCAGCGTCGCCATCAGGGCAACGGCATCGGTCTCGCCCTCGGTCAGGGAGAGCAGGACCTTCTCCAGCGCACCGTAATCAACCGCCATTCGCTTCCTTTCCTAGGGGCGTTCCAGCGCGATCGCCGTGCCCTCGCCGCCACCGATGCAGATTGCCGCCACGCCCCGCTTCAACCCGCGCTTTTCCAGTGCGTTAAGCAGCGTCACCATGATCCGTGCACCCGAGGCCCCGATGGGATGGCCGAGCGCGCAGGCGCCACCATTCACGTTCACTTTTTCCCGTTCAATTCCCATCTCGCGCATGAACGCCATCGGCACAACGGCAAAGGCTTCGTTGACCTCCCAAAGGTCCACTTCCTCCACGCTCCAGCCGATCCTTTTCAGAAGCTTCTGCGCGGCCGGCACCGGCGCGGTGGTGAACCATCCCGGTGCCTGTGCATGGCTGGCATGGCCGAGGATGCGCGCCCGCACCGGTAGACCGCTGTCTTCCGAAGCCAACACCAACGCCGCAGCACCGTCGGAAATCGAAGAGGCATTGGCCGGCGTCACCGTTCCCCCTTCCCGGAAGGCCGGCTTCAGAAGCGGGATCTTGTCCGGGCGGGCATTGCCCGGCTGCTCGTCAATGTCGACTACCCGGTCTCCCTTGCGGCCACGGACTGTCACCGGAACGATCTCGTCTGAGAACGCGCCGGTTTTCTGGGCCTCCAGCGCGTTGGAGAGCGAGCCGAGTGCGTATTCGTCCTGCGCCTCGCGCGTGAACTGGAAACGCTCCGCGCAATCCTCGGCGAATGTCCCCATCAGTCGGCCCTTGTCATAGGCATCCTCCAGCCCATCAAGAAACATCGAATCCTGCACCTGGCCATGACCGATCCGCGCGCCGGCGCGCATCTTGGGCAGCAGGTAGGGAGCGTTGGTCATGCTCTCCATGCCGCCCGCGACGACGATTCCCGATTGTCCCAACGCGATCTGGTCGAACGCGATCATCGCCGCCTTCATACCGGAGCCGCACATCTTGTTCAGCGTTGTCGCCGGCACATCCTCGTTCAAGCCAGCGCCAAACCCCGCCTGCCGCGCTGGCGCCTGGCCCTGGCCGTGCGGCAGAACGCAGCCTATCAGCAGTTCTTCCACCTGCTGCGTGCCCGCCTGTTCCAACGCTCCCCGAATCGCCACCGCCCCGAGTTTCGGCGCGGAAAGCGAGGCGAAATCGCCCTGGAACCCCCCCATTGGCGTTCTGGCGGCGCCCGCGATGACAACCTCTTTCATGAAAATCCTCCCTGTTCCCTTCCACACGCATACCGAATGGTAAGGTTTTTGGTCCAGCCTAGATGCAGATTGAGAAACAGGAGACAGGGCATGGATTTCGAGACCGTCCGCCAGGACGATATCCTGAAGATTACCGTGCTTGCCGAACGCATTGATGCCGCCTGTGCCGTTCAGTTCAAGGATTGCATTCGGGAAATTTGTGGCAATGAACCGAAGCGAGTGGTTCTGGACCTTCAAAAGGTCGATTTCCTCGATTCCTCGGGGCTCGGCGCCGTCGTGGCCGCAATGAAATTTCTCGGCAAGGATCGCCAGTTGGAACTCGCCGGGCTTTCGGACAAGGTTTCACGCGTTTTCCGGCTGACCAGAATGGACTCGGTCTTCACGATCCACCCCACGGCAGATGCCGCGATGAGCGCCAGCGCAGCCTGATGAAAACCGACGAAACCTCTTCCAGACGGTCCGGGATTGGCAAAACCAATGCTAAGGGATCGAGTTCGAAAACACCGGAGGACTCCTTGTTGGGACATGCGGCCAACGGGGCGGTGACATCCGGCACCGATCACATGCTGAGCGAAACCGTGGACAGCACAGCCGAGGATGTCCGCAATGCGCTGATCAGGATCAACGACGAACTCAAGCGGCTCGGTGTTGCTCCTTCAGACAGGGATGCAATCGAGGTCGTCCTGGCTGAATGCATGAACAACGTGGTCGAACACGCCTATTGCGAACGTCCGGGCAGCCGGTTCGACCTCAAACTCCACCTGAGTGCCGATAACCTGTTCTGTCGTGTCGAGGATGACGGGAAACCGATGCCGGGGCTCGCCTTGCCAAGTGGGAAGTCGCACAACCTCTCCGTCGACCTCTCCGATCTCCCCGAGGGTGGATTCGGATGGTTCCTGATCAGGGAATTGACCTGCGACCTGCGATACGCTCGGGAACGCGACCGCAACAACCTGATGTTCCAGATCCCTCTCAGCCACGACGAGGGATAGCAGGGGGTTTGCCAGAAACGCGCCCTATTCATTCCACCAGCAAGACAAAAAGCATCGCCATACTGGCTTTGTAGCTGCACAAGGCTTCCCTCGGCACCGTGTTTCCAGGCCCCCACCCAGTACGCGGTGCCGAGGACCATATCTCCCCTCTGGACCTATCTTCTCCAAACGCTATGCATGGACGGCGAAGGAGAACGACATGAGAGATTTCCACAGGGCCGGCCGTTCGACCGTCCATGCCGATCGCGGCATCTGTGCAACATCGCACCCGCTGGCCGCCATGGCAGCAATCGACATTTTGAAAAAAGGCGGCAACGCGGTCGACGCGGCGATTGCCGGAGCCGTGCTTCTTGGAATTTGCGAGCCGCAAATGACCGGCATTGGTGGTGACTGTTTTGCCCTGATCAGCAATCCGGGAGACGGTCAGGTCCACGCCCTGAACGGATCGGGCCGCGCCCCCGCCGGGCTCGATGCCGAACAACTTCGCGCCGCTGGACACAGTAAAATCCCGACCGAAGGCGCACTGCCGGTTACGGTCCCCGGAGCGATCGCCGGTTTCGAGACCCTCTCCGCCCGCTTCGGCCGTCTCGGCCTCGCGGCGAGCCTCGCTCCCGCCATCGACTATGCCGAAACGGGCGTCCCGGTGGCCCCGAGGGTCGCCTTCGACTGGATGGAAGACGCCCCCCGCCTCATCGGCGACGCTCGCAAGCACTACCTGAAAAACGGTGCGCCGCTTGCGGTTGGCGACTTGTTCCGCGCCCCTGGTCAGGCCGAAGTTCTTCGTGCCATCGCCGAACATGGCGCACAGGCCTTTTATACCGGCGAAATAGCCGCCGACATGGTCGGCGCACTCCGCGCGAATGGCGGTAGCCATACCGAGGAAGACTTTGCGGCCTGCCAGGCAGATTGGACCATTCCGTTCCAAGGCCACTATCGCGGCCTGGACGTGGTCGAGCATCCCCCGAACGGTCAGGGCACCATCGCGCTGCTGATGCTACAAATGTTGGCTGAGCAAGACCTCTCCGGGCTGGATCCTTTCGGTGCCGAGCGGGTGCATCTCGAAGCGCAAATCGCGCGTCTCGCCTATGACGCGCGTGATCGCCTGCTCGCCGATCCCGACTACATGGCGGATACCTCGCGCCTGCACGACCCCGCCTTTGCCCGCGAGCTTCTCAACCAGTTGGACAGGCAAAGCGCGCCGGCGGGTATTCAAAGCCCCCGCGAAGCCGTACATCAGGACACGATCCTGATCACCGTCGTCGATCAGGACCGGATGGCGGTGTCGCTGATCTACTCGATCTTCAACGGCTTCGGCTCCGGCCTTGCCAGCCCGCGCTATGGGATCCTGCTCCAGAACCGCGGCGCCGGCTTCTCGCTCGAGCCGGGTCATCCCAACGAGGCCGGCCCCGGCAAGCGACCGATGCACACGATCATTCCAGGAATGGCCAAGCGGGACGGAAAGGTTATCATGCCATTCGGCGTCATGGGTGGACAATTCCAACCCACGGGCCACTGCCGCCTGATCAGCAACATGGTCGATTTCGGAATGGATCCGCAGGAAGCCATCGATGCTCCACGGGCCTTCGCCATCGACGGAGAACTCAGACTCGAACGTGGCTACGACGCTTCCGTTCGGACCGAACTCGAACGTCTCGGCCACCGGATCACCATACCGGCCGCAGGGCTAGGTGGCGCCCAGGCCATCGTGATCGACCCGGACACCGGCCGCCTGACCGGTGCCTCCGATCCCCGCAAGGATGGGATTGCGCTCGGATACTGAACCACAGGCGCGCGCGAACCGCGCCACTCCCAACGCTTCAAGGCGCCCGAAAGGGCGTCGCGAAGGAGCGGGAGCGCCACCGTCCGACCGACCTGTTGGATCAGTTCAACTGAAAATGCAGCGGATAGATTCCATCCTCGAATTCCCCGAACAGGTCGGGAAGATCGGGATGGTCCACTGGTTCGCCGGAATAATCCGGCACAAGATTCTGCTCCGAGACATAGGCGACGTAGTAGCTCTGATCATTCTCGGCCAGAAGGTGATAAAACGGTTGTTCCTTGGGAGGGCGCGACTCCTCGGGAATGGCATCATACCATTCCTCGGTATTGGAAAACATGGCGTCCACGTCGAACACCACGCCCCGGAAGGGATGCTTCCGGTGCCGGACAACCTGTCCAAGGTGATATTTCGCCTGACTCTTAAGCATAGTTGAAGTCCCCACCTTTCCTGCCTAAGCCGAAGGAGCGCCGGAGTCCATCCGACAGCACCGAAAACATGGGAAACAGTCTGTGAACCTTGTCCTGACAGTCCTCGAAATCGTCTCGCCAGTTTTCCTTCTCGCGGGGCTCGGAACGGCCTGGACACGGGCCGGCTGGGACTATCCCGTAGAGTTCGTGACCCGGCTTGCGATGACGCTCGCCGTGCCATGCCTGATCTTTACCGCGCTGACGAAGACAGAGGTCGACCCGGCCGCACTGGCAAGCATCTCGGTAGCAGCGGCAATCTGTTATGGCGCGGTGGCCATCACCACGGCACTTGTCGTGCATCTGCTGAGACTGGACCAGCGCAGCTATCTCGCGCCGCTGACCTTTGGAAATACCGGTAATCTCGGACTGCCACTCGCCTTGTTCGCCTTTGGCAATGAGGGCCTCGGCTATGCCGTGGTCGTTCTTGCCGTCACCACGATCGGCGTCTTTACCGTGGGAATATGGATGGTCTCGGGCGGCAGCAAGCCGGCACGCGTTCTACGCGAGCCGATGTTCATCGCCACAGTTCTCGGCGCCCTCTTCCTGTGGCAGGGCTGGCACACGCCGGAGTGGCTCACAAACGGGCTGACGCTGATCGGCCAGATGGCGATCCCTTTGATGCTGCTCACGCTCGGGGTCGCGGTCGGGCGTCTCCGCCCCAACGAATTGGGACGATCCTTCCTGCTCTCGCTGCTCAAGACGGCGATCGGAGCAGCCGCCGCCCTCGGCATCGGGCATGCCCTGGGTCTTTCCGCCGTCCCGTTGGCCGTCCTTGTCCTGCAAATGATCACGCCCGTGGCGGTAACTTCCTATCTTCTGGCGGAACGCTATGACACGGATTCCGGCGCAGCGGCCGGCCTGGTTGTCGTTTCGACCTTGCTTTCGGTCCTCGCGCTTCCGCTCGCCCTGGCCTTCCTGCTTTGAAACAAGGATGTGACCAAAGTCGCAAAGGTTGAATGTTTCCTCGCACCCCGGATTGCCCTAGACTGGACGCAATAAAAGAGCAGAACACAAATTTAAATCGGACAGGCGGATGACCAGACTTTTCTGCGCCTTTTTCATTATCGTGGCCCTGGCCGGCTGCGGAGGGGGAAAAAGTTCCCCACGAAACCTCGACAATGCCTGCAGCATCGTCGACCAGCGCCCGAAATACTTGCGAGCCATGAAGGCCACGGAACGCAAGTGGGATATTCCCGTTCCGGTGCAGATGGCTATCATTCATCAGGAGAGCAAGTTCGACGGCGATGCGCGCACACCCTACCAGTGGTCGCTCGGCGTGATCCCAATGGGACGGCAGAGCTCGGCCTATGGCTATAGCCAGGCACTCGACGGAACCTGGGACCATTATCGCGATTCCACCCGAAACCGCGGCGCGAAGCGGGACAATATCCGGGACGCGACGGATTTCATGGGCTGGTACATGAACCAGACCCGCGAAAAGCTCGGCATCTCTCTATCCGATGCCCGCAACCAGTATCTCGCCTATCACGACGGCTGGACCGGCTATCAACGCGGCAGCTACAAGTCCAAGGGCTGGCTGCTCAACGTGTCGTCCAAGGTCGGAGAGCGTGCAACGATGTATGACCGGCAACTGCGTTCCTGCGGCAAGATCTGACGAAGAAAGGCCTCGCACGGCACCAACGCGGTGCGAGGCTTCATGCCGGCATCAGCAGCTGCACAGCGCTCAGCGCCGTTCCAACTCCAGTTGGACATTGAACAGGCTGGGCTGAAGCGCAACGCCCTTGGTCAATTGCCCGAGGATCACGGTTGTTTGCTGACCACTGCCATCCGTGATCACCCATTGGCGCAACTCGATCGGGCTATCGGTGAAGACTAGCCGGATATTGCCATATTCGGGATGCTCGGGATCCTGCGCGACAACCGTTGTCTTGCTTCCGTCACTGCTGTGGCCAACCACCATGTTGCGGCGGCCCAGATTCACGGTCGATTCCAGGATCAGGTTTAGAGGGGTCTGGCTGAGCGGAAATTGCTCCGCCGAGCTGTTGGACTTCCCGTCAAAAACCGCGACCGTACCGCCGCCCGCCATTACCAGCGATTTCTCGGGCGGATTATATTCGAACCGAATGCGCCCGGGGCGCTTGATAAACAGTTTCCCGGTCGAGATCGTTCCGTCCGAGTTGATCTGCGTGAACTCCCCCGCGGCGGTCTGGAACGAGTTGAAATAGTTGGAAATGCTGTTCAAAGACAGTTTCTCGGCCGCCGCGGGACCCGCCAGCAGAACCGAAAGCGTCAGGGCAAGAAAGGCTCTTTTGATCATGCTGATTGATTATGTGCTGGAGGACGTTCTGACCAGAGCCGAATCCATCAAAGAGGCGTGACCGGCAAAGGGATGCCATCCCGCGGGCGAAACAAATCGAAAAGCTTCGCTATGGAAAACGCGTTGCTGAACGATCCTTCAAATCGTGCCTCCGGCGGGGATATTTCTCGTCAGAAGAAATTGAAGGAGGCGCTCTGTATTCTTCTGACTGAAAATATCCTTGGGGGGAGCGCTCGGCAGAGCGCGGGGGGCAAGCCCCCCTGAATGCCTTGAAACCGGCAAAGCGCGAATTGAGATTGAGACAGACTAAATCGACCTGGCCGATGTCTCGTCATCCCTGCTCCGGTACCAGGATCTCGCGCTTGCCGACATGGTTGGAAGCGCTGACCAATCCTTCGTCCTCCATCTGCTCCACCAACCGCGCGGCCTTGTTATAGCCGATGGCCAGCTTGCGCTGGATATAGGAGGTCGAACACTTGCGGTCCTTGATGACGATAGCAACCGCCTGGTCGTAGAGCGCATCCTCGCTATCGGTATTGCCGCCGAGGCCGAGCACGAGATCGATATCGCTCTCCTTGTCATCGTCCGGACCGTCGACCACCCCGCCGATATACTCCGGCGGACCGAAAGATTTCAGGTGGTTGACGATCTCCTCGACCTCCTCGTCCGACACGAACGGCCCGTGGACACGCGTTACCTTGGAGCCGCCGGCCATGTAGAGCATGTCGCCCATGCCCAAGAGTTGCTCGGCGCCCATCTCGCCGAGGATCGTTCGGCTATCGATCTTCGAGGTCACCTGGAAGGAGATCCGGGTCGGAAAATTGGCCTTGATCGTGCCGGTGATGACATCGACAGACGGGCGTTGCGTCGCCATGATCAGGTGAATGCCCGACGCCCGCGCCATTTGCGCCAGACGCTGGATACAGGCCTCGATCTCCTTGCCCGCGACCATCATCAGGTCGGCCATCTCATCGACGACGACAACGATGAAGGGCAGCAGTTCGGGCGCGAATTCTTCCGTCTCGAAGACCGGTTCGCCTGTCTCGTCGTCAAAACCCGTCTGGACAGTGCGCGAGAACATCTCGCCCTTTTCCAGCGCGTCGCGCACCCGACCGTTGAAGCCTTCAATATTCCGCACGCCCATCTTGGACATCTTGCGGTAGCGGTCTTCCATCTCGCCCACGACCCATTTCAGCGCCACCACGGCTTTCTTGGGGTCGGTCACAACCGGCGAGAGCAGGTGCGGGATGCCGTCATAGACGCTGAGTTCCAGCATCTTCGGGTCGATCATGATCAACCGGCATTCCTCGGGGCTGAGCCGATAGAGCAGCGACAGGATCATGGTGTTGATCGCAACGGACTTGCCCGAACCGGTGGTACCGGCGATCAGCAGGTGGGGCATCTTGGCAAGGTTGGCCACGACCGAGGCACCACCGATATCCTTGCCGAGGGCAAGCGGCAGCGGCATCGAGGTGTCGCCGAATTCGCGCGCGGCGAAGATCTCGCGCAGCAGCACCTTTTCGCGGTGGGCATTGGGCAATTCGATCCCGATCACGGAACGGCCGGGCACGGTGGAAACACGCGCCGAAAGCGCCGACATCGAACGCGCGATATCGTCGGCCAACCCGATCACGCGGCTCGCCTTGAGGCCGGGAGCCGGCTCCAGCTCGTACATGGTCACGACCGGGCCGGGGCGCACCGAAACGATCTCGCCCTTGACGCCGTAGTCGTCCAGTACGTTTTCGAGCATGCGGGCGTTCTCTTCCAATGCCTCGTCGGACAGAACATGGCGTTGGATCGCAACCGGGCTGGTAAGCAGGGAAAGCGGCGGATGCTCGTATTTCGCGGTCTCCTGCGGCTCCAGCGCCAGCGCGGGCTGGGCTTCGGCCTGGGCCTTCTTGGATGGCTTCGGCGCGGAACGGTCGGGATGTTGCACCATCGGGCGCGACTCTTCGACCATCCCCGGAACAACCCGTTGCGGGATACGCGGCGCGACCTGCGGGCCTGCCATCGAGGGCGCGACAACCGACTCGTTCCCCATCGACTCGATCGCTTCCGGCTCCGGTTGGGTCCGCGGCGCAGACAAGGGGTGCTTCAGGGCTGGCACCGGAACGGGCGGCATATCGTCGATCTCGGCCATCGGTGCCGGCGGAACCGCACCGGGTACCTTGAGGATCAGCGGATCCGGCTTGCGCCGCCGCACAACCGGCGGTTCCGCGCGGCCGACACTCGGTTGTGCCCGCACCGCGCCGCCCCGAGCACGCAAACGGATCGCATCGGCAATGCGCGCCTTTATGCGGTCCTCGGTCGGGGCTTCGACCCCTTCGAGCGCCTCCGCGGTCTCGGGATCGGCGGCTGCTTCCACGAGTTCGGGTTCGGGCTGACGCCGCACGAGCGTCGAGACCGAGGCTAGAAGCCCACCGGTGGAGCGCGAGAACGACGGCTCGGGCGCAATGGATCTGTCCAGATCCGGCTCTTCCGTCAGAGCAAAATCGTCGTCGTCAGGCACGGTTCGCGCGGAAGCCACCGCGCGCGCTTCGGCGCGGCGGGCACGGCGTTCGCCCGTTTTCTCTGCCACGCCACGCGCGGCCTTGCCCGCCCCGTTCAGGCCCGCGCCAAAGACCCGCAGCAACGCGGCATAGGTCAGAATTACGCCGACGAGAATGTAACGGCCCAGGCGCCGCAATTCGTCCCCGGTGAAACCGCAGACGAAAAGCAGCATCCCGATAGCGAAGAATAGAATTGGCACGGAGAGCAGGCGCACGCCGAAACTGGCAGAAATCGGCAGCATGTTGAGCACCGCGCCCAGAACGGTATCGCCAAACAGCCCACCCAACCCGAAACTGTGGGGCCAGGCATCGGTGGGGGCGATGCTGGAGGCGAAGACAGCCGCCGCGGCGATGGCGATCGGTGCGAAGATGACCCGCGAAATTGCCCTTTCCGAGCCGAAATGCATCAAGAGCCGCGCGCCCCAAGCCAGCGTGATGGCCGCCAGCGCCCAGCTTCCGTAGCCTACAACGATAAAGAGTGGCGAAGCGACCGAGGCGCCGAATTTGCCCAGCATGTTCTGCACCGGCGCGTCAGTGGCGGAGAAGAAGGACGGGTCCTGCGGTGCGTAGCTGGCCAGCATGCCGCCAATCGCCAGGGCAAGGCCAAGCAGGGCCAGGCCGATCAATTCGCGGCCGCGCTTTTCGATGGCTTCCTGCATGCTGCTGTCAAGGAGCGGATCGCGCTGTCGTGTCTGATAAGCCATTGGATTTTTATCCTTATTCTTTATAAATGCAGTCGCGCAGCAGCGTCAACCCGCGCTGCAATTCGTCCAGATCTGCCACCATCGCGACGCGGATATATCCCTTTCCGGGATTCCCTCCCTCCTCGTCGCGCCCGAGATAGGCGCCCGGCAGCACCCGCACGCCGGTCTGCTCGTAGGCCTTTATCGCCGCCGCTTCGCCATCCTCGACCGGTAGCCAGAGGAAGAAGCCGCCCTCGGGGCCGACATAGTTCCGCACGCCAGAGAATATTGCGTCGGCGAGGCGGAATTTCTGCTGGTAGAGCGCGAGAGATGCTTCGACATGCGCCTCGTCCGCCCATACGCGCTCGGCCACCCGTTGCAGCGGCAGCGGCAGCGGCGCGCCGGCATAGGCACGCAACTGGCGTATGCGGAGCATGCATTCCGGCCCGCTGGCCACGAAGCCCGAACGCAGGCCGGGCAGGTTGGAGCGCTTTGAGAGCGAATGGAAGATCACCACGCGCTCGGGGTCGGCACCGACTTCCTTTGCAGCCTGCAGAGCACCCGTCGGCGGCGCGGTCCGGTAGATCTCGGAATAGCACTCATCGGCGAAGATGCGGAAATCGTGCCTCTCGGCCAGCGCCAACAGGTCGCGCCAATAGCCCATATCGGCCACCGCGCCCTGCGGGTTCGAGGGCGAGCAGACATAGGCGATAGCCGTCCGGTCCAGTATTTCGGCCGGAATCGCGGCGTAATCGGGCAGAAAACCGGTCTCGGTCGTCGCTGGCACGAAGATCGGGTCGGCCGCCGCCGTCAGAGCCGCGACGGCATAGACCTGGTAGAACGGGTTCGGCACCAGGATGGCAGGCTTCTTGCCCCCTTTTGTCTCCGGGCAGAGCGCGATCGCCGCCCCGAACAGCCCTTCGCGGGTGCCGTTCAGCGCCATCACCTGGCTCTCCGGGTCGAGCGCGACGCCGTAGCGCCGTTCGACCCAGTCGCAGATCGCCGCTCGCAATTCGGGCGTGCCCTCATTGGGCGGGTATTTCGCGAAACCATCCGTGTTGGCCGCGAGAACCTCGGCCACGAAGCCGGGCATGGCGTGGCGTGGCTCGCCGATGGTCATATCGATGACCTCGCCGCCCGGTTGGGATGCGGCCAGGAGCTTCCGCAGCCGCGGAAACGCGTAATCGGGAAGGCCCGCGAACCTCTCTGGGAACGTCATGCGCTCGATTTTCTGTACTGCCTCAGGGATCGGGGTCATTACGCCCCGTTTTGCTGACAGCTTAGCCAGCGAAGGGCCCCCGGTCCAGAAAATGTCTCACTCCGCGCGGGGCTTGTGGCTTTTGCGCCAGAGGTGAGCCCTAGCGCAGCACGGGCTCCATGGCCTTGCCCAAGCGAAGCAGGCGTTCCTCGCTCATTGGCGCAGCCATAACCATGAGACCGGCTGAGGGCACTTCGGTCGGCAGTGTCAGGGCACACAGACCGAGCACGTTGCCGATGCGCGTATTCCGCAGCGCCAGCAGGTTCTCGGAGGCGAAGAATTCCCCGTCGGCCTCCAGAGCAGCCTTGTTCGGCGGCAGAAGTGGCACAGACGGCACGAGAACCGCCTCATAGCCTGCCGTTTCAGCCAGATACTGGGCGCGCAGCCGGTCGAGTTGCTGCCAGGCTTGCACATATTCGGGCCCGCTGACATTGCGCCCACCACGGAAGCGCGCGCAGACCTCGGCGAACATCAGCTCCGGCTTGGCCTCGATCACGTCCATCCAGGTGCCATAGGCTTCCGGCGCAAAGAGCTTGGGAGAGAGAGCCAGGGCCTCGGCCACCACCGGCAGCTTGCGCCGTTCGATCCGTGCGCCCGCGGTGGCGAGACGATCCACTGCCTGCTCGAAGCCCCGAAGCGGTGCTTCGCGCACATCGTCCAGCGCAGCCGTTGCCAGAACCAGAAGGCGCTTTCCCGAGAGGCTCACACCCTTGAGGTCGGCGGGTTTGCTCCCTTCCATGGCAGCCAGCAGGAGCGTGGCATCTTCCACCGACCGGCAGAGCGGACCCACAGTGTCGAAACGGGCGCAAAGCGGCACCACGCCCTTGAGCGAGAGACGGCCCGAAGTCGTCTTCAGCCCGACCAGATCGTTCCACGCCGAGGGAACGCGCACCGAGCCGCCCGTATCGGAGCCGATTCCGGCTGCGGCGAGCCCGAAGGCGACCGAGGTGGCTGCGCCGGAGGAGGACCCGCCTGAGACGGCGTCGTGATCGTTCACGCAGGGCGGAGACTCGGTGATCGGGTTGAGCCCCAGCCCGGAAAAGGCCAGCTCGGTCATGTGGGTCTTGCCAAGGCAGACGAGACCAGCGGCGGTGGCATTGCGCAGCACCTCGGCATCCGCCTCCGGCACCCGCCCTTTGAGCAGGGCGCTGCCAGCTTCGGTGGCGACGCCCGCGGTATCGAACAGGTCCTTCCAGCTTATCGGCACGCCATCGAGAAGCGACAGCCGCAAGCTTGAGCGCGCGCGGGCCCCAGCGGCGGCGGCCTCGGCGCGGGCACGTTCGGCGGTGGTGCGGGCATAGATTCGAGGCGAGAACTCGTGCCGGGCGATGGCATCGAGATAACAATCGACAAGCGCCACCGGGTCGATATCGCCTGCCCCGATCCCGCGCCCCAGATCCGCCGCGGTCATAGTCAGCCACTCGTCCATGCCAAACTCCAATTTTCTGCCCCGCGGCGACGGTAGCGGCAGGGCAGCGCATGGACAATCCTGCATCTCGGGGTATGTCTGTCGGCGATGACACATGATTGCGATATCCTGATCGTTGGCGGTGGGCTCAATGGCCCCTCGCTGGCGCTTGCCGCCGCCCAGGCCGGCCTTTCCTCCATCGTCGTGGACCGGTTGAGCTTCGAGGCCCGGGCCGATTCGGAATTTGACGGGCGCTCCTATGCCCTCGCGCTCGCTTCGCAACGGCTGCTTGCGGCCATCGGCATCTGGGAAAAGGTCGCCGAACATGCCCAGCCGATCCTGCATATCGTCACCAGCGACGGGCGTGCGGGCGAAGGCCCGATCTGGCCTTTTGCCATGCATTTCGACCACGGCGAACTGGACGAGGGCGTGATGGGCTACCTGCTCGAGGACCGCTACCTGCGCAAGACGCTGCTGGAGGCGATCGAAGCGAACCCGCTGGTGACCACTCGCTCGGGCGAAGATGTTGTTGCACAGGAGATCACGCCGCAGGCCGCCTCCATCACGCTGGCCTCGGGCGAGACCCTCACCGGCGCACTTCTCGTCGGCGCGGATGGACGGAAAACGGGTGTCGGCCTGCGCGCGGGCATCCAGCGGACGGGCTGGGATTACGGGCAGACAGCGCTGGTTTGTGCCGTCGAACACGAGAAACCGCATAACGGCACCGCGCATCAGTTCTTCATGCCGAGCGGGCCACTGGCGATCCTGCCCCTGCCCGGCAACCGCAGTTCCATCGTCTGGAGCGAGGAGCCGGAAGCGGCTGCCCATATCGCCTCTCTCGACGACGAAGGCTTCCTGGAAGCGCTTCGCCCGCGTTTCGGCGATTTCCTGGGCGAGATCCGGCTGGCCGGCAAGCGCTTCAGCTATCCGCTGAACCTGACCATGGCCAACCAGACGGTGAAGGACCGGCTGGTGCTGATCGGCGACGCCGCGCAGGGCGTGCACCCGATTGCCGGCCAGGGGTTCAACCAGGGGCTTGTGGATGTGGCGACCCTGACCCAGGTGCTGGCCGAGGCGCATCGGCGCGGGGAGGATATCGGCTCTATCCTCGTTCTGGACCGCCATCGCCAGTGGCGCAGCTTCGACCGGGCCACGCTCGCCATTGGAATGGACACAGTCAACCGGCTGTTTTCAAATGACAACCCCCTCCTGCGCCTCGGCCGTGGCCTCGGGATGGCCGCCATCGACAAGATGCCCGCCCTGCGCCGCCGCTTCATTCGAGAGGCAGCGGGCGTGACGGGCGACGTGCCCAACCTGTTGAAGGGGAAACCCGCCTGATCACGTGTCTCGCCCATGGCCCAAGCTATAGAAAATCGCCTTTTGCGTTCGAGGCGAAGCCGAGAGGCAGCTAAAGGCGATGCGCGTAAATGGGCGAAATGCGGTACGGGCGGGTCAGTCCAGCACGCGGGCTTCGTCGACCAGCATGATCGGGATGCCGTTGCGGATCGGATAGGCGAGCCGCGCGGCGACCGAGATCAGTTCCTGCCGCTCTGAATCATAGCGCAGCAGCGTCCGCGTCTGCGGACAGACCAGCGCTTCGAGCATCTTGCGGTCATGCTGCGGCGGAGCGGGCCGGTCGCTCATTGCATCACCTCGGATCCTTCCTCACCCGTATGCAGGGCAATTTCCATCAGCGCGGTCAGGGTTTCCCGCCGGTCCACGAGGCTCGGCGCTTCGAGAAGCGCCTGCTTGTCGCCGACATCGAAGGGCAACAGCATTCCAAGCGAGTTTATCAGCAATTCGTCATCCGCCTCGCGCAGGTTGTCCCAATCGGTCGAGAGCCCCCGCATCTCCAGGAACCGTGCGAGCAGATCCATGAATGTCTCGCGGCGGAAATGCGCGTCCTGCTCCTGGTTGCCTAGGTCGCGTTCGAAACCTGTCCACTCCACATCGGCCCGGATATAGGGCGTGAAGCCCTCGATCTGGCTGCGCAGCCGAAAGCGCGAGATGCCCGCGAGCGTAATCATGTAACGCCCGTCCTCCGTCTCGGAAAAGCCCGTCACCCGACCGGCACAGCCGATGGCGTTGAGGCCTGCGCCCTCGCCCTCCCGTGGCTGGATCATTCCGATCAGCCGATGCGAGGTCTTGAGCGTATCGTCGAGCATCGCGAGGTAACGTGGCTCGAATATATGCAGCGGAAGCCGGGCGCGCGGCAGGAGCAGCGCACCGGGCAGGGGGAAGACCGGAATTCGGTCGGGCAGGTCAGCTTGCGTGATCATACGCCTCAACCTAGCCGGATTGTGCCATCAGGCAAATATTAGCGAACTGAGCTTGCGACGACCGTTGAGAACCACCGGGTCGGTCGGCTTCAGAGCGTCGAAAATAATGAAGAGCTGGGCCTTCGCCGCACCGTCATTCCATTCGCGGTCGCGCCGGAAAAGCTCGAGCAATTCGGCCACGGCCTCCTCGATCTCACCATTGGCATGCAGCGCGGTGGCCAGGTCGAAACGTGCCTGGTGATCGGCCGGATCAGCCTCCACCGCGGACCGCAATTCGGCAATGGGGCCGGCATCCGCAGCCTGCCGCAACAGTTCGAGCTGGGCACGGGCGGCCTCGACTTCCGGCTTGCCAGCCAGCTCCGCAGGAACGGAATTCAGGAACTGCTCGGCCTTTTCCACTTCGCCTAGCACGAGATAGGATCGCACCATGCCGCCAAAAGCCGTCGCGTTGGAGGGGTCTTCCCCGAGAATCGCGGCGAAGGTCTGCGCGGCGTCCGCCGCGGCGCCTTCGGCCAGCATCGCTTCGGCGGCTTCGAGCGCTTCGCCCAAGCCCCCGTCACCGGCCAGCCCCGCGATACGGTCGACAAAGGCCTTGATTTCGGATTGCGGCAGCGCCCCCTGGAACATGTCGGCGACCTGTCCCTGGTAGAAGGCCACGACCGTCGGGATCGATTGCAGCGGCAAACCCTGCTGGGCGAGCATCTGGGCGAGGCGTTGGTTCTGATCGACGTCGATCTTGACCATCTTCACCCGGCCCTTGGCAGCCGTCACGGCTTGCTCAAGCATCGGGCCAAGCGTCTTGCAGGGGCCACACCACGGCGCCCAGAAATCGACGATGACCGGCACCTCCTGGCTCGCCTCGACGACGTCGGGCATGAATGTCGCTTCGGTGCCGTCCTTGATCAGGTCGGCGGCGGGTTGCGACGGGCTCTGGCCGAATTCCAGCATCGGTGGCTCCTCATGAACAATTCTTGGGGGTTAGATGGCCCATGGACCGTCCCCATGCAAGGGGCGGCGTCTCAGAGATCGAAGGTCGCCAGCACCGGAGCATGATCGGAGGGTTTGTCCCAGCCGCGCACATGACGCAGGATACGGCTGGAATGGGCCGCATTCGAGATATCCGCCGTTGCCCAGACATGGTCCAGCCGCCGCCCCTTGTCCGCCGCGTCCCAGTCTCGCGCGCGGTAGGACCACCAGGAATAGAGCTTGCCCTCTGGAATGTCGGCGCGGGTAACATCGACCCATTGGCCGGACTCTTGCGTCTCGGCCAAGTGATCAACTTCGATCGGCGTATGGCTAACAACCTTGAGAAGTTGCTTGTGGCTCCAGACATCATCCTCGCGCGGTGCGATGTTGAGATCGCCCACCAGGATCGCCTTTTCCGGGCGGTGCTCCCGGAACCAGTCGCGCATGTCTGTCAGGTAATCCAGTTTCTGGCCGAATTTCTCGTTTACCTCGCGATCCGCCACATCGCCGCCGGCAGGGACATAGAAATTGTGGATCGTCACCCCGTTCTCCAAGCGCCCGGCCACGTGGCGGGCATGGCCGAGATCGGCGAAATCCTTGTCGCCCAAATCCTCGATCGGCTGCTTGGACAGGATCGCCACGCCGTTATAGCCTTTCTGGCCACGCGCGATCATGTGCACGTAGCCGAGCTCGGCAAACACCTCTGCGGGGATCTTATCCACCGGGCTCTTGCATTCCTGAAGGCAAAGGACATCCGGGGCCTCCTCGGTCAGGAGCTGCGCGACGAGGGGTGCCCGCAGGCGGACAGAGTTGATGTTCCAGGTGGCAATGGTGAAGGACATGGGATTCTCCGCGTGAGGCCGCGCGACCCTAACGGGAGCTTGGCCGGGCCTCAAACGAAAAGAGCGTTGCAGGCAGAGGGCAGGACTTGGGGGTTTCACCCCCAAACCCCCAGGATATTTTAAGTCAGAAGAAAATTGGATGTTTCACGACTTCTTCTGACCTGAAATATCCCGGGGGAGCGCCGAAAGGCACGGGGGGCAGCGCCCCCACGAACGGTGGCAGTTTGCTTACGACCACCTCCTCCACTGACGACAAGCATCACCAAAAAAACCCGGGCGAAACGCCCGGGCCAGTCCAACAGGGAGGTTGCCACGCCATAACCCCGACGCGACAAGGGGATTATAACCCGGCAATGGTTAATACATTCCTTAGCGTAAGGCTGCCGGATAGGCGTTTAGGCAACCAGGCGGTATCCGCCCGATTCCGTTACCAGAAGTCGCGCATTCGAGGGGTCTGGTTCGATCTTCTGCCGTAGGCGATAGATATGCGTCTCGAGCGTATGCGTGGTAACGCCGGCATTGTAGCCCCAGACCTCGTGCAGCAGCACGTCGCGCGCCACAACGCCCTCGGTCGCCCGATACAGGAACTTGAGGATATTGGTTTCCTTCTCGGTCAGACGGACCTTTCGGTCATCCTCGGTCACCAGCATCTTCATCGCCGGTTTGAACGTGTACGGCCCCAACTGGAACACGGCATCCTCGGATTGCTCGTGCTGCCGCAACTGAGCACGGATCCGCGCCAGAAGGACCGGGAACTTGAAGGGCTTGGTAACATAATCATTCGCACCTGCATCGAGCCCGAGAATGGTATCGGCGTCGCTGTCATGCCCGGTAAGCATCAGCACGGGGCATTTCACCCCCTGCTTGCGCATCAACCGGCAAAGCTCGCGCCCGTCGGTATCGGGCAATCCCACATCCAAGATGACCAGGTCGTAGATTCCGGCCTTGGCTTTTTCCATCGCCTCATGGCCGCTGCCAGCTTCGAAAACGTCGAAATCCTCTGTCATCACGAGCTGTTCGCTCAGCGCCTCGCGGAGGTCCTCGTCGTCATCGACGAGCAGGATCTTCTTCAGATTTGCCATCGTCATTCCTTCCTATGCCTTCCTGCCCAGATGCGGAGCGTTGACGCTTTCGGCAAGAATTGCTGCAAACAGTTCACGCCGTTGTGTGAAGCAGCGGGGAATTGTTTCAGCTTCCGGGTCGTTTCGTTACATGCTATCGCGCTGCAGCCAAGCATTCGAGACCACATGTCGCTGTCACCGACCCCCGCCGAACGCCGTGCCCGTGCCCGCGCCGACCTGCGCATGGGCCTGCCCGTGTGCCTGCGTGCGGGCGGTGAGGCGGCCTTGGTCGTTGCCACCGAAACGCTCGACGAGGCGCGCTTCGCCGATATGGCGGGCGATGGCGCCGCGGTGCTGGCGATCACTGCACGCCGGGCCGAGACACTCAAGGCACGCGCCTATGACGGGGACCTAGCGCGGATCTGCCTGCCGTCGGACGCGACTCTCGAATGGGTGCGGACGGTGGCCGACCCGGCCGATGATCTCTCCGCACCGATGAAGGGGCCATTTCGCACGGAGCGGGGCGGGGACGCGGCCTTCCACCGCGCGGCGATTGCCCTGGCCAAGCAGGCAAGGCTGCTACCTGCCGTTCTCGTTCGGCCCTGTTCCGACCCGGAGTTGGCACGCGAGCTGAACCTGACCCAATTGGACCTCGCAACGGACCTGCCCCCCGCAGAGGGGGCCAGCTATGACGAGGTCGTCTCCGCCCGCCTGCCCATGGCCTTGGCCGAGTCTGGGAGGTTGCATATCTTTCGCCCCGATGATGGCGCCGAGGAGCATTACGCGGTGGAAATTGGCCAGCCGGACAGATCCAAACCGGTTCTGGCCCGACTGCATTCGGCCTGTTTCACCGGGGATCTGCTGGGATCGCTCAAATGCGATTGTGGCCCGCAGTTGCGCGGTGCGCTGGCCGCCATGGGACGGGAAGGCAGCGGCATCCTGCTCTACCTGAACCAGGAGGGGCGCGGCATCGGGCTGGCCAACAAGATGCGCGCCTACGCGCTGCAGGACCAAGGGTTCGATACGGTCGAAGCCAATCACCGGCTGGGTTTCGAAGATGACGAGCGCGATTTCCGCATCGGCGCGGCGTTGTTACGGGAGTTGGGCTTTTCTTCCGTGCGGCTGATGACCAACAACCCGGCCAAGATCGCGATGATGCGGGCGCAGGGGATCAAGGTCACCGAACGCGTGCCGCTCAAAGTCGGCAAGACGGAAGAAAACGCCGCCTATCTCGCGACCAAGGCCGCGAAATCCGGGCATCTTCTGTGAAACCGCAGGACCTTGTATTGACGCCACGTGGCATTCGTTTTCGTGGCCGCCTTCTGCCGGCATCCATCGGGCGCGAAGGCATTCGGTCAAACAAGCGCGAAGGCGACGGGGCGACGCCGCGCGGCACGCATCTCATCACCGGTCTGTTCTATCGCCCCGACAGGCTGGCGCGACCTGCGCCATGGGCGATGCCGATCGGACCCCGCGACCTCTGGTCGGATGACTCGCGCGATCCGGACTACAACCACCACGTCCGGGCGCCCCATGGTTTCAGCCATGAAAACCTGCGCCGCGCCGATCCGCTCTATGACGTCATCCTGACGACAGACTGGAACTGGCCGGATGCGCAGCCTGCGCACGGATCGGCAATCTTCCTGCATATCTGGCGCAAGCCGCGCCACCCGACGGAGGGTTGCGTCGCCTTTCGCCGCGATCACCTGCTGCGCCTGCTGCCCGAGCTTCCCCCAGGCACCCGCCTGATCGTTCCCTGAAGTTCAGCTGTAATCCCGTTCGCCGAAAATCGCCGATCCGACCCGGACATGGGTCGCGCCGAGCGCGACGGCGCGTTCGAAATCGCCGCTCATGCCCATGGAAAGCCCCTCCAGCCCGTTGCGTTCTGCGAGTTTGGCCAGAAGCGCGAAATGCAACGAGGGTTCCTCCTCCACCGGCGGAATGCACATCAGCCCGCGCAACGGCAGGCCGAGATCGCGGACCTGCGTCACGAAGGCATCGGTTTCCGATGGCAGGATGCCGGCCTTCTGCGGCTCCTCGCCGGTATTGACCTGGATGAAGACGGGCGGACAATGCCCGGTTTCCTCGGCAAGGCGGGCGAAGGTGGTCGCCAACTTCGGACGGTCCAGCGTGTGGATGACGTCGAAGAGTTCGAAGGCCGCGCGCGCCTTGTTGGTTTGAAGTGGTCCGATCAGGTGCAGTTCCACACCGTCGAAACGCTCCCTGAAGTCCGGCCACTTGCCCTGTGCTTCCTGCACACGGTTTTCGCCAAAGACCCGATGCCCTTCCTCCAGCACAGCCTCGACGCGTTCCAGTGGCTGCACTTTCGACACCGCGATCAGTTCGGTGGATCCCTCCAGCCGGCCGGCAGCCAACTCCGCGGTCCGAATCCGTTCGCGAATCTCCTTCAACCCCATTTCAAAGCACCCCTTCCCGTTCAAGTGCGTCGACCAGCGGCTGCAAGTCGGTCTCGTAGCGGCGCCACGCCTGCGCCGAACTGCGGTAAATCGGCTGGCGAACCTGTTGTACCGACAAGGTTTTCACCGAGCTGCGGCTCTTGTGAAATTCCAGGCACGCATCCTCCCAATCCAGCCCGGCCGCGGCAACCAGCGCGCGCGACTGCGCCTCCGGATCGGCCACGAGTTCCTCGTAATGGACCTCGTGGAAGCCGCCCGGCAGGTTTTCCCGCCAGAAATCGAGCATCTGCAGGAAGCTCGCGTAGTATTTCGCGAGATCCTCCAGATCATAGGCGTAGCGATGCGTGCCCTGCGCGAACATGTTCTTGTAGATCGAATAGAGCAGATCGCGCGGATCGCGACGCACGACAATGAAACGGGCCGCGGGAACCGCCATCTTCAGCAGGCCCATGACCAAGTGCGACTGGATCGCCTTGTCGGTCACGATCCGGTCGAAGGAGACGCTGGAACGCGCCGCTGCCTGATATTGTTCCGCAAGTCGCGCGATCTTCTCCGGTGCGACCTTGGCCATCGGAGCAAATCCCTGCCCCGGGTTGCCGATTGCATCGTAGCACAGACGCAAGGCATAGGGCATCTCGCCGCCACTGATCACCTGCGAGTGGCTGGCCAGGATCTGCTCGACAAGGGTCGTCCCCGAGCGGGGCAGGCCTGTGACGAAGATCGGGGTGAAACTGTCATCGGCCGGCTTGGTGGGCGTAAAATCGAAGTCGTGGAATGCCTCGATCAAGCCGTTCACTTCCGCCTGCCGGTCGGAAGCATCATAGCCATAGGCCGATTTCATCGTCGCGTTGGCAGGCGCCAGATAGCGGAAAACCTTGTCATATTGTTCGGTATCTTCCATCGCCTTTGCGAGTGCGAATTCGATCTCGACACGCGCGGAACGGGAAAGTTTCTTGTTCCGGAGTGCCGCCTTCATCTTGCCGATCAGCGGATCGCCCGGCTTCACCTTCCGGTTGGCGGTGAGCATCCGGTAGGGCTCTCCCCGCAACGGGTCGAGCGCTTGCGCCTTGCGGAGCGTGGTTTCGGCCTTTTCGAACGCGCCGGTCCGCTGCAAAACCAGCGCCTTGTCGATCAGGTAGCGCGCATCGCGCGGGGCGGCGCGGATCAGGATGTCGTGGATCTGGAGCGCTTCTTCGTCATCGCCATGGGCCGACAGCATGTCTGCGAGTGCCGCGAGGATCGCAGGCTCCTTGGGCTTCAATTCCCTGGCATCGCGCAAATGGGCAATTGCGGCTGCAATATCCCCGGCGCGGCGTTCGATACGGGCGAGTTGGAAATGTGGCTCCACACGCTGCGGCGCCGCGGCGATCAGCCTGCTGCAAAGGTCGCGGGCCTCATCAAGCCGTCCGGCTTTCTCAAGCGCTTGAGTTTTGTGGAAAAGCTCGGAAAAACGCGCGGGATTGACTGGAAGCATAGGGGCCGACCTGCTGGATGTTCGACACCTGCTACCATTCTCCGGCACAAAAAGAAAAGAGCGGGCAATGCCCGCTCTTCCCTAAACAGTCTCTGATCTAGGATCAGAAGGACATGGACAGACCGATCGACCAGTTGCTGGTGTCGCCTTTGGAGTCGGTGCCGGTGTCAAGATCGATGTCGAGCTCGGAGTAGCCGTAGCCGACCAGAGCGGACAGACCGCCACCCATGTCGTAACCAGCGGCAAGACCCCAGCCAGAAGCAGTAGCTTGGTCGCCGGAATTGTCTTCGAAGTCATGCACGCCGTAGTTGGCATGGATCGAGAAGGCGTCGAAAGCGTAGCCAGCGCCGACTGCCCAATGCGAACCGGAGTCCAGCTCGTCCGCATCCCAACCGGAGTAGGTACCACCGAAGGAGAAACCGTTGTCCATGTAGTAGCCACCGGACACACCCCAGACAGTCGCGTCGGTCGCGAGGCTGAACGTGATGTTGTTGTCGTCGGAACCGAAGGTCAGAGCGCCCGAGTCAGAGGACTGGTAACCAGCGCCGAGCTTGACAGTGCCGGGGCCAGCTTCGCCAGACCACTTGACACCAACGGCCCAGTTGTAGTCGCCGCGGTCGCTCGAAGTCAGGCCCGCGTCTTCCAGTTCCTGGTCGCTGCGGTCGTCCTGCTCGAGGGACACTGCGAAGCCGAAGCCTTCGTAGGCGTAGTCGTAGCGGAGGATCTGGCCGTCATAGGCGCCGTCCAGGTAGGTGTCCTGGCGGCCGAGGTGGCCGGTTTCGTTGTCCGCGATGGAACCCGGGTTGCCAATCGAGGCAGCGTCGGTCATCGCCCAGTCCAGAGCGCCGTCGGTGTCGCCCATGGTCACGGTGCCGAACTCGCCGGACACGAAGACCGTGAAGTCAGCAAAGCCGGTCTGGTCGCCCAGGCCCGACGGAGTGGTCCGAGCGGAGTCGGAGACGTCGTCCAGATCGATGCTACCACCGAACGTCAGACCATTGTCGGTCTCGCCGGACAGCGAAAAGCGAACGTCGATCGACTGAATGAACTGCGATTCGATATTTTCGCCACCAATGACACCCATTTCGGCAGAGCCGGACATCGTAACTTCAGCAGCAGCTGCGCCTGCGAAGGCAACCAGAGCGGTCGAAGTGAGAAGAACCTTTTTCATCGTTTTCCCTCGTGTATCTCAAGAGTTCACCTCAACCCGGGAATCCGAATTGGGTATGAGGAGTGTCTCGCTCCACAGCGCCTTGATTGCAAGTTAGCGATGGGTGCGCAGAGTCAGCTTGCGGAATTTGGTGCAGCTTTGCCACAGTGGCGAAACCCTGCCGAGGCTCTAAAGGCTTGTGAGGCCGTAAAGGCTCAGTTACACACTGCCAAAACAATGCTTCGGGGGGCAGAGGGCATGACCTTCGCATCGGTAACCAGGACCGCAACCGCTCTGGCTTTAGTAGCCATCGTTTCCGGCTGTGGCTGGGCCAGCAGGATTTCCACGGATGTGGATACGAGCCAGCTTCCGAACGAGTACAACCCCGCGGTGGACGACGACGGCAACAAGCGCGACACGATCTGGGATCTGTTCACGAATTTCGACGACGCGAACACCACGCTGGAAGTGAACCGCTACATCTGGCTGGCGTCCATTGATATCCTGAATTTCCTGCCAGTCGAGCGAGTCGATCCCTTCTCCGGCGTGATCGTGACCGGCTACGGCACCCCGCCGGGCGGTGGCCGCGCCTATCGCGCCACTGTTTATGTGACCGATCCGGCGCTGGATGCGCGCTCGCTCAAGGTTGCCCTCAATACCCGCTCCGGTCCGGCCGATCCCGACACCGTGCGCGCCGTCGAGGATGCTATCTTGACCCGTGCGCGCCAATTGCGGATCGAGCACACCCGTCTCTGAGACCTTCGGAGCGGCAAAGCCGCACTGGACGCTGGGCGGGAGCACGCTTATCAAGCCGCGGAACAGAAGTCTCCGTGAGCCGAGGTAAGCGATGTCCCGCCTGGACCCGTCCGTCATCGAACCGAAATGGCAAGCCGCCTGGGAGGACGCCGGTATTTTCAGGGCCGTCCGCGACCCGGCCAAGCCGAAATACTACGTCCTGGAAATGTTCCCCTACCCGTCGGGCCGTATCCATATCGGGCATGTGCGCAACTACACGATGGGCGACGTCATCGCGCGCTACAAATCCTCCTGCGGCTTCAGCGTGCTGCATCCGATGGGCTGGGACGCCTTCGGCATGCCCGCCGAGAATGCCGCCATGGCCTCGGGCGGCCACCCCAAGGACTGGACCTACGGCAACATCGCCGACATGCGCGCGCAGATGAAGCCGCTGGGGCTCTCTATCGACTGGTCACGCGAGTTCGCCACCTGCGATCCGGAATATTACGCCCAACAGCAGCGCATGTTCATCGACATGCTCGATGCCGGGCTGATCTATCGCAAGAACGCGGTGGTGAACTGGGACCCGGTCGACATGACCGTGCTCGCCAACGAGCAGGTCGAGAACGGGCGCGGCTGGCGCTCGGGCGCGTTGGTCGAGCGCAAGGAACTGACGCAATGGTTCTTCAAGATCTCGGATTTCTCCGAAGAGCTTCTCGAAGCGCTGGACGACCTGGACGACTGGCCCGAAAAGGTGCGCCTGATGCAGGCCAACTGGATCGGCAAGAGCCGTGGCCTGCAATTTGCCTTCGACACGGTGAATGCGCCCGCGGGTTTTGACAAGGTTGAGGTCTACACGACCCGGCCGGACACGCTGATGGGCGCCAGCTTCGTCGGCATCTCGCCCGATCACCCGCTGGCCAAAGCGCTCGAAGAAGACAATTCGGAAATCGCCGCCTTCTGCGCCGAGTGCCGTCGCATGGGCACTTCCGAGGAGGAACTGGAGAAAGCCGAGAAGCGTGGATTCGACACCGGGCTCAAGGTACGGCACCCGCTCGATTCGAATTGGGAGCTGCCGGTCTACATCGCCAATTTCATCCTCATGGATTACGGCACCGGCGCCATTTTCGGCTGCCCGGCGCATGACGCGCGCGACCTGGAGTTTGCCCGCAAATACGAGTTGCCCGTTGTCTCGACCTACGCCCCCGTGGAGCCGACCGCGGACTTTTCAGCACCCGAGGATGGCGGCGAGGCCTATGTGCCGCTGAAATCCGAAAAGGTAAATTACGTCAAGGGCTTTGCCGGATCCAAAACCCAGACTGGCGAGGAAGGAATCGCCTCCGCCATCGACCTCTTCGAGGCAAAGGGGCTGGGTCAGGGGGTGACCAAGTTCCGCCTGCGGGACTGGGGGCTGAGCCGTCAGCGTTACTGGGGCTGCCCGATTCCGGTCGTGCATTGCGCAAGCTGCGGTGTCGTGCCGGAGAAACGCGAGAACCTCCCCGTCGAGCTGCCCTATGACGAGGATGGCAAGCCGATCGACTTCTCCGTGCCGGGCAACCCGCTGGACCGTCACCCGAGCTGGCGCGACGTGCCATGCCCGAGCTGCGGCAAGCCGGCAAAGCGCGAGACGGACACGATGGACACGTTCGTCGATTCGTCGTGGTACTTCGCCCGATTCACCGCACCGCGCGCCACGACACCGACCGTGCCGGAAGAGGCCGCGTACTGGATGAACGTCGACCAGTATATCGGCGGCATCGAGCACGCGATCCTGCACCTGCTCTATTCGCGCTTTTACGCCCGCGCGATGCACCTGACCGGGCACCTGCCCGAGAAGTGCAAGGAGCCCTTCAACGCGCTCTTCACTCAGGGCATGGTCACGCACGAGATCTACCTGACCCGCGACGAGAATGACCGCCCCGTCTATCACCTGCCCGAGGATGTCGAGCGGACGGAAAGCGGCGTGAACGTCAAGGCGACCGGCGAGGCGGTGGAGGTGATTCCCTCCGCCAAGATGTCGAAATCCAAGAAGAACGTGGTCGATCCGGTCTCCATCGTGACCCAGTACGGCGCCGATACCGCACGCTGGTTCGTGATGTCCGACAGCCCGCCGGAGCGCGATGTCGAATGGACGGCTTCGGGCGCCGAGGCCGCTTACAAGCATCTTGGACGTGTCTACCGGATTGCCAGCGAAATGGTGGAAGCCGCCGCGCCCGAGGGCGGCGCCGAGGATACTGTGCTGGAGAAGGCAACCCACCGCGCGATTGCCGACGTGACCGAGGGAATCGAGGGTTTCGCCTTCAACACCTCCATCGCCAAGCTCTACGGCTTCACCAATACGGTTGCCAAATCGAAGGCTTCCGCTGGTGCCAAGGCGCAGGCCATGCGCGTGATGGCGCAACTCATGTCGCCGATGACACCGCACCTCGCCGAGGAGGTCTGGTCCATGCTCGGCGGCGAGGGGCTCGTTGCCCGCGCGCCGTGGCCCAAGGCGGACCCGGCGATGCTGGTCGAAGACACCGTGCTCCTGCCGATCCAGATCAACGGCAAGAAGCGCGGCGAACTTGAGGTTGCCAAGGACGCGGACAAGGCAACAGTGGAGGCGCTGGTGCTTGCCCATGACGCGGTAATCCGGGCGCTGGATGGCGGCCAGCCAAAGAAACTCATTGTCGTACCGGGGCGGATCGTGAATGTCGTTGTCTGATCGCAGAACTTTCCTCGCCGCCCTCGCCGCTTCCGGGCTGACAGCCGGTTGCGGCTTCACCCCGGCCTATGCGCCGGGCGGCGCCGGAGACCGGTTGCGCGGGCAGCTCACGACCGATCCACCCTATGACAAGCCGAGCTACGTCCTCGTGGACCGGATCGAAACACGGCTCAGCCGAAACGACTCGGCTCCCTACCGGCTGACTTTCTCGATCACCTACGGCTTCGATGGGCTGGCCGTCTCGCCCGATGGTTCGACCTATCGCTACCACCTCACCGGCACGCTGGACTACACCGTCGTCGATCAGAACACGCAGGCCACCGTCACCAGCGGAACGGTCCGCAATTTCGTCGCCTACTCGGCGCTTGGAACCACCGTGGCCACATCTGCCTCCGCGATCGACGCTCGGGAACGGCTGATGATCATACTGGCCGACCAGGTCGTAACCGAGTTGATGGCAACGGCGCAGAGCTGGCTGCCGTGAAGCTATCCGGGCGCGACGCGAATGCCTTCTTTTCGAAACCGGACAAGCGCCGTGCCGGTATACTGATCTACGGCGCGGACGCGATGCGGGTCGCCATCAAACGACAGGACCTGATTGCCGCACTGATCGGACCCAATGGCGATGAGGAAATGCGCCTTGTCCGCCTTTCGGGTCCGGAACTGCGCCGCGACGGTGCCGCCCTGCTCGACGCGGTCAAGGCCGTTGGCTTCTTTCCCGGACAGCGCGCCGTTCTGGTGGAGGACGCCGCCGACGGGCAGGTGGACGCCATTTCCAGCGCCCTTGGCGAATGGCGGGAGGGCGACGCGATGATCGTCGTCACCGCCGGGATGCTCAAGGCAAGCTCCAAGCTGCGCAAGCTGTTTGAAACCAGCAAGAACGCGCTCTGCGCCGCAATCTATGACGACCCGCCCAGCCGCGCGGAGATCGAGGCGGAGCTGAAACGCGCCGGACTGAACGAGATCGACCGCAACGCGATGACCGACCTGGAGGCGCTCGGCCGGGCGCTTGATCCGGGCGATTTCCGCCAGACGCTGGAGAAAATCTCCCTCTACAAGATCAACGACCCCTCCCCGCTCACCAGCGAGGAGATCGCCCAGCTTGCCCCCGCCACCGTCGAGGCCGCCGTGGACGACCTGCTGCACGCCGTCGCCGAAGGGCGCGTGCGCGAGATCGGCCCACTGATTCAGAAGCTCGACGGACAGGGCGAGGCGCCGGTTTTCCTCGTGATCAGCGCCACCCGCCATTTCCGTGCGCTGCATTCGGCCGCCTGCGACCCGAAGGGCCCCTCCTCCGGTATCGCGCGCCAGCGGCCGCCCATTTTCGGGCCGCGCCGCGACCGCATGATCCGGCAGGCGCAGGAATGGGGCCGGGACAAGCTCGAAACGGCGCTTGCGCACCTTGTCGGCACCGATCTGGAGCTGCGTTCCGGCGGCCAGACGGCGCCGCAGATGGCGCTGGTGGAGCGGCTTTTCATCCGCCTCTCCATGCTGAAATCCGCCCGACGTTGACACGGCGACGATGCTCCGCTTTCGATCTTTACCCTCCCGGCAGTCCGTGCCAGCGTGGCGAAATCAAGGGGAGGAAAGCCAATGTACTCAGTGATCGGAAAGCTCCAAAGCCGCACATTGCGCGTTGTTTGGATGCTGGAAGAACTGGGGCTGGCCTATGAGCTTGTCGCCGCCGCGCCGCGGTCTCCGGATGTCGTTGCCGTGAACCCGACGGGCAAGGTGCCGGTGCTGGTTGTCGACAATACCCCGATCACCGATTCGACGGCGATCCTCGCCTATCTCGCGGACCATCACGGCGCGCTCACCTTTCCCGCCGGCACGATCGAGCGGGCGCGGCAGGACAGCCTGACCCAGTTCCTGCTCGACGAGTTCGACGCCGCGCTGTGGATGGCCGCGCGGCACAGCTTCATCCTGCCCGAGGAACTGCGCGAAAGCGCGATCAAGAAGAGCCTGAAATGGGAGTTCGAACGCAGCCAGCGAACGCTGGTCAGCCGCATGGGCGAAGGCCCTTACCTGATGGGCGAGAGCATGACGGTGCCTGACATAATCCTGACCCATTGCGGTATGTGGGCCCAGATCGCGCGTTTTCCCATCGTCGAACCGAAACTGGCGCAGTATCTGGAGCGCATGTGCAACCGCCCGGCCCTGAAACGGGCGATGGCGGCGGAAGGCAGCGACGGGGACTGAGCCCCTCCCCGATTCTGCCACCGATGCGGAGACCCGCAGGATGAAACCCGATCTCTCCTTTGAAACAGCCGCCTGGCAAAACGGCGCGCGCCATGTCGCTGGCGTCGACGAGGTCGGGCGCGGCCCGCTGGCCGGTCCTGTCACCGCCGCTGCTGTCATCCTCGATCCAAAAGCCATCCCGGAGGGCCTGAACGACAGCAAGAAGCTGAGTGCGAAGAAACGCGATGCGCTCGCGGAGGCGATCCTTGAAACCGCGCAGGTCGCAATCGTGCATGTCGGGGTGGAGGAGATCGACGCGATCAACATCCTGCGCGCCTCCCACCTGGCCATGCTGCGGGCGCTGGAGCGCCTGCCCGTGCTGCCGGACCTTGCCCTGATCGACGGCAACATGGCGCCCCGGGGGCTCACCTGCGCGGGGCAGACCGTGGTCAAGGGCGACGCGAAATGTCTGTCCATCGCGGCGGCCTCGATCGTGGCAAAAGTGGCGCGCGACCGCCTCATGGTGGATTTGGCGCAACAGCATCCCGGCTACGGCTGGGAGCGCAATGCCGGATACCCCACGGCTGAGCACAAAAAGGCACTCCGAGATCTTGGGGTAACCCCACATCATAGGCGTTCCTTTGCCCCGGTGCGCAATATCTTGTATCAAGAGAATTCAACAAGTCCTTGATTCAATAAAGAATTTGACGCCGAATCACCAATGAATCATTCTGTCTGCAACACGACGCCTACAAAAACAGGGCGCGGGACGAGGCAGACATGAACAAAACCACGACCAAGGCAGCGGCCAAGACCCTGCCGCTGAACACGATTATTTCCGGCGACTGCATTGCGGAGATGAAAAAGCTCCCCGATGACTCGATCGATCTGATCTTTGCCGACCCGCCCTACAACCTTCAGTTGAAGGGAACACTGCACCGGCCGGATAATTCACTGGTCGACGCGGTGGATGACGAGTGGGACAGCTTCTCCTCCTTCGGTGCCTATGACCGCTTCACCGAGCAGTGGCTCGCCGAGGCCCGCCGCCTGCTGAAGCCCAATGGCGCGATCTGGGTAATCGGATCGTATCACAACATTTTCCGCGTCGGCGCCAAGCTGCAGGATGCCGGATTCTGGATCCTCAACGACGTGGTCTGGCGCAAGTCGAACCCGATGCCGAATTTCCGCGGCAAGCGGCTGACCAATGCCCATGAGACGATGATCTGGGCCGGCAAGTCCGAGGCCAGCAAATACACCTTCAACTACGAAGCCCTGAAGGCGCTCAACGAAGGCGTGCAGATGCGCTCCGACTGGGTGCTGCCGATCTGCAATGGCGGCGAGCGGCTCAAGGATGCCAATGGCGACAAGGCCCACCCCACGCAGAAGCCGGAATCGCTGCTCCACCGGGTGCTGATCGGTTCGTCCAACCCCGGCGACGTGGTGCTCGACCCGTTCTTCGGCACCGGCACCACCGGCGCCGTGGCCAAGATGCTCGGGCGGGATTTCATCGGTATCGAGCGCGAAGCGGCCTATCGCAAGGTCGCCGAGGCACGCATCGCCAATGTGCGCCGTCTCGACAGCGATGCGCTCAAGGTGACGACGTCAAAACGCGCCGAACCGCGCGTTCCGTTTGGCCAACTCGTCGAGCGCGGCATGCTGCGTCCGGGAGAGATGCTGACCTCGCCCAACGGCAAGGCCGCCAAGGTGCGCGCCGATGGCACGCTGATCTCCAAGGACACGAAGGGCTCGATCCACCAGGTCGGCGCTGCGCTGGAAGGCGCACCTTCCTGCAACGGTTGGACCTACTGGCACTTCAAGCGCGACGGCAAACCGGTGCCGATCGACGTGCTGCGCCAGCAGATCCGGGCCGAAATGCAGACCCGCCCGTCCTGACATAATTTCAAACAGTTACCGCCGGTGCCTGTGGCCTGACTACAGCGGCACCTACTTGCCCCGCCTTGTCCAAAGGCGGGGTTTTTTCAGTCCGTTTCAGGCTTCAAGGCACAAGGCTGGAATAGTGGAGCAACCCCCAACCGGCGAGCACGCGGTCGAGCTCGGCCCAGAGCGCTCCAAAGGCAAACGGGTCCATCCCGCGAAGCTTTGCGATGGCGGAAAGCGAGGCCCTCCCGTCGATTCCGGCCAGCAGCGGGGCCGCCTTTTTCGGCAGGCTCAACCGCAGGCTTTCCCCGCCAAGGGTCATGCTGACCTGCCCCTTGGCCGCGATGGCTTTCGCCAGCGCCGGCCCAGCCACCCCCTTGAGATGCGGCACTAGCGAAAGGTCCTTTGGACGGGCCAGCGCGGCTGCGGCGCGGTCCGGCCATGTCGCGTAGGCGATATGGACCTTGATCGTGCCGCGCAGGTTCTCGGCCGCCTGCATCGCAGCGCGCGGTCCGAGTTCGGAGGCGATGTCTTTCGGCAGGAAGGGCGCGGGATCGTATTGCGCAGGCGGAATCATCGCCACGCAGGAAAGCCCCGCGCCTTCGATGGCTTCCTGCAACTGGGTCACCGTGTAGGGGCGGTCGCGCCCGTGCAGCAGCAGGTCGAGGAAGCCCGCATCGCTCGCCTCGTGATCTACCAACTGCTGGTTGCACTTGAACGGATGCCCCTCGGGGAGCTTGGCGAGGATCTTTCGAGCCACCGCGATGGCCTCTTCGGGCGCCATGCCATCGGTCAACGCGTTGAAGGCATCCTGCAACGGATACACGCCCGAACGGCCGTGTGGCGCGTAGACCATGAGCCCCATGCCACCCTTGGGAGCGAGGGCTGACGCGAGCGCGTTGAAGCCGGCCTGCGGTTCCGGCAGGTGATGGAGCACGCCGCAGCAGTCGATATAGTCGAATTTCCCGTAATCGGCGGCATTCAGCAGGCTATCGGTATGAAACCGCACGCCCTTGAGCCCGCGCGCGGCGATTCGCGCCTCGGCGATCTTGCGGGATTTCTCCGACAGGTCGAGATAGGTGATCTCGTAGGGCGCACCGGCATTGGTCAGGATCTGCGCCATCTGCACCAGCCCGTCGCCCGTGCCACCACCAGCAACGAGGATCGAGGTGCCCGCCTTCCAGTCGCGTTTGCCACCAAACAGGTGATGGTCGATCTCGAACGGATAGGAGGGGGAACCGACAACCAGCCGGCGTTTTTCGTCGGCCGGGTCGCGTTCCGGATAGGGAAAATCTTCGTATTGACGCTGCACCTTGTCCATGTCGGTCAGATGGCGTGGGCCAGCCCTTGGATGCAAGTTCTTTCTGGCGGCCCGCTATCGCGGCATCGGGTTGGTCGCGAATTTGTACGGCGTCCAGTCCTGCACGTCCGGATAGAACTGCCGCCGCCACGCCCGGACCCTTGGGTTCATGCGCCTTCGCCAGAGCGGCGGGATCATCGCCAGGAAAGCCATCACCGGGTAGCCATAGGGCAATTGCGGCGCCTCCTCCTCGGAATAGGCCTGCAACAGCGGGAAACGGCGCTGCGGCTTGTAATGGTGGTCCGAATGGCGCTGCAGGTTGATCAGCAGCCAATTGGACGCGCGATGCGAGGCGTTCCAGCTGTGCCGGGGCAGCACATGCTCATAGCGCCCCTCGCCCAGATGTTTCCGCGTCAGACCGTAATGCTCGACATAATTGACGACCTCCAACTGCCAGACCGCAACCAGCGCCTGCCAGCAGAAGAGCAGCAGCCCACCCCACCCACCGACGAACAGCGCCAGTACCAGAAACAGCGCCTGAAGCGTCCAGTAACGCCAGAACGGGTTGGACAAGTGATGCCAGGGCAGCCCCTTGCGGGCGAGCATGGCCTTCTCGGCGTGGAAGGCGGAAACGAGGCAACCCGGCAGCACACGGAAGAAGAAGCGGTGAAAGCCCTCATTATAGCGCGCGGTCACGGCATCGCGCGGGGTTCCGACATAGCGGTGGTGGACCAGCAGGTGCTCGGTGCGGAAATGGCTGTAAAGCACCGTCGCCATCAGCAGATCGCCCAGCCAGCGTTCGAGCCGGTTGCTCTGATGCATCAACTCATGGGCATAGACGATGCCGGTCGTGCCAGACACGATGCCCATGCCGAAGAACACCATGAATTTCTCGGGCCAGGAAAGATGCGCGGCACCGGGTACGTAGGAGATCAGGCAGAACAGCGTGCCGAATTGGACCGGGAACCAGATCAGCGTGATCAGCCGATACCAGAACAGCTCGTCATCACGCGTGGCCAGATCCGCGTTTTCCTCGTAGAGGCCGGTAATCTCGTCCAGAATCGAGAACATGCCCCAGGAAAAGAGCGGCAGGACAAAGACCCAGACCCCGCCCCGCGTGGCCGACAGATAGGCCAGTGGCACCATGAGCAGGGAGAGCCAGAACGGCAGGGCATTCTGGAAACGGGCAACCTGGGAAGCGGGGATCATCGTCGGACCTGCCGTCTGGAAAAACTGCACCGAGCATACGCCTTCGGTATCGGCGATCAAAGCGGCGGCAGGGAGGATTCAGCGAGCTTCCAGACTTTTCGCATCAGGGTTGGCAACGATGTCGGTTCAAAATCCGCATTGTCCACAAAATCGCCGCGACTTGCATCAACCTCATGGCTGACACATGCCACGCGAATGGCCAGCCGGAGGTCGAAATGGGTGAAGGTGTGGCGCACTTCGCGCGGCACCTCCTGCCAATCGGCGGCGAATGGCGGCGTCTCGGTGGGCGAGTCGCCCCAGTCGCTCCCCGGCCAACCGAGCATCCCCCCGAGCAGCCCGCGCGGCGGGCGGCGCTCCAGCAACAATGCACCATCGCTCCGACGGGCAACATAGGCATAGCCGAGCCGCACGGGTTTGGGTGCCTTGCGGGTCTTTCGCGGTAGTTCAGCGGCATTACCGGCAGCCCGCGCACGGCAAGGAGTCACGAGTGGACAAATGCCGCAGGCTGGTTTCGTTGGGCTGCAGATCGTGGCTCCGAGATCCATCATCGCCTGCGCGTGATCGCCCGGCCGCTGCGCCGGCGTCAGCATACCGGCCATTTCGGTCAGCTCGGGCTTGGCCTGCGGCAGCGGTGTTTCGACGGCGAAAAGCCGCGCCACGACACGCTCGACATTGCCATCGACCACCACCTCCGGGTGGTCAAAGGCAATCGCGGAGATCGCGGCAGCCGTGTAGGGGCCGATCCCCGGCAACTTGAGCAGGCCCGCGCGTTCACGGGGAAATTCTCCGCCCAGATCCCCGGACACCACCCGCGCACATTTCAACAGGTTCCGTGCCCGCGCGTAATAGCCAAGCCCCGCCCATTCGGCCATGACATCCGCGTCCGCCGCCCCGGCCAAAGCGTGCACATCCGGCCAGAGCGACAGGAATCGTTCGAATTTTGGTCCGACGGCGGCAACCGTCGTCTGCTGCAGCATCACCTCTGACAACCATACCCGGTAAGGGTCCGGCCGCCCCCCCGCGCGCAAGTCTGCCGGCGCTACCCGCCACGGCAGAACGCGCGCATGGCGATCATACCAGTCCAGCAGCGTGCCGCTCGCCGCGCTGACGTCTTCGTCACGCAATATTTATTCTCCGTCGCCGCGTAGTGCTGGTTCCTGTCGCACAGACAGGTAAGATAGTGCTGAACAGGAGATTTGTCAGGCATGAAGCCGCGTCAGGACAGCCAGAAACCAGCACCGCGCCGCAAGCGCGGCTTCGAACGGACTTCCGGTCTGCTCGCGCAGCGGATTCGCAAGGCTTCCGAGAGCCGCGGTTTTTCCGAGACGCGCCTGCTGACCCATTGGGCCGAAATCGTCGGAGCCGAATTTTCGGAGATTTCCCGGCCACTGTCGGTGTCCTATGCCAAGGGCGGCTTCGGCGCGACCCTGACCGTGCTGACCACAGGCGCCCAGGGGCCGATGCTGCAGATGCAGGAGCCGCGCCTGCGCGAGAAGATTAACGCCGTCTACGGCTACAACGCCATCGCGCGAATCCGCTTCACCCAGACCGCGCCGACCGGTTTCGCCGACGGACAGGCGGAGTTCCGGCCCGCCCGCAAACCACCCGCACCGAAACAGCCAGACGCCGCCTGTCGCGAACAAGCAGCAGAACTTGCCGCGAACGTGGCGGATGACGGGCTTCGCCGGGCGTTGGAAGCGCTCGGTGCCGACGTGTTACAGAAATCGAAAAAGACTTGATCGGAGACCCCTGAATGAAGCGCTACCTCACCATGACGGCCCTGGCCGCCGTAGCGGCCACCGGTATTGGCTACTGGATGAGCCAGAATGCCAGCACGCCCAACCTGCCCGCGCTGGTGGGTGCCGCCCAGGCCGCCGAAGGCCATGAAGTCGTCGAGATGACGCTGGGCAACCCGGACGCCAAGGTGCAAGTGATCGAATATGCGTCCTTCACCTGCGGCCATTGCTCGAATTTCGAGAAGACGGTCTTTCAGGAAATCCGCAAGAATTACATCGACACCGACAAGATCTCCTTCACCTTCCGCGATGTCTATTTCGACCGCCCCGGCCTCTGGGCCTCGATGGTCGCCCGCTGCGATCCGATGCGCTATTTCGGCGTGCAACATTTGCTGATGGACGACATCTCGTCCTGGGCTTCCGGCGAGCCGGCCCAGATCGCCGACAACCTGCGCAAGATCGGCCGCCAGGCGGGCCTGACCGACGAGAAGGTCGATGCTTGCCTGCAGGATGCCGACATGGCGCAGACGCTCTACCAGTGGTGGGAAGCCAATTCCGAGGAGCATGACATCAACGCCACGCCGAGCTTCATCATCAATGGCGAGAAATACTCCAACATGAACTACGCGGATTTCTCCAAGCTGCTCGACGAGAAGCTGGCCGAGTAAGCGCTAGCGGGTGGGCGCCAGCAGCCGATCCAGCGGCGCCCAATCCTCCAGTTCCAACCGCACGGGAACGCTCAACACGTTCCGCCTGAAGGACGCCGGCATCCGCACGGCGTCCTTTTCCGTTGTCACCAGCTGCGCGCCAAGCCTCTGGGCCTCCGTCTCCAAACGCGCGATCAGGGCCGGGGTCAGCGGCTGGTGGTCCTCGAGCGCCTCGGCCCGCAGGATCTCGGCCCCCAGCCCGCGCAGGGTTTGAAAGAACTTCTCCGGGTACCCGATCCCGGCAAAGGCCAGCACCCGCAGGCCCTGCCAGTCCATCCCCGTCTGCAGTGGCACCAGCGCGCCCTTGGCCCGGGGCACGCCCGCCACCTCGACCGCCGCTCCCCAGGTTTCCGAAAACCGCGCCTGCATCTCCTCGGACCCGATGGTCAGAACAAGGTCGGCCCGCGCCAGACCCGCCGGGACCGCCTCGCGCAGCGGGCCTGCGGGAATGCAACGGCCATTGCCAAAACCACGCGCGGCATCGACGACCACGATGGAAGCCGTTTTCTCGACCGACGGGTTCTGAAAGCCGTCATCCAGCAAGACGCATGTCGCCCCGGCTGCTTCGGCGGCCCGCACACCCGCGGCCCGGTCCTTGGCCACCCAGACCGGCGCGAAAGCCCCGATCAGCAGGGGTTCATCGCCAACATCATCGGCCTCATGCCGGTTCGGATCGACCTGAACGGGACCTTCCAGCCGCCCGCCATGCCCGCGCGTGACGACATGAGTGCCATCACCGAGCCGCTGAGCCAGCGCGATGACGGTCGGGGTCTTGCCGGTGCCGCCGGCACTGATGTTTCCGACGCAGATCACCGGGATTTCACTTCGATACCCCGCAACCCGTGTCAAACGAAGTGCGGTGGCAGCTCCGTAAATTGCACCAAGCGGCGCGAGAAGCCGCGCAGCGAGCCCCGGGCTATCGGCAGGCCTGTTCCAGAATTCCGGTGCGCGCATCAATCCGTCCTCGATCTCAGGGCTTCGGAAACGGCCCTGACCAACCGTTCCAGGATCTGGGTTCCGTCCGACGCGATGTCCCAGGCATTGAGCGCCAGAAGCGCAGCGCGGTCCGGCGCCAGAAGCTCGGTCAGGGCCGCTCCCAGACGCTCGCTGTCGGCGACAAGCCGACAGGCACCGCCCCGGCGCAGCCTGCGCAAGGTTTCGCCCTCCGCCCCCGAATAGGGCCCCGACAGGATCGCAGATCCCAGTGTGGCGGGGTAAATGGCCATAGGAACAGTCGTGTCGGAGAGAGTTCCGCCCAGGAAGGTCACCGGCGCCAGCCGATAGAACAGACCGATTTCTTCCTTGCTGTCGGCAACGAAAATGTCCGTCGCCTCGTCCGGCTCCTCATCCGCATCCCTGCGCGCCACGTTCCATCCCTCGGAGCGCAGCATCCTGGTCAGGGCCGGCCCCTCTGAATCCTCTCGTGGCATAAGGATCAGAAGCAGCCTATGGGCCGAGCGCCGGGCCACCCGATGCGCTTCGAGAATGGCCGGAATCTCGCTGGGATCTGGCGCCGCGGCCAGCCAGCTTGGCCGTCCACGCAGCGCCTCCGCCAACGCCATCCGTTCGGCCTCAAGACAGGGCGGCGGATGCGCGATCCGGGTCAGCCGCCCGGTTATCTCGACCCGCGCAGGCACCGCTCCCAGGGAGCGGACCCCTTCGAATTCGTGCGAATCCAGCACGAAGATCCGCTCGAACAATCCCAGTTGCCGGCGTTCGACGGCGCGGGAGCGCGGCGACGTGGCTTCCGGAGCGACCCCGTTTTGCAGGAAAAGCGGGACGGAACGCCGCGCGGCAGCGTCCAGCAGCATCGGCGCGTCCACCCGTTCGAACCAGATCCCTGCATCGGGGGCCCAGTAGTCGAGAAAACGCATGTTGAAGCGGGGACTGTCGAGCGGTGGTAACTGACAGATGAACTCGCTGGGATTTACAGCCCGCCTGCAGCGCGCGGAATCGGGTGAAGTGACCAGCATCGACGTGCCCGCCACTTCGGCATTCAGGCCTTCGACCAGCGACGCCAGAGCGCCGGTCTCGATACGTCCCGGAACATGGCACCAGACCAGCGGCCCATCCGGGCGCGCGAGATCACTTCGAGCAAGCTGCTCTGCAGCATTGCGGCCTAGCTCTCCGCCGCGCTCAAGCTCACTGGAAAGCTTGCGCACCTGGCCTGATGCACGCAAATGCGCGCGCAGGCGCGGAAGGATCAAGCCATCCAAGGGTGGCCTCAGCCGAGTTCCTCGGTGGAAGAGGCTTCGGTCTCTTCGTCCCGCAGGCGGTGCAGATGCGCGATGAAGTAGCGCATGTGAGCGTTATCCACGGTTTTCTGCGCATTTTCTTTCCACGCATCATGGGCCGAGGCGTAATCGGGGAACATGCCGACGATGTGGATGTCGTCGATATTCTTGAACTGGTTCTTGGACGGATCTACAAGTTCGCCACCGAAGACGAGGTGCAGGCGCTGTGCCATGGGATTTCCCTGTTCGTTTGTGCATTTTCGCTGCACCCTAGCCGGATGCTGCGGCGCGTCAAGGCAGGGGGCGCTAACGGTGGATGACAGGGCAGGCCGTCACGCACATAGGCCGATTAAAATGGCCGAATGTCAATGTTGCGGAAAATTCTTCCATTCGGGGGCGCGCGCTTCGCGCGCCTGAACGATCCTGCGGACCGTGCCTCCGGCGGGGATATTTGGTGTCAGAAGAAGATCTGCACGTCACATTACTTCCGACCTAAAATATCCCCGGGGTTTGGGGGCAGCGCTCCCAATGACGGCCATCGCCAAATTTCGAAATAAACTGGGTCAGTGCGCCAGACGGGCCAGGATCTCGCCATGCACGCCCGGCGTCGCGCAAACGATACCCTGCGCGCATCTCTCGACGGTATTGAAACGAATCTGGGCTCCGTGACGATCGCTCACCCTGGCACCGGATTCGGCCGCGATGAGGGCTCCCGCGGCGATGTCCCATTCCCAGCTGTCGCGCAGGGTCAGCATCCCGTCGAACCGTCCCTCGCCCACGAGCGACAGGCGGTAGGCGAGGGAGGAGCGGAAGTGTCTTTTGACTGTCGGAGCTCCCCCCTTCCAGTGTCGCGCATTGAAGGTGGGGTGCGCGGCGAGAATATCGGCACCGTCGAAGGCCTGCCTTGGACTGGCGGCAATCGGATGGTCGTTGAACCGCGCGCCCTTGCCATCCTCGGCGGAATAGAGCTTGCCCAGCATCGGCAGGTAAACGACCGCCGCCACTGGACGCCCACACTCGACCACGGCCAGGGAATGCGCCCAGGTCTTGCTTCCCTCGGTAAAGGCGCGTGTGCCGTCGATGGGATCGACAACGAAGACGCGGGCGCGCCCGAGGCGCTCCGGATCGTCCTCGCTCTCCTCCGACATCCAGCCATAGCCGGGCCTTGCACTCGTCAGCCGCTCCCGTAGCATCGCGTCGACTTCGAGATCTGCCTCGGTCACCGGTCCTTGCCCGTCGTCCTTCTCCCAGACACGATGGCCAGAGGTGAAATGCTTGCGGCCAATCTCGCCAGCGGCCCTGGCGGCCTCAATGAGCAGGCTCAGATCACTGTCCAGCAAGTGTCAAACCTTCCACCAGCAGGGATGGAACAACCCGGCTCAGATGCGTCCGCGCGTCATTGGCCGGCACGAGGCTGCGCAACATCTCGCGCAGGTTCCCGGCAATGGTGCATTCATTGACCGGATAGGTGATCTCGCCATTCTCTACCCAGAAACCGGAGGCACCGCGCGAGTAATCCCCGGTCATCGGATTGATCGTGGCGCCGATCATCGAGGTCACCAGCAGGCCCGTTCCCATCTGCGCCAGCAACTCCTCGCGGCTCACACTGCCCTGGGTCAGGGACAGGTTGGTCACCGAGGGAGAGGGTGGAGCGGAGGTGCCGCGCGCGGCATTGGCGGTGCTTTCCAGCCCGAGCTTGCGGGCGGTAGCGATGTCCAGCACCCAGCGTTTCAGCACGCCGTCGCGGACGATGTCGCGGCTTGCCGTCGGCAGGCCCTCGGCGTCGAAGGGGCGCGCGGCGGCGGTGCGCGGTCGCAACGGTTCTTCCACCAGGGAAAGCCTGCCGGGCAGCACGCTCACGCCCATCGCGCCGCGCAGCCAGGAGCCGCCGCGCACGATGGCATTGCCGTTGATCGCATTCAGCAGATGCGCGATCAGCGAAGAGGAAATCCGCTCGTCATAGAGCACGGGATAGGCTCCGGTGGGCGGCTTTCGGGCGCCACGGCGAGCAATTGTTCGCTCCGCGGCGGTCAGCCCGACCTTCTCCGGCGAGTCCAGATCGGCCCGGAACACGCGGGAATCGCCGTAGTAATCCCGCTCCATCCCGGTGCCCTCGCCGGTAATGGCCACCGCGTAAAGGCTCGACTCGCTGCGCGCGTATCCACCGGCAAAACCGGCGGAGGTGGCGATATGCATGCGCCGCCTTCCATAGCCCGCCCCGACAGTGTCGACCCGCGAGATATCCTTGACCGAGAGCGCCGCCGACTCGGCCTCTCGCGCGGCCTGTTCCAACGCGGCGGGTTCGGGCTCGGCGGAGGGATCAACGAGTTCCAAAGCGGTTTCGTCGAAATCCCGGGCAAATTGCTCCGGCGTGGCTTGGGCTACACCGGGGTCCTCCGGCGCTTCGCGTGCCATGGCGACCGCGCGTTCGGCCATCTCCGCAAAAGTCGCGGGCGACAGATCGGAGGCCGAGACGCAGGCCTGCCGTTGCCCGAGCATCACACGCAGGCCGACATCTACCCCTTCCGAGCGTTCCGCCGTCTCCAGCGCACCGCCGCGCACTTCGATGGAGAGCGAGGTGCCGTCCACGGCGATCGCGTCCGCGGCATCGGCTCCGGCACGCGCTGCCGCATCCAGAAGCGCCTGGGTCAGGGATTCGAGCGGCTGGTCCATTTTCTGTGCCTCGTATGCTTGCCTCACCCATCCGAGCTAGGGCGGATTGTCGCCCGGCGCAAGCGCTCCCCGACTTGAAGATCCCCCGAGTGAAGACATATCTCGTCAGCATTCCGGAGCCATCCCCAACGGAGCCTGATAAATGCGTGTCCTCCCCCTGTTACTCTGTCTCTGCCTCGCTGTGCCGGCCGCCGCGCAAGAGCGCCCCCCTGCCAACGAGGCCGAGATCCAGCTCTCCTTTGCCCCTGTCGTGCGCGCGACCGCGCCGGCCGTGGTCAATATCTATGCCAGCTGGGTCAGCGAACGCAGCGCCAGTCCTTTTGCCGACGACCCGTTCTTTTCTCAGTTCTTCGAGGGCTTCGGCCGGTCGAGCCCGCGCGTGCAGAACTCGCTCGGCTCGGGCGTGATCGTCGACGAGAGCGGTATCGTCGTCTCCAACTACCACGTGGTGCGGAAGGCAACCGATATTCGCGTCGTGCTCGCCGACCGGCGGGAATTCGACGGCGAGGTGCTGCTGAGCGACCGCGAGGCCGATATCGCGGTGATCCGCCTGCATAACGCCGAAGACCTGCCCGCACTGGAACTGGCCGATTCCGAGGCCGCCGAGGTGGGCGATCTCGTGCTCGCCATCGGCAACCCGTTCGGCGTCGGCCAGACGGTTTCCTCAGGCATCATCTCGGCCACCGCCCGCACCGGGGCGGCCACGCGGACGGGATCGGGCTACTTCCTGCAAACGGACGCGCCGATCAATCCCGGCAATTCCGGCGGGGCACTGGTGGATATGAGCGGGCGGCTCGTCGGGCTGAACACGTCGATCCTCACCCGCTCGGGCGGCTCGAACGGGATTGGTTTTGCCATTCCGTCCAATCTGGTCGCCCAATACGTCGCCCAGGCGCAGGCCGGAAACGAGGACTTCGTCCGCCCATGGTCCGGCATGAGCGTGCAGCAGGTCGATGGCGCCCTGGCCGCGGCGCTTGGGCAGGGCGTGCCTACCGGCGTGCTGGTGAGCGAGATCCACCCGGAGAGCCCCTTTGCCAACTCAGGGCTGCGGACAGGAGACGTGATCCTGTCAATTGCCGGCCTGTCGGTGAATACGCCCGATGAGCTGGACTACCGGATGGTGACGCTCGGTGCCGGAACCAACTCCGAGATCGAGCTTTTCCGCGATGGCGAAACCATGACCGTTTCGGTGACACTGGCCGAAGCGCCGGGCGTTGATCGCATCGAACCGGTGCGGCTTGGCGGCCGGTCGGCGCTGTCGGGCCTCGTGCTCGCCGATGTCACACCGCGCCTGATCGACGAGCTGGACCTGCCGATGAGCGCCACCGGCGTCATCATCCTGCGGGCCGACGGCGACTCGGCGCGACTCGGCCTGCGGCCGGGGGATTTGGTGCTGAACCTCAACGGGGTCGATATCGAAACCGCCGCCCAGCTTGAGGCGCAAGTGGCACAGGGCGCGCCGGGTTGGGAAATGCTCGCCGAGCGGCGCGGCAAGCTGCTGCGGCTTCGAGTGCGCGGCTGACAGGCGGGACCTTTCGGCGCCATTGGTCCGGTTGGCATGGACCATGGCGCTGGCCTGCTCTAACAGGTTTTCAACAGCCGCGGCCGGTTGCGACCGGCCGCGCAGGATTGCTGGAGACTTCGCGTGCCCATCCCCCCCGGCTCCCCGAGCGAATTGCGACGACTGACCGAACTCTCGACCATCCTCATCCGGTACGGATTCGGGGATCTGCTGCGCTATGCCGGGGTCGACCAGATCCTGGAGAAAGCCGGGGAGCTGCTGCACCGGGGCAAGCAGGAACAGGTTGCGGACGAACCCGCCCCGGTGCGAATGCGCAAGGCCCTGGAAGAGATGGGGCCGAGTTTCATCAAGCTGGGACAGATCCTGTCGACGCGGGTGGACCTTTTTCCACAGGAATACATTCGCGAGCTGGAAAAGCTGCGTGACCACGTCCCGACCTTGAGTTTCGACAAGCTCGTGGTCGAGATCGAGGAAGAGCTGGGCCGCCCCCTGAAAGAGGTTTTCGAGCGGATCGACATCGTGCCGCTGGCCGCCGGTTCCATTGCCCAGACCCACCGCGCACAGCTGAAAACCGGCGAGGACGTGGTGGTCAAGATCCGCCGCCCCGGAATTCGTGGCGTGATCGAGGCCGACCTGCGCCTGCTCACCCGCATCGCTCGCTTCGCTTCCCGCCGCTTTGAAGACGTTGCGCGCTTCCACCCGGAGGCGATCATCAAGGAATTCGCGAATTCCATCCATTCCGAGCTGGATTTCGCCATCGAGGGCCGCAACGCCGAGACCATCGCCACGAATTTCTCCGACGACCCCGACATCTCCTCGCCCAAGGTCTTCTGGGAGTGGACAAACGAGATGATGAACGTGCAGGCGTTCATCGATGGCGTTCCCGGCAGCGACCGCGACGCCGTGGACAGCTCCGGTTTCGACAAGAAGGTCATTGCCCTGCGCGGCGCCAATGCCGTGCTGAAGATGATGTTCGAGGACCGGTTCTTCCATGCCGACCCGCATCCGGGCAATGTCTTCTACCTGCCCGGCAACAAGATCGTCTTCATCGATTTCGGCATGGTCGGGCAGCTCTCGCGCCAGCGCCGCGACGAGATGGTGGACCTGCTGCACGGCATGGTCGAGCGGCGGGCCGACAAGGTGACAGAGATCCTGCTCACCTGGGCCGATGCCGACGCCAAGCAGAACCTGCAACTGGAAAGCCGGATCGATGCCTTTATCGACCGGGTGCACGGGGTCGCGCTCGACCGGCTGGATATCGCCTCGCTGACGCGGGACCTGTTTTCGGCCATGCGCGACCATGACCTCGCACTGCCCTCGGACCTGACGCTGATGGCCAAGGCCTTTGCCTCGCTCGACGGGATGGGCCGGCAACTCGACCCGGAGTTTGACATGGTCGAGGCAGCCCGTCCCTTCCTGCGCCGACAGATGCTGCGCCGCTACGCGCCAGACCGTCTGGCCCGCAAGGCCCGCGAGGGCGCGGCGGAGGGGCTGGACCTCGTGACCGGCCTGCCCAAGGATCTCAAGAAGCTGCTGCAAATGGCACAGCGTGGCCAGATCCGCCTGGGCATCGACATCGTCCAGATGGAGCACTATCTCGACCGCATCGACCGCTCCGTCACCCGGCTGACCATGGCCATCGTCACGTCGGCGCTCATCATGGGCTCCTCCATGGTGATGAGCTTTTCCGGCGCGAAACTGCCCGTCGGCCTGTCGGTCTTTGCGATGATGGGCTTCACGGCTTCCATCTTAGGCGGGCTCTGGCTGATCTACACCACCTGGCGCAGCCGCGGCGGCGGCGGGCGGCGCTAGCCCTCGTAGGGCTCGACCTTATCTGCCGAGATCGCATAGCCGATATCGGCCAGGTCGGTTGAGAGCGCCGCCCGGCCGAACACGCCCGTCACCCAGACCGGCTCGAACAGGCCCGAGAATTCCAGCGGCGTCTCGCTCGTCACCAGGATGAGCTGGTTCGCGGGCGGCGGCGGCACGTGGATGCAGGCGCCGACATAGGGAACCAGGATGAAGGTCGTCACGCCGGTTGAGAGATATTCCAGCGGCACGACAAACCCGGGAATTCTGACCAGCTTGCCGTCATAGGCGTCGGTGGTGGGGGCATCGTCGGATGCCTCGGGCAGGGAGCTGATCTGGTCATGCGAGATCACGCCCATCCTCTCGGCGGCCGCCTCCAGCGCGCCGCCCTCGTGCGGGATCAGGTCATCCCATTCCAGCTCGATCACGTCTTCGGCCCGCAGCGGGCTAGCCGCAACAAGCAATCCCGCGAGGGAGACGCCCAACAGGCTGCGCCGCGTATGAACTGTCGTCATCTTGTCTCTCATTCACTCACGGCGCCGAACGCGCCCGAAAATTCTCCGGAAGTCGCCACATAGGCGGCGACGGGAATCAGATCCGTGGCGGATTTGATCTTGCCGGCAGTCATCACCTCCCGCAGAGGCTCCGCCATTGCGTAGTCGTAACGAAGGACGAACTGTCGGGCCACCGCATCGGCGTGCTGGGGGAAGGCATGCACGAACCCTCTCAGCGTTTCGAGGATATAGGTACGAAGCGCCTCATCTCCGGCACCCGCTTGAATTGCCAGCGCCTCTACCACGCTCTCGGTGGCGCCCGGATCGTTCTGGCCGGAGAGGTAGTCCGCCACAAGCCTGTCCACGCCTCCCGCCCCGTCCAGCTCGATCAGCGCCACGGCGAGCGGGCCGAGATAGCGGCCGCCGTCTTTCTTCGCGCGTTCCAGCCCCGCGATCACGGACTCCTGCGCCGCCGCATCTCCGCTTCGGCCAAGCAGGAGGATCCGGATCGGAACGAACGGGATCTGGTCTATCTGCCAGAGCTCCTGCAGGATCGGGGCCGCTGCGGGCGCCATGTCCAACTGTTGAAAGATGTCATAGGGCGCGCGATCGAGTTCGCGCAGCGCGAGGCCGCGAATGGCCTGGTCTTCGCTCTCCAGACGGTCGGCAAAGAACTGGTAGCGGGCCAGATCGTCGCCCATGATCCAGTCCTCCTTCCGGGCCATCACCTCCTCCAGCAACGCACGATACCCGGAGTCTACATAGGCCAGCCGCATGAACGGCCCATAGCCACCGCCGTCGCGGGCAAAGAGAACGGCATCCTCCGGATTGGCCGCGAGCCGTCGCCGTGTGGAACTGTCGACAAGCGTCGGAAGATCGGCCTGCTCCAGGGTGCCTTCCAGCGCCTCGACGGCCTCGAATCGAAAGGGATCGCCGGCAGCTGGCCGCGCCAGGACGACGTTTTCCGTCATCATCAGCCGGTCGATCACCGTCATCTCGGGCAAATATGTATGGAAGCTGCAGGCATGGACCGAGCTGGAATACCCGATTGCCAGTGCCACGAGAGCTGCAATGCCCCTTTTCACGCGCGTTTCCTTGTCCAGTTCAGTTCAGGTCAGTTCCGAACAGTCATGCCATCGGCAAGCGACATCCGATAGGCCCGAATGGCAGGGAACAACCCCACCAGCCCGCCGGCCAGCACGATCACGCCGATCCAGCTTGCCTCGAACCGGCCTGGCGCCGTGAGCGGCAGGTAGAGCCCGAAGGCCGCGTCCACCCACGGGCGCGCAACCACCAGCCCCAGATAGAGCAGGACCAGCCCGAGCAATGCCCCTGCTAGGGCGATGAGCAAAGCCTCCAGCATCAGCATACCGAGGATCACTCGCGGGCGCGCGCCAACGGAACGAAAGATCGCCATCTCCCGCCGCCGCTCGTTCAGCCCGGCAAAGATCATCGCCGCCATGCCCAGAAGTGCTGTCGTAACTACCATGGCGGAGACACCGACCAGCGCGGATTCGGCCACGCCGACGATCTGCCAGAGCTCCTGCAGCGCGACGCCGGGCAGAATCGCCAGCAGCGGCTCGGCCCCGAACTCGTTGATGTCGCGTTGCAAGCGGAACACCTGCATCCGCGATTTCACGCCCAGCATCGCCGCGGTGATGCTGTCCGGCGCAAGATCCAAGGCCCGCACCGCATCGGCGGAGAGTGGATTGGCCGATTTCGAGCCGTCTTTCCAATCAAGGTGGATCGCGCTTATCGCTTCGAGGCTGACGATGACCGTGCGATCTACCGGGGTGCCGGTTTTCTGCAGGATGCCCGCGACGCGAAACGGCTTGTCGTCATGCTCGGTGAAGGAAGCCAACCCGTGAGAGACCACGATGGGATCGCCGATCCGGTAGCCCAGATCCCGGGCGACATCCGCGCCGATCACGGTATCGAACAGGTCCTCCAGCCCGGCGCCTTCGGCAAACCCGAGCGAACGGCCGCCGCGATACCGGTAGCGGGCGAAATACTCCGCGCTGGTGCCCATCACCCGGAAGCCGCGATGCGAATCCCCCAGCGAGATCGGCACGATCCAGTCCACCTCCGGGCGCGCGGCGATCTGCTGGTAACTGTCCCAGCCGATATTGTTGGTCGCATTGCCGATACGAAAGACCGAGTAGAGCAGCAATTGCACCCCGCCCGTACGCGCGCCCACGATCAGGTCCGTGCCCGAGATCGTGTCGGCAAAGCTGGTGCGCGCGCCTGTTCGGACCTTTTCTACTCCGAGGAACAGCGCCACGGAGAGCGCGATGGCAAAGACCGTCAGCCCGACGGTGAAACGCCGGCTGAACAGAGAGCGGATGGCGAGACGGAGGAGGATCATGTGGCTTCCCTCCGCACGTCGGCAATGTCGAGAATGTCGAGGCGCCGGTCGAAACGCTCTGCCAGGCGAATATCGTGGCTGACCAGAAGCAGCGTCGCGCCCATCTGCTGCACCTGTTCAAAGAGCAGGTCGAGGAAAGCCGCCTGAGCATTGGCGTCGAGCGCCGAGGTTGGTTCGTCAGCAATGATCAACTGTGGCTGTCCGATCAGCGCACGGGCCACCGCGACGCGTTGCTGCTGACCAGTGCTGAGCGCGGCCGCCTGTGTGCGTTCGACCAGCGCCGCCGGCAGCCCTAGCGCCTTGGCCAGACGCAGTGCCTCGCCGCGCCCGTCGGGGCAACGCCGCCGCCGTTCCGGGGCAAAGCGCAGGGGCAACAGGATGTTGTCGAGCGCCGTCGTATAAGGCAGCAGGTTGAACATCTGGAAGATCACGCCGATCTGCTCGGCGCGAAACCGGTCTCGCGCGGCGCCTTTCATGGGCACGATGTCCTGTCCTGCGATCTCGATACGGCCTTCCTCAGGCTGGTTGATCCCGCAGATGAGGCTGAGAAGAGTCGATTTCCCGGAGCCGCTCTCGCCCAGCAGGAAAACGGTCTGACCCGCGGGCACGGCCAGTTCGGCAATCGACATCCCGAAACGCGGCGCGCCGCTCCAGGCGAATTTCACGCCCGACATCAAGATGGCGTTTGTTGCCTCCGTTTCGCTCGCTGCCATATCCGAAATCAGATCCGCCCTTCCAGCTTCAGCACCGGTGCGTCTCGTGTCAGTTCGGCACTGAAACTACCCTTGTCCGAGATCGCTTGAACCTCAAGCGCCTCCGCACGCTCGAAGGCCTTGAAGTAATTCAGGGAGATGGTTTTCAGCCGTTCAATGTGATCGCAACTCAGCACGAATTCGGCGTGAAATTCCGAATGCCCGCCTGCTTCGGCCGAGTCGGCAAGCTCGGTCTTATCGTCGTCGTCCCTTTCCTGGGCATCGTCCTGAGTCTTTTTACCGTGCAATTCCGCTTCCGCGGCAACGAAACCGCATCCGGCCGCCGCGTCCAGAACGAACAGGTCCTCGGGGTTGGAAAGAAGGTTCAACGCCACCGCAACGGCGGCCTTTTCCTCGATTTCCCGCGCCGGATACTCGAATCCCACGATATCGGCGCCGGGCGCACGTAATTCCATGAGGATATTTTCGCCTTCGACCGCGATATCCAGCGCGCCCCTGCCATGCACATGGGCGTCATGCTGGTGCATGTCCTGGGCGAGCGCAGCCCCGGCCGCCGAGAGAGCGAAAGCGGTAAGAACGGTAACTTTCATCGGCGCCTCAAAATGAAATGTTATCTCGTAACCCTTATGCAGGGCGCGTCATGCCCGGTCAACCATCACGAAGGGAAAACGGCCGGCCATTCAGGCCGACCGTTTTCGATTAGTTGAAACACGCTCAGAAAGGCAACGGCGCGCCGTTGATCAGGACCTGCCCGTTTGCGTCGATCGTGATCTCGGAGAGGAGTTCATCTGGCTCCGAACCGGGCTTGGCCAGCATGCCCGACATCATCCGGACCATCATCACCTGATCCTGCGGCACGAGCCCCATCTGGGTCAGCTTGTCGAGCAGGCCGTTGCCACCGAGCAGGCGCAGGTTCGCCGTGCCTTCGGGACGCGGCACGCCGTCAAAGGTCTGAAGGTCCGTGTTGTCGAGCTTGAAGGCGCCGTTGCCGGTCAACTCGGCACCGCCGATGGCCAGCTTCAGCTCCTTCACTTCCACCGTCTCGACTTCGCCGGGCGCCTGCGCGTCGTCGAGCGCCATCATGGCCTCTTCGTCGAAGATATCCATCATCCAACGGCCGGTTCCGGCCACTTCAAGGATAAGGCTGGCCGGATCGCGCGGCAGGACCGCGGCCGGATCGATCATCGACCAGATCTCCTCGCCCACCTGCAGGCCTTCGATGGCCGTGCGGAACGCGAAAGGCGACACGGCATCGCTGACCAACAGCGGGAAGGCAAAGGAGGTCGACAGAACATCGGCCTTGGCCGTCACTTGCGGCAGCGGAATCTCGGAGCCGGACAGTTTCAGATCCAGACCCTCGTAGCCGATTTCGTAGCTGATACCGTCGGCATTCATGGTGATGCCGACACCACCGCCCGTGAGCGAGCCCGTCGCCAGCATGCTGCTGCCATCTTCCTCGAAGGCCATGTCGAAGCTGACCGGACCGTATTTGCCGCCACCCTCTACCGCGAAGCCCTCGTTGAGCATTCTGGCCATGTCATCGGGGTCCATATCCGCGAAGCCCGTAGCAAAGGAACTCGTGGTCAACCCATCGACACTCGCCGTGAAAACCATCTTTCCAGAGCCTTCCGGATCGGCGACATCCACGTTGATGCCGACGCCGGCAGCCTCGAACGCGGATTCGACGGGCGTTCCCGCGCCGGATCCGACGGAATAGGCACCGGACGTGTCCGTGAGCGCCACTTCCAGAACCATCGGGAAAGCCGCATCGTCGATCTTCATGTCGGCGATTTTCACCATCAACGAGGGTGCGTCATAGGAAAAAGCGGTGGCGCCGTCGGCGTCGGAGGCCGTCATCGCAAGTCCAGACTGCTCGATCACGACCGAAACGTCGATTTCCTCGCCCGTGTCTGGATCGATGCCGCTCGCGGTGACCGGGATGGTCTCGGACATGGTGACCATGACCGATCCGTCGCCTTGCTCGGCGAAAACGAGTTCCTCCACCCCCATGGAGATGCTGGTGCCTTCCATGTCGGTAGACATGGCGACACCGCGGACGGTGAGCGTGCCGCCCATCATCTCCTCGCCGTCATTGGTGAGTTCCTGACCGTAGCTTTGTGCAGCGTCCTGCCAGCTCTGCCAGGCCTGCTGCGCGGTGAGGCTCCATCCCACACAAGGAATCGTAATCAATGCTGCGGCCGATACACCGCCGAGAATCCACGGTTTCATAATGAAACACCCTTCCTTTGGAAAACCCTGCTCAAGTGTCGGACAGAGGGCGAACACGGTCAAGGGAATAGGCCGAAAGCTCTTTCTTTGTAATGATAAAATTGGCATGGGTAACGGAAGCGCGAGCAATTTGGTGAGGGAAAACATGACCGACATGACCGGCAAGGTGGTGCTGATAACCGGCGCGAGCCGGGGCATAGGAGCGGCCGCCGCCCGGGTTTTCGCCCGCGCCGGCGCGAAAGTGGCGTTGGTGTCGCGCAGCCGGGACGAACTGGCCACGCTGGCGGGCGAAATCGGAGAGGCGGCGCTGGCAATTCCCTGCGAGATAAGTCGCTACTGGGAGGTTGAAGCGGCAGTACAGGCCACTGCAAGCACATTCGGCCGCCTGGACGTGCTGATCAACAATGCCGGCGTGATCGATCCGATCATTCATTTGGCAGAGGCGGATCCGGAAAGCTGGGGCCAGGCGATCGACGTGAACCTGAAGGGCGTCTTTCACGGTATGCGGGCAGTCTTGCCCGTCATGCTATCGCAAGGCGGCGGCACCGTGATCACGATCAGTTCCGGTGCCGCGCACGGGCCGGTCGAGGCCTGGAGCAGCTATTGCGCCTCCAAGGCGGGCGCGGCGATGCTGACCCGCTCGCTCGACAAGGAATACGCCCAGGCGGGCATCCGCGCGATGGGGCTGAGCCCTGGCACCGTGGCCACCGAGATGCAGCGCGTGATAAAGTCCAGCGGAATCAACCCGGTGAGCAAGCTGGAGTGGAGCGATCACATTCCGCCCGAATGGCCGGCCGAGGCACTACTGTGGATGTGCGGCGTCGATGCCGACGAGTTCATCGGACAGGAGATTTCGCTGCGCGACGAATCGATCCGTCGCCGCGTGGGAGTCATCGAATGATCGACGTTATCCGCGAGTCGCAGGGCGAGGCTCAGGTCTGGACCCTGCGGATCAACCGCCCCGACAAGGCCAATTCGCTCACCCGCGACATGCTGCGCGCCGTAGAGACCGCCACTGCCGAGGCCGAGCAGGCCGGCGTTGCCGCGCTGGTTCTGACCGGCGAGGGCAAGGTGTTCTCCGCCGGGGCCGACCTTGAGGAAGCGCGCGCCGGGCTGGCAACGGACGGCATCTGGGAGCGGGTGTCCTCGCGCATCGCCGGGATGCCGTGCCTGACCATCGCGGCACTGAACGGCACGCTTGCCGGCGGCGCCTTCGGCATGGCGCTGGCCTGTGATCTGCGCGTAGCCGTACCGCAGGCCAGGTTTTTCTATCCCGTGATGAAACTCGGCTTCCTGCCGCAACCCTCCGATCCGGGCCGCCTCGCCGCGTTGATCGGTCCGGCCCGCGCACGGATGATCCTGATGGCCAGCCAGAAGATCGACGCCGCGACCGCCTATGAATGGGGCCTCGTGGACCGGGTCGTCGAGAAGGAGGCGCTTGGCGAGACGCTACATGCGCTCAGCGAAGCCGTCTGCGCCGCGCCGCCCGAGATTCGCAAGGGGATCAAGGCGATGATTCCCGGCTGACGTTAGCGGCGGCGGCGCGGGCCCGGGGTTCTGGCATAGAATTCCGGCGGCCGACGGCTGATCCAGCGAATGAATTTCTCGATCTGGGGATGCGCCCGCAAAGCCTCGATGCTGCTGTAGCTGCGCGCCAGTTCGGTCTCGGAGAGTGTGGCGTGGATCTCGTTGTGGCAGATCTGGTGCAGAAGCACCGTCGGCCCGCCCTTTCCGCCGCGCAGTTTCGGCACGAGGTGGTGCAGGCTTTGACGCACATCCGCCGGGATGGGCCGGCCACAGAGCGGGCAGACGGGATCGCCCGCCTCATGCGTCATGGCTGCGCTCCAGCCATTCCGCCGCCCCTCGCCCGGCCCATAGCCCGGTCGACAGGCACGCCGTCAGCAGGTAGCCGCCCGTGGGCGCCTCCCAGGACAGCATCTCGCCGGCACAGAACACACCCGGTCGCAGCTTCAGCATCAGCCGGTCATCCAGCGCGTCTCGGCGCACGCCACCGGCCACCGATATCGCCTCATCCATCGGTCTCGGCCCGTCATGGGCAAGCGGCAACCCCTTGATCCGTTGCGCCAACGCCACGCCATCGGGAAGCGGACCACCGAATTCCCGCAACAGCGCGACTTTCGCCGCATCGAGATGCAGGCTCTTGCGCAAATGATTGCTGATGGAGGCCTTGCCGCGCGGGCGGGACAGCCGTTCCTGAACCTTCTCTTCGCTCCAGTCCGGCAGCAGGTCGATCAGGATCGGGCGCTCTTCGCGCGCCGGACGGCTGACCGCATAGATGCCGCTCCCTTCGAGACCATGGCGGGAAATTACGAATTCGCCGCGATAACGGGCCTCGCCGACCACCAAGGCCACGCCTTTTACCGGCGCGCCGAAATACCGTTCCATATGCGGCGACCAGTCGACGCAAAGCCCGACATTTGACGGGGCAAAGACATCGAGCCCGATCCCTGCCCCCCGCAACCTCCCGGCCCAGGCACCGTCGGAGCCCAACCGTGCCCAGCTCGCCCCGCCCAGGGCGAGAACCGTCGCTGCAGCGTCGACCGTTTTCGCCCCATCGGGCGTGTCAAAGCAGCAGGCGTCTCCCTCCCAGCCGGTCCACCGCCAGCGCACGCGAAGCTCTACGCCCTTCTCTCCCAGCCGTTTCAGCCAGGATCGCAGCAGCGGAGACGCCTTCATTTCCCTCGGGAAGACACGGCCCGCCGATCCGGTAAAAACCTCGCTGCCGAGTTGTTCCGCCCAATCCTTCACATCTTGCGGGCCGAACTCCGCGAGCATCGGCGCCAACCACTCCGCCGCCTCGGCGTAAGCTTCGAGGAATCGCTCGGCAGGCTCATCCTTGGTCAGGTTCAGCCCGGACTTGCCCGCCATCAACAACTTGCGCCCCGCCGAGGGCTTGGCATCGGCCACGATCACGGAGTGGCCGGCATCCGCCAACACCTCGGCCGCCATCAGCCCCGCCGGACCGGCCCCGATTATCAACGCATCCACTTGTTCGTTCACCGCAAGGCCCAGCCTCTTGCTTTTATTCCGATGCATTGCTTCTACGCGAGCCCCGGCCGGCTTTCCACCGAACCGCCTCAAATACGGAGAAGGCGGCGAGGAGATCCCCGCCGCCCTGGCAAGGTTTCCCCCTGCCTGCTGCTCCCGCGATTATCGTGCCTGTATTCGCGGTCTCAACGGATCCGATAGCCTTCGCTGTTCAGACAGCCCTGGAACCATCCGGTCCGGTCCGGTCCGCGGCCCGGCATGTCGATGGAACGTTCGCAACGCCCCGGAAGGCTGGACACGCGCACACCGTTCCTTTCCAGGCAATCCTTCATCATGTAGCTGCGCTGGCCGCTATTGGTGTTGAACTGCCGGGAACATTGGCTGGGAAGGGTGTTGTTCCGCTTCACCTCGACCCGCTGGGGCGGTTGCACGGTCACGACCGGCGCGCGTTGGTATTGGACAACCGGGGCGCGGGCCTTGCGGTCCTTCCCATCGTCGTCATTCAACGCGGCAGCCGCCACGATGGCCAGAAGGCTCGCCCCGAACAGAACGGCGGCGAGGTCTTCGCGGTCCCCCGCCACGGCCTGTCCGGGAACGAAGCTCGTGGCTGCGAGGGCCATGGAAAGGGTCACGGCGGTCAGTGTCTTGCGCATTTTCTGTCTCCTGTCATTCGTCGCCTTGACCAGCGACGCTGCTCGCCCCGGTCTTGCTGCAAACACCCTCGCCCCGAGCGCCGAAATCACGCAATAACGGCGGGGTGTTATCGAATAACGAGCGCTTAGAGGCCTGTCGTTATTGAACTTTGCGGGGATTTTGCCCACTGTGACCGCATGATGACCAGAACCCGGATATCGGCCTGCACCGCCGTTCTCATGCTGCTTGCCCTGCCCGCCCAGGCGGCTTGCTACGCCGACTACAAGGCAAAGCAAGACAACCCCTTGCGGCTGCATTACGGCACCATCCGCATCGACGGGGATGCCTGCAATCCCGGCGCCGCCGCGGCGCAGATCAGACAGCGCATTGCGCGCGACGGCTGGACCCTTCTGAACGTGCTGGGCGTCTTTGACGAATCCGGCCTGGCCGAGAGGAAAGCGAGTGCCGGACAGTTCCACCTCCGTTATTGAGGCGCGCCGCGCCGGCATGCGTGCCGTCATGTTCGGCGTTGCCGGCATCGTCGGCATTCTTGCGCTAGCCGCCGTGCTGCTCTTTGCCAACCTGCCGGACGCGGATGCGTTCAACGCCCGGGTCGAACGGATTTTCGTCGAGAATAACGACCTGACCTCAGAGGCCGAGATTCGGCTTCTGGAGATCCTGGCCGCGAGCGGCACCTCCTTCTCGGACGTGCTGCAGAGCTACCGGCAGATCATCTTCGTGCTGCTGGTTTTTGCCGCTGCACTACTGGTTGCGGCGCTCTCCCTGCTGGTGGCGATCGTCATTCTCAACCGCCGCATGGGTCAGATCGAACGGCAGGGAATCCAGGTCACGGACCTGATCATCAGTCGTCAGGAACGGCTGGTGTTGATCAACAACATGGAATTCAAGCTGACCGAAGCCGCCATCGAGACGCTGGCCGCCCTAGCCGAGGCGCGCATGGACGAGGAATTCCTGACCGGGGCCGAACTGGAAGCCGTGATCCAGGGGCGGCGCCCGGAGGATTGCGAGGAAGCTGCCGGGGCCACGCGCATCAAGCGGCTACGGGATTCCCTTGGAAACCAGATGGTCAGCGAGTTGCTGGTGCGAAACATCGCCCGCAAAGGCTATGTGCTGGCCATCAACAAGGACGTGATACGGATGGTGTGACGGCCCGCCGGCGTCTGCCCAAAGATAAAGGGCCCAGGAATGTGACCTGGACCCTTTTTTGTCTTGATCGCGACGACGCCATTTCGACGCCGCGCAATGCCGATCAGTTCGTGCCCGAAGTACCGGACGGGCCCGTACCGGAAGTACCGTCACCGCGGCAGCCGCAAACGTCCGTCCTGCAACCGAAGCGGCCCCTTCGGAACGGCTTATCGGCGACATGCTCGACCTCGACGACATTCACCTGGAATTCTCTCCCGAGCTAGTGTCCATGGTGCTCGATCCGGGCACGGGCCTCGACGCGCGTATTGCGAACATGCGCAACCACGTCGCGTCGCAGTTCGGACTTGTCCTTCCCGAAGTGCGACTCACCGACAATGCCGCCCTCGAACAGGGCACCTACGTCCTGCGCATCCAGGGCGTGGAACAGGCGCGCGACCGGCTTCAGCCCGGAAGGGTGCTCGCGCTCGTCTCCGACCCCTCGCTTCCCTACCCTCCGGGCGAGAACGTCTCAGAGCCTGTCTACGGAGCGCCCGCACGCTGGATTCCGGAGGATCAACGCGAGGAACTCGCCCTCGACGGCACGACGATCGTTACGCCTTCGGAAGTGCTGGCGACACATCTGCTCGAAGTCATCAAGCGGAACTTCCCCCGCCTGATGACCCTGAAGGCCCTCCGGCGCCTATTGAATGAACTGACCAATCTTTCCGACAAGGGGCGCGCCGAGGCCAACCGGAAGCTGATCGACGAGCTCGTGCCCGACAAGGTGCCGATCGACATGCTGCTGGCCGTCCTGCGCCTGCTGCTCGAAGAACAGGTCTCCATTCGCAACATGCCGCTCATCCTGGAGGCGATTGCCGAGGCGCGCGGCAGCTTCAACACGCCCGAAGCCATCTGCGAATATGTCCGCCAGCGGCTTGGGTTCCAGATCGTTTCGGGGCTACGCCGCGAAGACGGAACCGTGCCGCTGCTCCAGCTGGCACCGGAATGGGAGGACCGTTTTTCCTCCTACCAGATCGATGGCCCAGGCGGCATGAAGGAAGTCGCGCTTCCGCCGGAAGATTTCGGCCGGCTGGCCGCAGGCGTCTCCGAGAAGCTGTCGCAAGCTGCCGAGAGAGGAATTTTCCCGGCAATCGTCACCTCGACTCGCCGGCGGCGTTTCCTGACTAGCGTTCTGGCCGCCAAGGGCGTGCATTCGCCCGTCCTTTCCTTCGAAGAAATCGGCATGGATGCACGCCCCTCGATGATCGGGGTCGTCCCGGCATGATCGAATTGCCACCCGAACTGCTGCAGGCAAGTCAGGGCCTTCTGCTGCAGGGAGTGGTGGCCTTCCTGCGCGTCGCCGGTGTCGTTGCCTTCCTGCCGGCTTTCGGCGAGAAACTGGTGCCGCAGCGCGTCAAGCTCGCCGTCGCGCTGGCATTCACCTCGATTGTCCTTCCTGCGGTTCCACTCACAGATGCCCCCGACACGGGCACAGAACTGCTGTCCCTGATAGGCGCCGAGACCCTGATCGGTGTCGTTCTCGGGCTGACGCTGCGGATGATGGTCGTGGTTTTGCAGATGGCCGCGTCCATGATCGCACAGTCGACCTCGCTCGCACAGATTTTCTCCGGGTCCGCGACCGAGCCGATGCCCGCCATCGGTCATGTGCTGGTCATGGGCGGGCTGGCGCTCGCCGTGATGGCGGATCTCCATGTGCTCGCGGCAAGGGCAATCATGGAGAGCTACAGCATCTTTCCCGTCGGCAGCCTGATGGATTCCACCGAGCTGACCGAATTCGGCATCGCCCATATCTCCTATTGCTTCCGGCTGGCCTTCTGCCTCGCCGCCCCCTTCGTGTTGGCAGCGTTCATCTACAACCTGGCGCTCGGCGCGATTAACCGTGCCATGCCGCAACTCATGGTCGTACTGGTTGGCGCGCCGGCGATCACCGGTGTCGGAATGGCCATGCTGGCCCTGCTGTCGCCTTTCCTTCTTCGGATCTGGCTCGACGCTTTCCAGGTCGTTCTGGCCAATCCATTCGGGATGCGCTGATGGCCGAGGAAGAGCAGGACAAGCAACACGAGCCAAGCCAGAAGAAACTGGACGATGCGCGCAAGAAAGGCGACGTGCCGCGATCACAGGACCTGACCGGCGCCATCGCTTACGCCACGATCCTGATTGCCATCGTTGCGCTCGGCCCCTCGATCGCAACCCGTTTCGGCGATCTCGGAACATCGATACTTTCCAGCCTCGAAAACAGCGCGGCCACGCGCGCGCATTTCGGTGTACCGCTTGAACGCGGCGCCTTGGGCAGCTCGCTGCTGCAAGGTCTCCTGCCCCTGATGCTACCGCCCGGACTGATCGTGATCGCCAGCCTGCTGGCACAACGCACGCTGGTCTTTGCCCCCAGCAAGCTGGCGCCAAAACTGTCCCGAATATCTCCTCTATCGAACGCCAAGAACAAGTATGGCCGCTCTGGCCTGTTCGAATTCGCCAAGAGTTTCCTGAAGCTCGTGATCGTGTCGGGCGTGCTGTTTCTCTTCCTGTCGGCACGCATGGACAGCATTGCCGCGACGATGTCGTCGACACCCGGCGGCGTCGCGCAATTGATGGGCGAGCTTGCCGTCGATTTCCTGACCATCGTCGTTCTGGTATTCGGGACCTTCGGCGCCATCGACCTGCTATGGCAGCACGCCGAACACCGGCGGCGCAACATGATGTCCCACAAGGAACTCAAGGACGAAGCGAAGGAGTCCGAAGGCGACCCCTTCATGAAAATGGCCCGGCGCAGGAGGGCACAGGAAATCGCGATGGGTTCCATGCTGGCCGATGTGCCCGATGCGAGTGTCGTCGTGGTTAACCCCGAGCATTATGCCGTGGCGCTCAAATGGGATCCGTCCTTCAGCGGCCCACCCATCTGCGTTGCCAAGGGGGTGGATGAAATCGCCGCCCGGATCCGAGAAAAGGCGATGGAATCGGGTGTTCCCATACATCGGGACCCGCCAACCGCCCGCGCGATCCACGCGACGACGGAAATCGGTCAGGAGATCCATCCCGACCAGTACCGCGCCGTTGCGGCAGCCATTCGTTTTGCCGAGAAGATGCGCGGTCTCGCCCGTCAGAGAGTGCTGGATTGATCACGTCATGAAAAACCGCCTTCGAGACCTCAAACGCCTGAAATCCGTCACCGAGGCCGCATGGCTCGCAGCCAGCCAGTCGCTTCGGGAAAAGGCCGGGGAGGAGCGCGCGGCAACCGCGCGCCTTAACAAGCTGGCGCGGGACAGGGAAACCGCCCTGAAGCAGATCGCGCCCGGCGACGCTCTCGATGTCGCGCAGGTGCTCTCGACAACGCGCTGGCTTCGCTGGGTCGATGGGGAGCGGGCGCGCCAGAACATGACCGTTGCCCGCCTGCGAGCGGAATTGGCGCGCGAACAGGAAGCGGCTCGGCGTACCTTTGCCAAGGATAACGCACTGTCGAAACTGCTGGTACAAGCGGATGCCGAAAGGAAACGTCGTTAGTCCGCCCCGGAAGACGGATGAACCGGCCGTTTTGAGTTTCGCTTCCGAGAAGAAGCCGCGCTCATCTGCGGGTTAGGATTGCCCCGAGCCGTGCAAACGCGCCCTCCGGTCCTTCGGGCGACAGCTCCGCAAGAAAGCTGTCGAGTTGCGGATAGACCTGGATCGCCGCGTCGACCTCAGGGTCACTGCCGGATGTATAGAGACCGGCCTGGATCATAACCTCGGCGCGGTCATAGGCCCCAAGGCGCTGACGGGCCAGACGGATCAGGGCATTCTCGGCCTCGCTCGCCGCTCCCGGCAGGCTGCGCGAAACGGAACGCAAAAGGTCCACCGCCGGAAAGCGACCGCGTTCCGCGATCTGACGGTCTAGGATGACATGCCCGTCGAGAACGCCGCGCAGAATATCCGCCACCGGCTCGTCCATGTCCGACCCTGCGACGAGCACGGTGAAAACTGCCGTGATTTCTCCGCCATGGCGGACGTCTCCGGGTCCGGCGCGCTCGGCCAGGGTCATGATCTGGTGCGCCGTGGACGGAGGGAACCCACGCAGGGAGGAGGACTCACCCGCCGCGAGAGCGACCTCGCGATGCGCCTCGGCAAAGCGTGTGACGGAATCAGCCAGAAAGAGCACATGCTTGCCCTGGTCCCGGAAATGCTCCGCGATGCTCATCGCCGTCCACATGGCGCGACGACGGGCCAGCGGGGGCTGATCGGAGGTCGCTGTCACCACGACGGATTTCTTCATGCCCGCCGGCCCGAGATTGGACTCGACGAATTCCCGAACTTCCCGCCCGCGTTCGCCGACGAGCGCCACCACGGCGACGTCGCAATCGACCTGGCGGGTCAGGTTCCCCAGAAGGGTCGACTTTCCGACGCCGGAGCCGGAAAAGATCCCGATTCTCTGCCCGCGAACCAGCGGCAGCATTGTATCGAACACGGCAAGACCGGTTGGAAGGCGTTCCCCGAGCGGCCGCCTGCGCGTTGCAACCGGCGGCGACGCCCGCAAAGGCCTCTCGGTGGCGCCCCGCCCCAGGCTCCGGCCATCCAGCGAATTTCCGTAAGGGTCAACGATGCGGCCGACCCAGTGATCGGACGGAGCGATCACGGGCGCCCCCTTTAGAACGGCGGGATCCCCGATTCGGATGCCTTCCCCGGAGCCATCGGGCAAAACGGCGACTCCGTCCCGCGAAATATTGATCACCTCGCCCCGCAACACCCCGTGCCGCGTCTCCAGCCGGACGTGATCGCCCAGTGCCGCGTCCTCTTGCAGGCCACCAATGGTCAGGATGCCGTGGCCGGCGGCGACAACGCGCCCTACGGGCCGCACGGGTGTCATTGAGCGGATTTCGCAAGCAAGCGTTTCGAGGCTTCTGCCGTTCATCATGTGTTCCCCTTTTGGACGCACACTGTTTCTAAAGGAATCGGGGTTAAGCCTTGATTGAAAGCCGAGGGAGAACCCCCGATGACAACAAAAATCGAACTACTGAACATGGCGCAGCAACTGGCCCAACTTGCCGCTGCGCGCCAGTCGGTCGTGGCCGCGAACATCGCGAATGTCGACACGCCGGGCTACCGGCAGCAAGACATTCCGAGTTTTGCTGACAGCTATACCGCGTTCGGTGACGAAGGCTCCATGCGCGCGACGCGCCCGGGCCATATCGGTCACAACGGCCAGGAAGCGGCGGCAAGGGCCAGGATCGTGGAATCCGGTGTCGTCGCGCCGAACGGAAATTCCGTCTCGCTCGAAGACGAAATCCTGAAATCCGCAGAAATCCAGCAACAACACGATATGGCGATCTCGATCTACCGCAGTGGTCTGGGAGTGATCCGCGCCAGCATCGGGCGTCGGTAGGAGGTTTCGCGATGAGTGACCTGCTCAACACCATGGCCGTGTCCGCCAGCGGCCTGAAAGCGCAGTCTACGCGGCTGCGCCATATCTCCGAGAACATCTCCAGTGCCGACACACAGGGATTCCGCCGGAAAATGGTGCCTTTCGAAAGCGAGCTGGATCGAAGCCGCGACATGGAGCTGGTGACAACCGGACATGTGCAGCTCGACCAGCGGCCGCTGGAGCAGGTCTACGACCCGTCTCATCCCATGGCGGACGACAGCGGGCATTACGACGGATCCAATGTGAATCTCGTCGTCGAAATCGCAGACGCCCGACAGGCGCAACGAAGTTACGAGGCGAACCTCAAGATGTTCGACCAGGCGAGGAAAATGACCTCGAGCCTATTCGAGCTGCGTAGAAAGTAAGGAGTAACCAGAATGGTAATCCAGGCGACACAGGCCCCAAGAGGCTACATTGCGGCAAAGCCCGCGCTCACTCCCACACAGAAACCGGCAAATGCCGGCGAGAGCTTTCAGGCTGCGGCGACGAATTTCGCCGCCGGTCTGCAGGAAACGGAGGCGACTGCGAAAGCGGCGATGGTCGGCAAAGCCGACCCTCACGCCCTCGTCATGGCCCTGACGCAAAGCGAACTGGCCATCGAGACGGCATCAACCCTGCGCGACAAGGTCGTTGAGGCCTATCAGGAAATCATGCGGATGCCGGTCTGAACCATGAATGAAGCCGCGTATTTCGACACGCTGCGAGAGGCGCTCTGGACCGGCGTCACCATCGCCATGCCCATTCTCGGGGTCGCACTCGTGGCGGGACTGGCCGTCGGCTTGTTCCAGGCGCTGACCTCGATCCAGGAGATGACGCTGACCTTCGTACCCAAACTGCTGGCGATCGTGGTCGTGTTCTGGATGTCGATGAATTTCATGACCCAGACACTGGTAAGCTTTTTCACGGCGCGGATCATTCCGCTCATCGCAGGAGTCTGAAGCAATGAGCGCAGGATATGTCACCCTGTCACGGCAATCGGGCCTGCTGAACGAGATGCAGAGCATCGCGAACAACATCGCCAACATGTCGACCACCGGGTTTCGTCGGGAAGGCGTGGTTTTCTCGGAATTCATCAAGTCGGCCGGCAATGCCGATCAGTCCGTTTCCATGGCCGCCGCCCGGGCGCGCAATCTTGACCTGAGCCAGGGGCGCCTGGAGCCAACCGGTGGAACATTTGATGTGGCGATAGAAGGCGACGGTTTTTTCCTCGTCGAGACGCCGGAAGGGCAACGGCTGACACGGGCGGGCAGCTTTTTTCCCGGAGACATGGGGGACCTGATGACGCCGGATGGCTTTCTTGTCCTCGACGAGGGTGCCGCCCCGATCTTCGTGCCGCCGGATGCCGGTAGTGTCAGCATCGCGACAGACGGCACGATCAGCGCAAATGGCCGGCCACTGGGACGTATTGGCGTGGTCGCCCCCGCAGACCCCGCAAGCCTGAAACGGGAAGGCGACACGCTATTCTCATTGGCCGGGGACTTCGAACCAGTTGATTCCCCAAGGGTTCTGCAGGGATTCGTCGAGGGTTCCAACGTGAACCCGGTGATCGAAATGGCGCGGATGATCGAAGTCCAGCGCAGCTACGAGCTTGGTCAATCTTTTTCCGACCGCGAAAGTAAACGGCTGTCGAGCCTGATCGACACGCTCTCAAGATAATTGGAGGCACTGATGCAGTCGCTCAAGATCGCCGCTACCGGCATGGCCGCGCAACAGATGCGGGTCGATGTCATTTCCAACAACCTCGCGAATATGAGCACAACGGCTTATAATGCGCGTCGCGCCGAATTCGCGGATCTTCATTACCAACAGCTCACGCGCCCCGGCACGATCAATGCCTCCGACGGCACGATAGTCCCGACCGGCGTTCAGATCGGCCTTGGGGTCCGGCCTTCCGCCGTGACGGTCGACCACCAGCAGGGATCCCTTTCCGCCACCAATGGCGAATTGGATATCGCGATCGACGGTGAGGGATACCTCGAGGTGACCCTTCCTTCGGGCGCATCGGCCTATACACGGGACGGTGCACTCAAACTTTCCGCCGATGGCTTGGTGGTGACTTCGGACGGCTACGCGATCGCGCCGGAGATCACGGTGCCGGACGACACCCGGTCGATCTCCATCAATCCGGACGGTGAGATCTATGCCTATTTCGACGGCGAGGTGGATGCCGAGTTGCTGGGCCAGTTCACCCTCGCGGATTTCTCCAACCAGAAGGGGCTCGAAGCGATTGGCGGCAATCTCTTCCTGGAGACCGAGGCCTCCGGCCCGCCTCTCGTTGCAACGCCCGGCGAGGACGGGCTCGGCACCGTGCGCCAGGGATACCTCGAAGACAGTTCTGTCGACTCGGTGCGCGAAATCACCGACCTGATCCAGGCCCAGCGGGGCTACGAACTCAACGCCAAGGTCATCTCCGCTGTCGACCAGATGCTCGGCGCAACGACGCAGATCCGATGAAAACGATCCCGCTCGCTCTCCCGCTCATTATCGCCCTTGCCGGACAGGCTGCGGCCGAATCGCTGGTTGCAACACACACGATCCGATCGCGGTCGATCATTTCCGCCCAGGACGTTCAGCTTGTCGAAGACACGTTGCCCGGCGCGATGTCGGACGTGGAGACCGCCGTCGGAATGGAAGCGCGGGTGGTCCTCTATGCCGGGCGGGCCATCAGACCAGAAGATCTCTCGCCGCCCGCCTTGATCGAGCGCAACCAGATCGTTCCCCTGGTCTTCAACCATAACGGTCTCGCGATCACGACCGACGGCCGTTCGTTGGCACGTGCCGCGCTTGGCGATCGCGTCCGTGCCATGAACCTGCAGTCCCGCACGACCGTTTTAGGAACAGTGGATGCCCACGGCCGTGTGCTCGTGGGACCGACCGAAATGCAATTCTCTCGAATGGAGTGACCATGATGAGAAACGTCGCGATCCTGATCGCCGCCAGCCTTGCCCTCATGTCCTGCGCCCGTGTTGCCGATGTCGGCAAACGCCCGGATTTTTCCGAGACTGCCGGAACGTATGAACACCGGGCGATGTCGGTGATTCCGCTGCCCGAGACCCTGACGACAGAACGACCCACCGAGACCGCATCGCTCTGGAGCAAGGACAGGCAGTCCCTGCTCGGGGACCGGCGGGCCGGCCAGATGGGCGACATCATGACTGTCGTCATCGAAATCAATGACAAGGCGGAGATCTCGAACTCGACCGCACGTTCGCGCAGCTCAGGCGAAGACATGGCAGTTTCGAATCTCATGGGGCTCGACACCCGTTTCTCGAAAAAGTTCCTTGAAGGTGCTTCGCTCGATCCAGCTGTGGATCTGTCATCCTCCAGTTCCTCCGAAGGCGACGGATCGGTGAAGCGCAAGGAAAAACTGACACTTCGGGTGGCGGCAACCGTCGTCGAGGTTCTCCAGAACGGGGTCCTGAAAATCCAGGGCAGCCAGGAGGTTCGCGTGAATTTCGAGCTTCGGGAACTGCTCGTGACCGGCTATGTGCGCCCCGAAGACATCACCCGGCAGAACGAGATCACCTATGACAAGATCGCCGGCGCCCGGATCTCCTATGGCGGACGGGGTCAGATCACGGATGTGCAGCAGCCGCGCTATGGCCAGCAGGTCGCGGATATCATCCTGCCATTCTGAGGAGTGTCGTCATGCGTCTCATCCTGCCACTCCTGCTTGCCCTGTTCGGCGCTGCCACGGGTGTCGGGGCCGGGCTCTATCTGAAACCCGCCCCGGTTCCGGGCAGCGAGTCGGAAAACGCGGCAGCAGCGGGAGACGCCCACGCCGCGCAACCTTTAAGCGCCGATTCTACCGAGTCCGATGGCCATGGTGACACGAAGGATGGGGGGCATGATACGGTCTCCGGAGACACGGAGTTCACGAAACTGAACAACCAGTTCATCGTGCCCGTGTTGAAGGATGGCCGCGTGGTATCGATGGTCGTGCTCTCGCTCAGCCTCGAGACAACGCTCGGCTACCGCGAAAAGATCTTTGCCCTGGAGCCGCGTCTTCGCGACACGTTCCTGCAGGTCCTGTTCGATCATGCGAACATGGGCGGGTTCGACGGCATAATTACCAGCGGTGGCAACATGGACATCCTGCGTCGCGAGCTGAAACTGGCAGGCCGAAAGCTCGTCGGGCATGACATCCTGAACGTCCTGATCACCGATATTGCCCGTCAGGACCTGTGAGCCCTTGAGCGCTTTGGTGACCCAAAAGACATATCGCGACAGATTGCCGTGCTTTTCAGCGGCGATCTGCAGTGTGAGCGCTTTTACAAGGCAAGAATTGGCGCTAACACTCCGCCATGAGCACTGATGATCCCACCTCTTCCGCCGGCATCGCAGCCACGACCCCAACCGAAGCGCGCAGACCGCTGACTTTGCGGGACGTCTCAGAAGCGTCCGGGGTAAGCGAAATGACCGTCAGCCGTGTTCTCAGGAACCGTGGCGACGTCAGCGCGGCGACACGCGAGCGCGTTCTCGCCGCAGCGAAGAAACTTGGATACGTACCGAACAAGATCGCGGGCGCGCTCGCCTCGAGCCGCGTCAACCTTGTGGCGGTCATCCTGCCTTCGCTCTCCAACATGGTCTTTCCCGAGGTTATCGACGGCATCTCGAATGTCCTGGAAGATACCGAACTTCAGCCTGTTCTCGGCGTTACCCATTACCGCCCCGAGCAGGAGGAAAAGGTCCTCTATGAAATGCTGAGTTGGCGGCCGTCCGGCGTGATCATCGCCGGGCTCGAACGCTCGGAAGCCTCCAAGGCCATGCTCCGGAATGCCGGGATCCCGGTGGTCGAGATCATGGATGTCGACGGAGAGCCCATTGATTCGGTGGTCGGCATTTCCCACCGGCGGGCCGGGCGCGTCATGGCGCAAGCGATCATCGAGGCCGGCTACAAGCGGATAGGCTTCCTCGGCACGAAGATGCCGCTGGACCACCGGGCAAAGAAGCGCCTGGACGGCTTTGTCGATGCGCTCGAAGCGGCCGGAATGAAGCTGGCCGACGAAGAATATTACGAAGGCGGCTCAGGCTTCGGCAAGGGTCGGGAAATGACCAAGGCCATTCTCGAACGCAGCCCGGACCTGGATTTCCTGTATTACTCCAATGACCTGATCGGTGCGGGCGGCATGCTCTACTGCATGGAGAACGGGATCGACATTCCCGGACGGGTCGGCATGGCCGGTTTCAACAATATTGAGCTTCTCGACGGGCTTCCCCGGCAACTGGCTACGATGGATTCCTGCCGGCGCGAGATCGGCGAGGCCGCGGCGCGGATTATTGCCGAGCGCGCAGGCTCCCCCGCCCTCGCCGGTGGCGAGCATGTCGTCCTGATGCCGAAAGTGACGATGGGAGACACTCTCCAGCGTCAATGACCGCAGCCATGGACATGTGGCCTGCTATGACGTTAAAGCCCGGCTGCAACCACTCGGCATGGTCGGACATAGAAGAGCGAGGCGGAAATGGTCGATGTATCGGTAGTGATCCCGATGAAGAACGAGGAGGTGAATGTGGGCCCTCTTCTGGAAGGGATCGCGGAAGCCTGCTCGGACGTCTCCTCGGAAATCATTGTCATCGACGACGGATCGGATGACGCAACCGCCGCCGAGGCACTGCGCATGAACACGGTTCTCGGCAATGTCCGACTGCTGTCGCACCCGAATTCGGCTGGGCAAAGCGCGGCGGTTCACAGCGGCGTTCTGGCCGCGAAAGGCCGTGTCATCTGCACCCTGGACGGCGACGGGCAGAACCCGCCTTCGGAGCTTCCAAAGTTGTTTCAACCGCTGCTTGCCGACGAGACCGGCAAGCTTGGACTCGTGGCCGGCCAGCGCGTCGCCCGCCAGGACACGCTTTCCAAACGCTGGGGGTCGAAATTCGCCAATGGCCTGCGCGCCTGGATCCTCAAGGATGGGACCCGCGATACCGGCTGCGGGCTCAAGGGCTTCCGCCGGGACGCGTTTCTCGCCCTGCCCTATTTCGATCACATGCATCGCTACCTGCCCGCGCTCTTCAAGCGCGACAACTGGGAGATCCTGCTGGTCGATGTGAGCCACCGCGAACGTCAGGCCGGAAGCTCCAACTACACCAATTTCCGGCGTGCCCTCGTCGGTATCCCGGACCTGCTGGCCGTCTCTTGGCTCATTCGACGCCGCAAGAAGGCCCAGCCGCAGGAACGTTTCGACGCCGGACAGGAAGGTATCTGACATAATGGAACAGGTCTTCCGCATTCTGGCCGTCTCGAACTGGACCGAGTTCCTCTGGGTCATGATCGGCCTCGGCGGCCAGTTGCTCTTTACCGCCCGCTTCCTCGTGCAGTGGATCGCCTCGGAACGCGCGCGCCGGTCGGTTGTTCCACTCGCCTTCTGGTACCTGTCCATTGGTGGCGGCTTCATCCTGTTCGCCTATGCGGTCTACCGCAAGGACCCGGTCTTCATCCTCGGTCAATCCATGGGCGTCTTCATCTATTGTCGGAACCTCTGGCTGATCCATGCCGAACGCCGCAAAATCGCCCGCTGAAACGCGCGGTTGGTTCGCTCCCGCCCTTCTGGTCGCGCTGGCGGTCACCACATTCCGCATTGCCTTGCTTGCGGCAAACCGCACCGATCTGTTCGTTGATGAAGCGCAATACTGGCTCTGGGGGCAGGAGCTGGCCTTCGGCTACTATTCCAAGCCACCGCTGATCGGCTGGGCCATACGGGCGGCCACGGAGATCGGCGGGTCGGATGCGAGCTTCTGGGTGCGCATCCCGGGTCCGCTGCTGCATTGCGTAACGGGGCTGCTGCTGGCGGCAATCGCCGCACCCCGTTTCGGCAAGCAAGCCGCGATCTGGGTCTGCGCGACCTATGTTACTTTGCCGATGGTCGCAATCGGAAGCCTGATGATCTCGACCGACACGGTCATGGTACCGTTCCTCGTGCTGTCCCTGCTGGCCTGGATGCGCGGGCTGGACGTCGGCGGCTCGCATCGTTGGGCAATCCTGGCCGGTCTTTCGCTCGGCATCGGCTTTCTCGGCAAGTACGCGGCGGTCTATTTCATCATCTGCGCTGGCCTCTCCGCCGCCCTGCTCTGGCAGGCCCGACCGGGATGGAAACCGGCAGCCTCTGGTTTCGCCGCTTTCCTGCTGGCGATATCGCCCAATATCCTGTGGAACCTCGCCAACGGGTTGAGCACGGTCGAGCACACGTTGGACAATGCCGACTGGGTACGGAACCCGGGCGACAATGCCACGCTGAATTTCGTCGGACTGGCCGAATTCCTCGGCTCGCAATTCGCGGTTTTCGGTCCGATCCTGTTTGCCTGCCTTCTCTATCTCGCAGCCCGCCCCCGGCGCATCTCGGCGGAACAGAAATTCCTGCTGCTGTTTTCGCTGCCTATCCTTGCCATCGTCTCCGTTCAGGCGCTTCTCAGCCAGGCCTATGCCAACTGGGCGGCGACTGCCTATATCGCTGGAACGCTTCTGGTCGTCCCGTGGCTGCTCACCAATCGCCCGGGATTGCTGAAAGTGAGCATGGGCATTCACCTCCTGCTGGCAGTCCTCCTGCCGGTCCTGACGGTGTTCGGAACCGGTCTGCGCCTCGGCGCCGACGGCGAACTGCTGCTGGCCCGGTATCTGGGGCGCAGCGACATGAGCCAAAGTATTCTCGAAGCGGCGAAAACAAGGGGGGTGCGCGCCATCGTCGCGGATGACCGCGATGTGCTGGCCGATCTGTTCTATTTCAACAAGGACGGCCCGATTGCGGTCTATGCCCGCCCGGTTTCAGGACGTGCCCCCAATCACTATGTTCTCAAACATTCCATGCCTTCGGATCTTACGGAACCGGTCCTGTTTGTCAGCAAACAAAAGAACGCTCCCAATGAATGCACGGAATCTGTCTCGCTGGGCCGGATCGCTCCGCAAAACGGTGCCTATGCCCATCGTTCGCAGAAACTGTTCCTGGTCGACGCGCAATGCCTGGTCGCGCGTCCGGGCAATTAAGACGTTCCGAGCCCGCTTTGTCACAGGCGAAACCCGGACAAGTCGGCAATACTCCGAGCACCGCGCCCCCCGTCGCATTGACAGCGCGGACGCGATGCACCATTCGCTTTGCACCATTCAGGAACCTGCGGAGACAAATTCATGAAGATTGCAATGATCGGGACCGGTTATGTGGGTCTGGTCTCTGGGGTGTGTTTCTCGGATTTCGGGCATGAGGTTGTCTGCGTGGACAAGAACCCGGCCAAGATCGAGATGCTGGTTCGCGGCGAGGTGCCGATCTACGAGCCGGGGCTCGACTCGCTGATGGAACGCAACGTGGCCGCCGGCCGGCTGTCCTTCACCGAGGATCTGGCCACGGCTGTCGATAGTGCCGATGCCGTGTTCATCGCCGTCGGCACACCGACGCGGCGCGGCGATGGCCATGCGGACCTGACCTATGTCTATGCAGCCGCGGAGGAGGTCGCCAATTGCCTCACCGGCTACGCCGTCATCGTCACGAAATCCACCGTCCCCGTTGGCACCAATCGCGAGGTCGAGCGGATCGTGCGCGAAACGCGCCCCGATCTCGATTTCGACGTCGCCTCCAACCCCGAGTTCCTGCGTGAAGGCGCGGCGATCGACGATTTCATGCGGCCGGACCGCGTTGTTGTCGGGATCAACGGGGAGCGTGCCAAGGAGACGATGGGCGAGATCTATCGCCCGCTCTTCCTGCGCGATTTCCCGATCGTCTACACCGACCTGGAATCGGCAGAGATGATCAAATACGCCGCCAATGCCTTCCTTGCGACCAAGATCACCTTTATCAACGAGATCGCGGCACTCTGCGAACGCGTCGGCGCCGATGTGAAGGCCGTTTCCAAGGGGATGGGGCTCGACGGGCGGATCGGCAACAAGTTCCTGCATGCCGGCCCCGGTTATGGCGGCTCCTGCTTTCCGAAGGACACCAGCGCGCTCGCGCGGATCGGGCAGGACCATTCGGTTCCGCAGGAGATCACCGAGACCGTCATCCGCGTGAACGAGGCGGTGAAGCGGCGCATGATCGACAAGCTGCGCGACCTCTGCGGCGACAGCTTCAACGGCAAGACCATCGCGGTTCTGGGCGTCACCTTCAAGCCGAACACCGACGACATGCGCGAGTCTCCCTCGCTGACGATCGTCCCGGCCATGGTCGGCGGCGGCGCCAAGGTCCGCGTGGTAGACCCGCAAGGCCGTCGCGAAGGCGAGGCGCTTCTGCCGGGCGTCGAGTGGCTGGAAGATGCCTACGAGGCCGCCGAGGACGCCGATCTCCTGGTGATCCTGACGGAGTGGAACGAGTTCCGCGCGCTCGATCTCGAACGCGTCGCCGGCAGCATGGCAACGCCGCGCATGGCAGACCTGCGCAATATCTACACCGAGGCCGACGCCAAGGCCGCCGGCTTCGAAAAGTTTGTCGCCGTCGGCCGGTAAACGGTACGTTCATCGAAAAGAGAAAAGCCCGGTTCCGCACCGGGCTTTTATTTGCACGCCGTCCATTTCCGCAATGTCCCGATCCGGGGCGATCAGACGGACATCGTCGCCTGCACGGCGCGCTTCCACGCGGCGTATTTCTCTTCCCGCGTCTCGTCTTCCAGCGCCGGTTCGAAACGGCTGTCGCGCGCCCATGTCTCGGCAAAACCGGCCCGGTCGGGGTAAAGACCGGCCTCCATCCCGGCCAGCCAGGCAGCACCGAGCGCTGTCGTCTCCAGGATCGTAGGGCGGTCGACCGGCGCGCCGATAATGTCGGCCAGGAACTGCATCGCCCAGTCATTGGCGGTCATGCCGCCATCGACGCGCAGCACCGCTTCGGCGCTTCGGTCCGGCCAGTCCGCCTGCATCGCTTCCAACAGGTCCCGCGTCTGGAAGCCCACGCTTTCCAGCGCGGCTCGCGCGATCTCGGCCGGGCCGCTGTTGCGCGTCAGACCGAAGATCGCGCCACGGCATTCCGCATTCCAATAGGGCGCGCCGAGGCCGGTGAAAGCCGGCACGAGGATGACATTCTGCGAAGGATCAGCCGACTGGGCGAGCGGCAGGCTCTCCGGCGCCGACGAAATGATCTTCAGCCCGTCGCGCAGCCATTGCACGACCGCGCCCGCGATATAGACCGAGCCTTCGAGCGCATAGGTCGGCTTTCCGCCGAACTGGTAGGCGATGGTCGTCAGCAAGCGGTTCTTCGATTGCACCGGGGTGTCGCCCGTGTTCAGCAGCGCGAAACAGCCCGTTCCATAGGTCGATTTGAGCATCCCCGGCTCGAAACAGGCCTGCCCGATGGTTGCCGCCTGCTGGTCTCCGGCCACGCCGAGGATCGGGATCGCCTCGCCGAAATGCGCTGGATCCGTCTCGCCGTAATCGGCGGCGCAGTCGCGCACATCGGGCAACATCTCGACCGGAATGCCGAGCAACTCGCAGATGGACAGGCTCCAGCCACCCTTGTGGATGTCGTACATCAGTGTCCGCGCGGCATTGGTGGCGTCCGTCGCATGGACGCGACCGCCCGTCAGCTTCCAGATCAGGAAGCAGTCGACAGTGCCAAAGAGCAACTCGCCCGCTTCCGCCCGCGCCCGCACGCCTTCGACATTGTCGAGCAGCCATTTCAGCTTGGTGCCGGAGAAATACGGGTCCAGCAGAAGTCCAGTCTTCTGGGCGACGAGCGGTTCATGGCCAGCCGAGCGCAGTTCCTCGCAAATCGCGGCCGTCCGCCGGTCCTGCCATACGATGGCGTTATGGATCGGCTCGCCCGTTTCCTTGTCCCAGACGAGCGTCGTCTCGCGCTGGTTGGTGATGCCGATGGCCATCACGTCCGACGGCAGCAGCGAAGCTTTCGTGATCACTTCACGGCAAGTCCTCAGAACCGAATTCCAGATATCCGCCGGGTCATGCTCGACCCAACCGGAATGGGGAAAATGCTGCGGAAACTCCTCCTGAACGATTTCGCGGATCTGCATCTGTTTATCGAACAGGATCGCCCGGCTGGATGTCGTGCCCTGATCGATGGCAAGGATGTGGGTCATGGCTCTGCCCTATTTTCGATTTGTCCTTCGCCGCACGATCCTCCTCGGCGGCGAAAGATGATGCTGGAACCCTGTCACGCCGCGCAATGCGCGAAAAGGTGTCTTCAGGCCGCGTCCGGAGCGCCGCCGCGGACGCCCTTCATAAACTTATCGAGCGCCGCGACCTGCTCCGCATCCAGACGGAGGCCGAGTTTCGAACGCCGCCACAGCACGTCATCGGTCGTGCGCGCAAATTCCTTGTCCATAAGCCAGGCAACCTCGCGCTCGGTCAGGTTGTAGCCGAACAACACCCCAAGGTCAGAAAGCTCGACTGCATCGCCCAGAACCTGCCAAAGCTCGGTACCATAGGCTCTAACCAGCCGTTTTGCCCAAGCCGCGTCGAGGAACGGATAGTCGGCCTGCGCCTTCGCGATCAGGGCGGGAACACCGTCGACCGGGAAGTTCCCGCCCGGCAAGGGCGCGCCCGCGGTCCATTTCCCGGTCGCGCCGGGGACATGGGCCGAGATCTTCTCAAGAGCAGCTTCGGCCAGCTTTCGATATGTCGTGATCTTGCCGCCAAAGATGCTCAGCAATGGCGCATCGCCATCCGAATCGACCTTGAGAACATAGTCCCGCGTCGCAGCCGTAGCTGAACTGGCTCCGTCATCATAAAGCGGGCGCACGCCGGAATAGGTCCATACCACGTCCTCTTCGGTGATCGGCCGCTTGAAATAGTCCGATGCCAGCTGGATGAGATAGGCCTTCTCTTCCTCGGTGCAGACAGGTTTTGTATCGGCCCTGTCATGTTCCAAATCGGTCGTCCCGATCAGGGTGAAATCGCTCTCGTAGGGAATGGCGAAGACAATCCGCCCATCCGGTCCCTGGAAGAAATAGCATTTGTCGTGATCAAAGAGCTTACGCGTGACGATATGGCTGCCACGTACCAGGCGCACGCTCTCGCGCGTGTCGGCATGGGCGATCTCTTCGAGCACATCCTTCACCCATGGCCCCGCCGCATTGACCAGCATGGAAGCCTGCACCTGCCGGCTGGCGCCGGTTTCGGAATTCTGCAGCGTGATCTTCCAGACGCCGGCATCACGGACAGCGCGGGTAACCTTGGTGCGTACCATGATATGAGCGCCGCGCGCCTCCGCATCGCGCGCGTTGAGCACGACAAGCCGGGCGTCCTCGACCCAGCAATCGGAGTATTCATAGGCCTTCGTGAACTTGTCGTTGATAGGCACACCTGCCGGATCGTTCCTGAGATCGACCGAGGTGGTTCCCGGCAGGATCTTTCGCCCCCCGAGATGGTCATACATGAACAGCCCCGAACGGATCATCCAGGAAGGCCGTTGCCCCCTTGTCCAGGGCATCGTCCAGCCAAGCAGCCGAGAGGCAGGGGTCTGCCTGTCGAAACGCATGTCGGGGTGATAGGGCAGCACGAAACGCATCGGCCAGCTGATATGGGGCATTGCCTGCAACAGCACCTCGCGCTCGATCAGCGCTTCGCGTACCAGGCGCAACTCGAAATATTCAAGATAGCGCAGACCACCGTGGAAGAGCTTGGTCGAGGCCGAAGACGTGGCCGACGCAAGATCGCCCATCTCCGCCAGTCCGACTTTCAGCCCGCGCCCCGCGGCATCGCGCGCGATGCCGCAGCCATTGATGCCGCCGCCAATGATGAAAACATCGAAAATTTCCCGCTGCGAGCGCTTCTCGGACATGTCGGATGTCTATCCTTCGAACTTCGGCTGCTGTCTCCCCCCAATAGAAAGCGGAAACGGATGAGTCGGTCAATCGAATATGTTCGATTTAGTTCTTTTGTGATCGATATTTAGTATTTTTGCGTGCCATTTCGTGCGGTTGTGAGGAGACCTGAAGTTTTTGCTTCCCAAAACCAAAATTTTCGAACATTTTCGCGCCATGGCACAGAGCTTCCGACAAACCGACATCCTCGAACTTGCCCGGCAACAGGGAAAGGTCACGGTCGACGACCTTGTAACCAGGTTCGGTGTTACCCATCAGACGATCCGGCGCGACCTGACCGAACTGGCCGAGGCCGGCAAGCTGGAACGCGTGCATGGCGGCGCAATGCTGCCATCCGGCGTAACCAATATCGGCTACGAGGACCGCAGGGACCTCAATACCAATGCCAAGGGAGCGATTGCCGCGCTCTGCGCTGCGGCGATCCCGCATGATTGCTCTGTCTTCCTGAATATCGGCACCAGTACAGAGGCGGTGGCGCGGGCTCTGCTGCAACATCGCAACCTGATGGTGATCACCAACAACCTCAATGTGGCGAACATTCTGGTCGCCAACGCGGAGATCAACATCACGGTCGCTGGCGGGATGCTGCGCCGCTCCGATGGCGGGCTGACCGGCGCCCTGACCCGTGAAGTGATCGAACAGTTCAAGGTCGACATCGCGGTAATCGGATGCTCGGCGCTGGACCATGACGGCGATCTGCTCGATTTCGATATCGAGGAGGTCCATGTCTCGCAGGCGATCCTGCGACAGGCCCGCCAGAGCTTCCTGGTGGCCGATCATTCCAAGTTCCAGCGGACTGCCCCAGCCCGCATCGCCTCACTCGGCGAGATCGACAACTTCTTCACCGACCGCCCGCTGACGACGTCCCTGAGCCGGCAGTGCCGGGATTGGGGCACGGAAGTGGTGGTGGTGTGAACCCTCGTCGATGGCGTCCGCAACGCGCCGCGGGCCTTTGATGGAAACATTGCCAAGAATACATTGATCCCGCAAGCCGATTGGCAGGGAGCCGGCATCGCGATCGCGATCCATGCATGCGACATGCGTCAGGTGCAAACAGGTTTCACCAAATTGAACAGTCCGGGCCAGTTCGCCCCGTTATTTGAGCAATATCTGATGAACGAGAGTTTGCGAAACAACCGTACTGCAGAGACCGCCACTGCGGGTTTCAATCGAGAAAATAGCGACGACGAGATTGATATTCTCGCCATTTTAAACACCCTTTGGCGTGGCAAGTGGATCATCGCAGTTTGCGCGGCACTCGGCGTTTTGGCCGGCGGCTATCAGGCTTATGTAAAATCTGTCCCGATGTACCGAGCCCAGACGGTACTGGCGGCGGAAGAAAAAACAGAACAATTCAGCCCGATCGAATCCATGGTAACCGGAGTTTCCGCCAGCGATTACCAAGGCACGCAAACCGAGATCGAGATACTGCAATCGAGGAAACTCGGCCACATGCTGGTTAGCAAGCTGGACTTGATGAACGATCCCGAGTTCGGACCGCCGGACCAAGAAGAAATTGAGTCCCCTTCGTTTTCGCTCAGGGCCGCATTCCGTTCCGTATTGATGACCGTTCTTGGCGTAGAAGAAACAGATCCCGCACCTCCGCCAAGCGAGGAGCGCATACGCGAAAACGTTGTCTCCAATGTTCTCGGCGCGTTAAAAATTGAGAACATCGAATACACGGTCGTTTTTACCATCACAGCGGTATCGGAATCAGCCGAGAAGGCTGCGCTTCTGGCTGACAGCCTGGCGGAGGTCTATATCGAAGACCAGCTTCAGAGAAAATTCGCCGCATCCGAACAAGCGCTGGTCTGGTTGTCCGAGCGCCTTGCAGATCTTCGCGCCGACCTTGAAGCCTCAGAAACTGCAGCAAAAAATTTCAATGCCTCGATCGACCTCGTCAGTATCGAAACGCTCGAGGGCATGAACCGACAATTGAAGGAAATGCGAGACAGGTCAGACGCGAAGCTGCGTGAGGCGCAACGCGCGCGGGAGCAGTTGTCCGAGCTGGAGGAAGCTGTCGAAAGCGGCGAACGGGAGAGAATACTCGCAGTCGCCAAAGATGTCGCCCTCAACAGGGCGGCCCAGAATGTCGCAAACGGTCGTGCAACCGATGCATCTTTCGACGCCCTCGTGGAACAGGCTGTCACACGCAAGCGCTTCGAATTGACCCGGTTGGAAGAGCAACATCGCGCTTTGGAAAAATCCGCAACTGAATTGGCGGCATCGGTTGAAAAGCAGTCTGCAGACCTGGTCACGCTTCAACAGCTGGAACGGGAAGTGGAAGCCAACCGACTGCTATATGAAAGCTTCCTTGTCCGGCTACGGGAACTCTCGATCCAGCAGGGCATCGAACGGGCGGACGCACGGGTGATTTCGCAGGCCGTCGCTCCGAATGCGCCATTTCAACCTCGGAGATCCCTGATCCTGGCTGTCGCGTTGGTGGCGGGTGGCTTTGTCGGGATCGCCATTTTCCTTCTGCGCGAACTGTTGCATCGGGGTTTCCGCACCGCCCGCGACCTCGAAACGGTGACAGGGTATTCGGTCATGGGCCAGATCCCGCTCATTAGCCAGCGACGGAGATCCAGGCTGGTCGAATTCATCCTGAGCAATCCGACCTCGACTTCGGCTGAAGCGACCCGGAACCTTCGCACGTCGATCGAGCTGTCCAACCTGGACAATCCCCCGAAGATCATAATGATGACCTCCTGTGCGCCGGGCGAAGGCAAGACCACGACATCGATCATGCTGGCGCATCACTACGCGGCGCTAGGTGGAAAGGTCCTGTTGCTGGAAGGCGACATTCGCCGCCGTGTTCTGAACCAGTATTTCACGCTGGATGACAACAAGGGCTTCGTGTCCGTTCTATCCGGCGACGCCGAGTTGAAGGACATCATCCTCAAGGACGAACGCCTTGGCATCGACGTCCTGCCCGGAGAGAACGCCTCGGTCAGCGCGGCGGACCTCTTTGCATCGGCAAAGTTCGGGGATCTGCTCAAGGAACTGCGCGAAACCTATGATCAGATCATCATCGATACGCCTCCGGTTCTCGTTGTGCCAGACGCGCGCTCCATCGCCCTCCATTCGGACGCCGTGATCTTGGCCGTCAAATGGGACAGCACGCCTGCAAGCGTCGTCCAGCAGGGGATCGCGGCCGTCTCTTCCGGAAATACAAGACTCACGGGCCTGATCCTGACCCATGTGAACCCCAAGGGCATGCGGCGCTACGGCTATGGGCATGATTACGGCGCCTATGGCTACGCCAAGAGCGGTTATTACCAGAACTCTTGATAGCGGCCGAAAGGGACACCGTTTTCACGCCGCACCCCGCCGATCTTGACCTTCGCTGGCAACTGACATACCGTCCCCGCCGTCCTGCACCTCTGCTGACATAAGGTGGCGAACCAAAAAAGAGGCGATACAGTTTCTGCCGAGATTTCGAACTCCAGGCGGCGCTGCGACCGGCCCGATGCTCCGGACCGGATCGAATTGGGCAGAACGTATCCTGCCAGTCCTGAAAGACTTTTTGGCATCGTTGTGGAACTCCAGAGCTGTTTCGTCACTTCGAGTATTTCGATAACCGGCCAGACCCGGCGTTCCGGGTAGAACAAGGAGAGCGCTCGTGTCGGTTCAACGTATCGGAAATTACGAGTCCGGTATTCGCGCATGCTGCTCTGCAAAAATGCCCGTCCTAAGGGCCGCCGAAAAGCTTGTAGATCTGGACGTGAACGCGCTCGCGGTGGTGGATATCCACGGCGGGGTCGAAGGCATCCTGACAGATCACGACATCATTCGCGCCATGGTGAAGCGGGGTCCGGACCTGTCCGACGAAACCGTCAGATTCTGCATGAGTCGTCCCGCGATCACCTGCGAAGCCGACACGCGCCTGTCTGCCGCACTGAAGCTCATGAGCCGAAACCATATCCGGCATCTGGCCATGCTTCGCGACGGAGCGTTCGTCCGGATGATAACCCTAAAAGACCTGCTCGAGTGCATTCACCAGGACGACACCCTGGAGGTAGACACCCTCCGGGACCTCGCCGCCGGTCGTTTGACGCCCCTGGACTAAGAGCGGTTCAAGAGCCATTTCCATGCAAATCCGTCCCGTCATCAACATCACCGGTTATCTGGCCATGGTCATGGGCGTGTTGATGCTGGTCTGCGGAGTCGTCGATGCCTTCGGCGGACGGCAGTCCGGGCTGGTCTTCTTTCTCGACGGCGTGATCGTTCTGTTTCTGTCAGCCTGTGTCGTTCTCGCGACGACGGGCGCGTCCATTCGGTTCATGGATCGCCGGCAGGCCTTCCTGCTGACCTCCCTCGTCTGGAGCGTCCTACCGGCCGTCGGCGCGATTCCATTCGTTCTCGGCATTCCGCATGCGAGCCTCGTGGATGCCTATTTCGAAGCCATGTCGGGGATGACGACAACCGGCTCCACCGTCTTTCACGGCCTTGAAAACCTGCCCCATGGCGTGTTGCTCTGGCGCGGCATCCTACAATGGCTTGGCGGTCTCGGGATCGTCATCGTCGCGATGATCTTTCTGCCCGCGATGCGCGTTGGCGGGATGCAGTTCTTCCTGACGGAAGGCTTCGACACATTGGGCAAGATCATGCCCCGCGCAATGGATATCGCCCTGTCGCTGCTGAGGGTGTATATCCTGCTGACGCTCGCCTGCCTTTTCACTTATATGGCGTTCCACATGAGCCCATTCGACGCGATCGTGCACGCCATGACCACGATTTCGACCGGCGGCTTCTCGACTTCGGACGCGTCGTTCGCCCCCTATAAAGGCCCTTTGGAATACGTCTCCTCCCTCTACATGATCCTGGCGAGTTTCCCCCTCGTCCGGCTGGTGCAGCTTCTCGGAGGACGCCCCGGGCACCTGTTTCGCGACCCACAGGTGCGCGTCTATCTTCAACTCCTGATCCTGTGTTGCGGAATGCTCGTCCTTTATCGTCTGGTGCTTCATCAAGGGACATTTACCGATATCCTGCGCGAAACCGTCTTCAACGTGGTGACGCTTTTCTCGGGCACCGGCTATGCGAGCGAGGATATCACCCGCTGGGGCGGCTTCGCGCTGACGGTCGTCTTCATCGCCGGGTTGATCGGTGGGTGCACGGGTTCCACGGCCTGCTCGGTCAAGATTTTTCGCTGGCTGGTTCTGTGGCAAAGCGTCAAGCAGATGGTGAAGCAGATGCGCTCGCGCAGCGCTGTCGTCCCGTTGCGCCTGTCCAACAAGCGCCTGCAAAAGGACGTGATCGATTCCGTCATGGCTTTCTTCACCCTGTTCATCCTTACCCTCGGACTGACATCGGTCGGAATTGCCCTGACTGGCCTGTCGTTCCAGACATCGGTGACCGCCGCCTGGACGTCGGTTGCAAATATCGGCCCGGCCTTCGGCGAAGCGGTCGGCGCCTCGGGGTCGCTCGAAGCCTTCCCCGCAACGGCCAAGTGGATCATGATTTTCGGGATGCTTGCTGGCCGCCTCGAAATCCTGTCTCTTTACGTGCTTTTTACCCGCCGTTTCTGGACGGGCTGAGCACGGACCAAGGCGGCTTCCTCCGCGTGAGAAATTCCCTCACCGTCTTCCGCGGCCTGCTTTCGGCCCAAGTATGTTCTGACCACTTGACGGCAAGATTCGGCAATGTGCAGGAAATCTGGAACAAAAGTTAACGACCTACTAACGCGGTCCGCGGCCTGCTTTCGGCTCGAAAGGAAAATGCCACCACAAAAAGACATATCCATCTGATATTTATAAATTTGTTTTCATCTCCACCGTCCGATCCTACGGTGTTACGTTCGCTCGCAACTTCCTGTTGTCTCCACAATCTCCGACCAGATTGGCTTCGCCGGCAAGAAATTCCGGTCAGCGGCACAGGTTAGCAAAAAGACATGGTTACACGCCCGGCAATGGCCAGAATGGGTCGTCAAAGTCCCTCAACCCAAACGCGAAGTGACTCCGGCAACGGTGTCTTATTCGATTGGGACCAAGGCTTGATGTGGAGCCGGCAGACCTGCGGCACCTGCGTGGACTGGTTCGGCGCGCTGGAGTGGGTCAACCGTCAGAACGCGCTGCGTCACTGTGGTTTCAACGACTGGCGGCTCCCCAATTCCTGTGAGCTTGCGTCCCTGGAGATCGGTCATCTCGCGCTGCCGGACGAGTTGGTTCCGGCCATCACGACCAGAACACATGACCATGATCCGGAGACGCCAGCGGTTCCTTTCAGAAGACTTCGAAGCGTCACCACTCACGGCGGGCTCTCGAAACTGGTTGAAACAGACGGTAGAAATGCCGCGTCGATCACGGAGGCAGTTTTTCGAAGTCCGGTCGGGGTAGGTGGTGGTTTCCGTGCCACTCCCACCATTTTCCCCGAACCACACCTCCTGACGGCGCGGATCACACGCTTCTATCACCATGTGCCGATGGTACGGACTCCGCTGCACTGGGCGTGAGGCTTCCACGAAGCCGATATCGCATTTCCCTGCATTCAGGAATTGCATGACGTTTCCGGAGCGGTTGATCTGTAAAGAAGTGTCGATTTGCGGGGAACTGCTCCTGAAACGCGCGATGACCTTCGGCATTTGGCTCGATCAGATGGTCGGACGGTAAGCGGCGTCCATCTCCTCGGTCGCACTTTACCCGAGATCCCGCTCACGGTGACTTCCGTCGAGATCGAGAATCTGGTCGAGGACGATATTGGCTTCGATCATGAACAGACCGAAGACCTGCAAGCTCTTCACGGGCTGACTCCCGCCACACGCAATCACAGCCGTGCTCGTCGAAGGCGTTGGACAGGCGAACCCGTCTCGCACCGTGCAGGCGTTTCAACGGCGCGCGGTCGCGCTCAACGTCAGGGTCTACGAGGGCGGCAGCTTACTGGCACCAGCCGTGTCAACGATTGCCGGCAGATGCAGGCGGACAAAGGACGTGTCAAAACCCCGACGCTGAGCTATTCCGCCCGCGCCTGGGTCGGACGGATCGCTGCCATGTTGGACGAAAAAATCCCCGCGTGGTCACGTGCGCCGATTGAATCGATCACCGCCGGATCCAGGCTTTCGTTGGCCCCGTCTTCCGGGCGCCTAAACGGCTGCCGACCTTCTAGAAATTCTGTCATTACCCCCCTAAAACTGGGCCTCTACGTTAGCCGAAAAAAGGGAATGGTAGATCGCTCGGAAACGGTACCCGGACGAGGATATCCTCAAGCTGCTGCGCGAGATTGAACTGAAGTTGGTGGATGGACATGACGTGCGAACGGCATGTCGGTCCAACGGTGTCACGGATGCCACGTGCCACAACTGGCGTTATCGCTTCGTTGGCATAGGCAAGTCGCAACTGTCGGATTTGCACTGCCTTGAGAAGGAAAATGCCAGGCTGAAGAGTTCAGGGGACTGGCGCCGCAACGCGGCCGCGTAAGCGCGCAGAACCGTGGCTGAGCTGGAGTTGGACAGTAAGTGGCATGCAGCTGCCACCGGTTCGAGGCGCATGCAGAACGATCCTCAAGGCAGACTTGGCCTACCTGAAGCCGAGTCAACTTCGTCAGGCCGTCATTTATACCCGCCAGAAGCTCGCGGCGTCCGAGCGGCGAACCCGCTAGGTGATCGGCCTTGCCCGCAGCTCGATGCAGAACCAAGACGCCGAGAAGAACGATGCCTTCCTGCGGCGGGCCTTGATCCGCCTGGCAAAGAGCAATGGTCGCCACGGATATCGCAAGGTTACCGAGTTGCTGCGGATCGAGGGCTGGCAGGTCAATCACAACTGAAAGCGACCGTGGTCCCAGTGGGGTCGCGAAAGCGCCGGAGACGATCGAGCGCCTCTGGGACGACGAAAGGCTACAACTCCCTCAGCGCCAGTAGAAAAAGTAGCGACTCTTTCACGAGGACAGCTCGATTTTCCGGCTCCAACCGAAACATCCGAACCACGTCCGGAGCGTCGATTTCGTTCGCCACAAACTCAGCAACGGGCCCAGCTACAAGATGCTGACTGTCCTGGATGCATTCACTCGCCAAGGGCACCCGCTGGAGGTTCGGACACGGATGGATTCAGAGGATGTGCCTGAGGTGCTCTACGGGCTGTTCCTGCGGCACTGAAAGCCCGGCATGATTATCAGCGACAACGTCCTATATCGGGAAGATTTTGCTGGTTAGGTAAGCAGGTCATGGGACATCCGGTGTCCCGAATGCCCTGATATGGTTGCCCAAGCGGTCTCCGCCGTCAAGAAGCGGTCTCTCCCATAGCAAACACAGGGTACGCAGCATCGCGGCCCTCACCGTCCTTAAGACGAGATCCAAATTCCCAAGCGGAAGACCTGAACATTATCTACGAGGTCATCGAACTGCCTCCACGGCTCTTATCAGACAAGGGTCCTTCCGCCTGGGCTCACCCCCTCGAAGAAGGGGCGATAGGGTTCGCCGTGTTTGACCACGGCGTGTACGGTGCGTGCCATCTTGGCCGCGATGGCGGTGTAGGCCTTGCGACGCAAATGGGCATTGTGTCGGTCCCGCGCGATGTAGCGTTCGAACTTGTCGCGGAAGCTGTTCGTGCGTTTGAGCACTGCAACTTGGCCAGCCATCCATAGGGTTCTGCGAAGCCGTGCATTGCCATACTTCGAGATGCGACTTTGGCCTCGGAACATGCCGGACTGCACGGTTGCGAGGTCCATGCCGCAGAACTTCAGGAACTGGCGATGGTGGCGGAAACGGCGCAGATCGCCAGCTTCGGCCAGGATGGTCAAGGCGTTGATCGGGCCGATGCCAGGGACGGTCGTCAGAAGTTGGTAGTCGGGATGATCAGATAGAAGTTCGAACGCCCGCGTCTCGATCTCGTTGCGCTGGCGAACCAGGCTTCGGCCTTCGGCCAGCACAAGGCGGAACATACGAACGGCGTCGGACTCCGGGTGAACGGGCAGTCCCACAGAGCCAACCGCCGTTGCGTAAATATCTGAAAGCTGGCGTTCTTTTGAGACCTTCCGGCCGACCACCTGCCACGCATCTGCAACGAAGGCCTCACGGCTCATGGCCGTGATCATATGCGGCGTCGGATACTTCTCGAGGAATGCCAAGAACCAGTCAGTGCGCGAGCTGCGGTGATAGCGTTCGGCTTCGGGGAAGTAGAGCGGCAGGTAATGCGTCAGTATGCGATGCCACAGCTCGGTCTTTGAGCGTGAAACGATCTCATGCGTTTTAGACAGCTCCTGGATGTCAGCAACGCCAGTCACAAGCGGATCGTGGAAAAACTGCACTGCGCCGATCTCCAGCATGTGCAGGATGACTTGGGCGTCCTTTGGGTCGTTTTTGTCCCAGCTGTTGTGCAAAGCTTCGCGTGTCCGGGCCAGCGCGACGGATGACACAAGCTTCAGCTCGAACCCGGCCTGACCGAGATGATGCGCCAAGGGCCGGTGATAATTGCCGGTTGCCTCGAACCCGATCCGCACCGGCAGGTCATAGCTGGCCAAAGAGAGGTGGCTCGGGAAATCTGAACGGTTGAGTTAGGTGGATTTTCTGCTCCCGATCCGGCAGCGATGCCGGGAAGAAGGAGCGAAAGATGGCAAGACGTCCGAGAAGAAACCACAGTGGCGCGTTCAAGGCGAAGGTCGCATTGGCGGCGCTGAAGGGCGACAAGACGATGAGCGAACTGGCCACCCAGTTCGACCTGCATCCGAACCAGATCAAGCAGTGGAAAGACCAGTTGCTCGATGGCGTGTCTGATGTGTTCGAGGACAAGCCGAAGAGCAAGGAACCGGAAATCGACATCACCTCCCTACACGCGAAGATCGGTCAACTCACCTTGGA
>NZ_FNEK01000009.1 GCF_900099935.1 Aliiruegeria lutimaris | reverse complement strand
CTCGCCGAGAAACCCTTCAGGCTCGCTACTGTAGCCATGGCCAACAAGTCCGCCCGGATCATCTGGGCAATACTGACAAAACGAGAAGAATACCGGCAGCCAATCGCCTGATGCTGCCAAGAGATGCAAGACGCTTGATGTGATGATGCGAAATGAAGTCAACCAAAAGTAAGGACACTCCGTCGAACGGCATGGCCCTCGAGGTCGTTAAGCCGATTGGAACCTTACTTGCGGAACTCATCAAGGCCAGTGGCAACCGCCACACTAACAGGCCGGACACACGACTGTACTGACAGACCATCGCGACCACAGAAATCTCTTGCAATGCAGGAGCCATCCACACAGGTCGTTCCTGCGAGGATGAACCGAGTAGAACCGGTTGGACAGGTTATGGGCGCCCATGACCTGCACGACAGTGACACGCGCCGCGGCCGCGATGGAGAGCAACGTGTCGTCGTTGTTGTAGACATCGATTCCCCCGTTCACGCAGCCGAGGTTCACGCAATCCTGCCCGATCGCATCGCTTACCAGGTCCGGAAAGGGCTCCTCTATGAAGCGCCCATAGGTTTCGGTCGTGCCGAAGAAGGCGACATAGGGTTGATCCAGTTTCTTTTTCGGGCCCCGGAAAAGGAGCTTCGATTTGCCGTATCTGCACGGCAGATAGTCTAGGGCGCCATCGCCCGGATGTTCAAACGCCATCCCACCACCTCAGTTTCATTCACCCGAGAAGCAGGATGCAGGACGAGGATTGCGAATTTCCTAAACTGAAACGTTGAGACGATTTATAGCAATGATAGGAGGCGGAGGTCGCTGGATCATTTCGCACTCGCAGCATAGTCTCTGCGCAAACGCAGCATCCACGAAAGGGTGGCACAATGGATATAAAGACAGTTGGCATCGTCGGCTCTGGGCAGATGGGCAACGGGATTGCCCACGTTTTCGCGCTCTCCGGCTATGACGTGAAGCTGAACGATATCAGCCAGGAAGCGCTGGATCGTGGCATGGCGGTGATCCGCAAGAATTTGGATCGACAGGTTTCGCGGGGAAAGATCACCGACGAGGCGCGCAACGAGGCGCTCTCCCGCATACAAACCACGCTGACGCTGACCGATCTTGGCCCGTCCGACCTGATCATCGAGGCGGCCTCCGAGCGCGAGACCATCAAGCTGGCCATTTTCGAAGACCTTGTGCCGCATCTCAAGCCCGAGACGATCCTGACCTCGAACACCTCCTCGATCTCGATCACGCGCCTTGCAAGCCACACCGACCGCCCGGAACGTTTCATGGGGCTTCACTTCATGAACCCGGTGCCGGTGATGAAGCTGGTCGAACTGATCCGCGGCATCGCCACGGATGACCCGACCTACCAGACGATGCTCGGCGTGGTCGAAAAGCTCGGCAAGACAGCGGCATCGGCCGAGGACTTCCCGGCATTTATCGTCAACCGCATCCTGCTGCCGATGATCAACGAGGCGGTCTATACACTCTACGAAGGCGTCGGCAACGTTCGCTCCATCGACAAGGCGCTGAAACTCGGTGCAGCGCACCCGATGGGGCCGCTGGAACTGGCCGATTTCATCGGGCTCGATACCTGCCTTGCGATCATGAACGTGCTCTATGACGGGCTGGCCGATACCAAGTACCGCCCCTGTCCGCTGCTGACAAAATATGTCGAGGCCGGCTGGCTTGGTAGAAAGACCGGCCGTGGCTTCTATGATTACCGGGGCGAAGAGCCTGTCCCGACGCGCTGATCGCGCGCAGGGTTGGAACCAAAGAGAGCGCCCGAATCAGCGGGCGTTTCTGCCTGGGCGTTTCAGAGGCTTTTGAGCGAAAGGGTGCGTTCGCGCAGCATGGCGACGAAGCCGCGCGGGTTCGACGACCATTCGGCGATCTCTTCACGCTCGACCGGTTGGCCGACCACCGGCGCCTGCGGTTTGTTGAGCGCGTGCACAACCTCGTAGAGCAAAAGACCCTGCCGCAGAGTGGCCGAGACCCGGTTCGCCATCTGGTACCAGCGCGAATTGTTGCCGGGGAAGTAGATCGGCAGCACGCGTGCCTGGCTGCGCTGGATCATCTTGGCCGTGAACGGGTTCCATTCGTGCTCGATGGCCGGACCGAACAACGTCTCCGAGCAGGCAACGACGCCCGAGGGGAAAAGCACGATACAGCCGCCATCCTTGAGATGGTCCATCGCTGTCTTCCGCATCTCGAGGTTCTGCTGCAGTGCATCGGCCTCGTGCGGGAAGGGAACCGGGATCATGAATCGGTCGATCTCGCCGACGCCGGTCAGAAGCGAGCGCGTGAGAATCTTGTAATCCGTCCTGCGGCGTCCGATCAGCTCGGCCAATACCATGCCGTCGATCAATCCGTGCGGATGGTTGGCAACGATCACCAACGGGCCCGATTCGGGGATGTCGTCGATCTGGCTCTGCGGTGTGCGCAGCGCGATTCCCATGACATCAAGCGCCTGCGCCCAGAAGGCCTGCCCATCGGGCACGCCCATGGCCTCGAATTTCCGGATCAGCCGCAGCAGCCGCATCTTGCCGGTGAGGGCTTCCATCAAGTGGATGAAGCCGACCTGAAACGGGTTTTCGAAGGTATTCGCGTAGGAAAGTCGCCGCTTGTCATAGGGTTGGTCGGAAAGGTTCTCACCGCTGCCCTGACCGCGCAACGACGCAGACGGGCGCGTATGCATGAGCACCGGCCTATGCTGGGTTGATTCAACCAACTTGTCAGGTCTCCCTGCTCGTCTGCCTCACATCCCTTCGCCGAACCGGTCAGCGACGAGATTGACCAGGGCTTGCATCAGTTCATGTGCTTGCGGGCCGCTGGTTTCGACCTCAATAGAGGTTCCGCGGGAGGCTGCCAACATCAAAAGGCCCATAATACTGTCTCCCGCAGCGTCCAGCCCATCCTTGCGGACTTCCGCCGAAGCGTCGAAATCCTCGACCGTTTCGACGAACTTGGCCGAGGCGCGCGCATGCAGGCCCTTTTCGTTTATGATTTCGAGGATCTGAACCTTGCTGTCCGCCATTCAGTTGGTCTTCCCGCCATTGCCATCGAAACTGTTGATATACTTCCGACCCGCCATCAGCGCCGAGTTGACGGCGTCGTTGATCGACATCTGGCGCGATTTGGCAAGCTTGATCAACATTGGCAGGTTTGCCCCGTAGAGTATCTTGCGATTGGCCTTGTTGCAGGCCCGCAGCGAGAGATTGGAGGGGGAGCCACCGAACATGTCCGTCACCACGACGACACCGTCGCCGGTATCGACGGAATTGGCAGCGTCCAGGATTTCTTCCTGTTTGAGGACTCGATCATGTTCCGGGGCAATGGCTATTGCCCGCATGCCGCCCTGCTTGCCGACGACATGTTCGACCGCCGCAAGATATTCACTGGCCAGGCCTCCGTGAGCAACGATCACGATGCCGATCACGCGTTCTTCCCCGTCTGTCTGCCGGAGCCTGCAGGGGCCGCCCTGCGCTCCAGTTCCCTATGCCTAATTGACACCTGCCATCCGGCATTCGCAAGCGTATTCCCGAGCCGTTCGGCGACCGTCACGGAACGGTGTTGCCCGCCGGTGCAACCGAAACCGATCGCGAGGTAGGACTTTCCCTCTTCCACATAGGCCGGAATCAGAAGCAATGCGAGGTCGCGGACCTTGTCAAAGAAGGCATCGAAGCGTGGATCCTCGGCGACATAGTCCGAGACTTCCTTCGACAGGCCGTCGAGGCCGCGCAGTTTCGGCTCCCAATAGGGGTTCCTCAGGAACCGGCAGTCGAACACCATGTCCAAACCGCGCGGCAGACCGCGCTTGTAGGAAAAAGAATGGACCGACAGCGCGAGTCGGCTATCGGGCGCGTGCCCGAACCAGCGGTCGATCTCGGCGCGCAGCTCGTGGATGGTGAGCTCCGACGTGTCGATGACAATATCGGCCCGGGCCCGGATCGGGTTCATCAGGTCGAAATCGCGCGCTATCCCTTCGGTCGGGCTCTCGGCCGGCGCCAATGGATGCCGCCGCCGTGTCTCCGAGTAGCGTCGCAGCAGGATTTCGGGCTCGCAGTCGAGATAGAGCAGTTCGACATCCTGTTCATCCAGCCGGGCCAGCAGGTCCAGGAAGGCGCCGGTCGAGAAGTCCCGGTTGCGCGTGTCGATTCCGAGTGCGAGTGCAGGGCCTTGCGGGCCGCCCTCGAGCAGGCGCGGCACAAGCGAAAGGGGCAGGTTGTCGATTACCTCGTAGCCAAGGTCCTCAAGCGCGCGGATGGCAGTGCTGCGACCGGCGCCCGATGGGCCGGTGACCAGGACAATTCGGGATACCGGCGCGGAGCTCTGCACGGAATCGGATGGGGTCATGGCGTGTCTCGCCTTTGCAGGAGGCAATGGTAAAGGGCAGCTGCTGCATGCCCGCCGGGCGGACGATGCAGCAAGATGACCTTTTGGCCAAGTATCGAAAGATACCTTTTGGGAGGCAGGCGATGCAATTCTGCCTGGCCGAGGTCGAGCACGAGCGCGACCTCCGCTTCCGGGCAATAGGGAAGGCGGAGCAGGCCGACGTGCCGTGCTTCGATCATGCCGGCGATATTCGGATGCGGTGTCGCCAGAAGGCGGCCCTCTTCGAGGCGGATCTGCGTCTGGTCATCGGCGACCAGTTCGGCGCCGAGTGAAATCATCTCCAGAGACAGCGTGGATTTCCCGCTTCCCGCCGGGCCAACGATCAGGAGGGCGCGCCCGTTCAGCGCAACGGTCGATGCGTGAAGCCGCGTGGAGACAGGAGGCGGATCCTGCGGGGCCGGTTCGATCGGGCTGGGCATCGGATCAGACGGGCAGGCCGACGACAAAGCGGGCGCCGAGCGGTTCCGATGCGATATCCACATCGGTCGGCCGAATATTTTCGGCCCAGATCACGCCGCCATGCGCCTCGATGATCTGTTTGGAAATCGCCAGGCCCAGACCGGAATGGTTGCCGAATTGCCCGGGGGGGCGTTCGGAGTAGAACCGGTTGAAGATCTTGGTCAGCGCCTGTTCGGGGATGCCCGGGCCGGTATCCTCGCAGACGATCAGCACACGGTTTTGGCGTTTGCGAACCCAGACACGCACCGCGTCGCCGGTATCGCAAAAGCTGACTGCGTTGGTGATCAGGTTGACGAAGACCTGGGCCAGCCGCGCTTCCAGTCCGAAGATCTCGATCGGCTGCCGGGGTAGATCGGTGATGAATTCGACACCCTTCTCCGAGGCTTCCTGGCCAAGGTAATCGGTCAGGTTGGTCAGCATTTTGACCATGTCGAAGCGCTCCTCGTCCTCGCGGACAAGCTCGGAATCGAGACGCGAGGCGTTCGAGATGTCGCTTACCAGCCTGTCGAGACGGCGCACGTCATGGTCGATGACGTCGAGCAGCTTCTCGCGCTGGTCCTCGCGCTTGGCCACGCGCATGGTGCCAACGGCGGAGCGCAGCGAGGCGAGCGGGTTCTTGATCTCGTGGGCGACGTCGGCGGCGAATTGTTCGTTCGCGTCGATCCGGTCATAGAGCGCCGCCACCATGCCGCGAAGCGCGCCCGAGAGGCGCCCGATCTCGTCGGGGCGGCCGGTAAGATCCGGAATTCGCACCCGGCCCGGGGTCATCTTGCGGGCATTGCGGTCACGCCCGATTTCGGCCGCGGCCGCGAGGTCCGACAGCGGGTTGGCGATCGTGGAGGCAAGAACGAGGCTCAGGCCGATGGAAACGAGGATGGCGATGACGAACATCTGAAGGACCTGTTCGCGCTCAGCGCGCACAAGCCCGTCGACCTCGCCGGGAAAGGAGGAAATCGCCACGACGCCTGCGATCTCGTCCCCGTGACGGATCGGGGAGGCGACCGTGAACAATGTCTCTCCGTTGCTATCGGTGGCCGTGCCGGCGACCTGTTCGCCCTGTGCGGCACGTGGCGCAAGCGAATGGGCGAGCGCCTCGCCATCGGTTCCTTCCGTTTCGACCGGGCCGGGCGTCAGCAGGCGCGACGTTCCAACCCAGATATAGTTCAGGAAGTCGGTGATTATGGTCGAGTTCTCGGACAGGGAATGGTCGAAATCCTGCGCGGCCTGCCGGGCCACCAGCGCCCCTTCGGCGTCATAGACAAAGACTTCCACGCCACGGGTCAACGTCAAGGCCGCGAGGGTTTCCTGGGCGTTGACTCCATCCCCTCCGGACAGGCTGACCGGAACGTTTTTCGGCAACCGGGTCTCGAACACATTGGCGATCAGGGCCGCCTCGGTCTTCAGCCCGGCCACTCGCTGCGCGGCGATGCTGTCGCGGAACGGGTTGAGATAGAACACACCGCCAACAAGGATCAGAAGACCGATGAGGTTGAAGGTGATGATCTTGCGCGCCAGGGGCGAACGATTGAGCGTGAAATAGCTGCGACGGGCGCGCCGGCGCTGCATATCCGCATCGGATCGCTCCGGGACGACCCAATCTTCGCCCAAGACAACGTTGGACTCCTGTTCGTGCCTGGTGTCCCGCACCTGTTACGCGCCTTTCTTTCCCGGCGAACCGATTACTCTTCGTTGTAGCGGTAGCCGATACCATACAGAGTCTCGATTGCCGAGAATTCCGTATCGACGCTCCGCATCTTCTTGCGCAGTCGCTTGATGTGGCTGTCGATCGTCCGGTCGTCTACATAAACCTGGTCGTCATAGGCGACATCCATGAGTTGGTCGCGGCTCTTGACGAATCCGGGGCGTTGCGCGAGCGCCTGAAGTAGCAGGAACTCGGTAACCGTCAGCGCCACGTCCCGGCCTTTCCAGCTCACCGAGTGGCGCAGCGGGTCCATGTTCAACTCGCCACGGGTCAGGACCTGGCTGGTCTCCGGCTCGCCGGCCTCGTCTGCCGAGATCGCTTCCTGGCGACGCAGCAGTGCCCGGATCCGCTCCACCAGCAGACGCTGGGAGAAGGGCTTCTTGACGTAATCGTCCGCGCCCATGCGCAGGCCGAGCACCTCGTCGATCTCGTCATCCTTGGATGTCAGGAAAATGACCGGCATGGAGGTTTTCTGCCGTAGCCTCTGCAGCAGATCCATCCCGTCCATGCGGGGCATCTTTATATCGAGAACGGCCATGTCCGGCAGCCGCCGGTTGAAGGCGTCAAGCGCCGATTGGCCGTCATTATAAGTTTCTACCTCGAACCCTTCGGCTTCCAGCGTCATGGATACCGATGTGAGGATATTTCTGTCGTCGTCCACAAGCGCGATGCGCGACATTAGTATGACCCTCGTACTGCTCTTTCTTGATTTATTGACACATTCTCACGTTTCCGGGGCAGGGAATCAACTGTCAATGCGAATCACATGGGTTTCGCGGCTCCAACAAAGCGTCATTTCGGAAAGGAATGGCTAATTTGCATCACAGCTTGTCGCAGCATCCGGCTGTTCAAGAGGCGCGGTATGCAATGGAACACATGACGGTATGCGAAAACTGTCTCCGGTCATGTGGTGCCGGCAAGTCGGCTATTCATGGCGGGAAACAGCGACATTGTAGCGCTAACAATCGACCTCGTTGGCGGTACCAAACGTTTTCGGAGGTGTTATACGGAGCGCGCCGGGACGAGATGTCCTTGGCTGGCAGGCCCCCCCCTGCGCAACATCACTGCAATCCCAGGAGGAACGCATGGAAGCTCCAACCACCAATGCCCGGCTTATCGAGTGGGTCGAAAAGATGGCGGCCCTCGCCAAGCCCGAGAAGGTCGTATGGTGTAACGGATCCCAGGAAGAATACGACGCGCTCTGCCAGGAAATGGTGGATGCCGGTACCTTCGTCCGCCTCAACCCCGAGCTGCGCCCGAACAGCTACCTCGCCCGCTCGCACCCGTCCGACGTTGGCCGCGTTGAAGACCGTACCTTCATCTGCTCGAACAACAAAGGCGACGCTGGCCCCACGAACAACTGGGCTGCCCCGGCCGAGATGCGCGCCACTTTGAACGAGAAGTTCGACGGCTGCATGAAGGGCCGGACGATGTACGTCATTCCCTTCTCCATGGGGCCGATCGGCTCCCCGATCTCCAAGATCGGCGTCGAGATCTCCGACAGCGCCTATGTTGTCACCAACATGCGCATCATGACCCGTATGGGTCAGGAAGTGCTGGACTCGCTCGGCGATGACGGCTTCTTCATCCCCTGCATGCACTCGGTTGGTGCTCCGCTCGCGGAAGGTGAAGCTGACGTTCCGTGGCCCTGCGAGAGCGACATCGAGAACAAGTACATCGTTCACTTCCCGGAAACCTACGAGATCTGGTCCTACGGCTCCGGCTACGGCGGCAACGCCCTGCTCGGCAAGAAGTGCCTGGCCCTGCGTATCGCTTCCGTGATGGCCCGCGACGAAGGCTGGCTCGCCGAGCACATGCTGATCATGGGTCTGGAATCGCCGGAAGGTGAAAAGACCTATCTGGGTGCCGCCTTCCCGTCGGCCTGTGGCAAGACCAACCTGGCCATGCTGCTGCCGCCGAAAGGCTTCGAGGGCTGGAAGGTCTCGACCGTCGGTGACGACATCGCATGGATCAAGAAAGGTCCGGAAGGCGAGCTGCGCGCGATCAACCCCGAAGCCGGCTTCTTCGGCGTTGCTCCGGGCACCAACCGCGCCACCAACCCGATCGCGATGGACACCATCGTGAAGGACGTCATCTACACCAACTGCGCGCTCACCGATGACGGCGACGTGTGGTGGGAAGGCATGACCAAAGAGAAGCCCGCCCACGCCATCGACTGGAAAGGCAACGACTGGACTCCCGCAAGCGAGACCCCGGCCGCGCACCCGAACGCCCGCTTCACGGCGCCGGCTGCCAACTGCCCGTCCATCGACCCGAACTGGGAAGATCCGGCAGGCGTCAAGATCGACGGCTTCGTCTTCGGCGGCCGCATGTCCAAGGACATGCCGCTGGTCTACCAGGCCTTCAACTGGTCGCACGGCGTCTACCTTGCTGCCACCATGGGTTCGGAAGCCACCGCTGCCGCGATTGGCGTGACCGCAATGCGTCGCGACCCGATGGCGATGCTGCCCTTCTGCGGTTACAACATGGCCGACTATTTCAGCCACTGGCTGAACGTTGGCCGTCGCGTGTCCAACCCGCCGCGGATGTTCCGTGTCAACTGGTTCCGCAAGGACGATGAGGGCAAGTTCATCTGGCCGGGCTTCGGCGAGAACATGCGCGTGCTGAAGTGGATCGTGGATCGTGTCCACGGCCGCGGGAACGCGGTGGAAAGCCCGATCGGCTGGATGCCGCGCCACGAAGACATCCATTGGGATGGCCTCGATTTCCCGTCCGAGACCTTCTACGAGCTGATGAGTGTCGAGCGTGACGCGGGTACGGCGGAAGCACGCGCCCACGAGGAACAGTTCGACAAGTTCTTCGACCGTCTGCCGAAGGAGTTCATCTTCGAGCGTGAACTCCTCCGCTCCCGCGTGTGGCGTTCCCCGGATCACTGGGAACTGGCCCACGAGCATCACGACTGATAGCGCTTCGGCGTGAAATTCGGGGGGCGGCTTTAGGCCGCCCCCTTTTTTGTTGAAAATAATTCTAAACCCCGCCATTCGAGGCCGCAGGGACATGTGCGATCCGCATTTCGGCACGCACAAGGGAGATTTCGGCTGGCAGGCGCTCCGCCTGCCAATCGTTTTTTGAGAGGGGAAAGACCGCGATTGCGGTCAAGGGGAGAGATTCATGTCGAACGGACGTGTGAACCAGGCGATGCGCCTGGAAGACCAGGGCATTACTGGCCTTGGCAAGGTTTACTACAACTACATCGTGCCGAATCTGATGACCGAGGCACTGCGAAATGGAGAGGGTCAGCTTGGCCTGGGCGGGACTTTTCTCGTGAGCACCGGTGAGTTCACCGGCCGTTCTCCCAAGGACAAGCATGTCGTCAGGAACGCCGCTTCAGAAGACAGCATTTGGTGGGAGAACAACAAGGCCATGTCCCAGGAGGGCTGGGACAGGCTGAAGGCCGACATGTTCGAGCACATGAAGGGCGGTAACTACTACGTTTCCGACCTCTATGGCGGTGCCGACAAGGATCTGCGCGTCTCCTTCCGGATGGTCAACGAGTTTGCCTGGCACGGCCTGTTCATGCGCCACATGCTGCGCCGTCCCGCCCGCATCGAACTCGACAGCTTCACGCCCGACTGGACCATCGTGAACTGCCCGTCCTTCCAGGCCGATCCGGAGCGCCATAACTGCCGCAGCACGACCATCGTCGCGCTGAATTTCGAGGACAAGATGATCCTGATCGGCGGCACCGAATATGCCGGCGAGAACAAGAAGGCCGCCTTCACGGTGATGAACTACATCTACCCGGCCCAGGACGTAATGGCGATGCACTGCTCGGCCAACCACGCCAAGGGCAACCCGGATGACAGCGCGGTCTTCTTTGGCCTTTCCGGCACCGGCAAAACGACGCTTTCCGCCGATCCCGCGCGGATCCTTATCGGTGACGACGAGCATGGCTGGTCCGATCGTGGCATCTACAATTTCGAGGGCGGCTGCTACGCCAAGACGATCCACCTGTCGCAGGAGGCCGAGCCGGAGATTTATGCCACGACCTCGATGTTTGCGACCGTCGTCGAGAACATGGTCTATGATCAGGAGACGCTGAAGCTCGACTATGACGATGACAGCCTGACGGCCAACATGCGTTGCGCCTATCCGCTGACCTCGATTCCGAACGCGTCCAGCACTTCGCTGGGCGGCAACCCGAAGAACGTGATCATGCTGACCTGCGATGCCTTCGGTGTCCTGCCGCCGATCGCGCGCCTGTCGCCGGAGCAGGCGATGTACCATTTCCTGTCGGGCTTCACCTCCAAGGTGGCTGGCACCGAGCGGGGCGTTACCGAGCCGACGCCGACCTTCTCGACCTGCTTCGGCGCGCCGTTCATGCCGCGACGTCCGGAGGTCTATGGCGACCTGCTGAAGAAGAAGATCGCCGAGAACGACTCCCATTGCTGGCTGGTCAATACCGGCTGGTCCGGCGGTGCCTACGGGACGGGCTCCCGCATGCCGATCAAGGCCACCCGCGCCCTGTTGTCGGCTGCGCTCGACGGCACGCTCAAGACGGTCGCCTTCCAGAAGGACCCGTTCTTCGGTTTCGACGTTCCGGTCGAGGTTCCCGGCATCGAGACCGAGTTGCTGCACCCGCGAAACACCTGGAAGGACAAGGAGGCCTATGACGCGCAGGCCAAGAAGCTTGTCGGCATGTTCAGCGAGAATTTCGAACAATACTTGCCTTATGTGGGCGAAGACATCAAAGCTGTCGCTATAGGCTGACAAGCCCTAACGCGTAGCACCTCGTGGCGGCCCGGCTTTGTCCGGGCCGTTTCTATTTGGGCTGGCGCGCGCCTTTTGGCCTTGTCCCCGCCGGTGGCAGGGAACAGTATCGGGGCAACCGGAACGGGTTTTGACCGATGAAACAGCACATTGCCGCTCTCGCCATGGCTGTCTGGAGCGTTCTTCCGGCTCACCCGGCGCAGGCCGGCGACGTGCTGGTCTTTGCTGCGTCCAGCGTAAAGGAGGCGTTGGAGGAGGCCTGTGACGCCTGGTCCGAGCGGAGCGGAAACCGGGCGGTCATCTCGCTGGCCGGAAGCTCGACCCTTGCCCGCCAGATCCAGGCCGGTGCCCCGGCAGACCTGCTCCTGTCCGCCAATGAGAACTGGATGAACGTTCTGGAGGCCGATGGACTGCTCCGCGAGGGAACCCGGACCGACCTGCTGGCCAATTCCCTAGTTGTCATCGCCGGTGATCCGGCCGCGGATCCGCTCGACCTACTTTCCCCCGATGCGCTCGCCACCCGGCTTGGCGACGGGCGGCTGGCCATGGCGCTTGTCGATGCCGTGCCCGCCGGCATCTATGGCAAGGCCGCGCTGGAGACGCTCGGCCTCTGGAACAGTGTCGCGCCGCGCGTTGCGCAGGCCGACAATGTCCGCGCCGCATTGGCGCTGGTCGCTGCAGGCGAAGCCCCGCTCGGCATCGTCTATGCGACCGATGCCAGAGCCGAACCGCGTGTCGGCGTCGTCGCCACCATTCCTGCAGACACACATCCCCCCATCCGCTACCCGCTCGCCGTCATGAACGATGCAGGCGCCCCGGCCGCGGAGTTGGCCCGGTTCCTTGCGGGCGCGGAAGCGGGTGAGATCTTCCGCGCGCACGGTTTCGAAATTCCCGCACAGGGGGCGCAATGACCCTCGGCCTGTCAGCGGAAGCCTGGGCGGCGGTCGGCCTGTCGCTGAAAGTCTCGTTCTGGGCCGTGTTGCTGAGCCTACCACTCGGAATTGCGACCGCCTACCTGCTGGCGCGTGGCCGATTCCCGGGCCGGCAATTGCTGAACGGACTGGTGCATTTGCCCCTGATCCTGCCACCTGTCGTTACCGGGTACCTGCTCTTGCTCACATTCGGGCGCCGCGGCGTGGTGGGCGCATTTCTCTACGACACATTCGGTATCGGCTTTGCCTTTCACTGGACCGGCGCCGCGCTGGCCGCGGCGATCATGGCCTTCCCGCTCATGGTACGCTCCATTCGTCTGTCCATCGAAGCCGTCGACCCCGGCCTCGAACAGGCCGCCGCCACACTGGGCGCCTCCCGGCTGCGGGTCTTTGGAACGGTCACGCTGCCGCTGGTCCTTCCCGGCATCCTTGCCGGCACCATCCTCGCCTTTGCCAAGGCAATGGGCGAGTTCGGTGCGACAATCACCTTCGTTTCCAACATTCCCGGCCAGACACAGACCCTGCCTTCGGCGGTCTATGCCTTTCTGCAAGTGCCGGGGGCCGAAGGCTCGGCCATTCGTCTCGTCGTGATCTCGGTGGTCATCGCCATGTCCGCCCTCGTGGCCAGCGAATGGCTCGCACGGCGCATGGCGCGGCAGAGGGGGGCGACATGAGCCTTTCAGTCGAGCTGACGCACCGGCGAGACGGCTTCACGCTGCAGGCCGGTTTCGAGAGTCCGGATGGCGTGACGGCGCTGTTCGGCCATTCCGGCGCGGGCAAGACCACCGTGGTGCAGGCGGTTGCCGGTCTTCTGCAGCCCGATGCCGGCAGGATCGCGGTCGGCGACTGGGTGTTGCAGGACAGCGCAACCGGCCACTGGCTGCCGCCACACCGCCGCCGTGTCGGCTATGTCTTCCAGGACGGGCGGCTCTTTCCGCATATGTCGGTCGGCCGCAACCTCGATTACGGACGCCGGATGAACCGCCGTGCGCGCGATCCGGCGCAGGAGCGGCGCGTGCTGGACATGCTGGGGATCGAACCTTTGCTGGATCGCCACCCTGCCGGGTTGTCAGGGGGCGAGCAGCAGCGCGTCGCGATCGGACGGGCCCTGCTGTCGACGCCGCGCCTTCTACTACTGGACGAGCCGCTGGCCGCGCTGGATGCGGCGCGCAAGGAGGAAATCCTGCCTTATCTCGAACGGCTGCGCGACGAGGCCCGGATTCCCATACTTTATGTCAGCCATTCCATGGCAGAAGTGGCGCGGCTTGCCACGCATGTCGTCGTCCTGCGTGAGGGGCAGGTCCTGCGCTCTGGCTCGGCCTCGCAGGTTCTCTCCGATCCTGCGACGGTGCCCGCGCTTGGGCCACAGGAAGCGGGCGCTTTGCTGGCAGTGCGCGTTGAGCAACATCACGAAGACGGGCTGACCACCCTGGCCACATCCGCCGGCACGCTCCTTCTGCTGGGCGTGGCCGCGCCGCCGGGAACGCGGTTGCGGGTGCGAATTCCGGCGCATGAGGTGATCCTGGCACTGGAGCCGCCAAAGGGGATCTCTGCGCTCAATATCCTCCCGGCCCGCGTTCTTGCCCTCAGGCCGGGAGACGGCGCGGGGATGATGGTCCAACTCGAGTCCGGAACCGACCGGCTTCTGGCACGCATAACGAAACGTTCTGCGTTGGCGTTGGGCCTGGAACCCGGACGGGAATGTCATGCGATCGTTAAGTCGGTCGCTTTCGCCCGAAGCGATATCGGCGCGGGCGGGGCTGTCTGAAAGCGGTCGCGATCCAAAACACCGAGCCCATGCGGCCTTGAGCTTTCTGTCAATGTGGAAAAGGGGGCTTTGCCCCCCGCGCTCTGTGGAGCGCTCCCCCCAGGATATTTTGGGAAAGAGGAAGCCGATATCCTCGCAGGTTTCCTCTGTCAGGAGATATTTCCGTCGGAAGCACGATCCGCGGGATCGTCCCCGCGCGAAAGCGCGCGGGACGATGCAACTGCAAAGCTTGGCTTCTTTGAGCCCTGATCCCTTCGCAAGTGCCTTAGAAGATTGCCCGCCGGATCAGGTTCAGTCCCGCCACGATCAGCACCAGCAGGGTAACCTTTCGGAAGCTTTCCTGGTCCAGGCGATCCTGTATCTTTTGGCCGAACCGCATGCCGAGCAATGCGGGCAGTACCATCGCGGCGGAGAAGGGTAGGGTGCGGGCGTTGAGCACGCCGGTTTGCAGATGGGTGATGAAGAGAAGAATTGCGCCGAGCCCGAATGCGACGCCCAATGCACGCATCTGGTCCCCTTTCGGGGTGGCGGTGGCTGTCAGGTAGAGCACGAGGGGCGGACCCCATACACCGGATACACCGCCGACGATGCCAGACAATGCTCCCAAGCCGATCTCGGCGGGAATGCGGCTTTCATCGCTAATCCTCGGGCGGATTCCGGCCAATTGCAGCAAGCCGAAGGCGACAATCGGAAAGCCGATCATTCCGAAGAGGAACCGTTCATCGATGCTGCGCACCAGTTGCGCCGAGGCGATCAGGAAAACGGCGCCAACGCCGAGATAGTACCGATAGCGCTTGATCGTGGATAGCGCCGCGCCCACGCCATCCCGAAAGGCTTGGAAGCCGTTGGTGATGACCGTTGGCAGGATAAGTCCGGCCAGTGCCATTTCCGGCGACAGGAACGCGGCCATGCCGGAGACCATGATCATGGGCATTGCGAATCCGGTGGCGCCTTTCACGAAGGCGGCCACGAGCGCCACGCCGCAGGCGATGGCGAAAAGCAGCGGCGGCAGCCCGCCCATGAACAATGAGAGATCCATTCCCCGCGCTTACTCCATCGCAGCAGTCGCTGCATCTGCAAATTGCTCGGGACATATTGCGAATAAACGTTATGTCAAATTGAAATTATGTTGCGCTGCACCCGCGAAAGGATTATGACCGTCCGAAACCGGAAACCGAAGGATTCGAGCCATGCCGCATGATGGACAGGACCTGCCCCCGAACACGGTCGAGCGCCCCATTCTCGACAATCTGCTAGAGCTGACGAAAGCGGCGATTGCCCCGGTCGACGAGTTGGTGGACGCCGCCACCACCGCGGTGAAGTCCCGCGTGGACAGCGGCGGACGTGTGTCGGGCGCGCTTTTGGAACAGCACCAGACAGCGGCCCACGCCTTGGCGTGGCTGGCGACCTATGCACAGTCGCTCACGCAGATGCAGGTCTGGGCCGAGCGTCTGCAGGGCGAGGGCAAGTTCGGCGAGATCGAACAACTGATCCACCAGATCGCCTTTGGTGAGTACCTGCTTCAGATCCAGGGTGGCATCCCGATGTCGCAGGGCGAGATAGTGCGCGTTCGCGACATGGGGCTCGATGAGCTGGAAGACCTTCAGCGGCTGCACACGACCGAGATTGCGTTGCTCTGTCAGAACGGCAATTCACAGCGGGCCCGCACGCGGCTTGTCGAGCTGATGCAAGAGCAATCGGCCAACATTACCGTCGGTGCGACCGGGCTCGAAGACGAGCTTGAAATGATCCGCGAACAGTTCCGTCGCTACGCGGTGGAGCGCGTGGAGCCGAACGCGCATGAGTGGCACCTGAAGGACGAGCTGATCCCGATGGAGATCATCGAGGAACTGGCCGAGATGGGCGTGTTCGGCCTGACCATCCCGGAGGAATATGGCGGCTTCGGCCTCAGCAAGGCCTCGATGGTCGTTGTCTCCGAGGAGCTCTCGCGCGGCTATATCGGTGTCGGTTCGCTGGGCACGCGCTCCGAGATCGCTGCCGAACTTATCCTCGCCGGCGGAACGGACGCGCAGAAGGAATACTGGCTTCCGAAACTTTCAAGCGCGGAGATTCTGCCCACGGCGGTTTTCACCGAGCCGAATACCGGCTCCGATCTCGGCGCGCTGCGCACCCGTGCGGTGAAGGACGAAAATGGCGATTACAAGGTGACGGGCAACAAGACATGGATCACCCATGCCGCGCGTACCCATGTGATGACACTGCTCGCGCGGACCGATCCGGAGACCACGGATCACAGGGGGCTGTCGATGTTTCTCGCCGAGAAAATTCCCGGCTCGGAGGAGGACCCGTTCCCGACCGAGGGCATGACCGGCGGCGAGATCGAGGTGCTCGGCTATCGTGGCATGAAGGAATACGAGCTCGGCTTCGACAATTTCCACGTCAAGGGCGAGAACCTGCTCGGTGGCGTCGAGGGGCAAGGCTTCAAGCAGCTGATGAAGACCTTCGAGGCCGCGCGGATCCAGACCGCGGCACGGGCTATCGGCGTGGCGCAATCGGCGCTCGATATCGCCATGAAATACGCGCAGGACCGCAAGCAGTTCGGCAAGGCGCTGATCGAATTCCCGCGCGTCTCCGGCAAGCTCGCCATGATGGCGGTGGAGATCATGGTGGCGCGTCAGCTCACCTATTTCTCGGCTTGGGAAAAGGATCACGACCAGCGTTGTGACCTGGAAGCCGGCATGGCCAAGCTGCTCGGTGCCCGCGTGGCCTGGGCCGCGGCGGACAATGGCTTGCAGATCCATGGCGGCAACGGCTTTGCGCTGGAATATGCGATCAGCCGCGTGCTCTGCGACGCGCGGATCCTTAACATCTTCGAGGGTGCGGCCGAGATCCAGGCACAGGTCATCGCCAGAAGGCTGCTCGGGTAGGAATTTCGGGAGCTGTCTGGGGGCGTTTCGCCTTGCGCCGGCTGCTCGACCGGACTTTTCAGCCGATGCCCGAGAGAGCGGCCTATACCCTATTGTTATTGTCGCGAGGCAGGATCCCAGGTTGCGCGAATATGCCATCGAGGCTGCCGACAAGGTTCGGCCATGGGAGCGAGGCTTCCCCTCGGTCCTCGGCGCCTGCGGCGTCTCCGGCCATTGGGGCAGGGCGCACCTTCGGCGCGCGGGGCTGTGCCCCGTCGGGCAGCAGCGGGTTGCCTTGCTTCCGGCGACTGCCTAGACCGGAGGGAGATACAGCTTCGGGAAGGCGGGCATGAAAACCGGCAAGCGCATTCTACTGGTCATTGGCGGCGGAATTGCCGCTTTCAAGTCTCTGGATCTGATCCGGCGCCTTCAGGATCGGGGCTATTCTGTTGCCCCTGTCCTCACGCCGGCGGCTGAGCAGTTTGTAACCCCTCTCTCCACCTCGGCGCTGGCGGGCCGGAAGGTCTATCGTGATCTGTTCGACCTGACCGACGAGGCTGAGATGGGCCATATCGAACTGAGCCGCGCGGCTGACCTCGTTGTCTTGGCGCCGGCAACCGCGGATCTGATGGCCAAGATGGCGGGTGGTCATGCCAATGACCTTGCTTCGACGCTGCTCATGGCCACGGACAAACGGGTCCTGATTGCGCCGGCAATGAATGTACGCATGTGGGAACATCCGGCAACGCGGCGAAATCTCGCGACCCTCAGGGGCGATGGAATCCTGACCGTCGGGCCGAATGAAGGGCCGATGGCCTGTGGAGAATACGGATTTGGCCGGATGGCCGAAGTGCCGGAGATCGTCGCTGCCGTTGAACAAGCCCTGTCCGATGGACCGCTCAAGGGGAAGCATGTGGTTGTGACCTCCGGCCCCACCCATGAGCCGATCGACCCGGTCCGCTATATCGCCAACCGCTCCAGCGGCGCGCAGGGAACCGCCATTGCCGCCGCCTTGGTTGCGCTTGGCGCCCGGGTCACCTTTGTGACCGGTCCAGCCAGCGTTCCGCCGCCTTTCGGCGTGGATGTGCTGTCTGTTGAGACGGCGCGCCAGATGCGGGATGCGGTGATGAACGCGCTGCCGGCGGATGCGGCGGTTTTCGCCGCGGCGGTGGCCGATTGGCGGGTCAGCAACGCGGCCGGTCAAAAGATGAAGAAAGACGGCTCGGGGCAGGCACCGGCGCTGGAATTCGCGGAGAATCCAGACATTCTGGCCAGCGTTTCGCAACTGGCAAAGGGACGGCCGTCGCTCGTGGTGGGTTTTGCTGCCGAAACCAATGACGTCGTGGCGAATGCCACCGCCAAACGTGCCCGCAAGGGCTGTGACTGGATCGTTGCAAATGATGTCTCGGAAGCAACGGGCATCATGGGCGGCAGTGAGAACGAGGTGACCCTCATTTCCGACCAGGGAGCGGAGCAATGGCCCCGTCTTGGCAAAGAAGATGTTGCGCGCAGGCTCGCGGAACGCATTTCTGCCGAGATTGCCTGACTACTCAACCGGTGATGGCGGGAAAATGCTTGTTGCTGACATCGGAGGGGGCTTTGCCCCCCCGCACTCTCGCGAGCGCGTCCCCCAGGATATTTGCAGAAAGAAGAAGCTATAACCGTCGGTATTTTCCTCTTTCAGAAAAATATCTCGCCGGAGGCACGATCCGCAGGATCCTTGACGCGCGCGCCGCTGAACAGAATCAACCTCTGTCGATGGGAGACGCAACTCCACGATCGCGCCAAGAAAAGCGGTTGACGGTTGGCTGCAGCGCCGATCGGCAGGCCACGAAATCGGACAGGCGTATACCTTGTTCCGTCAGTTCGTAGTCTATTTGATTCCGGTCGATCCGAACCCGCCCGCGCCGCGCTCTGAATCACTTAACTCGGCAACTTCGACGGTCGGGTACCGATGAACATGTGCGATCACTGCCTGGGCAATTCGGTCGCCATGGCTGATTGTGAAATCCGCCTGCCCAAGATTGTAGAGCCCGCACATGACAACGCCGCGGTAATCTTCGTCGATTGTTCCCGGGCTGTTGGGCAGGATGATCCCGTGTTTCAGCGCCAGTCCGGAACGCGGTCGCACTTGCATCTCGGTGCCGGGAGGCAATTCGACGTGAAACCCGGTCGAGAACATCTGGAATTGCCCGCGTGTCAGTGTCACGGCTCCCTCGGGAAGAAACGCGCGCAGATCCATACCGGCGGCGCCGGAGGTTGCGTAACCGGGCAGGGGCAGATCGGTGTTTCCCTCCACGCGCTTGAACTTGATACCGGTCATGTCAATTGCTCCCGACTGCTGGATGAGGCGCACAGGTTGATGGCTGGCGCTTGAAGACGCCGAACCAGGACGAAAATCGCGGTGGCGCAGGGGATTGTCCAGAGCGGCGCAGTGTTTCGGGCCGAAATGCAGCAGGTAACCATGCGGGTCGCCGGTCGGCCTTGTCGACAAATTGGATGACCGCGAACTTGCTGGTTCGGTCGATGGCAGCCAGGGGATAGAGGTTGCCCTCAGCGGTCTGCACCTCGGCATTGCTGAATACGGACGAGCGCGGTTCCTTCGGACCGGTCTTGCGCTTCCGTCACTTCGCGACAGTCCTGGAGTTAATGGCAAGCTCCCGGCTCAGTTCCGCGGCCTAAGCCTGCGATCGCTGCGTTGCAGCTCTGACGGCGTGCGTGCTCGTGGCGCTGCCGTGGCGAATCTGTCCCTTAGTGCTTCCTTCCATTGCAATGAATGGATCGCACCATCAAACAGTGGGATCAAACGCTTGACCACGTGGCGCGTTCGGTTCACGGGTCCGCCGTAAGCTTGATCTCGCCGCTGTGGAGAACAGGGGAGGCGTCGATGTCGTCGGCATCGAGCATGGCTGCCACTCGTTCGAGGTTGGCCACAATCATGGCCTGTTCCCAGTCCTGAAGTTCAGAGAACTTTCGAACAAACCGCTGCTGGAGAGGATCCGGCGCTTCGCCGAGGGTCTGGCGTCCCTTTTGCGTGATGTTGATATCTGTCCGACGCCGGTCGAGCGCTGATTTCTCGCGCAGCGCCATGCCATCACGCACCAGCTTGTCCACGAGCGAGGTGACCGTGGCCTGCGACACGCGCATGCGTCGGGAAATCTCCTTGGCGGTCGTCTGGCCGGTTTCGGCAATGATCTGAAGCGCGCGGAACTGCACTGGCGTTATTCCGGCGACCTGTTTGAGTTCCCGTCCAAAAAGTTCCGTAGCCCGCAAGATACGGCGAAGGGCGATCAGGCTGCTGTCAAGACGATCCATCGTGAATCAGGTTCCTAAGGGTGGCTAAGTATATTTTGGACGGCTTGGTGGGGCAATCCTGTGTGTTATTCGATGATCAAAGCAAAAAATGCCTTGGTCTAGCTTCGAAATAATTTGGAATATGGGGCAAATTCCCTTTGCTGGAAGAAGTTCTGTTCGGCGGGTTGAAATTATCCCGTAATTATATTACTTCGAGTGTCAAAGTAAATGGAGGCCCCGACCATGCATACTGCCCGCGATATCGTCCGTCCCGTTTTGCCTGTCTTGCGCAAGCCGCGGGCTGCCGACGGCGCCGCGATCTGGAAACTCGTGCGCAACTGTCGGCCGCTCGACGAGAACTCGATGTATTGCAATCTCATCCAGTGCGATCATTTCGCCGATACATGCGTGCTTGCCGAAGTCCATGGCGATGTCGTGGGCTGGGTGTCGGCCTATGTCATGCCGAATGATCCCGAGACGCTCTTCGTCTGGCAGGTCGCCGTGGATGAGCAGATGCGCGGCTCCGGGCTCGGAGCTTTGATGCTGCAAAGCATCCTGACGCGTGATGCCTGTGAGGACGTTCGCCGTTTGCAGACGACCATCACCAGCGACAACGAGGCCTCCTGGGCGCTGTTTCGCAAGTTCGGACGTCTGCAAGGAGCCTCGCTCGACGTGCAGCCGTATTACACGCAGGCGTTGCACTTCCAAAACCGCCACAAGACCGAGAACATGGTTACCATCTCGCTCGCACGCGAGGTGGCCGACGCCGCCTGATGTGGCGTTTTCCGGTTATCACCATACCCATTCCTGAATTCGAAAGAGGTCGTATGTCTACGAAACCTTCCAAAATATCTGTGTTCAAACGCCGCGAGTCCGAGGCCAGAAGCTATTGCAGAGGCTTCGACACGGTCTTCACCAGCGCGCGCGGCTCGGAGATGACCGATGCCAGTGGACGCAGCTATGTCGACTTCCTCGCCGGTTGTTCCTCGCTGAATTACGGGCATAACGATCCCGACATGAAGGCCGCGCTGATCGACCATTTACAGGTCGACGGCGTGGCGCATGGGCTTGACATGCACACCGATGCCAAGGCCGCCTTCCTTGATGCCTTCTGTACCAACATCCTCGCGCCGCGCGGTATGGATCACAAGGTGATGTTCACCGGCCCAACCGGCGCCAATGCTGTCGAGGCCGCGATGAAGATCGCGCGGAAGGCGACCGGGCGCAGCAATATCGTTGCCTTCACCAACGGCTTCCATGGCGTGACCCAGGGGGCGCTTGCGGCCACCGGCAACGGTTATCATCGCGGCGGGGCAGGCACGACGCTGCACGGCGTCACGCGCATGCCCTTCGACGGATACATGGGCGATGGGTTCGACACCGCGGATCTGCTCGAAGCCATGCTGGAGGACAATTCTTCCGGGCTGGACATGCCGGCCGCGATCCTTCTGGAGACGGTGCAGGGCGAGGGCGGTCTGAACGCCGCGCGGCCCGAATGGTTGCGCCGGGTGGCGGAACTGGCGCGGTCCAATGGAATTCTGCTGATCGTGGACGACATCCAGGCCGGCTGCGGGCGTACAGGGTCCTTCTTTTCCTTCGACGGTATGGAGTTCACGCCGGATATCGTGACGATGGCCAAGTCGATCTCGGGCTTCGGCCTGCCGATGGGGCTGGTGCTGGTGCGGCCCGAGCATGACGTGATGGGGCCGGCGGAGCATAACGGCACCTTCCGCGGCAATACCCATGCCTTCGTGACCGCGCGGGTGGCGATCGAGAAGTTCTGGTCCGACGAGACGTTCCGCGCCGATATCGACCGTCGGGCGGCGCTCGTCGCGGATGGGCTGGAGATCATCGCCGGGATGATCCCCGGCGCGCGGCTCAAGGGGCGCGGCATGATGCGCGGCGTTGATGTTGGCTCCGGAATGCTGGCCGGAGAGATCTGTGCCCGCGCCTTCCAGAAGGGTTTGATCGTCGAGACCTCCGGGCCGAATGACGAGGTCGTCAAGATCCTCGCGCCGCTCACGACACCCGACGCGACCCTGCGCAAGGGGCTGAACATCCTTGTCGATGCGGCGCGCGACGTGATCGGGCAACAGAGCATCGCAGCGGAGTAACAGGCATGATCGTCAGGGATTTCAAACATATCGTCGAGAACGAGCGCGAACGCGTCACCTCTGACGCGCGTTGGACCAGCGTGCGCATGCTGCTGGCCGACGACAAGATGGGGTTCTCGTTCCACGTCACATTTCTCGAAGCCGGCTCGGAGCACACGTTCGAGTACAAGAACCATTTCGAGAGCGTCTATTGCATGCAAGGGACCGGTTCGATCACCGATCTGGCCACGGGCGAGACGCATTACATCCGGCCCGGCGTCATGTACGCGCTCGACAAGCATGACCGTCATATCCTGCGTGCGGAGGATGAGCTGGTCATGGCCTGCTGTTTCAACCCGCCCGTCACGGGGACGGAAGTGCACCGCGAAGACGGCTCCTATGCCGCACCGGAAGAGATCGAGGCCTGACAGATGACACATACGGTGGAGAAAATCGGTGGGACATCCATGTCCCGCCTCGATAGGTTGCGCGACACGCTCTTCATGGAGAATGGCAGTGCCCGCTACGGTCGCGTTTTCGTGGTCTCGGCGTTTTCCGGCATCACCAACCTGCTGCTGGAGCACAAGAAGACCGGCGAGGCCGGCGTCTATGCCCATTACGCCAATGCCGACGACGAGCATGGCTGGCACGATGCCCTGAGCCGGACCGCCGAGGCGATGATCGCCGCGCATGAGGCTGTGCTGGACAATCCCGGCGATGTCGAACGCGCCACGGCCTTCGTTCAGGAGCGCATCGAAGGCGCCCGCAACTGCCTGATCGACCTGCAACGGCTTTGCTCATTCGGCCATTTCCGTTTGAACACGCATCTGTTGCAGGTGCGCGAATTGCTTTCGGGCCTTGGCGAGGCGCATTCGGCGCTGGTATCCACGCTGATGTTGCAGCGCGCCGGGGTGAATGCCCGGCTGCTGGACCTGTCCGGCTGGCGCGACGATTCCGAACTGACGCTGGAGCAACGCATCGGTCGGGCGATGGACGGGGTGGACCCGTCACGCGAGATGCCCATCGTCACCGGTTATGCGCAATGCAGCGAAGGCTTGATGCGGGAATTCGACCGTGGCTATTCCGAGGTGACCTTCTCCCGGCTTGCCGCGCTGACCGGCGCGAGCGAGGCGATCATTCACAAGGAGTTCCACCTCTCGTCAGCCGATCCCAAGCTGGTCGGGGCGGAGAATGTGCGCAAGCTCGGGCACACGAATTACGACGTGGCCGACCAGATGGCGAATCTCGGAATGGAGGCGATCCACCCCTCGGCCGCGAAAACCCTTCGCCAGGCCGGTGTGCCGTTGCGGGTTGCCAATGCCTTTGAGCCCGAGGACCCGGGCACGATCATCGACGAGCAGCCGGCCGAAAAGCCGACAGTCGAGATCGTCACCGGGCTCGACATCATCGCGCTGGAGTTGTTCGAACAGGACATGGTGGGCGTGAAAGGCTATGACGCGGCCATTCTCGACGCCCTGACGCGGCATAATGTGCGGATCGTCTCTAAGGTCTCGAATGCGAACACGATCACGCATTACGTCGATGCCTCGCTCAAATCCATGCGGCGGGTCGAGAGCGACCTCTCGGCGCTTTACCCGCAAGCGCGGATTTCGGCGCACAAGCTGGCCCTCGTCTCGGTCATAGGGCGCGACCTCAGCGGGTTGCAGACACTTGCCCGCGGCATGCAGGCGCTTGGCGCCGCCGGACTGGAACCGCGTGGCGCGTGTCAGGGCCCGCGGAACGTGGACAACCAGTTCATCCTAGACCGTGCGGACAGGTCGGCCGCCATCCGGAGCCTGCACGCTGCCTTTGTCGAAGACAGCGAGGCGGGTTTCGCTCTCGTGGCGTGAACTGTCACGGGTACCACGGGAGGGGGTAGAGGCTGAGGTGCGGCCCCGTCGAGCCCGGGCTATGACAGCTACCTGCACTTCTGTAATAATGCATCTTCATGGGAACCGTTACCTCACTCTTCCTGCACAAGATGGTTGCAGCGGCCGGGGCCGATGTCGATCAGGCGGGGTTGCTGCGATCGGTCGGTCTGGATCCTGCAGGTGCCGCCGATCCGAAGGTCATGATCGAAGATACGGAGTACTACGCTCTGCTGGAGCGTATTGCCGCCGAGATTGACGTCACCGACCTGCCGCTGCGTACCGGAGCGTCGATGCGGCTCGACGACTACGGGGCGCTTGGGTTGGCCTTCAAGACGGCGACCACGCTTGACGGTTCCTACAGGCGGATCACGCGCTACGCCCGGCTCTGGACCAGCGTTGTCGAATACTCGCTGGAGCCAGAGGGTGAGAACACCTGGTTTCACCTGCACCGTGCCGGACCGCGCCGGCTTGGCCTGCGGCTTTCCAATGAAGCAACGCTGGCGAGCGCGACGGCAATTGCGCGCGAGGTGTCGGCTACCGGGTCCTTTTTCCCGCTTGAAGTGCATGTTCGGCATGCGGCGCCAAGGAGCACCGCGCCGCACGAGGTCTATTTCGGATGCCCGGTGGTCTTCGGCTCGGACCGGGATGCGCTCCTGATCGCGCGGGACGCCATGGCAAGCGCCAACCGGCTGGGCGACGGGGGGATTGCGCGTTTTCTGGAGCAACATCTGGAGCAGGAGCTCTCGGAGGTCACCGATCGTCAGTCCGTCGCCGAGCGCGCGCGGGACGTCATCGCCGATGCCCTGAGCGAGGGGCTCCCAAGGATGGAGGAGGTCGCGGGCCGGTTGGGATTGAGCGCGCGGTCGCTGCACCGGCGCCTTGCGGAGGAGGGTCTGAGTTTCAAACTGCTGACCGACGATACCCGCCGGGATCTCGCCCAGGGCCTGCTGCACGATCAGCAATATTCCATTGCCGAGATCGCCTACCTGACCGGGTTCTCCGAACAGAGCGCGTTCAACCGTGCCTTCAAGCGCTGGACCGGCGCGACTCCGGCCGGCTACCGGAACGGACGCTCTCTTTCCCGATCCTGAAATTTTGCCGAAGCGGTAAATTGCCGGGCGTGGCCGGGAAAAGCATCGACACCGCCCGCCGTGCCACCGAAAATGCGGCCATGGACAAGCTTTCGGTCATGAACGCCTATTGCCGGATCGTGGAGCGCGACAGCTTTGCCCGCGCGGCGGAGGATCTCGGCGTTTCGTCGGCGCTGCTCTCGCGCGAGGTCAAGCTGCTGGAAGAGAGCCTCGGTTGCACGCTGCTCACCCGCACGACGCGCGCCATGTCGCTCACCGATGCCGGGCGGCTCTATTACGAGGAGGCGATCGGGATCCTCGATGCAGTGGGTCGGGTGGAGGACCATATCCGCGAGGGCGCGGGGAGGGTCCGGGGTCACCTGAGGGTCAATGCCTCCAGTTCTTTCGGGCAGATGGTGATCGCGCCTGTCCTGCCGGCTTTCCTGGAGGCCTATCCCGACCTCCGCCTGAGGCTGTCGATGGACGACCGCGTGGTGGACATGGTCGAAGGTGGCTTCGATGTCTCCATCCGGGTCCGGCCGGCAATGCCGGATTCCTCGCTGGTGGCGCGGCGGATCGGGACCGTGCGTCAGCGGGTCTTTGCGTCGCCGGACTACCTGCTGCGCGCGGGCACGCCGCAGCGGCCAGACCATCTGCCGGAACATTGCATCGTCGGCTTCCTGCTGGCCGGGCACCTCACCGAGTGGGCGCTGACGGGGCCGGACGGGGGGCAGACCGTCTCCCTCGACCCGCTCGTGCGAGTCGGCAACAGCCTTGTGCTGCGGGACCTGCTGATTGCGGGGCAGGGGATCGGGACTTTGCCGGATTTCGTCTCTGACGGCCCCGAGGGGCGGGGAGAGTTGGTGCGTGTTCTGCCCGATCACGAACTGCCCGCACCGGAGATCTTCGCCGTGACCGCCTCGCGGCTTGACATGGACGCAAAGGTTTCGGCCTTTCTCGACCACCTGCGGGCCGCGCTCCGTACCGAGCATTCATAACCACACGTAAAGAATGATTTGCGCGCGGGCCGGTTATTCCGGACCGTCGCATCGCGCATCTTCCCGGCATCGCAACCCGAACCGGAGAAGATCCCATGCCCCGTATTCTCGTTCTCTACTATTCCAGCTACGGCCACGTCCGCGCGCTCGCGCAGGCCGAGGCCGAGGGCGCGCGCAGCGTTCCCGGCACCCATGTCGATCTGCGCCGTGTGCCCGAAACCGTGCCGGACGCCGTGCGGCAGAGCGCCGGATATCTCGATGACGACACCCCCGAGGCCGCGCCTGCCGATCTGGCAGAGTACGATGCAATCATTTTTGGCACGCCCACCCGCTTCGGCATGATGGCCGGGCAGATGAAGCAGTTTCTGGATCAGGCCGGCGCGCTCTGGGCGCAGAATGCGCTGGTGGGCAAAGTGGCCGCCGTGTTCGCTTCCACCGGCTCGCAGCATGGCGGCCACGAGGCGACGCTGTTGTCGACCCAGATCCCGCTCCAGCACTTCGGCATGCTGATCGCCGGACTGCCCTATAGCTTTGCCGGCCAGACTTGCCGCGATGGCATCATCGGCGGCGCGCCCTATGGCGCCGGCACCATTGCGGGGGCCGACGGTGCCTTGCAGCCGACAGAGACCGATCTCGCCGGCGCGCGTTTCCAGGGCGCCCATGTCGCGCAGCTTGCCGCCCGTCTCGCGGTGGCCACGCCTGCCCGTCAGGTCGCCTGATGCCCAGCAAACACGCCATCGGCACCTTCCACAAACATGAAAGCCTTTCCAATGCTCTTCCAGTTCCGCAGACTGACCGAAATCCGTCACCGGCGTCGCCCGCGCGGCGTGCCACGCGATCTCTCGCCACAGCAGATGCGCGATATCGGCCTCGAACCCGGGCCGGAACGGCCACTCATTGTCCCGCGCGCCCTCTGGTGAGCGCCGGTTGCAAGAAGAACAGGACATGACATCATGACCCGCCCGACCGACATTCTCATTACCGCGATGGCGCCCACCATCTGGGGCAGTACCTATCTTGTCACCACCGAAGCGCTTCCAACGGGCTATCCCGTCACCCTTGCCGTTCTGCGCGCATTGCCGGCGGGGCTGCTGTTGCTCGTCGTTACGCGCAGCCTGCCGCCTCGGGAATTGCTGGGCCGCGTTTTCGTGCTCGGGGCGCTGAATTTCGCCATCTTCTGGACGCTGCTCTTCGTCGCGGCCTACCGGCTTCCTGGCGGCGTCGCAGCAACGCTTGGTTCGCTGCAGGCGCTGATCGTGATCGGGATAGCGCGCGGTATCCTAGGAACGCCCATCCGCGCTCTGGCGGTCCTGGCGGCCATGACTGGCGTCACCGGCGTTGCCCTGCTGCTGCTCGGGCCTGACGCAGCGCTCGACCCTATTGGCGTTGCCGCAGGGATCGGCGGGGCCGCATCCATGGCCGTGGGCACCGTTTTCAGCCGGAAGTGGCAGCCGCCCGTGCACGCGCTGACATTCACGGCCTGGCAGCTCACCGCGGGCGGGGTGATCCTGTTGCCCTTCGCCCTGCTGTTCGAACCGCCGCTGCCCGCGCTCACCATAACGAATATCGCCGGGCTGATATGGCTCGGCCTGATCGGCGCGGCGCTGACCTATTGGCTCTGGTTCCGCGGTGTTGCGCGGATCGAGCCGGGGGCCGTTTCCATGCTTGGCATGATGAGCCCGGTCACCGCCGTGGTCCTCGGCTGGCTCTGGCTCGGACAGGCGTTGAGCCCAATGCAGGCCGCCGGCGCCGTGATCGTGCTCGGCTCGGTCTGGATTGGCCAGTTTGCCAACCGTCCCCGAGCCGATGCGTTTCTGGCGGTAACGGCCCGCTCCGCGCGCTCAAATTCGGCCTGACTGGTGCGTTTGGCCACGCCCCCGCCGCCGCTGTTGAGCGACGACGATTGCAGCCTTCCAAGGCAGGGACCAGACGTCAGACGGCTGTGACGTGGCGGCCGTCTCTGTCGAGAGGCGTGAGCCGACGGCGGAAGGCGAGCAGGCACAGTCCCGCGATCGCCAGTTCGATGACGAGGGCGCCCATAACGCTGCCCGAGGGCACACCGTCGGCAATGACGCCGACGAGCCGCCCGGCCGGGAAGGCGAGAAACACGGTCAGTGCCGCCACGATAGAGACCTGGCTCAGCTTTTCGCGCATTATGCCGGCCAGCATGAGGACGCCAAAGGCCGCGAGGCTGGCGGCCGGGGCGCGCAATTCGCTTCGAAGGTTGGGGTCGTTACCAAGAGTGATGCCGTAGCTGGCGTAGAAGGCCTGCGGCGCGAGCAGTATGAATGCGCCGATGCCAAGTGCCGTGACACCGGCAATACCGAGGGCGATCTTCTCAAATCTGGTGAGGGTCATGCAATGTCCTTTCAGGATCGAAGTTCTCGCAAGTCAGGCCGCAACCGACCAAGCGCCGGTGCTGGCCGTGGCCTTGGCGAAATCCGCAAAATCCCGCGGGGGGCGCCCAAGGGCACGCTGTACGCCATCGGCAAGGTTGGCATTGCGTCCGTCCAGCGTCTCGCGCGCGATCGCGGTGAAAACGTCGGCCACGAAGCCACCGCCCGCCTGCGCGATCTCGGCGTGGAAGTCTTCGAACGAGATCGGGACATGCTGGATAGGGCGGCCGATTGCAGCAGACAGTTCCGTGGCCATGTCGGCAAAGGTCAGGAGCCGCGGCCCCGTCACTTCGTAGAGTTCACCCCTGTGGCCCTCTTCCGTCAGCGCGGTCACCACGACATCGGCGATGTCGTCGATATCGATGATCGGCTCCCGGACGTTTCCACCCGGCATTGGCAGCACACCTGCCAGGATCGGATCGCGCAGGTATCCTTCGGAAAAGTTTTGCGCGAACCAGGCGGCGCGGACAATGGTGAAGTCCATGCCCGACTTGCGAACAACCTCCTCTCCCTGCCGGGCGTGGTGCTCCCCCCGTCCGGAGAGCAGAACGAGGTGCTCGACGCTCGCGGCCTTTGCGGCCTCGCAGAGAGCTTCCAGCTTTTCGACAGCACCGGGGAAGGCGAGATCTGGGAAGTAGGTGACATAGGCCGACCGGACCCCCTCCAGCGCAGCGGCCCAGGTTTCGGGTGCTTCCCAATCGAAGGGTGTTGCGGATTTGCGCGAACCGCGTCGGACCGGATGGCCACGCGCCTCCAATCGGGTGGCGACGCGGGAGCCGGTCTTGCCGGTGGCGCCAATAACGAGGATGGGACTTGTTTGCATGGGACTTGCTCCTTGGCTCGGGTTGTTGGCCAAGGGATAGAAGTCGCGCCGGGACGCAGTATTGACCGAGCTTGCCAGGTTTTTGACCAAACTTGCCAAATACCGGGTCGGAGAGCGGAGAGAGCCTTGCGAATGCGCCCCGGCCGCTGTCGTGCAGATTCCAAGCGACCTTAAAAAGGGGGCATGAAAGCGACCGCACGGCCGCGAAAATCGCGGAACATTTTTGAAAGTATTGGAGGCGAGTACCGGAATCGAACCGGTGTACACGGATTTGCAATCCGCTGCGTCACCACTCCGCCAACTCGCCGAAGTGTCATGGTTCTCTATGGTTTGACGGCAGCGGCGTCAACCGGGAAAGCGGGCGCGGTCGCAAAGATTGCGATGGGGCGAGGCGCCCCGCACGGCTTGACTCCCTGCCATAGCCGCAATAGAGAGCCCCAACCCGGCATTCGTGCCGGGCTATTCATTGGTGTTGGTGGCCCCCGCAAGGGGATGCCTGTCTCCCGCAAGGGAAAGGACAACGCCCTTCATAGGTGCCCCAGGCTTTTCGTTCACGGGCGCCGCGCTAACGAAGGAGATCAGCCGTGACCAAACGCACGTCTGCCAAGTACAAGATCGACCGCCGCATGGGCGAAAACATTTGGGGCCGCCCCAAATCCCCCGTCAACCGCCGCGAGTACGGCCCGGGCCAGCACGGCCAGCGCCGCAAGGGCAAGATGTCCGACTTCGGTCTGCAGCTGCGCGCCAAGCAGAAGCTGAAGGGCTACTATGGCGACCTGACCGAGAAGCAGTTCCGCCGTATCTATTCCGAAGCCGAGCGTGTGCGCGGCGACACCGGTGAGAACCTGATCGGCCTGCTGGAGCGTCGCCTGGACGCCGTCGTCTATCGCGCCAAGTTCGTGCCGACCATTTTCGCCGCCCGCCAGTTCGTGAACCACGGCCATGTGCTCGTGAACGGCAAGCGCGTGAACATCCCCTCCTACCGTGTCAAGGAAGGCGATGTCGTCGAGGTGCGTGACAGCTCCAAGCAACTCGCCATCGTGCTGGAGGCCGTCGGCCTCGCCGAGCGCGATGTGCCCGATTACATCGACGCCGACCATTCCAAGATGACCGCCACTTTCGTGCGCATGCCGGGCCTCGCCGATGTGCCCTACGCGGTGCAGATGGAGCCGAACCTCGTCATCGAATACTACGCTCAGAACTAAGTTCCGAACGTTTCGATCAGGCGGCCGCTCCGGGAAACCGGGGCGGCCGTTTTTCTTTGGGCCGAGGCAATCGTCGCGGCGAATTCCATATTTTTCTCGGGCCGGAACTGCTCTAAAACCGCCCGGAACGGAGGCCCCTATGACGCAGATCACTCCCCAGCCCGGCATCATGGACATCGCTCTTTACCAGAGCGGGGAGAGCCATGTTGAGGGCGTGCGCGACATTCTCAAGTTGAGCGCAAACGAGAACCCCTTTGGTCCGAGCCCGAAGGCGAAGGAAGCGATCGCCGCCGCCATCGCCGAGGTGCATCGCTACCCGAACACTGACCACGCGCCGCTGCGTGCGGCGATCGGAGAGGTGCATGGGCTGGACCCGGAGCGGATCATCTGTGGCGTGGGCTCCGACGAAATCCTGCAATTCCTCTGTCAGGCCTATGCGGGACCGGGCGACGAGGTGCTCTATACCGAGCACGGCTTTGCCATGTATCGCATCCTCGGGCTTGCGGCTGGGGCGACGCCGGTGGAAGCCCCCGAGCGCGAGCGGGTTACGGATGTGGATGCGCTTCTGGCAGCCTGCACGGAGCGCACGAAGCTCGTCTTCATCGCCAACCCGAACAACCCCACGGGTACGATGATCGGCGGCAATGAGTTGTCGCGGCTTGCCGACGGGCTGCCCGAGGGGGCGATCCTGGTGCTGGACGGTGCCTATGCCGAGTTCGTCGACGGGTATGACGGTGGCGTGTCGCTCGTCGACAGTCGCGACAACGTCTTCATGACGCGCACCTTCTCCAAGCTCTACGGGCTTGGCGGATTGCGGGTTGGCTGGGGCTATGGGCCGAAGCAGATCATCGAGGTGCTGAGCCGTATACGGCAGCCCTTCAACCTCTCGGAAATCCAGATGTCCGGCGCCATTGCCGCGGTTCGTGACCGCGATTGGGCCAACCGCTGCACGAGGGAGAATGCGCGCATGCGGGTCTGGCTGTCGGAGCAGTTGGCCGCGCTTGGCATCCCCTGCGATACCAGCCTTGCTAATTTCGTGCTGGCCCGCTTCGCCGACCAATCTGAGGCGGAGGCGGTGGATCTGCACCTGAAGTCGCAGGGCGTGATCGTGCGGCGTGTCGCGGGCTATGGCTTGCCGCAGTGCCTGCGCATCACCGTGGGCGACGAGGCCGGCTGCCAGCGGGTGATCGACGGTATCCGTACTTACCAGGAGGGCCGCAAATGAGCCGGATCTACGAACGCGTCGCCTATATCGGCCTGGGCCTGATTGCCTCCTCGATGATCCATGCAGGGCGTCGCGCAGGGTTGCAGGGCGAGATTACCGGAACGGCGCGCTCTGCCGAAACCCGTGCGATTGCCCGCGAGGACGGGCTTTGCGACATCGTTGCCGAGACTGCTGTCGAAGCGGTCAAGGATGCCGACCTGGTGGTGCTCTGCGTTCCAGTCGGTGCGATGGGGCGCGTGGCCGAGGAGATCGGACCGCATCTGAAACCGGGCTGCACGGTGACCGATGTCGGTTCGGTAAAGCGCGCGGTGATCGACGCGGTCGCGCCGCACATGCCCGAGGGCGTGCATTTCATCCCGGCCCACCCACTGGCCGGCACGGAGCATTCCGGCCCGCGCTCAGGCTTCGCCGAGCTTTTCCAGAACCGCTATACGCTGATCGTGCCGGATGGCGATGTCGACCCGGCTGCGCTTTCCAGGCTTGAACAGTTCTGGGTCGGCCTGGGCGCCAATGTCGAGGTGATGGACCCGGAGCACCATGACCTCGTTCTGATGGTGACCTCGCATGCGCCGCACCTGATCGCCTATACGATGGTCGGCGTCGCCGATGACCTGCGCCGGGTGACCGATAGCGAGGTGATCAAGTATTCCGCCGCCGGTTTCCGGGACTTCACCCGCATCGCGGCTTCCGATCCGACCATGTGGCGCGACGTGTTCCTCAACAACAAGGACGCCACGATGGAGATCCTCGGGCGCTTCATCGAGGAACTCATGTCGCTACAACGGGCGATCCGCAAGGGTGATGGCGACCTACTCTTCGACTATTTCACCCGTACACGGGCCATCCGCCGTGGTATTATCGAGGCTGGGCAGGATACCGACGCGCCCGATTTCGGGCGCGGAAAGGGAGCGAAGGAATGACAATCGAGCGGCGCAACGCGGGCCGTGGGCTTGGAAGTTTGGTGCGGCTTGGCTTTTGCGCTGCCCTGCTGTTTTCAGCCAGTATTTCGGCCGCCGAAGCGCCTTCGGTCAGCTTGCGGCCTGTGCCGCGCGTGACGGGCGAGGCGCCCGTTCTTGCCATGGCTGTCGTCGATTCGGCGACACTGAAAAAGACCGCCGAAGCGCCCGATGCAACGCCGCTCTCCATCGTCACACCAGCGGGTGTTCCGGTCCATACCGGTGCCGAAATTCGTCCGCGTCCGCGTGGCGGGCTGTTCCATGAGCAAGAAGTTGCCGCCGATTCCCAGCTGGAAGTGACCCGCATGGTCACCCGGATCCATTTCAATTCCGACACCCGTCCGACGGCGCGACCGGTCCACCCCCTTGCGGGCTATTCCGTCATTCCCGCCTCTGCAAACACGGCCTCCCGGTCCGAGACGACCTATCCCAAGGCGCGTCCGGCGGCTTTCGGCAAATTGTTCCGCAACCGTGCCGGCGGATATTCCCGAAAGGGCTCCATCTGCGGCGTGAACGGGATCAAGGGAACGGTGAAGGCGAGTTTCGGCAACCCGGGCAGAGGCTGCGGCATTGCCAACCCGGTCCGCGTTACCTCGATCGCGGGCGTGACGCTCAGCCAACCGGCGACGATTGACTGTGAGACGGCCAAGGCGCTCAACAATTGGGTCGAGAATGGCATCAAGCCGGCCATCGGGCGCAAGGGCGGCGGTGTGAAGGAGCTCAAGGTCGCGGCTCATTATTCTTGCCGAAACCGGAACAACCGCTCCGGCGGCCGTCTGTCGGAACATGCCAAGGGAAATGCGGTGGATATCTCTGCGATCCGGCTGAACAACGGCACCGAGCTGAGCGTTGCCTCGGACTGGCGGTCGCGTAAATGGTCCAAGACCATGCGTGAGATCCACCGCTCCGCCTGCGGCCCCTTCGGCACCGTGCTCGGGCCGAATGCGGACCGCTACCACCAGGACCATTTCCACGTCGACACCGCCCGCTATCGCAGCGGCTCCTATTGCCGGTAGCGGCTGCGGCCCCGATCAGGGCCGAGTCAGATCAGCGGACATCAGGCAGGATTTTTCCCGCCGCTCGAAGCCAAGGCGCTCATAGAGCCGGCCAACCGGGCTCTGCCGGTCCGTTTCAAGATGCAGCGCCCGCACGCCGGCATCGCTTAACGCCCGGATCAGCGCCGACAGTGCCTCGCCGCCCATGCCCTTGCCGCGCACGGCCGGACGTATCCAGAATTCATCGATACAGCCGTCGATCCCGCCTAGCGCGATCGACCAGCCGAAACTGATGGAAACATAGCCGACTGGCGCGTTGCGCGGCCCGAGAATATAGACAACGCCGAGCGGCGAGCCTTCCAGCAGCGGCAGAACGGCGGCGAGCCGGGTGTCGTCATCCTGAACGATTCCGAATTCGGCGTGGAACGCCGCGACCATGGCGAGGAGTTTCTGCAGGTCCTCGGGCCGGGCCATGTGAAGCTTGGTCTTCATCCGTCCTCTCCTGCACGCGCCTTCAAGGCCCGGGCTTCCGCCGTATTGATCCAACCGGACTTGCACGCCGCATATGCCGCCGAATCGTCGCGGTGAAGCGATGCACAATGCCGTTTGCGCGTCTCGTAAGCCCCCCGCAGCAGCGGGTCCGCCCGCAGCGCGTCGCGAAAGGCCAGATGGCGCAGGATCGCGCTGTCGCCCACGGGCCAGCAATGGGCCTGCACAAGGTGTTTCCCGTTCGCCGGGCTGGAACGGCGGCAGTAGCGCCGACGTGGCAGGCCGTGTTCGCCAAGCCATTCATAGCCCATGGCATTGACGAGCGTTTGAAGTGCATCGAGATCGATCGTCGGCGCAATCACCGGGATCAGGTCGATGACCGGCATGGCCGACAGACCCGGAACCGCGGTCGAACCAATATGGTGTACCTCCCGCAGGGCCGTGCCGAGCGCCTTTTCCCAACGCTCGGTTTCCTTCGCCGCCATGTCGGCCCAGGCGGGGTCATAGGGAAGGATGTCGATCCTCACAGCCGCGCCAGCCTTTCCAGGAGCAGGTCGAAAAAGCCCTTCGCGTCGACGTCGCCAATGAAGGTCGCGTTGGGCGGGCGGTCCGTCACGCCCCACCAATCGGCGACGGTCATGCCGCGGGTCAACGCGCTATGGGTCTCTATCTCGACATTGATATGTTTGCCGCTGAACAGCTCCGGTTTCAGCAGCCATGCAATGACGCAAGGGTCATGCAGCGGGCCACCGGCGCCGCCATATTTCTCGAGGTCGAAACGCTCGTAGAAATCCAGCCAGGCCGAGACGACGCGGGCAACAGGCGTGTCCAGCGCGGCGACCTTTGCCAGCCATTCGTTTGTGATGAGCGCTTTATGCGTCACATCGAGCGGCAGGATGGTGATATCGATGCCGCTCTTCATCACGATCTCGGCCGCTTCCGGATCGACATAGATGTTGAACTCGGCCGCCGGCGTGACGTTGCCGACCTCGAAATAGGCCCCGCCCATCAGGACGATCCCGGCCAGCCGCTCGGCGATATCCGGTGCGCGCTCCAGCGCGGTGGCCACGTTGGTGAGCGGGCCGAGCGGACAGAGCGTGACCGTGCCTGGCGGTTCGCGGCGGACGTGGTGGATGATCGCCTCCACCGCGTGCAGGTCCGCCACCGGTATGCTCGGGTCGGGCAGGTCGTAGCCGTCCAGCCCCGTCTTGCCATGCACATGCTCGGCGGTGACGAGCTTGCGTTTCAACGGTGCGTCGCAACCCTCGTGCACGGGCACGTCGCGCCGGCCGGCAAGCTCGCAGATGACGCGAGCGTTGCGGGACGTCTTGTCGAGCGGAACGTTTCCGGCGACGGCGGTGATTGCCAGTACCTCCAGTTCCGGCGAAGCCAGCGCAAGCAGGATCGCGACGGCGTCGTCCTGTCCGGGGTCGGTGTCGATGATGATCTTGCGGGGGGGCATATTCTTCTCCTGACGCACGGCGCGACCTTGGCCCGCGCGGCGACGCTTGTCCAGCCGGGGCGCCGGAGCAACTTGGCGCTATTTCGCCGGAACCTCCCGTGTCACCACTTTCGCGCCCGCTTCAAGCGTCTTGTGCACAGGGCAGCGGTTGGCAATATCCATCAGGCGCGCCCGCTGCTCGGCATCGAGCGCCCCGTCCAGACGCACCCGCCGCTCGAATCGGTCGATCCGGTTCGGGCCGGTCAGGTCGCTGTCCTGAGCGTGGACCTTGTCATGCGTGACCTCGACCGAGACATGCTCCAACGGCCACCCCTTGCGGCGCGCATACATGCGGATCGTCATCGAAGTGCAACTGGCCAACGCGGCCGAGAGCAGCCCGTATGGGCTCATGCCCCGGTCCGTGCCACCATAGGCCGCCGGTTCATCGGCCTGGATGTAGTGATGCGCGCCGGCGTTGATGTCCTGCAGGAACCCCGCCGGATCGGCCTCCGACGAGCGCACGACGCCCTCGGGTGCGCCCGGCGGCGGGGCAGGGGCGCGCAGGTCGAGATAGCGCCCGGCCCAGGCGGCGATGACCTCGGCGGCATATTCGGCATCTTCCGCCCGGCTCAGAAGGTGATCGGCATCATCCAGGGTGACAAAGCTCTTCGGATGCCGTGCCGACGTGAAGATCGCGGTAGCGTTGTCGATCGAAACCACGTCGTCCAGCGGCGCGTGCATGACGAGCAGGGCGCGGCGGAGCGACGCGATTTCCCTGGTCAGATCGGTTTCGATCGCGTCCAGCACGAAATCCTGCCCAATGCGGAAAGGCCGTCCGCCAAGATCGACCTCGGCGGCGCCGTCTGCCGCTATCCTTGGCAGCGCGTCGCGAAAATTATGCGTGACATGACCGGGGTCGAACGGTGCAGCCAATGTCGCCACTGCCTTGACGCTGTCAATCCGGCCCGCGGCCTTCAGAATCGCCGCACCACCCAGCGAATGGCCGATCATCAGGCTCGGGGCCATGCCGAGTTCCGCCAGATGCGCTGCCGCTGCTTCGATGTCGCCGACATTCGACGTGAAGGTCGTGTTCTGGAACTCCCCTTCCGAATGGCCAAGGCCGGTGAAATCGAAGCGCAGCACCGCGATGCCCATCATCGCCAAACGCTGCGAAATACGTCGCGCCGCCGCGATATCCTTGGAGCAGGAGAAACAATGGGCAAAGACCGCCGTGGCCAGGTGCGCCCCCTCGGGGCGGTCGAGTCGGGCGGCGAGCGGGTGGCCCTGCGCACCGACAAAGGTAAATCGTTCCATTGCAAACTCTCGGGACAGATGCGGATCCCCTAATAGTGGCCCTCGGGCGCGCGCTTCCCAAGCACTGTGTCGGCGCTGTCACGCAATGGTTACGGGCCGCGACCGTGTCGCGGAATATCGCGAGCGGGACGGGCCCCGGGCCAATGCCATCGCGCAAAAGGGCGGCACCATGCCACGCTTTTTCCCGCCCGAAAGAGAGCGCAGGGTCTGTGCATGAATTCGACCACGATCCCCGCACCGATCCTCAATCGCCACCTTGCCGTCCGGCCCTGGCGGCTGCCACGGGCGCGCAGCCTGCCGGGCATCGCTCCCGTTTCGCTCGACGACTGGTTGTGGCAACTCGACAGCTACCCCGCGCAGATGGCGGAGCGCGAGCGCCTGTTGGAAGCCCAAGCCGACAAGGTTCACGCGTTGCTGCCGGACGCCTTTGCGCCCGCGCAGGAATTGTATGACCTCGTGTTGGGGATCCTGGAAACGCGCGCCGGATTCCAACGGGATGGGGCGGGGATTCGCTGTCCGGATGGCCGCGTGGTTGCGCTCGACCGGAACGCACCGTTGGTGACACTGGGGCGGCTCGTTCAGGAGGATTTCTGCATTCTGCAACGAGCGGAAGGGGAGGGGGAGCACCTGTTGACCGGCGCGATCCTCTGCTTCCCGGCAAGCTGGACATTGGCCGAAAAGCTGGGCCGGCCGATGATGGGGATCCATATTCCCGTGCAGGTCTATGACCCGGAGCTTGGCAGGCGAGTTCAGCGGCTTCTGGACGGGATCCAACCCGGGCGGCCGTTGTCGCGTTCAAACGCATTCTTCTACGACGATCCCGGCTTGTTCCAGCCGCGGCCGGAGAGCGATCCGCGTCCTGCCGGCGGGCCGGAGGCGCCCTATTTCCGTTCGGAGCGGCAATGCCTTTTGCGCTTGCCCGAAAGTAATGCGGTCGCTTTCTCGATCCATACGATCCTTTTGGAGCGCAAACAGCTCGACACCGAGGATCTCGCGGTGCTTGAGGGGTAGAGGTCTCCGACAGGGACAGGCTCAGGCCGCGAAGTGTTGCGTGTCCATTTCGAGCAGTGAAATCGGCTTGCCATGCAGTTCTTCCAGCCGAAGCCGTATGGCGCCATGCACGTCCAAGCGCACCCGGAAGCGCTCGCCCTCGGCGGTGGCGAACTCCATCCCATCGGACACGGCCAGGCTCGTGGCGCGCAGATGCGCAACGAAGGCATAGACGCGCTGCATCATCCAGGGCAGGGAAACCGGTGCGTAATCCGTGCCGAGGGGGCGGTCGAGCAAATGCTGCGCACCTTCGACATCCAGCGAAATCCACTCTTCGCCTGCCTCCTCGCGGCAAGTCGGACGCGGGTGCAGGAACAGCGGCAGCGGGAACAGCATATTGCTCATCGCGGAAAAACGGGCCGGGCTGAGAAGTTGGTCCGACTGTGCCCAATGTACCGCGAGCGGATGACAATCCCGCGCCACCTGCGTGGCTGCGGTATGGGCAAGGATCAGCATGCATTCGTAGACAGCATGCGACGGGGGCGGGCAGGTTTGCCCACGCGGCTTCGGGCGTGGCCCGGTGCCGACCCGCAGCGTTACCGAGGCGCGGTGACGGGCGATGGCAACGGAGAGATCGTCATGCATCATCCCGGCCAATTCGGAAGAAAGCGCACTGTCAAACTGTCCATCCGAAATGGGCAGATCCCGGGTGCGCAGTTGCAGATGCAGGTTGGATGAGGAGAGCAGTTGCGTCTGGTGCCAGTCGAGCCGTTCGAACGGGGGGCAATTCGCGCTCATACGGGCTTCCAGGGCGGCATGAACCTTGCCCATGTCGAACCGGGCCGGGCGCGGCAGCAGAAGCGTCGTGGAAATTTCGGTCGGCAAGGGCATTATGAAGGCCTGTTCGCAAAGGATTTCAGCCTAGGGTGCCGGTATAAAGCGGAGAGATTACGGCGCAAGATTGGAATTGAGTGGGCACGCATTGCGCTCAGAAGTGAAATAGTAACATGTCATCCGGCGCATTGCGGCCCTTTCTGGGCAGGAAAGCTCAAACGCTGCTCAGCAGAAGGCTCGTTTCGCTATTGAGGATCCCGTCTGTTTGCCGCACTTCCCGCAGGACCCGGTCAAAATCGCTGAGCGACGCCGCCTGGATCTCGGCCACGAGATCCCATTTGCCATTGGTCGTGTGCAATTGATGCAATTCGGGAATGCCACGCAGACGCCGTGTGACTTCCGTGGTCGATTTGCCCGCAACCTCGATCATCATGATGGCCCGTATCGCGTCGATTTCGGCTTCGGAACGAACCCGGACCGTGAAGCCCAGCAACGTGCCCGACGCGATCATCCGGTCGATCCGGTTCTGAACCGTTCCCCGCGAGACGCCGAGGATCTCGGCGAGCTTCGAGAGAGGCGCGCGCCCGTCGCGGCGCAAGAGCGCCACCAATTCGCGGTCCAGCGCGTCGAGAATTTGTTTGGCTTCCGTCACAAGGGTTCTCGCAAATGACAAATCGTCAATCTGATGTGTCAAATCTATCAAAATAGCAAGAATTTCTGCAAATATATGCCATTTCGGCACTCATTTGGCTGCGTTATTCTTTGCGAACCCACTCGATCCCCAACCCGCCATCACGAAAGGCTCTCTGAATGTCATTCGATTCCTCGCCTGTTCCTGCGCTCAACCTCGTCCCCTTCGTGTCCGTGGACGACATGATGCAGACCGTGTTGGATATCGGCGTCGAGGAGATGCTCGCAGGGATTGCCGCCTATATCGAGGAGGACTTCGCGCGTTGGGAGAAGTTCGACAAGACGCCGCGGTTGGCGGCGCATTCCTCGGTGGGCGTGATCGAGCTGATGCCGACTTCGGATGGCGAGGAATATGCGTTCAAATATGTCAACGGACATCCCAAGAACACCAAGGAAGGTCTGCAAACGGTGACGGCTTTCGGCGTTCTGGCCGATGTGGATTCCGGGTATCCGGTTCTGATTTCGGAAATGACGATCCTCACCGCGCTGCGGACGGCGGCGATGTCTGCCGTGGCGGCCAGGCATCTTGCCCCGGCCGCTGCGGATACGATGGCGATCATTGGCAATGGCGCGCAGTCGGAATTCCAGGCGCTTGCGTTTCAGGGGCTGCTCGGGATCAACAAGCTGCGCCTCTACGATGTCGATCCGGTCGCGACCGAAAAATGCGCGGCAAACCTGGCCGGGCGAGGATTCGAGATTGTGAGATGCGCCTCCGGGCAGGAGGCGGTCGAAGGGGCGCAGATCATCACGACCGTCACCGCCGACAAGCAATATGCCACGATCCTGACCGACAACATGGTTGGCGCGGGTGTCCACATCAACGCCATCGGCGGCGATTGCCCGGGCAAGACCGAGTTGCACAAGGACATCCTGTTGCGTTCCGATATTTTCGTCGAATACCCGCCTCAGACTCGGATCGAGGGGGAGATCCAGCAGCTTGACGCCGATCACCCGGTGATCGAACTCTGGCAGGTGATTGTCGGCCAACGCGAAGGGCGCAGCTCGGCCCGGCAGGTGACCCTGTTCGACAGCGTGGGGTTTGCGATCGAGGATTTCTCGGCCCTGCGCTACCTGCGCGACCAGTTGGAGCGCACGGGACGCTACGAGAACCTTGACATGATCGCCGATCCGGACGAGCCGCGCGACCTTTTCGGAATGATCCTGCGCGCGGGCGCCCAGCGATGAAGGAGGGGCATTTCCCCCGCTCGGTCCAGGCGCCGAAAGCGGTCGTCATGATCCGTCCGCACCATTTCGTGCCCAATAGCGAAACCGCCGAGGACAATGCCTTTCAGCAGGAGGCCGGGCATCTGGATGCCACGGAAGTGGCGAGGCTGGCCTATGCCGAAGTGTCCCGCGTGGCAGAGGCGCTGGAGGCGGTCGGTGTCCGGACGCACATCTTCGAGGACGAAAGCCGTCTGACGCCGGACTCCGTTTTTCCCAACAACTGGTTCTCGACCCATCCCGGCGGGCATGTTGCGATCTTCCCGATGTTTCCCGTCACCCGGCGCCGGGAAAGACGGGCCGACGTGATCGAGATGCTCAAGCGCGACTACAGGGTTCAGGAAGTGGTCGATTACTCCGGACTGGAACCCGACGGTCTCTTCCTGGAAGGGACTGGGGCCATGGTGCTCGATCACATCGACCGCGTGGCCTATGTCGTGCGTTCGAACCGGGCGGACCCGATCATCCTCGAACGCTTCTGCTCCCATTTCAAATACGAGCCAATGGTGTTCGATGCGCATGATGCGCGCGGCGTTCCGGTCTATCACACGAATGTTCTGATGTGCATCGCGACGGATTTCGTGCTGCTGGGGGTGGACATGATGGTCGACGACGCCCGCCGGCGGCATATTCTCGACCGTTTCGAGGAGCCGGGGCGTCACGTTGTCCCGCTCTCCAATGCGCAGGTCGCCGATTTCGCTGGAAACGCAATTGAATTGCAAGGCCGGAACGGGCGGGTTCTGGCGCTGTCCTCCCGCGCGCTGAACGCCCTGCGGCCCGATCAGGGCGCCGTCATCGAACAAAGCGCGGAGTTGTTGCCACTGGATGTGCCGACCATCGAGCTGGCGGGAGGGTCGGTGCGCTGCATGCTGGCCGGTGTGCATCTGTCACGCAGGTAGTGCACCAGAGCAGACACAGTGCCCCGGAACGGGCGTTCTGAACGTAGTACATGATGCCAGGGATGATCCGGTAGCTTTCAGTCGTCGGTCTGTGCTTCATGACGGACGGCCTCCGGCTGCAACCGCTTTCGTCGTCGCCTTCTCAGCACGGCGCCAACCAAGGCGAGACCGCCAAGCATGGAGGCAGCGCTTGAGGGGGCCGATACCGCCGAGAGCGATTGCTGATCTACCCAAAAAACCTCCTGCGGTTCCAGAAAGGCAACGATTCCGGAGTAATTCAGCTTGTCGGAACCATTGATAAACCGCAGGTCGAAGCTGTTCTTCGTGGCGTCTTCAAGCGAGCCGTAGAAAAAGTCTTCCGCGACCGAGTCGCCTTCCGTGGCCGAACCCATTACGTCCAGACGCAGAAGATCGAAACTGAATTCGCCCAGATCACCATGTTCGGACCTGTCCAGAACCCGGAAGATATCCTGCTGCTGTCCATCGGGGTCGATGATCTCGCTGAATTCCGCCCCCACTGCGTCGCCGCTGTCATAGGAGCCGTTGTCCCAGATGATAACGAATCTGCTGTCCAGAACCGAAGCCTGCTTCTCTCCCTCAGAGAACGCGACGCTTATCGTTCCGGTGAGTTGCACGTCTTCCGACAGGTCGAAGGGCGACCCCGCAACAGTTCCCTTCACGGTGGTGATGGTGACAGCGTAATCGTAGGTCACGGTCAGCGCCTGTACCGGGCGCGCGACGGCAGGCAGCCAGAGCAGTGCCAGAGACGCAACGAGCGCTCCGATGCATTTTCGAACGAGGATCATTCCTGCTTCCATCCGTGATCTGCCGGTGCCGATCGCTGTCGGCACGGCTTGATCTAGCGGCAAAGACCTGAAGAAATGGAAAAGAAAACCGTGGATTGCACGAAAATGTTCTTGAAATGTTTTTCCGTCTGCCGAGGACAAAAAGAAAGAAGGCGCCCGAAGGCGCCTCCTGCTGTCACTGTCCCTGTTGGTCTTGGTTGCCTCAGCAGCTGTAGTACAGCTTGTATTCCACCGGGTGCGGGCAATGTTCGTAGGCGTAGATCTCTTCCCATTTGAGATCCATGTAGCCTTCGATCTGGCTCTTGGTGAAGACGTCGCCAGCGAGCAGGAACTCGTGGTCGGCTTCGAGGCACTCCATGGCTTCACGCAGGCTCGCGCAGACCGTGGGAATACCGGCGAGCTCTTCGGCGGGCAGGTCGTAGAGGTCCTTGTCCATGGCTTCGCCCGGATCGATCTTGTTCTTGATGCCGTCGAGGCCGGCCATCAGGAGTGCTGCAAAGCACAGATACGGGTTCGCGGAGGGATCCGGGAAGCGGGCTTCGACGCGCTTTGCCTTCGGGGATTCGGCCCACGGGATACGCACGCAGCCGGAGCGGTTGCGGGCGGAATAGGCGCGCAGAACCGGGGCTTCGAAACCGGGGATCAGGCGCTTGTAGGAGTTCGTGGACGGGTTGGTGAAGGCGTTCAGCGTCTTGGCGTGCTTCAGCAGGCCGCCAATGTACCACAGGGCCTCGTCGGAGAGGTCCGCATACTTGTCGCCGGCGAAGAGCGGCTTGCCGTCCTTCCAGATCGACATGTTGACGTGCATGCCGGTACCGTTATCGCCGGAGATCGGCTTCGGCATGAAGGTGGCCGACTTGCCATAGGCGTGGGCGACGTTGTGGATGACGTACTTGTACTTCTGAAGCTCGTCTGCCTGCTTGGTGAGCGAGCCGAAGATCAGGCCAAGCTCGTGCTGACAGGAGGCCACCTCGTGGTGGTGCTTGTCGACCTTCATGCCCATGCGCTTCATGGTCGAGAGCATCTCGGAACGCAGGTCCTGGCTTTCGTCGATCGGGTTGACCGGGAAGTAGCCGCCCTTGATGCCCGGACGATGGCCCATGTTGCCCATCTCGTACTCGGTATCCGAGTTCCAGGAGGCGTCGATAGCGTCGACCTGGAAGGAGACCTTGTTCATCTCGACGGAGAAGCGAACGTCGTCGAAGAGGAAGAACTCGGCTTCCGGACCCATGTAGGCGGTGTCGCCGATTCCGGACGACTTCAGGTAGGCCTCGGCCTTCATGGCGGTGCCGCGCGGGTCGCGGTCATAGTGCTCGCCCGTGTCGGGCTCGTGAACCGAGCAATGCACGGCGAGCGTCTTTTCGGCATAGAACGGGTCCATGTAGACCGAGTCCGTGTCCGGCATCAGTTTCATGTCGGATTCGTCGATCGATTTCCAACCGGCGATCGAGGAGCCGTCGAACATGAAGCCCTCTTCGAGGAAGTCCTCGTCGACCTGATCGGCCAGAATGGTGACGTGCTGCAACTTGCCGCGCGGGTCAGTGAAACGGACGTCGACGTATTCAACGCCTTCGTCGGCGATGGTCTTGAGAACGGCTTCCTTGCTCATGTGACCTTGGTTCCCTCTGTCAGTGTAATGGGGGTTGGGTATTCGGTTGCGGCGGTTAAAGGGCTTCGTCGCCTTCTTCGCCTGTACGGATACGGATTGCGGTCTCGACGGCGGAGACGAAAATCTTGCCGTCGCCGATCTTGTCAGTCTTGGCGGCGGTCGTGATCGCCTCGATCGCGGTGTCGAGCTGATCATCCGGGAGGACGACTTCGATCTTCACCTTGGGCAGGAAATCCACCACATATTCGGCGCCACGGTAGAGCTCGGTATGGCCCTTCTGGCGACCAAAACCTTTGACCTCGATCACGCTCAGACCTTGCACTCCGACATCTTGAAGAGCTTCCTTCACGTCATCGAGCTTGAAAGGTTTGATGATGGCTTCGATTTTTTTCATGGTGGCGGCCGACTCCCCTGTGATCCGTCCCGGTAAATGCACAGACCATCATCCCCGGAGCGGGACAATTCAAGAGGCGATGCGGTGCTGACGAGTTCGAGCGTTTCCCAGTGCCGTGATTAAAATATGTGCGAAATGCCTACGGTAAGGGCAAATGGAAAACAAATGAGGCGGTTCCTATGAATGAACTTCTGACATCTGCTCAAATGCGCGCCATCGAGCAAGCCGCTTTCGATAGCGGGCAGGCGACCGGGTTGGAATTGATGGAACGGGCAGGGCAGGGTGTTATCGAGGCGATGTTCGAGGCGCTGCCGGATCTGGCGAAGGCCAAGGCAAAGGCCTTGATTCTCTGCGGGCCGGGGAACAATGGCGGCGATGGCTTCGTCATCGCGCGCCTGCTGCACGAAATGGGCTGGCAGGTCTCCTGCTTCCTCTACGGCGATCCCGGCCGGTTGCAGCCGGATGCCAAGGCGAACCATGACCGGTGGGGAGAGATCGGCGCCGTGGTCCCGTTCGCCGACTGGCACGTGCGGGAACGGTGGGGCGGTGCGGTTCCGGTGGAGCAACCGCCCAGCCTGATCGTGGATTCGCTGTTCGGCACCGGTTTGACGCGACCGCTTGCGCGCGATCTGGACGAAGCGTTGCGGAACCTCGCGTCCTGTCTTCCCGAGGGCAAGGCGTGGCGTGTTGCCGTCGATGCCCCCTCGGGCCTGTGCATGGATTCAGGACGTCCGCTCGATCCGGAAAATGACGGCGAATTGCCGTCCCGGCAGGATCTGACGGTCTCGTTCCACCGCCTGAAGCGCGGTCACATGCTGGGCGACGGCCCGGAATGGTGTGGCAGGGTCGCCGTTGCCGATATCGGCTTGAACCAGCCGGCCCTGCGTGCGGCGCGGCCAGCCCTGCGCGAGCAGCTTTCGGACATGGTGCAACTGGCCGAACCGGACAAACGACAACTGCGCAAGGGCGGCGAAGACTATCCGGGCGCCCACAAATACGACTACGGTCATGCGGTTGTCCTGTCCGGCGGGCCGGGGCGGACAGGGGCGGCGCGTCTGGCCGCGCGGGCGGCCCTTCGGGTTGGCGCCGGGCTCGTCACGCTCGCGGCGCCGGCCCCTGCCATGAGCGAATGTGCGTCTCAACTGACCGCCGTGATGCTGACTCGCTGCAACGGGGCACCAGATCTGGGCACGCTCCTCGAGGATGAACGGTTGAACGCGCTGTGCCTCGGGCCGGGGCTCGGGGTGAGCGCCGCGACCCGGGACCTGGTGCTGACCGCACTTGGCAGCCGCCGCCGATGCGTTCTGGATGCCGATGCCTTGACCGCCTTCGCCGAACGGCCCCAGGCGCTGTTCGCGCATCTCCATTCCGGCGTCGTGTTGACCCCTCATGCCGGCGAGTTCGCCCGCCTCTTTCCCGATATCTGGGCGCGCTTCATTGCTTGTCCGGAGCAGGGTCCGGCGATCTCCAAGATCGAGGCGGCACAGGAAGCGGCGGCGCGGGCGGGCTGCATTCTGCTCTTCAAGGGGCAGGACACGGTCATTGTCGAGCCCGGCGGCCGGGTCGTGGTGCACGCTGCCTGCTACGAGCGCGCGGCACCCTGGCTGGCCACTGCCGGGGCAGGCGATGTGCTGGCGGGAATGATCGCCGGGCTGATGGCGCGTGGTTTCTGGCCCGTCGGGGCGGCGGAAACCGCGGCCTGGCTGCATGCCGAGGCGGCGATATCCTTCGGTCCGGGCCTGATTGCCGAGGACTTGGCAGAAGAACTGCCGGCCGTGCTGAGGGCTTCAGGAGTTTGAGGGCTCCATTCCACGCGGCCGCCCCTGCGGGTCGGGCTCGCGGTGGAGGACGTCGGGGAAGCAATGAGCGGAAGTCCCGCCTTGCTCATCCCCTTTCCGGAAATATCCCGGGGGAGCGCTCGCAAGAGCGCCGGGGGCAGCGCCCCCGCCCTGGAAGGAGCACCTGACGTGTCTGCAAGGTGCTCGCGAGCGAACGGATTATTCCGCGGCTTCCGGCGGTTCGGTTGCTTCAGTCTTGGTGGCGGCTGCCGGCGATGCACCTTCGGCATTGCCCGAAGTCTCGGCGTCCTTCGGTGCCTTGGGCTTGGCCCGGCTGGCTCGCGGACGTTTCGGCTTGGATTCCGTTGCCGTGTCTTCCACCGCGGCGCCTTCTGCCTCGGGCTTCACCTTGCGGGGACGCGGCCGCCGCGCCTTGGGCTTGCTCTCGGGGGTCTCGACCAGCCCGCTGTCATTCTGGGAGTTATCATCGCCTGCAGGCGCCGTTGCCGCTGCGGCGGGGGCATCCGGAAGCAGGTCCGGCTGCGGCGGGCTTTGCAGATCGTCCTCGATCAAGTCGGGCTGCGTGTCCATCGGTTCGACCGATTGCAGGGCCTCGGGCTCGTTCTGGGACCGCACCTGTTGGCCGCCCGAATTGTTGCCGCCCGAATTATTGTCATTCCGATCACGCTGGCGGTCACGCTGCTGCAGTTCTTGCTGTTCGCGGCGTGCGTCCTGCTCGCGCTGTGCTTCGCCGAGCATACGAGTGTAGTGTTCCGCGTGCTGCTGGAAGTTTTCGGCAGCCACGCGGTCGTTGCTGAGGCCGGCATCGCGGGCAAGCTGGATGTATTTTTCGATTATCTGCTGCGGGGTGCCACGCACCTTGCCTTCCGGGCCCGAGGAATCAAAGACCCGGTTGACGATGTTTCCCATCGAGCGCTGACGGTTCGACTTGGAGCGCGAACGTGACTTGGATGATCTCATAGGTTTTTCTGTTCCGCCTTGTTGCGGGTTCAGGACCTTCGCTAGTCTTGCGAAAAAATTCCGCTGTTAGGTCCAAGTTGTTATGACTATCAGCGCGGGGGGGCGTACGCCCTACGCTCCGTGCTCGTCCTGCTTTACATGCACGGCGACTGCTGACAAGTCAAAAACCGCCCACTCTGCCGTATTCCGCCCAGTCTGGCGCAGTTTTGACACCAATGCACTAGGTTTTCGCGACGCCCCGCCTGGCTGCAACCACCCGGCCGCGCCCATCGAGGTCGGGCAGGACATGGATATCCTCGAAGCCGCTCTCCGCGAAAATCGCCGACACCGCATCGCCCTGGGAGGCGCCGATCTCGACCATCAACCGCCCGTTCGGAGCCAGGTGATCGGGAGCCCGCGCTGCAATAATCCGGTAGCATGACAGGCCGTCCCCCTCATCGGTCAACGCTTGTCGCGGCTCCCAGTCCCGCGTCTCCGGGGCAAGCCCGGTCATTTCGTCCGCCGAGATATAGGGAGGGTTGGAGACGACAAGGTCGAAACTTCCCGTCACCGTTTCGAACCAATCGGAGCGGCGGAACTCCGCGGGCACCTGCAAGTCGGCGGCGTTCTGCCGGGCAACCTCCAGCGCGGTCTCGGACAGATCGACGCCAAGGCCAGTCGCTTGTGGGCGCTCCGCCAGCAGGCTCAGCAGGATGCAACCGCTCCCCGTGCCGAGATCGAGCACCCGTTCGAACGGCGCCTCCAGGGCGGCGGCGATGAGCGTTTCGGTTTCCGGGCGCGGGTCCAGAACTTCCGCCGTAACACGGAAAATCCGCCCCCAGAACAGGCGCTTGCCGGTGATATGGGACACCGGCTGGCGCGCCGCGCGGGCGTCGAGCGCGGCTGCGAGCGCCGCGTCAGCCTCGAACGGATCGCGCAAGTGAAGGGTCAGACGGTCCGGCGCGATCCCGCCCGCGAAGGCCACGAGCAACCGCGCATCCCGCTGCGGTGTCTTCACCCCGGCCCGGTTTAGCCGTTCCACCGCGACGGCCAGCGCCTCGGCGAATGTCACGTGCCCATCTCGGCGAGTTTGCGCGCCTGATCGTCGGCAATCAACGCGTCGATCACCTCGGTCAGGTCGCCCTGCATCACCTGGTCGAGCTTGTAGAGCGTCAGGTTGATACGATGGTCTGTCATCCGTCCTTGCGGGAAATTATAGGTTCGGATGCGTTCCGAGCGATCCCCCGAGCCGACCTGGCTGCGCCGGTCGGCGGCGCGTTCGTCATCCGCCTTCTGCCGCTCCATGTCATAGAGCCGCGCGCGCAGAACCTGCATGGCGATCTCACGGTTGCGATGCTGCGATTTCTCGGAGCTGGTCACGATGATCCCGGTGGGCAAATGGGTAATCCGGACCGCCGAATCGGTGGTGTTTACATGCTGGCCGCCGGCGCCGCTGGCGCGCATCGTGTCGATGCGGATGTCGGTGGAGGGAATGTCGATGTCCACTTCGGCCGCTTCGGGCAACACGGCGACAGTGGCTGCGGATGTGTGAATGCGGCCGCCCGATTCGGTCTCGGGCACGCGTTGAACCCGGTGAACGCCGGATTCGTATTTCAGTCGTGCAAAGACGCCCTCGCCCTGCACATGGGCAACCGCCTCCTTGATCCCGCCAAGCTCGCTCTCCTGCGTCTCGATCAGTTCGAATTTCCAGCCCTGCGCCTCGGCGTAGCGCTGGTACATGCGCAGCAGGTCGCCCGCAAAAAGCGCGGCTTCCTCGCCACCCGTCCCCGGGCGGATCTCGATCATGGCCGGGCGGGCATCGGCGGCATCCTTGGGCAGGAGCGCCAGTTGCAGAGCTTTCTCATGTTCGGGAAGCCGCGCGCGCAGGACGGGCAACTCTTCCTCGGCAAGCTCGCGCATATCCGGGTCGTCGAGCATCGCCTCGGCCTCGGCAATGTCGGCGCGGCATCGCTTCCAGGCCGCGATCTCTGCCACGACCGGCTTCAAATCCGAATACTCCTTGGCGAGACGCGCAATCTCGCTCGCCTCGGCGCCACCTGCCATCTTCGCTTCGAGAAACTCGAAGCGCTGGGCGATTTCGTGCAATCTGTGCTCGGGAACCATGCCCGGCTGCGTGCCGGAATGTTGCGCTTTGGTCAAGGGGGCCGACCGTGATAGCATCGCGCGATGGTGAGAGCCTTGCTGATACCGCTGCTTGCCAGCGTTTCGCCGGCCTGGGCGGATGTGACGACGCCCTCGGGCCGGGTGATCGACTGCTATTGCACGGACAGCACCGGTGGACGGGTCGAGCTGGGTGACGTGATCTGCTTGCATGTCGATGGGCGGATGTTCCTGGCGCGCTGCGAAATGTCGCTCAACAACCCGATGTGGCGCGAGGTTCGGGAAGGATGCACGACATCGCGCCTTGAGCGACTGTTGCCGGCAAGGCCGGCCCCCCGGATATCCGGATCGTGAACTCTTTCCCGGCTGCCCCCACGTGGACAAGATGTCCGAGGGGATTGAGTTTGTTGTCGAAAACGGGTGAGATCCATCGACGAGAGTAAATGGGGAGTGCCGCGTGGAGCAGATCAGTCTCACCTACGAGATGGTCATGGTGCTCTGCGTGCTCGGTTTGACGGTCGGCCTTTTCGTGACCGAGCTGGTTCGGGTCGATGTCGCGGCGCTGGCGATCATGGTCATGCTGGGTTGCCTCGCCTCGCTTCCCGGGCTCGACCATATCGTTGACATCCAGCATCTCTTCTCCGGTTTTTCCTCCAACGCCGTGATCTCCATCATCGCGGTGATGATCATCGGCGCCGGTCTGGACAGGACAGGCGTGATGACCAGTGTCGCCAACTGGATCACGCGGATCGGCGGGTCGGCGGAGAGCCGGATCGTGCTGCTGATCTCCTCCACCGTTGCCTTCATTTCCTCCTTCATGCAGAACGTGGGCGCGGCGGCGCTGTTCCTGCCGGTGGTGTCGCGGATCGCGGCGCGCACAGGGCTGCCCATGTCCCGCCTGCTGATGCCGATGGGCTTCTGCGCGATCCTCGGCGGCACGCTCACCATGGTCGGCTCCTCGCCGCTGATCCTGCTCAACGACCTCTTTGACACCATCAACCCGACCCTGCCGCCCGATCAGCAGATGGCCGATTACAGCCTGTTTTCGGTCGCCCCGATCGGGCTGGCGCTGGTGGCGGCGGGGCTTGCCTATTTCATCTTCTTCGGCCGTTTCGTGCTGCCGGAACAGACTCACCGCGCCGCCGGCGAGGGCGCGCGCGGTCAATCGCTGCTGGAATATGTCTCGAAAACCTACGGCATCGACGGCGCCATTCACGAGATCATCGTGCCCCCCGGTTCGATCCTTGTCGGCCAGAGCATCGATGACATTCAGCGCGCGTTGCGGTTGCAGATCATTGCCACGCAATACGAGGGCAAGACCTATACCTCGCCGCCGCGCGACACCGTTCTGCAGGCGCCGGCCCGGCTGGCGATCATTGCCGAGCCGGGGGCTGTGGAAGAGTTCAAATATTGCTTCGAGCTCGAGGAATCACCCGTTCTGGCCGGTTTTGCCGAGGATCTCGGCCCGACGCGCGCAGGCATCGCCGAAGTGGTCATCCCGCCCGGCTCGGGCGTTATCGGCAAGAGCGCGCGCGACCTGTGGTTGCGCAAGGCGCACGGCCTCGCGCCACTGCTGATGTATCGCGGCGGCAAGACGTATTCGCGCGAGACCGCGGATATCGATTTCGGCGAGATCCCTTTCGAGGCGGGCGATACGCTGGTCGGTCACATCACCTGGGAAGCGCTGACGCGAATGGAACAGGATCGCGATTTCGTCGTCGTGACCCAGGATTACCCGCGCGAAACCACGCGGCCGCAAAAGGTCGGCTGGGCGCTGATCTTCTTCCTGATCGCAATCAGCCTCGTTCTGTTGACCGATATGCGCCTGTCGCTCTGCCTGCTGGTCGGCGCGTTGGGTATGATCCTCTCCAACGTTCTGAGCATCGACGAGGCCTATGAATCGGTGAGCTGGAGCACCGTCTTCCTGCTGGCCTCGCTGATCCCGCTCGGGCAGGCTGTGCAGAGCACGGGAACCGCCGAATGGATCGCCCACCAACTCCTGACCGTTCTGGACGGCATGCCGATCTGGGTGATCCAGGCGACGGTCGCGGTGCTGGCGACCGTTTTCTCGCTGATCATGTCCAATGTCGGGGCCACCGTGCTGCTGGTGCCACTGGCGGTGAATATCGCGCTTGGCGCCGGCGCGGATCCGGCCGTGTTTGCCCTTACCGTGGCGATCTCGACCTCGAATTCCTTCCTGATCCCGACCCATCAGGTCAACGCCCTGCTGATGGGGCCGGGGGGCTATTCGGTGCGCGACTTCATCCGCGCAGGCGGGATCATGACGGCGATCTTCCTCGTCGTGTCGGTGCTGGTGATGAACCTGTTCTACTGACGCGGATCACTCCAGGGGCAGCGCGCGCTCCGCGATCCGGGCAAAGAAACTGGCCCCGATTGGCGCGACCTCGTCGTTGAAATCGAATTTCGGGTGATGGCAGCGCGGCCCCACCCCTTGCCCGAGGAACAGGTAGGCCCCCGGCCGCGCCTCGAGCATGAAGGAGAAATCCTCGGCGCCCATTTCAGCGGGCCAATCCGGGTCTACCTTGTCGGGGCCAACCACCTCGCGCGCGACCTCCACTGCGAAATCGGTCTGCTCGGGGTGGTTCACCGTTGCGGGATAGTCCTCTGTGTATTCCAGCGTCACTTCCAGGCCCATCGCGGCGCCGATGCCCGTGCAGATCTCCTCTATCCGGGCACGGACCTTGTCTCTTACCGCGCGCGAGAAGGTGCGCAACGTGCCCGCAACGAAACCCTCCGCCGGGATCACGTTGGTTGCGCTGCCGACACTAATCTGCGTCACCGAGAGCACGGCATTGTCGAAGGCGCTCAGGTTGCGCGCCGGGATCGCGTTCAGCGCCGAGACGAGCTGCACTGCCGCCGCAACCGGATCGACGCAATGCTCCGGCCATGCGGCATGCCCGCCCACGCCCCGGATCGTGATGGCGAAATCGTCCACAGCGGCCATCATCGGCCCTTTGCGGGTGGCGAACCGGCCTTCTTCCATGTCGGGCGAATTGTGTAGCGCATAAACCTCCGTGATGCCGAAGCGCTCCATGATCCCCTCGTCGCACATCACCTTGCCGCCGCCGCCAAGCTCCTCGCCCGGCTGGAAGATCAGCGCCACCGTCCCCGCAAAGCGCCGCGTTTCGGCCAGGTAGCGCGCCGCGCCAAGCAGCATGGTCGTGTGCCCGTCATGGCCGCAGGCATGCATGTTTCCCCGCGTCTCGCTGGCATGCTCGGCCCCGGTTTCTTCCAGGATCGGCAACGCGTCCATATCGGCGCGCAGCCCGATCACTGGTCCTTTCGCCTGCCCACGGATCAGTGCGACCATACCGGTCTGGGCATAACCCTCGTGCAGCTCGTCGACGCCGAATTCCCGCAGCCTCTCGGCCACGAAGGCCGCCGTGCGCGGCAATTCCAACCCAAGCTCCGGGTTGCGGTGCAGCCAGCGCCGCCACTGCTGCATCTCGTCGGCATATCCGGCGATACGATTGAGAACCGGCATGGACATATCCTCCGAAACATTCCTAATTCGGCGCGACCCTAGACCAAGCCCGGAGCCGCCGCCATGTCAGATTCCCTCGTCTTCGATCCAAAGGGCGGGATGCCGCGCTTGCTGGAAATCATGGCCCGCCTGCGCGACCCGGAAACCGGCTGCCCCTGGGATATCGAGCAAAGCTGGGAGACCATCGCGCCCTACACGATCGAGGAAGCCTATGAGGTTGCCGACGCCATCGAGCGCGAGGCCTGGGACGAGTTGAAGGGCGAATTGGGCGACCTGCTGCTGCAGGTAGTCTACTACACGCAGATGGGCACGGAAGAGGAGCGCTTCACCTTCGACGAGGTCGCGAATTCGATCTCAGACAAGATGGTCGCCCGCCACCCGCATGTCTTCGGCGATGAAAGCCGCGACAAGTCCGCCGAACAGCAGACCCGAGACTGGGAGGTCGTGAAAGCCGCCGAACGCAAGGCCAAGGGCGAAGAACGGGTGCTGGACGGCGTTGCGATGGGTCTGCCCGCACTTCTGCGCGCCTACAAGCTGCAAAAACGCGCCGCCCGCGTCGGCTTCGACTGGGACAATGCGGACCTCGTCCTCGACAAGATCCGGGAGGAAGCCGAGGAATTGGCCGAGGCCGCCAAATCCGGCTCCCATGACGCTATCGAGGACGAGATGGGGGACATGCTCTTCGTGCTGGCCAACCTGGCCCGGCATCTCGGCGTCGATCCCGAACAGGCGCTGCGCCGCACCAACGCCAAGTTCACTCGCCGTTTCAACGCCATCGAGGATACGCTCCACGTATCCGGCACCTCGCCCGCCGAGGCGACGCTGGACGAAATGGACGCGCTCTGGAACCAGATCAAGGCACAGGAAAAGTCACGCTGAGCTGGTGCCTTCACTTGGGCAGGTTGAAATTGTTGTACTCGCTTAAGAGCTTCCCGTTCATGTAGACGAAGCGGTCCGCCATCAGCGCAGAGGGCTTGAAACCCGTCTCGAGGCTGTCATGGATGCGCGACAGCGGAAACGAGATACCGGAAAGCCCCATGACATAGACATTGGGGATCAGCCGGCTGGTGTCCCCGGCAACATTGTCGCTCCATTTCTTTGCCGCCTCGGGCAAGCCCATCATCTTCATCACGCCGTGATACATGATCATCCGCGTCAGCAGGCCGATGCCGCCCACGGGGTTCCAGGCATGCCCCTCGACACCGGCTGTCGAACAGCCCAGAAGCTGGATCTGTCCATGCTTCTGCATCTTGTCCTTCAGCATCTGCGCGAGGGCGTTCGCGTCATCCTCGCCGATATATCCGGGCGCACCATGCTGGTAGATACGAATGAGCTTGATCGAGTTGTTCGGCATCGCCGCGATACGCGTCTTTCGTTCGCTATAGGGATAGCCGAATTCCTGCTGTTTGCCGTCTTCGTTGAAAAAGACACCCGAGATTCCAAAAGCCATCTTTGCCTCCTAAATCATAAATCTAAATACATCTAATTATACCGAATTTGCGGGCAACCGTCTATCGGTGGCCGCCCCTTCGGCGACCGCTCTCAGCCGGCCGGAGAAAGGAAAAAGCCGGACGATCTTGTCGCCATTCGGCGTCGGAACACCTCCCGAATGTGGATCCACCAAGCGCTCTCTCCAATCATCTTTCCAGGAAATATCCCCTCCGGAGGCACGATCCGCAGGATCGTTCCCGCGCAAAGCGCGCCACCGAGCGGCCCAAAGATGCTTCCCGCTGCGGTCTCAGGGAATCGACAGAACCGGTGCGCGACCGAGCGGAAGCGGCCCGAGCCGCGTTCTGCCATTCTCGAAGCTCAGCGGGATATCCAGCGTGTCGGAGCGGCCCGCCAGTCCGCTCAACATGCTCAACGCGCTTTCGACCGGATCGGCGAGGCTGTCGGGAACAAGCCCAGAACGGCGACCGATGTCGAGCATCTCGCGCCAGTTCGTGGACTTCACCATCACGTCGCCGCTGATAACGCCGTCCGCCGCGACCGTCAGTGCCCCGGCGATGCGCAGTTCCAGCTGGCCCCATTTCGCGGCGATCTCGTGAATGTCGATCTCCCGCGGTTGCGGGCGATCCTTCTCCAACGCCTCCCGGTTCCAGGGACGGTCGAAACCGACGGTCAGGTCGGCCTTCAACGTGTCAACCGTCGCGGGCAACAGCCCGGCCTTGGCCAGCATCGCGATCCCCTCCGAGCGCGGCTTCAGCCCGACGATCTCCAGCCCGATGTCCCGCTGTTCCTCCCGCGTCTCGTTCGGGCGGGTGGCAAGGCGCATCTGCTCCATGCTGGTAGTCCACCCAGCATCGGAGGCCAGCGCCAATCCGTCGAACACAAGCGTCGCACTTGCCAGTTCCTGCTCGCCGCCGGGACGGAAGGTGACGCTGCCCTGCATCTCGTCGCCGGTGATCGAGACCTTCTGCCACGGCGTCTGCAGCGTCATCTCGTTGGGCCAGACAAGGATCACGTGATCCTTCTGGTAATTGAGTCCCAGGATCTGGAAGAACGGCGCCTGCCAGACCCAGCCCTTCTCGGTATTGGCCAGCACCAGCCCGGAAATGGTCCGGTCGATCCGGGTCGGAAAACCCCGAACCTCGACCGAATCCCACTCGGCTTGCCAGCCGGCCTCCCGCCGCGTCTCAAGCCACCCTTCGAGACCGGTTTTCGCGCTCCACGCGCCCCAGCCCCACCAGGCGCTCCAGCCAAGCACGAAGATCACTGTGAGCCACAGCAGACGGATCGGTTTCATGACGCCCCTTTCACCTCTTCCCGTTTTACGCTTTACACCGCGGAACACGCGAGGGACCAGAAATGCTTCAGGAAATCGACACGACGCAACCGCTTTGGGTTTTCGGCTATGGCAGCCTGATCTGGCATCCGGGCTTCCCGGTGGAGGAACAGGCTGTGGCGCGGCTCACCGGCTACCACCGGGCCTTCTGCATGTCCTCGATCCACCACCGCGGCACCGAGGAGGATCCCGGCCTCGTGCTGGCGCTAGACCAGTTCGAAGGGGCGCATTGCGACGGGCTGGCCTTCCGGGTGATGCCGGGTGAGGAGGCCAGGACGCTCGACGCGCTGCGCGAGCGCGAACTGATCTCCTCGGCCTATGTTGAGGAACTCGTCTCCCTGCGCCTGCATGACGGGCGCAACGTGACCGCGCTGGCCTATGTCATTGAACGCGGCCACGTGCAGTATTGCGGCGGCATGCCGCTTGAAGAACAGGCACAGATCATCGCCCGCGCCGTCGGCGGGCGCGGACCGAACACCGAGTACCTGTTCAATACGGCCGATCACCTGACCGAGCTTGGCTTGGCCGATGAAGATCTCGACTGGCTGGTGGCACGGGTGCGCGCCTTGACGACCAAGGCCTGAGGCGCGGAAAATCCGGGCAGGCCGGACGCAACCGGCCCGGCGATCGTGTTTCGAGGTTACACACAAACGGCTTTGCCGCAGTTTTTCTGTTTGCGCATTGGCTTTCGAAAACCGCGCAACTAACGTGCGAACAAGATTTTTCACCTGCGCGGGATGCCCCGGAACCATGAGCGACAGCCCAGTCCAGACCCATTTCTCGCAACCTGTGCGCCAGATCACGCAGATGTTGGTTGCCGTCGGGCTCTTCGCCGCCGGAAGCTGGGTCGTCTTTCCTTCGGTCCAGCCGGTCTTCTGGGCCAATCCCTGGCTGAACGGCGCCATCGCCCTCGTCTTCGTCATCGGCGTGCTGGCCTGTTTCCTGCAAGTCGTGCAGCTTTCCTCCTCGGTCCGCTGGATCGAGGCCTTCGCCCGCGACCACCAGTCGGCGGCCCACAGCCCTACGCCGCGCCTTCTGGCGCCTCTGGCCGCATTGCTGCGCTCGCGCGGGGTGCATCGGCAGATCTCCTCGACCTCGGCCGGCTCCATTCTCGACTCGGTCGCAACCCGGATCGAGGAAGGGCGGGATATCACCCGTTATATCGTCAACCTGCTGATATTCCTTGGCCTTTTGGGTACTTTCTATGGCCTGGCAACCACCGTGCCGGCCGTGGTCGAGACCATCCGCTCGCTCGCCCCCAAGGAGGGCGAGACCGGCGTGCAGGTCTTCGAGAAGCTCATGGGCGGGCTGGAAGCACAGCTCGGCGGCATGGGCACCGCTTTCGGCTCCTCGCTATTGGGTCTTGCCGGCTCGCTCGTGGTGGGCCTGCTGGAGCTTTTCGCCTCCCGTGGACAGAACCGCTTTTACCGCGAGCTGGAAGAATGGCTCTCCTCGATCACCCGGCTCGGCTTCGCCGGCGGCGAGAGCGAAATGTCCGGCGAGGCCGGTGCGCTCGTGGCCGTGCTTGACCACATGGCCGAGCAGATGGAGGTCATGCGCGAGACACTGAGCGTCGCCGATGCCAGCCGCTCCATGGTCGATGACAAGCTGACCGAGGTTGCCATGGCGGTGACCGCGCTCACCCGCACCATGCAGCATGGCGATCGCGCAACCGACATTCTCGAACGCATTGCCGAGGGGCAGGATCGCATGCACGACACCCAGCAGCAAATGCTGCGCAAGGTCGGCTCGGCCCCCACGCAGGAAGGCGAGATGGCCGATACCGGGGGCGACGCGGAATCGCGGATGCGCCTGCGCTCGATCGACGTCCAATTGCTGCGCATCCTGGAAGAACTGGCCGCAGGCCGGCAGGAAACCGTGGCCGAGCTGCGCGCTGACCTGGCGACACTCACCCGCGAAATCCGCCGTTCACGTCCCGTGCAACCGCAGGTCGATACCGGCACGGTCGTCGGTCCGGACGGCCGGGCGGGAGGCTGATCCATGGCCCTGTCGCGCCGCCGGAGCAGCGACCGGTTCTCGGCCTCGATCTGGCCCGGTTTCGTCGATGCGATGACGGCGCTCCTGCTGGTGCTGATGTTCGTGCTGTCGATCTTCATGATCGTCCAGTTCATGCTGCGCGAGACGATCACCGGGCAGGAAAGCGAGCTCGACATCCTGCACGGCGAAATTTCACAACTGGCCGAAGCGCTCGGCATGGAGCGCAGAAAGACCACGGACCTGGAACAACAGGTCGGCTCTCTCGGCTCGACGCTGGCCGCGGCACGCGACGAGGCCGACCAGCAGGCCGCGCTGATCGCGGCCCTCACCGCACAGGTTGGCCAGCAGGAAGTCGCATTGGCCAACGCGGCCGGGCAGATCTCGGATTTCGAAGCCCAGGTGGCCGCGCTCCTTCTGGAACGCGACCGGGCGCGCGAGAACGTTGCCTCGCTGGAAGGGCAGCGCAGCCAGCTCGAAGCTGAACGCGATGCGCTGACCGGGGCGCGCGATGCCCTGAACGACGAGCGCAGCGCTCTGGAAACGGCGCTCGCTTCAGCGCGCAGCGAGATGGACCAGCAGCAAGAGGAGGCCCGGCTCGCCGCGGCCCGCCGCGAGGCGCTCGAAGCCTTGGTGGCCGACCTGCGCTCGCAGAATGCCGAGACGGATGCCGAGCTGGCCGCGAAGCTGGCCGAGGCCGAGGGTCTTCAGGAACGCCTGAGCGAGGAAGAGGCCGCGCGGCTGGCGGAAGCGGCGGCGGCGGCCAATCTGCGCGAACGGCTCAAGGGCGCCGAGGACGAGCTGACGGCAATGACGCTCGCCCTTGAGGAACAACGGCGCAAGGCCGAAGAGACGCTCACGATGCTTGCCGCGGCGCAATCGGCCGAAGCTGAGCTGGACGAGAAACTGGCCGCCGCACTGGTGGCGCGTTTGAGCTTGTCGGAGCAGTTGCAGTCAGAAAGCGAGGCCCGGCAGGCCAATTCCGCGGCCTTGGCCGAAGCGGAGGCAGAGGCCGAACGCATGAAGCAAGCGCTTGCCGCCGCCGAGGTGGAGCGTGCCCGGCTCGCCGCTGCGCTGGAAGATGCACGCAGCGGACAGTCCGCCGGGGCGATGGCGCTTGGGCAGGCCCAGGACGAGGTTGCCCGCCTGACGGCGGAAGTGGTGGGGCTCAGGAACCGCGGAGATGCGCTGGCGGCCGAATTGCAACGCGCCGAGGAAGGTGGCGCTGCCGGGGCCGCCGCCTTGGCCGAGGCGCAGGCCCGTGCCGAGACGCTGACGGCGGAACTCGACGCGGAGCGGGCGACGGTTGCCCGCCTGACAGCCGAGCGCGACGCGGCGGCGGATGAAGGGCTGGGAACAGCCCGGCAACTCGCCGAGGCACAGCGGATCATCGAGACGCTCTCGAACGATATTGCAGAGCTGCGCAGCGCGCTTTCCCGTCAACAGGCCGAGAACGAGAGCCTGCGCGCGGCCACGGGCGACGTCGAAAGTGTTCGCAAACAACTCGCCGCGGCGCTCGCGGCCAAGCTGGCGGCGGAGCAGGCGACCTCGGAACAAATGAGCGCGGCGGAACAACGCGCGGCGCTCCTGTCGGCGGCGCAGCGAGAGTTGGAGCAGAAACAGGCCGAATCCGCCGAGAGCCAGCGGCGGATGGCGCTGCTCAACGAAAACATCTCCTCGCTGCGCAGCCAGCTTTCGTCGCTCCAGCAGCTTCTGGACGCTTCCGAGGCCCGAGACGCGGATTCGCGGGTGGAGATCCAGTCGCTGGGCACGCGCCTCAATACCGCGCTGGCGCAGGTCGCCTCCGAGGAAAAGGCGCGCGCGCGGGCCGAAGCACAGCGCGCCGAGGCCGAGGCCGAACGTGCCCGCTTGGAAGAGGCCGAGCGGATCCGGCTCGAGAAAGAGAAGCAGCGGCTGGAAGCCGAGGCGCGGGAGCTCAAGAATTACCGCTCCGAATTCTTCGGGCGTATGCGGGATGTCCTCGGCGGTCGCGAAGGGGTGCGGATCGAGGGCGATCGCTTCGTCTTTTCCTCCGAGGTGCTGTTCGAGCCGGGCTCGGCCGATATCTCCGAGCAAGGGCGCGAGCAGATATCGCGCGTCGCGGCGATCCTGTCCGAAGTCTCGGGCGAAATCCCGAAGGAAATCGACTGGGTGATCCGCGTCGACGGGCATACGGATGACCAACCGCTGTCCGGCTTCGGCGAGTTCCGGGACAACTGGGAGTTGAGCCAGGCCCGTGCACTGGCGGTTGTCCGCCACATGACCGAAGAGCTGGGCTTCGCGCCAAGCAGGCTTGCCGCAAACGGCTTCGGCGAGTTCCAGCCGGTGTCGACGGAGGACACGGACGAGGCGCGAGCGCGCAATCGTCGGATCGAGATGAAGCTGACGGAGCGCTGAGCTTCAGGGAAGCGCGAACTGGAACCCGCGCTCATCAAGCAGCCGCCTGTCGCGCCAGTGCGCGACATGTGCCTGGTAGGCACCGGGGTGAAACCCGCCTTTTGGCGCGTTCAACCCGTATGCGCGGAAAAACAACGGCTGGTCTTTTTCGAGCGGGAAGCTTCGGCTGTTCTCCGGTCCCGCTTCGCTGCTGAGTGTCAGGATCATCCGGTCGCCAGCCCGTCCGCCAAAGAAAAGCCCCCAGAGCACGATCGCCTCGGGCGCGGTTTCTGGCAGGGCGTTGCCGGGAAGCCCCGAGAGGATCTCCGTAAAATCGGGAAGCCTGTCGAGCAGGCCGATCTGTATCAGGCCGCCGGGCTGGTAGGCAGGAAAGTCGTCCGCCTGCCAAGCGGAAAGCGCGGGAGTCGTACCACAATCCGTGCCTGCATCGGCGCGGAACGGGTCGATGACCTGCTTGCCGTGGCGAAGGGAGAAATGCAGGTGCGGGGCACTGGCCTTGCCGCTCATGCCTATCTGCCCGATCAGGGCGCCGGCTTCGACCGTTTCTCCTTTCCGCACCAGGACACTGCCGCGCCGCAAATGGCAGTATTGCGACACCCAGCCGTCTTGATGGGTGATAACGATCCCGTTTCCGCATTCCCGCGCCGAGACATCGGGCGCGTTGGGATTCTCCACCTCGATATCGGGCATGTTGTCCCGAATTCCCCGCACACGGCCCGCGGCAGCCGCACGCACGGCGATCCCGTCGCCAAAGGCCATGCCCGGCGCGACGGCGATATCGGTTCCCTTATGCGCATCGCCGGTGAGCGTGCCACAGGCATGATCGATTGCGCCCGGGCCTGGATCGCGATCGACGTAACGCGTGATCCGGCAGGTCGTCTCGGAGCAGTCGACCGGAAAGAGCAGGGCTGGGGGCGGTGTCGCAGGGGCGTCTGCCAGCGCGGGAATGGCAAGAAGACAGAGAAAGGGCGCCCGCAGGCGCCCTGGTCCCCATCTTCGGTTTCCTACCATCAATCCGCTGTCAGGAGCGGCGGCTTGCGCGAGGAAAGCTGCGGCTTGCTAGGCTCCTCGACCTGAAGCTTCAGTTCGCCATCCTCGACCGAGACCTTGACGATGCCGCCCTTGGTGAGCTTGCCGAAGAGCAGTTCCTCCGCCAGCGGCTTCTTGATGTACTCCTGGATGACCCGGCCGAGCGGGCGGGCGCCCATCTTGTCGTCGTACCCCTTCTCGGCCAGCCATTCCGCGGCCGGGGTGGTCAGTTCGATGGTCACATTGCGATCCATCAGCTGTGCCTCGAGCTGGAGGACGAACTTCTCGACCACTTGCAGGATCACCTCCTTGCCCAGCGGCGCGAAGCTGACCACCGCGTCCAGGCGGTTACGGAATTCCGGCGTGAAGGTGCGCTCGATGGCGGCCGTATCCTCGCCCTCGCGCTTGTCGCGCCCGAAGCCGATCGCGGCCTTGGCCATGTCTGCGGCACCCGCGTTCGAGGTCATGATCAGGATCACGTTTCGGAAATCGACCGAACGACCGTTATGGTCCGTCAACGTGCCGTGATCCATCACTTGCAGCAGGATGTTGAACACGTCCGGATGCGCCTTCTCGATCTCGTCGAGCAGCAACACGCAATGCGGATGCTGGTCCACGCCGTCGGTCAGCAGACCACCCTGGTCGAAGCCGACATAACCCGGAGGCGCGCCGATCAGGCGGGAGACCGCGTGTTTCTCCATGTATTCCGACATGTCGAAACGCAGGAGTTCGACGCCCAACGTATCGGCCAACTGCTTGGCAACCTCGGTTTTGCCGACGCCGGTCGGGCCCGCAAAGAGGTAGTTGCCGATGGGCTTCTCGGGCTCGCGCAGGCCGGCGCGGGCCAGCTTGATCGCCGCCGAGAGCGCTTCGATGGCGCTGTTCTGCCCAAAGACAACCCGCTTGAGCGTGGTTTCGAGATCCCGAAGCACAGCGGCATCGTCCTTGGAGACGTTTTTGGCCGGAATCCGAGCGATCTTGGCAATCACCGCCTCGATCTCCTTGGTGCCGATTGTCTTGCGCCGCTTGCTCTCTGCCACCAGATGCTGGGCCGCGCCCGCCTCGTCGATCACGTCGATCGCCTTGTCTGGCAGTTTGCGGTCATTCATGTAGCGCGCGGACAGCTCCACCGCGGTCTTAATCGCATCGGCGGTGTACTTGATATCGTGGTGTTCCTCGAAATAGGGCTTCAGGCCCTTCAGGATCTTGATGCTGTCGGCCACGGAGGGCTCGTTCACGTCGATCTTCTGGAAACGACGGGAAAGCGCGCGGTCTTTTTCGAAGTGCTGGCGGTACTCCTTGTAGGTGGTGGAGCCCATGCAGCGAAGCTTGCCGCCCTGAAGCGCGGGCTTCAGCAGGTTGGAGGCATCCATCGCGCCGCCAGAGGTGGCGCCCGCGCCGATCACGGTATGGATCTCGTCGATGAAGAGCACGGCATCGGGGTGATCTTCCAATTCGGTGACCACGGCCTTGAGGCGCTCCTCGAAATCGCCGCGATAGCGGGTGCCGGCCAGAAGCGCGCCCATGTCGAGCGAGAAGATCGTCGCGCCCGAAAGCACTTCCGGCGTCTCGCCGGCAACGATCTTGCGCGCGAGCCCCTCGGCAATCGCGGTCTTGCCCACGCCCGGATCACCCACCAACAGCGGGTTGTTCTTGCGGCGGCGGCAGAGCACCTGGATGCAGCGCTCGACCTCGTATTCGCGGCCGATCAGCGGGTCCACATCGCCTTTCTCGGCCTTGGCGTTCAGATCGACGCAATATTTCGACAGCGCCGACTCCTTGCCGTCGCCGCCATCGGGGCTGGAGGTATCATGCTGGCTGGCCTCTTCTTCCATGTCTGCGCCGGTCACCGGACGGCTCTCGCCGAAGCCCGGATTCTTGGCCACGCCATGAGCGATGAAATTCACGGCGTCGTAACGGGTCATGTCCTGCTCCTGCAGGAAATAGGCCGCGTTCGATTCGCGCTCGGCGAAGATGGCGACCAGCACATTCGCGCCGGTAACCTCGGTCCGACCCGAGGATTGAACGTGAATAGCCGCCCGCTGAATAACCCGCTGGAAAGCCGCCGTCGGCACGGCTTCGGAGCCCTCAACCTCGGTGACGAGCGTCGACAGGTCTTCCTCGATGAACTCCGTCAGCTTGCCGCGCAGCTCTTCAAGGTCCACATCGCAGGCCTGCATGACCTTGGCTGCATCGGGTTCGTCGATCAGCGCCAGCAGCAGATGTTCCAGGGTGGCAAGTTCGTGGCGGCGGGCATTGGCAAAGCCCAGGGCAGCGTGAATTGCCTGCTCGAGTGTGTTCGAAAACGATGGCACAGTTCGTGCTCCTTTTCCTGCGGGGCCTGCGTCGGGAGAGCCCGACGGCGAGAGTGGCCCGTTTGTCTTAAAGTTTGGTGGGCATTGCGGCGGCTTCAAGTGTTTTTTTCATTGGAGGCGCCACTGTGTTCCGCGGATGCACAAAAAGTGATCGAAAGAGGCGGTTGGCGATCCTGAGCATTTCGTTTCGGGTGCGGGCCCTGGGCACTCACGGTTCGGGTCTGACGGTCAATTGGCTCTCTTTTTGTGCGAATGTGAAGCCTTCGCGCCTAACAATCTGGAAACGCGTTTGGATTCGGCCCGTCACTCCCCAAGCGAAGCGCTGCCCCGCGAAACGGCGCCACCGCCGTGCGAGCTTAGCTCGACGGCTCGCCCCCGCCCTTGCGGAAAAGCGACGGGCCCAAAAGCATGCACGTTCTTCGGGCAGCAGTCGAACGCCCTGGGTCGGTTCGTGCCTGTTCCGAAGGCCTTTCACGGTTAGAATGAGTCCTTTCGCCTGCGGATTTCCGCGAATGTATCGACATCCGACGCCCCCGCCATTCCCAGCCCTTGCTTGACCTCCGGCGCCACCGCCCGAAGGAACGGGTTGGTGGCGAGTTCCAGCGAGAGCAGCGATGGAACGGTCGGCTCGCCGGCCGCACGGGCACGGGCCACAGCCTCGACGCGAGCGGCGAGCGCGGTATTCTCCGGATCGACCGTCAGGGCAAAGGCGCCATTCGCGGCCGTGTATTCATGGCCAGAATAAATCAGCGTTTCCGGCGGCAACGCCGCGAGCTTGCTCAGCGAGGCCCACATCGTGGGCGCATCGCCCTCGAACAGGCGCCCGCATCCAAGCGCCATAAGGCTGTCGGCGGTAAAGGCCGCGCCCGGGAAGCAGAAGGCGATATGGCCCATCGTGTGGCCCGAAACGTCCAGAACCTTTCCGCTGACGCACCCGACATTGACAATGTCACCCTCCGCGACCGCCAGGTCGAGCGGGGGAAGGCGATGCGCATCCGCCGCGGCGCCCACCACGCGCGCGTCGAATTCGGCGCGAAGCTCCTCCACGCCGTCGATGTGGTCGTAGTGGTGATGGGTGATGAGGATATCGGACAGGTTCCAGCCACGGTCCGCCAGCGCGGACCGGATCGGGCCCGCATCTGGCACGTCCACCACGGCCGTCGCGCCGCTCTCGGCATCGTGCAGCAGGTAGGCATAATTGTCGGTCCGGCACGGTATCGTGGCGATTTCCAGCGACATGACGTTTCCTTTTCCTCGGGACCCGGTATGGTGCCCACAACGTTACAAGGGAGCAGTCCGGGCGCAATGCATCTCGATGTGCTGGACCTGAGAAATTTCTACTACAAGACGAAACTGGGCCGCGTTGCCCAGCGGGCTATCCGTGATCAGGTGGTTGGTTTCTGGCCGCCTGAAGAAACGCGAGGCCGGACGGTCGCCGGGTTTGGTTTCGCGGTTCCCTTGCTGCGCCCCTATCTCGGCTCCGCGCGCCGGGTCATTGCCCTCATGCCGGGCCAGCAGGGGGTCATGCCCTGGCCGGCGGGGCAGCCGAATGTCTCGGTGCTGTGCGAGGAAATGCTCTGGCCGCTTGAAACGGGCAGCGTCGACCGACTCGTTCTCATGCACGGGCTCGACACGTCCGAGCACGCCTCCGAGGTACTGCAGGAATGCCATCGTGTTCTTGGTCCCGGCGGGCGGGTGCTTTTCGTGGTGCCCAACCGCTCCGGCCTCTGGGCGCGGCGGGACGCAACACCGTTCGGCTACGGCCGGCCTTATTCCACCGGTCAGCTCGAAACCCAGCTCTTGCGGCACGCTTTCCAGCCCGAGCGGCATGTCACGGCACTGTTCGGTCCACCCTCGGAAAAGCGCTTCTGGCTGCGTTCCTCCGGCATGCTGGAACGGTTCGGTCGACAGGTCTTCAGTTCGCTTGCGGGCGGGGTCTTCCTGACCGAGGCCTCCAAGCTGGTCCAGACACCCGGTGGATCCCCGGTGAAGGATATGGTGCGCGACCCGCTCAGGGTTCTGGACGCCGTCAACGCGCCCTCCGGTCCGAAACCGGCCTGACCTTCCGGCAAGGGCCGTGAAATGTGATTCTGTCTGGCGGGGCGCGGCTCTTTGAGAAACGTTCTAAAATTTGTGCATATCATCGGTGTTGCCCCAGCGGCAGCGATTCTCGAGACAACTTGCCGCGGAATTTTTTCGGGCCCTGCCAATGCCGCATTGCGGCATCCAATGTATGCAATTGCACACCGAAAACGGTTGCTTTGGGCGCTAACGACAGCTTCAAACTTCACTTGGGGGCACTCCGGTTGGAAGTTCCTTTCGTCGGGTGGATTTGCGCAATGATCTTGCGTGCTCCAAGAGAGTTGCGGGGGGCAGACGGGTCTGTTACATCGCTTTTCGACTTATGGGGGGAACAGTCGTTTCCACCGGAACAACTTGTGTCCGGGGGCTTCAGCCCGGATGCATCAACAGCAGAGGGGTGGACGTGTCAGAAACGGCTTCGATTTCCTCCAGCATCGCCGGACGCTACGCGCTCGCGGTGTTCGAACTAGCCAAGGACGAGGGCAAACTAGCCGCCCTCGAAGCCGATACCGACGCCTTGTCGGCCGCGGTTGATGCCTCAGAAGACCTGCGGGCGATGGTCGGCTCCCCGATCTATTCCCGCGACCAACAGTTGGCCGCGATTACGGCCGTTGCCGAGGCCATGGGCCTGGACGGCACCACCAAGAACACGCTCGCGCTGATGGCGTCCAAACGCCGCCTTTTCGTGCTGCCGCAACTGCTGGCCGCGCTGCGCGCGATGATCGCTGAAGAGAAGGGCGAAGTCACCGCCGAGGTGACCTCCGCGACCGCGCTGAACGAAGCGCAGGCCAGCGCCGTCGCCGAGATGCTGAAGTCCCGCTTCGGCAAGGACATCAAGCTGAATTCCACCGTCGATGAAAGCCTCATTGGCGGTCTTATTGTTAAGGTGGGCTCGAAGATGATCGACACGTCGGTCCGTGCGAAGCTCGCTTCTCTCCAGAACGCTATGAAAGAGGTCGGGTAATGGCATTGCAAGCTGCGGAAATCTCCGCGATCCTCAAGGACCAGATCAAGAATTTCGGACAGGAAGCCGAAGTCGCCGAAGTCGGTCAGGTGCTGTCGGTTGGTGACGGTATTGCCCGCGTGCATGGTCTGGACAACATTCAGGCCGGCGAGATGGTCGAATTTCCGGGCGGTATCCGGGGCATGGCGCTGAACCTCGAAGTCGACAATGTCGGTATTGTTATCTTCGGTTCGGACCGCGACATCAAAGAAGGCGACACCGTCAAGCGGACCAAGGCCATCGTGGACGTTCCGGTCGGCGACAACCTGCTCGGCCGCGTGGTCGATGGTCTTGGCGCACCGATCGACGGCAAAGGCCCGATCGAGGCCGCCGAGCGTCGCGTTGCCGACGTGAAGGCTCCCGGCATCATTCCGCGTAAATCGGTGCACGAGCCGATGGCGACCGGCCTCAAATCCGTGGACGCCATGATCCCGATCGGCCGTGGCCAGCGGGAACTCATCATTGGTGACCGTCAGACCGGCAAGACCGCCGTGGCGCTCGACACCATCCTGAACCAGAAGGCTTATAACGACGCCGCTGGCGATGACGAGTCCAAGAAGCTCTACTGCATCTACGTGGCTGTTGGTCAGAAGCGTTCGACCGTTGCCCAGCTGGTGAAGAAGCTCGAAGAGACGGGCGCCATCGAATACACCACCATCGTGGCCGCGACCGCTTCCGACCCGGCGCCGATGCAGTTCCTCGCACCTTACTCCGCCACCGCGATGGCCGAGTATTACCGCGACAACGGCCGCCACGCGCTGATCATCTATGATGACCTGTCCAAGCAGGCCGTCTCCTATCGCCAGATGTCGCTGCTGCTGCGCCGCCCGCCGGGGCGTGAAGCCTACCCGGGCGACGTTTTCTACCTGCACTCCCGCCTGCTGGAGCGTTCGGCCAAGCTGAACGAGGATAATGGTGCTGGCTCGCTGACCGCTTTGCCGATCATCGAAACCCAGGGCGGTGACGTGTCGGCCTTTATTCCGACCAACGTGATCTCGATCACCGATGGCCAGATCTTCCTCGAAACCGAGCTGTTCTACCAGGGCATCCGCCCGGCCGTGAACACCGGTCTGTCGGTGTCGCGCGTGGGCTCCTCGGCCCAGACCAACGCGATGAAGTCGGTCGCCGGCCCGGTGAAGCTGGAACTCGCGCAGTACCGCGAGATGGCCGCCTTCGCCCAGTTCGGCTCCGATCTTGACGCCTCCACCCAGCAGCTGCTGAACCGTGGTGCGCGCCTGACCGAGCTGATGAAGCAGCCGCAGTACTCGCCGCTGACCAACGCGGAAATCGTCCTGGTCATCTATGCCGGCGTGAATGGCTACCTCGACAAGATCGCCGTCGCCGATGTTGGCCGCTTCGAAGCCGGTCTGCTGAACTTCGTCCGTTCGAAGCATGCCGACCTGCTCGAGTGGATCACCAAAGAGGATCCGAAGATCAAGGGCGAGGCGTCCGACCGCATCAAGGCCGTGGTGGAAGAGTACGCCAAGGGCTTCGCGTAAGCGAGGAATGGTAGATGCCCAGCCTTAAGGACCTCAAAAACCGGATCGATAGCGTCAAGTCGACGCGAAAGATCACCAAGGCCATGCAGATGGTGGCCGCCGCGAAACTGCGGCGGGCCCAGGATGCGGCCGAGAGCGCCCGGCCTTACGCCGAGCGCATGGAGGCCGTCATGTCCGGCCTCGCCGCCTCCGTTGGCGGCAGCGACGGCGCGCCCCGGCTTATTGCCGGGACGGGCAGCGACCAGGTTCACATGCTGGTCGTGATGACCTCGGAGCGCGGGCTCTGCGGCGGTTTCAACTCCACGATCGTCAAGGCCGCACGGCTGAAGATCGAAGAGCTCAAGGCCGCCGGCAAGACGGTGAAGATCCTCACCGTCGGCAAGAAGGGCCGTGAGCAGCTCAAGCGTGATTACAGGAGCCTCTTTGTCGATCACGTCGACATGAGCGAAGTTAAGAAGGTCGGTTACGGGAATGCCTCGGCTATCGCCAAGGACCTCATGGACCGTTTCGACGCCGGCGAGTTCGACGTCTGCACGATCTTCTACAACAAGTTCATCTCGGTGATCTCTCAGGAGCCGACGGTCAAGCAGATCATCCCCGCCACGTTCGAGGCACCCGAAGAGGGTGCAGAGGCGGGCGCGCTCTACGATTATGAGCCCAGCGAAGAGGGTGTCCTGGCCGACCTGCTGCCCCGCGGCGTGTCGACCCAGATCTTTACTGCCCTGCTGGAAAACGCCGCCTCGGAAGAGGGCGCGCGGATGTCCGCGATGGACAACGCCACGCGCAATGCCGGCGAGATGATCGACAAGCTGACGATCGAGTTCAACCGCTCGCGTCAGGCCGTCATCACCAACGAGCTTATCGAAATCATTTCGGGCGCCGAGGCGCTCTGAGAAACTGGAGACACATAGCACATGGCTAGCATTGGCAAAGTGACCCAGGTCATCGGCGCCGTCGTCGATGTCCACTTTGACGGCGATCTGCCCGAGATCCTGAACGCCCTTGAAACCAGCAACAACGGCAAGCGACTCGTTCTGGAGGTTGCCCAGCACCTCGGCGAGCACACCGTGCGCACCATCGCCATGGACGCGACCGAAGGTCTCGTTCGCGGCGCCGAGGTTAAGGACATGGGCGGCCCGATCACCGTGCCCGTGGGGAACGCGACCCTCGGCCGGATCCTGAACGTCGTCGGCGAACCCGTGGACGAAGGCGGCCCGGTCGAGGCGACCGAGTATCGCGCCATCCACCAGCCGGCTCCGGAATTCGCCGACCAGTCGACCGAATCCGAAGTCCTCGTGACCGGCATCAAGGTCGTCGACCTGCTGGCGCCCTACGCCAAGGGCGGCAAGATCGGCCTGTTCGGCGGCGCCGGCGTGGGCAAGACGGTTCTCATCATGGAACTGATCAACAACATCGCAAAAGTGCACTCGGGCTTCTCCGTGTTCGCCGGTGTTGGCGAGCGGACCCGTGAAGGCAACGACCTCTACCACGAGATGATCGAATCCGGCGTTATCACGCCCGACAATCTTGAGGATTCCAAGGTGGCGCTGGTCTACGGCCAGATGAACGAGCCGCCGGGAGCCCGTATGCGCGTTGCGCTGTCCGGCCTGACCCTGGCCGAGCAGTTCCGCGACCAGTCCGGCACCGACGTTCTGTTCTTCGTGGACAACATCTTCCGCTTCACCCAGGCCGGCTCTGAGTGTTCGGCGCTTCTGGGCCGTATCCCCTCCGCCGTGGGTTACCAGCCGACGCTGGCGACCGACATGGGCGCGCTGCAGGAGCGGATCACCTCGACCAAGGGTGGCTCGATCACCTCCGTGCAGGCCATCTACGTGCCCGCGGACGACCTGACCGACCCCGCGCCGGCCACGTCGTTCGCCCACCTCGACGCCACGACCGTTCTGTCGCGCGCGATCTCCGAGCTCGGCATCTACCCGGCCGTGGACCCGCTCGACTCCACCTCGCGTCTGATGGACCCGGCGGTTCTGGGCGACGAGCACTACAAGGTTGCCCGTGACGTGCAAGGGATCCTCCAGCGCTACAAGTCGCTGCAGGACATCATCGCCATTCTCGGCATGGACGAGCTCTCGGAAGAGGACAAACTAGTCGTGGCCCGCGCCCGGAAGATCCAGCGATTCCTGTCGCAGCCCTTCGACGTGGCCCAGGTCTTCACCGGTTTCCCGGGCGTGCAGGTGCCGCTCGAAAAGACCATCGCCTCCTTCAAGGCGGTTGTCGCCGGCGAGTACGACCACCTGCCCGAAGCCGCCTTCTACATGGTCGGCGATATCGAGGAAGCGGTTGCCAAGGCCGAGCGCATGGCGGCGGACGCCGCATAAGGAGGGCTTATGGCCAACACGATGCAGTTCGATCTGGTAAGCCCGGAAAAGCGGCTCGCGTCGCTTGAGGCCACCCAGGTCCAGATCCCGGCCGCCGAAGGCGACATGACGGCGATGCCCGACCACGCGCCGGTCATCGTCACGCTGCGCCCCGGCTTGCTGAAGGCAACCGGGGTCGACGGAACCGTCACTCAATATGCGGTGACCGGCGGTTTCGCCGAGATCAACGCCGATTCGGCGTCGGTTCTCGCCGAATTTGCCACTGTCGGAGACGGACAGGGCACGGCTCGGGCGGCTCTGGAGGGCTTTCTCGAAGAGGCCCGCAAACGTGCCGGAGAGGCGCAGGGTGAAAGCAAGGACGTTGCGGAGAAATTCGTCGCCGACCTCGTGCACCTGCTGGAGGCGATGGAGTAATCCACGCTGTCCAAGCCATCGATCAAGAGCCCCGCGTTTTACAACGCGGGGCTTTTTCGTTGGCGCAATCCAGACCTCATTAGACCGGATTTCAATCTTCGAGGGCGGCTTGCCCGCACGCTCTTGCGGTCGTTCCCCCAAGGATATTTGTTGAGAGATGATGGATTTCGCGCTCGACCTTCATCTTTCCCGAAAACACCTCCGCCATAGGCACGATCCGCAGGATCGTTCACGCGGGCGGAAAGGCGAGGAGGCGTTTTGCCTGAAACACTTCGTTGATGTTCCGATAGGGAGTTAGCGCGGTTGGTGGGAAAAGTTTCGCCCCGCGCAGCAGATGCGCGGGGCGAGGGTGAAAGGGGATGTTCCACCCAGCCATTGGGACAGGCTTAGGCATCTTATCGGCAGCTAGGCCTCTTCTCGCCAGCCGCGAAATTCAGAAGTAGGTTCGGGCGTGTTTTTCTAACAACACCCCAACTGGGCCGGGTCCCATTCCAAAGCCCATCGTCCCGAACTTAGCGCCGTTTCCTGGCTAGTCTTTTTCCGCCGATGTCATGAGCGCGCGGATATCCGCGGGCAGGCGTTGCGGTCTGCCCTCAAGGTTCATGACCGCAACGGTGACCCGCGCGGTAAACAGAACCCTGCTGTCGCACAGCACCTTCTGATCCATTACGAAACGGGCGCCGCCGATCTCCGATAGCCGGGTTTCGACGATCAGAATGTCGTCCATGCGCCCCGGCGACAGGTAATCGGCCTCCACGCGACGCACGGCAAAGACGAGACCGTGCTGCTCCTTGAGTGCATTCTGGTCGACCCCGATCTCGCGCACCCATTCCGATCGGCCGCGCTCGATGAATTTCAGGTAATTGGCATAGTAGACAATCCCCGCCATATCAGTGTCTTCGTAGTAGACGCGTAACTGGTGAAGATGGGGCATTCTGCTGATCCGGTTCTTGTCAGAAGGGTGCTAGTTTGGACACGGCCGCGCGGCAAGTCCGTGCAGCTGGATCCTGTCCGGACAGTCCCTGCAATTCAAGGCAGTACCGACAAGTCCGAAAAGGCCGCGCAGCCGTTTTTCGTGAGATTCCGTGGCTGGCGCCCGTCAGCCAGTTGCGCCGAGCCGTGCGGCCAGTCGGAGTGCGTGGCTCGCGTCATTGGCGGCCTCGGGCATGACGGGATCATAGGCGGCGCGGATCACGCCGGCAATTTCGGGATGCAGGACGACATGGCCCTCAGGTGTGAGCGCGAGCGGGGAGCGTTCGGTGAAGGCACGGTCGGACCAGAGAAGGAGGGATTGGGCCATCTGCGACAGGGCGAGATCCTCGGCGGGCAGTTCCGAGAGTTCGGACTCCATCCGCAGAAACAGAAAACAGGCCCGGATGGCGCCATTCTTTTCGAAGCGGAACATGCGGTACTGGTTGGCCTTCGCCGCGACCAGCCGCTCAACAAGGGGCCCCAGTTCGGGCACGAGGCGGTCGAGGTCGGGGACCTGCAGAAGCTCTTCCCATTCCCGGAAGAAAAAGATCATCAGGTTGGCACCCATCTCCGGGTCCGTTTCGGCCATCTTGTGGCCGGCCAGCGTGACAACGGCTTCGCAGGCGCCCTTGACGGTCGATAGGGTGGCATCGTCAACACCGAAGACGATGGGAACGATCGGCCGCGACCAGCGCGCGAAACTGTAGCTTTCGTCGGAACGGGTAAAAAGCTGTTCGACCTCGTTTGGCGTCATGATTGCCCCCCTTGGCTGTCCGGGTCGTGCTGGGCGCACAGGTTCTCTGTCCGGCTGGCACAGGTAACGGATTTGCCGCCGGGATCCAACGAATTTTCTGTTGCGTGAACGGCGAGGGCAGGGGGGGCGACCGTCGGAGAAGCATCAAGGATGCTCCCCCGACGGTCGGGCGTGGCACATCTTCGGCGTGCGGAGGCTTACTCGGCCGCGTCCTCGTAGCTTTCCACCGGCGGGCAGGTGCAGACGAGGTTGCGGTCGCCAAAGGCGTTGTCCACCCGGCCAACGGGTGGCCAGTACTTGTCCACGCGGAATGAGCCCGGCGGGAAGCAACCCTGTTCGCGCGGATAGGCGCGTTCCCAGTCGGCGATGAGATCCTCGACCGTGTGCGGCGCGAAGTGCAGCGGGCTTTGCTCATAGGCGATCTCGCCGGCCTCGATGGCGCCGATCTCGGCGCGGATCGACAGCATTGCGTCGATGAAGCGGTCGAGTTCGGCCTTGGTCTCGGACTCGGTCGGCTCCACCATCAGCGTGCCGGCCACGGGCCAGGACATGGTGGGGGCGTGGAAGCCGCTATCCATCAGGCGCTTGGCGATATCATCGACCTGCACGCCGGTCTCGGCGAAGGGCCGGGTGTCGAGGATGCATTCATGCGCGACGCGCCCGCCCTTGCCCTTGAACAGCACGTCATAAGCGCCACTCAGGCGGGCGGCGATGTAGTTGGCGCTGAGGATGGCGACCTTGGTAGCCTGGGTGATGCCCTCGCCGCCCATCAGCTGCACATAGGCCCAGGAGATCGGCAAGATCGAGGCCGAGCCATAGGGCGCCGCCGAGACCGGGCCTTCGCGGCCGCCGGTCACCGGGTGGCCGGGCAGGAAGGGCTCCAGATGCGCCTTGACCCCGATCGGGCCCATGCCGGGACCACCGCCGCCATGTGGGATACAGAAAGTCTTGTGCAGGTTGAGGTGGCTGACATCGGAGCCGAGATCGCCGGGCCGGGACAGCCCCACCATCGCGTTCAGGTTCGCCCCGTCGAGATAGACCTGCCCGCCATGTTCATGGGTAATCGCGCAGACATCGCGAACGGTGTCTTCGAAGACGCCGTGGGTGGAGGGGTAGGTGATCATGCAGGCGGCGAGCTTGTCGCCTGCGGCTTCGGCCTTGGCGCGGAAATCCTCGAGGTCGATATCGCCGTTCTCCGCCGATTTCACCACGACGACCTTCATGCCCGCCATGGAAGCGGAGGCCGGGTTGGTGCCATGGGCCGATTTCGGAATCAGGCAGATATCACGCGCCTCGCCGCGGGAGCGGTGATAGGCGGCAATGGTCAGCAGGCCCGCATATTCGCCCTGCGCGCCCGAATTGGGCTGCATGGACATGGCGTCATAGCCGGTGATCTCGCAGAGCTTGGCCGAGAGATCCGTCAGCATCTCGGCATAGCCCTCGGCCTGATCGTCCGGCACGAATGGGTGGATCTGGCCGAATTCGGGCCAAGTGATCGGCATCATCTCCACGGCGGCGTTGAGCTTCATCGTGCAGGAGCCGAGCGGGATCATTGCCCTGTCCAAGGCCAGGTCCCGGTCCGCGAGGCGGCGCATGTAGCGCATCATCTCGGCCTCGGCGCGATTGAGGTGGAATATCGGGTGGGTGAGGTAGTCGCTCTCCCGCAGCAGTTCCTCGGGCAAAGCGACACGGGTGGGCTCACCGAAGCTGTCATTGATGCCGAAGGCACGCCAGACGCGCTCGATCGTGTCTGGTACGCAGGTCTCGTCCACCGAGATGCCGATCTTCGTGTCACCGAACTTGCGCAAGTTGACGCCTTCGGCACGGGCCGAGCGCAGGATGGCCCCCTGGAGTGGTCCGACATCCACCGTGATCGTGTCGAAAATCCCCTCCGGGGCAACATCGAAGCCCGCATCCCGCAGCCCTTCGGCCAGACGTGCGGCCATGATATGGACGCGCTCGGCAATGGCGCGCAGGCCGCGGGGCCCGTGGAAAACGGCATAGAAGCTCGCCATGACGGCAAGGAGCGCCTGCGCGGTGCAGACATTCGAGGTGGCCTTCTCGCGGCGGATATGCTGCTCGCGGGTGGCAAGCGAGAGGCGATAGGCTTTGTTGCCGCGCGCATCGACCGAGACGCCGACGATCCGCCCCGGCATGGCGCGCTTGTACGTGTCGAGGCAGGCCATGTAGGCGGCGTGCGGGCCGCCATAGCCCATGGGCACGCCAAACCGTTGGGCGGAGCCCACGGCGATATCGGCACCCATCGCGCCGGGCTCCTTGAGCAGAAGCAGCGCCAGGAGGTCCGCAGCGACGATTCCGATAGCCTTGTTGGCGTGCAGCGCCTCCATTTCCGGCGTGAAATCACGCAGCACACCATCGGTGCCCGGATATTGGAACAGGGCGCCGAAGACGGCGCTGGCGTCCAACTCGTCCACCGGGGCCACGATCACTTCGATCCCGAGCGGGTGGGCGCGGGTCTCGACAACGGCGATGGTCTGCGGGTGACAATTGGCATCGACGAAGAAGGCCGCCGCCTTGGATTTCGAGGCACGCTGCGCCATGGCCATGGCCTCGGCAGCGGCAGTGCCTTCGTCCAGAAGCGACGCGTTGGCGATCTCCAGGCCTGTCAGGTCGGCGATCATGGTCTGGAAGTTGAGCAGTGCCTCGAGCCGGCCCTGGGCGATTTCGGGCTGATAGGGCGTGTAAGCCGTGTACCAGGCCGGGTTTTCAAGGATATTGCGCTGGATCGCCGGCGGCGTGACGGTGCCGTAATAGCCCTGTCCGATCAGCGAATGCAGCACCTGATTGCGGCGGGCGACCTTGCGCATCTTCACCAACATCTCGCCTTCGGCCATGGGCGCCCAGTCGAGCGGCGTTTGCTGGCGGAAATCGGCCGGAATTGTCTGGTCGATCAGCGTGTCCAGGCTGTCCACGCCAATCGCGGCGAGCATTTCTGCCATTTCTTCGGGCGAGGGGCCGATATGACGGCGATTTGCGAAATCATAGGGCTGGTAGTCGGTGGGCTGGAAAGGCAAGGCGGGGCTCCCGTTCGGTTTGGGATGGTGTTGCAAGCGCGGAGGCGAGATCATCGCCGCGGGAAAAGGGGGAGCGCCGCCCCCGCCCGCTGGGAGCGGGGGCGGCGCTGCCCGGCCTCGTGACCGGGCGGATTGGTCGGAACCGGCGTGCCCGGAAGGGCGTGCCTCAGGCGGTCAGTTCCTTGTAGGCGGTCTCGTCCATGTAGGCGTCGAGTTGGCTGGCATCGTCGATCTTCACCTTGAAGAACCACGCCTCGCCCTCGGCATCCTCGTTGACCTTGCTGGGCGTGTCGATGATCGCTTCGTTGATCTCGACGATCTCGCCATCGACCGGCGCCACGATATCGGAGGCGGCCTTGACCGACTCGATCACCACGATCTCGTCATCCTTGGAGATCTGGGTGCCGACCTCGGGAAGTTCCACGAAGACGATATCGCCGAGTTGTTCCTGGGCATGGTCGGTAATGCCGACCGTGACGATATCGCCGTCCAGGCTCAACCATTCATGGTCTTCGGTATACTTGATCATTTCGGGGGGCTCCTCAGCGCTTGTAAGTGGAGGGACGGAAAGGAAGAGAGACGATCTCGGCGGCCATGCGCTTTCCGCGCACTTCGCCCCAGATCCGTGTTCCGGGCGCCGACAGGCGCGCAGGCACGTAGCCCATGGAGATCGGGTGACCGACCGTCGGGCCAAAAGCACCGGATGTGACGACGCCAATGGGAGTTTCGTCCTTTTCATTTTCGAACAATTGCACGTGTTCCCGCATCGGGGCGCGACCTTCGGGGAGGATGCCGACGCGGCGGCGGTCTTCCTGATCGTCTGCATCCGAAATCTTCGGCAATATGATGGAATCTCCGGGAAATCCGCCTTCACGGGCGCCGCCCGGGCGGCGGGTTTTCTGGATTGCCCAGGTCAGGCTTGCCTGAACCGGGTCGGTCGTGGTGTCGATGTCATTGCCATAAAGGCACAATCCGGCCTCAAGGCGCAGCGAATCCCGCGCGCCGAGGCCGATCGGGGCGACCTCCTCCATGTCGAGCAAGGCACGAGCGAAGCCTTCGGCGTGATCCGCAGGAACCGAGATCTCGAAACCGTCCTCGCCGGTATAGCCGGAGCGCGAGATCCAAAGCTCGCCGAAATCGCTCGGGAAGATGCCGACCTCCATGAACGCCATGGGCGCCACCGGCACGATGCGCGAGAGCGCAGCCTCGGCCGCCGGTCCCTGGAGGGCGAGCAGCGCCCGGTCCGTGATCTCGACCAGTTCCGACTCCTGCAATCCGGCCCGCATGAGCGCGATATCCGCGGCTTTGCAGGCTGCGTTGACCACGACATAGAGATGGTCCTCGCGCCGGGCGACCATGATGTCGTCCTCGATCCCGCCGGATTCATTGGTGAAAAACGCATAGCGCTGTCGGCTGGGCTTCAACCCGGTGATGGATTGCGGCACAAGCCGCTCAAGATCCACCGACGGGTCAGCGCCCGTCAGCAAAACCTGGCCCATGTGGCTCACGTCGAACAGGCCAGCCGCCGCGCGGGTGTGCAGATGTTCCTTCATCACGCCCATGGCGTATTGCACGGGCATCTCGTAGCCGGCAAAGGGCACCATTCGAGCGCCTAGTTCCAGATGCAGCCCATGTAACGGGGTTTTCAGCAGGTCTTGCGCCAATGACTTTCTCCGTCGTCACGTATTCGGCCGTCAGAGAAATTCTTCCGGCACCGATTCCGGGCGCGTCCTGCCCATTCGATGCCCCCTCTGTCCTTCGGCCTGAGATCGTTATCCCTTCGGCGGAGGCTTGCACCTCACTCTCCAGAGTTTATTCCCGTGCGGTCCTTTGGCCTGAGAGTTTACCGGGGCGGTTGCTCCTTCGGCACCGGACCTTTCGGTCCGACTTCTCCCGACGCGGGATAAAGTCGAGATAACGAATGTTTTCGGATACGGCAAGCCTTGCCTTCGCGCCCGGTTGCGGACACACCACCCGTATGCAGGATCGACAGTTTTTTGGCTATGGTTCGCTCGTAAATCGGGCAACTCATGATTATCCGGGCACCCGGCCGGCGCGGCTGGATGGGTGGCGCAGGGTCTGGGTGCATACCAACCTGCGCCCGGTGGCCTATCTGTCGGTCGAGCGGGCGGAGTGTTCGATCGATGGTCTGGTGGCCGAAGTGCCCGGCGCCGATTGGGCCGCGCTGGACGAACGGGAACGCGCCTATGATCGCCACCCGGTGGAAACGGTGCTGCATGCATGCGGATCGGACGCACGGGCGCAGGTCTATGCCGTGCCGGCGAGCCATGCCGCGCCGCCCGATGTCACCCATCCCGTCCTGCTGAGTTATATCGATACGGTCGTGCAGGGGTTCCTGAACGTGTTCGGGACGGACGGGGCAGAACGCTTCTTTGCCACCACGGCCGGCTGGACGGCCCCGATTCTGAACGACCGGGTCGCACCGCGCTATCCGCGCCACCAACCGGTCACCGACTGGCAACGCGGTTTCGTGGACAGCCACCTGAAAGCGCTATCGGCGCAGGTTCATAAGGCTTAGCAGACGTCCCTGGCGGGCGAAGGGCGGTTTGGTCGGCGCTGATTGAGGTCGCTTCATGATCCGTCCCGACAGCATCGTTGCGAGGATGGCAAAGGCCACGCCACCGAGCGCTTGTCCAATCAGCACGCCGGGGGCACCCCAGGCCGCTCCGCAGACGAGCACGAGGGGAACGGTGCCCAGCGTGTTGCGACCCCAGTTGATCCAGGTGGACCAGAGCGGCCGGCCGAGATTGTTGAAGGCGGCGTTGGAGACGAAGATCGCGCCGTTGAAAAAGAACAGCAGCGCCAGCGGTCCGCAAAAGAGGTAGATCAGCGTCTGGGCGATGCCTTCGGCTTCGAACAGGGCGGAAATGGAAGGTCTGAGCAAGTAAAGCAGCAGCGTGACCGTGATCACGACGAGCAACGCGAAGAGCATTCCGTCCAACCAGGCACGCCGGACCCTGTCATGTCGTCCAGCGCCGAAATTCTGGCCGATCACTGGCCCGATGGCCCCGGACAGCGCGAAGATCGTGGCAAAGGCGACGGGCGACATGCGGGCGATGATCGCCATGCCGGCGACGGCCTCCTCGCCATAGGCCGCCATGGCGCGGGTGACATAGGCCTGCCCTACGGGGGTGGCCATTTGGGTCAGCATCGCGGGGCCGGCGATTGCCAGCAGCGGGGCGAGCGCGCCGAGCATATGGCGCGGGCTTGGGCGACAAAGGCCTCCATGGTGGCGAAAGATCGGGTAGAGGGCGGCCAAGGCGATTGTGATCCGGGCACAGACCGAGGCCAGCGCGGCGCCGGTCAGTTCCATGTCCAGTCCGAAGATCAGGATCGGGTCGAGCACGGCATTGACGCCTGCGCCCCAGATCGTGGCCATCATCGACCGGCGCGCAGCGCCATGCGCCCGCAGGATCGCGCCGCCGACCATGCCGACGAGCAAGAGCGGCAGGCTGGGGATGATGATACGGAGATAGAGGACCGCCAGGTCCAGCGTTTCCCCCGTCGCGCCCACCAGTTCGGCCAATGTCCTGACATTCAACCAGATCAGGGCGGCAAAGGCGGAACCGAAAATCACCCCCCAAATCAGCGCCGTGGAGGCGCGGTTGCGGGCGAGAGTCTTCTCGCCCTCGCCAAGCGCCCGGGAGACCTGCGCGCCAGCGGCAATGGCCATGCCGATCCCGATGGAGGACGTGAAGAACAGGATCGCCCCCGCATAACCGATTGCCGCGGCCAGTTCCGCCTTGCCCAGCATCGAGATGAAAACCATGTCGATGAAATCGACCAGGAACACCGCCATCAGCCCGACTGAGGAGGTCAGCGTCATCACGGTGATATGGCGAAACAGGTTCCCCTTGAGGAACACGGCGTCTGGTGCGGGCATGGGGCATCCTTCGGGCGGGTGCCCGTCCCGTCACCCTTATCCATTCTCAGGTCATTTGCTACCGCCGCCCGCGCACATGGGGTTGGCGCTGGCGCAGATGCGCGCTGTTCCCGGGGCCGTTTATGGCCTGACCTGGCAGATATAGCGCTCGAAAACCCAGCCCGTCGGGCCGGCGATATCCTGTTCGTTGGGTCTGTTGAGGATAGAGACCTGGCGCCAGCCATTCGTCCCATAGGGTTCGAAGGAGAGCATGTAGGTGCCCGGGCCCAGCTTGTGGGTCATCGCGCAGCTTGTCGAACCACAGCGGCGCAGGGCCAGGAAATTGTCGCCCTGCGGATTCAGCCCGCAAGTGACGTAGATTTCGCCACTATAGGCAAGTGCGGCGCCGCTGGCGGCAAAGCTGAGTGCCAGCGCGACGGCGAGGGACGGGAGATTTGGAAAGGCTGCCATGGCGTCCTCCGAACGCATTGGAATGGTTGAAGGAAAATGGGTCCTTGCGAGTCGCGTCAATCGGTCAAATCGCCTCTTGCCGACGGTTTGCGCCCTTAGCGGCATCCGTGAGGGGGCGTTGCCCTCCACCCGCGCTCTGGCGTGCGCTGCTTGCCCGGATATTCGCGCAAAGAGGATGAGGGGGCTCGCCCTTGCTTGCTGGCGGATGTCCAAACCCGGTCTAAGCCGGGAATCGCGCCCGGGTTCGGTTGGCAAAGGCCACCAGGGACAGCATCACCGGAACCTCGACAAGAACACCGACCACCGTTGCCAGCGCGGCGCCGGAGCCGAGGCCGAACAGGCTGATGGCAACGGCGACGGCCAGTTCAAAGAAGTTCGACGTGCCAATCATCGCGCAGGGGGCGGCGATCCGGTGGGGAACCTTGGCCGCCCAGGCGGTCGCGTAAGCGAGGGCGAAGATCGAGTAGCTCTGCAGGATGATCGGAACGGCGATCAGCAGGATCGCTGCGGGGCGGGCGACGATCGTTTCCGCCTGAAGTGCGAAGAGGATGACGACCGTGACGGTCAGCGCCATGGCGGAGACGGGCGACACCTTGGCCTTGAACGCGTCGATGGCCTTTGCGCTGCCCAGCCGCGCGCGGGTGATCATGCCGGCGACGAGCGGCAGCACGATATAGAGCACGACCGAGAGCAACAGAGTTTCCCAAGGGACGGTGATATCCGTCACCCCCAGCAGGAAGGCCACGATGGGGGCGAAGGCGAAGACCATGATCAGGTCATTCACGGTCACCTGCACCAATGTGTAGTTCGGATCGCCCTTAGTCAGGTTCGACCAGACGAAGACCATGGCGGTGCAGGGCGCGGCGCCCAGCAGGATGAGGCCGGCAATGTATTGCTGGGCATCCTCGGGGGCGATCCAGGGCGCGAAAAGCGTCTCGAAAAAGAGCACGGCGAGTAAGGCCATGGTGAAGGGTTTGATCAGCCAGTTCACCACCAGCGTGATGATCAGCCCGCGTGGAGCCTTGGCTACGTCCTTGATCGAGGAGAGGTCCACGCCCACCATCATCGGGTAGACCATGGCCCAGATCAGCACCGCGACGACGAGGTTGACCGAGGCGATCTCGGCACCCGCGATGACGCCTACAAGCCCGGGGGCGATATTGCCGAGGATCAGGCCGGCCACCATAGCCAGCGCGACCCAGACGGAGAGGTAGCGTTCGAAGCTGCTCATGCGTGTTTATCCTTGTGTCGCTTCGGCGGGCGTGGCGGCGTGGAGCTTGCGGGCGGAATGCCAGGAGAGCAAGGCCATCGCGGCGGCTGTTCCGAGCGTGAGGGGGAGGCCGCCGAGTTGGTAACTCAGTCCTGACAGCAGCGTGCCCAGAAGACGGCCGGCGGCGTTTGACATGTAGTAGAAGCCCACATCCATCGTCACCCGGTCGTCATGGGTGAAGGCGAGGATGAGGTAGGAGTGCACCGAGGAGTTCACCGCGAAGACGAAGCCGAACACCATCAACCCGGCGATCAGAGTCAGCGTGAGCCATTGCGCTGGTTCGCCCGCGACCAAAGCGCAGAGAGCGAGCGTGGCCGGGACCAGTGTCAGCAGCCCGACCCATTGCACGGCGAGCGCAACTATCTGGTCGGTGGTCTTCTCTTTCGCTCTCAGTAGCCCGGGCGCCCAGGCCTGTACCGCGCCATAGGCGATGATCCAAAGTGCCATGAAGGTGCCGATCTGGAAGAAGGCCATGCGGTTGCCGGCCTCGGTGCCGTCCGAAAGCACGGCATAGAAATAGATCGGGATGCCGACCACGAACCACACGTCGCGGGCACCGAACAGGAAGACGCGCGCGAGCGAGAGCAGGTTCACATTGCGGTTCCTGGAGAAGATTTCCTTGAACCTGGTGCCTTTCTTGCCCTGCGGCAGGCCCTTTGGCATGAAGGCTGCGATGGCGGCGAGGATCGCGGCCAGCACCGCGGCCATGGCGAGCACGGAACCGGTAAATCCGACCGTGCCGAGCAGGACGGTGCCGAGCAGGAAGCCGAAACCCTTCACCGCGTTCTTGGAGCCGGTCAGGTAAGCTACCCAGCGGAAGAGGCCGTCGCCATCGCTCGGCGCCAGCAGCTTCACGGCGGATTTGGAGGACATCTTGGCGAGATCCTTCGCCACGCCGGAGAGTCCCTGCACGACCATCACGTAGATGACAGAGCTGGCCAGCGCCCATTCCGGGTCGAGGCCGGCCAGCGCGAGCAGCGCCACGATCTGGATGCCGAGTCCGGCGTAGAGCGTGGAAGTGAGACCGAACCGCGCCGCGATCCAGCCCGCCGAGAGGTTCGTGACCATGCCCATGAACTCGTAGAGCAGGAACAGGTAGGCCAGCTGGATCGGCGAAAAGCCGAGCGTATGGAAATGCAGAAGCACCAGCATGCGCAGGGCGCCATCGGTGAGCATGAAAGCCCAGTAGGCGGCCGTTACGGCAATATAGGCCGAGAGGCCCTGTGGGTGCCTGTCCATCAGAGGGTGTCCACGACCAGCCGGGTCACATCGGCAAGCCGGAAGGCATAGCCATATTCGTTGTCATACCAGGCATAGATCTTCACCTGCGTGCCGTTGACAACCATGGTCGACAGCGCGTCGATGATCGCCGAGCGTTCGTCATTGATGTAATCGCAGGAGACCAGCGGGCGGGTTTCATAGCCGAGAATGCCGGCAAGTTCGCCCTCGGAGGCGGATTTGAAGAGTGCGTTGACTTCTTCGACGGTCGTCTCGCGCTCCACCTCGAAGACGCAGTCGGTGAGCGAGGCGTTCAGCAGCGGCACGCGGACGGCGTGGCCGTTCAGCCGGCCCTTCAGCTCGGGATAGATTAGCGTGATCGCGGTGGCCGAGCCGGTGGTAGTGGGAATGAGCGAGTTCAGTGCCGAGCGGGCGCGGCGCATGTCCTTGGCGGGCTTGTCGACGATGGTCTGGGTGTTGGTGACGTCATGGATCGTGGTCATGGAGCCATGCTTGATGCCCAACCCCTCGTGGATGACCTTCACAACCGGCGCGAGGCAGTTGGTGGTGCAGGATGCCGCGGTGACGAGCTTGTGTTCCTCCGGCTTGTAGATGTCCTGGTTTACGCCATAGACGAGGTTCACCGCGCCGCCATCCTTGACCGGTGCGGAAACCACGACTTTCTTCACGCCGGCATCGAAATAGGGCTGCACCTTCTCGCCGGTCTTGAAAACGCCGGTGCAGTCGACCACCACGTCGATCCCCATCTCCTGGAGCGGCAGGTCCTCGATGCGTTTCTCGCAGGTCAGGCGCATCTTCTGGCCGTCGATGGTGAGGCTGTCCTCGCCATATGCGATATCGGCCAGCCAGCGGCCATGCACCGTGTCGAATTCCATCAGCAGCGCGTGTTGCTCTGGCGTGCCCACGGCGTCGTTCAGCAGGATGATCTCGCCCTCGATCCCCTGGTCGAAAAAGGAGCGCATTGCCAGCTTGCCCATGCGGCCGAGGCCATTGATCGCGATCTTTGTCATGTATCTTTCCTCGGCCGCTGTCGGCCCTTTGTCGTGTCTGAATTGCCTTTCGGACCGGGGCGCCCCGATCCGCGTGGTCCTGGGTGCCCGAGATCAGATATCGACGCCAAGTTCCCTGGTCTGGCCGATCTGGTCGAGCTGCCTTTGCAGCGAGAACTTGTCCAGCGTCTCCAGAGGCAGGTTGGTGAAGATCGAGATACGGTTGCGGAGCATCCGGTAGGCGTCGGCAAAGGCGAGACGCTTCTCGGCCTCGTTGCCCTGCGCCGCGACCGGGTCCGGCACGCCCCAATGCGCGCTCATCGGCTGGCCGGGCCAGACCGGGCAGACCTCGGCGGCGGCCTTGTCACAGACGGTGAAGACGAAATCGAGCTTTGGCGCGCCTTCACTGGCAAATTCGGCCCAGTCCTTGGTGCGGATTTCGGACGTGTTGTGGTTGAGGTTTTTCAGCAACTCGACCGCGTAGGGATGTGGGCCATCCGGCGAGGGCAGGGAACCGGCCGAAAAGGCGCGGAACTTGCCCATGCCTTCGCGATTCATGATGGCCTCGGCCATCAGCGAGCGGGCGGAGTTGCCCGTACAGAGAAAAAGCACGTTATAGGTATCTTGCGCCATGGGGGCCTCTGTACGCCTAGAGGATCGTTCGATCAGGGGAAAACAGATTTCGGGGCGCGACTGGCAGCACCCTTCCAGAAGGAAGGAGAGCAGCTCGCCGGTCGTCTCGGTATTGGCCGTGTAGCGGATATGGCGACCTTCGCGTACGCGGTTCACCAGCCCGGCATTGAGCAGGATGTTCAGGTTGTTCGACAACGTGTTCTGACGAATTTCCAGAGTATCGGCGATCTCTCCGGCATGTCTGCCGGGCTCTCCCGATTGCACGAGCATGCGGAAAATATCCAGCCGGGTCTGCTGGGAGAGTGCGAAGAACGCGGTGGTTGCCGTCAACTTATCCATATTTCATGAATTATTGAAATGAAAGGCGGCGGTCAATGAGTCGATTGCCGCTGGCGGAGCAGTTTCTCATTGCCATTTTCGGATGACAGGCAGGTGTTAACGCTGCGCTGAACTTTCTGCCGGCAATGAAATTAGACTCTGGGTATCAATTCTTGTTGTTGGGGTCTTCCAAAGGTCGAGATCCGTGCTACCCTGAGCGGAATAAGAAAACGCATGAGGAGGAAACGTCATGCATCCCGTCCACGGATACCAGATGTTGAATGGCGAGCGGCGCTACAAGAGCAAGATCATGTTCCGTAGCTTTGTGGATTACTTCCCACCGCTTCGCTTTCTGTCCCGGTTCTGGAAGTGAAAGCGGCTGCCCAGCGGGCGACGGACGCCCGGCTGGCCGCGCGAGGGACTTCCCCGAATATCGTCAGAACGGGAGCGGCTGCGTTGGGCCAAGGTCCAGGCGGTTGATCCAGTCGGCCTGATCGTGGCGCGGGAACAGCTCGCGCACCAAAGGGTCGTGACCCGGAACCAGGCGCCCCGGATGGGTGGCCAGTTTCTGGATCGTCTGGAACCCGCGCAGCATCTGCTCGGCATCGGCGACGATGGGGAAGAGTTTCCCCGCGAAGGCGTTCTCGTAGTAATGCGCGGCGTCGGAAGCGAGGCAGAGCGGACCGGACTCCGTTTCGACCCGAACCGCCTGAAGCCCCCGCGAATGCCCGCCGATCCGATGCACGCTCACGCCCGGCGCAACCTCTCCGAAACCATCATAGAACACGACCCGACCGGCATAGAGCCGCTTGATCGCCTCGCAGATATGATCGGCGGTGAAGGGATGCCGCATCGCCTGATGGCACATGCAGGGCCCGGTCGCATAGGCCATCTCGACTTCCTGCATATGCAGCGTGGCATTGGGAAAGAGATGCAGTCCGCCCGCATGGTCGTAATGCAGATGGGTCACGATGAGCGTGTCGATCATATCGGGGCGGATGCCGAGCGGAGCGAGCGCCACTGTCGGGTCCAAGCGAATTGGCCGGTCGCGCCGCGCACCTTCGGCGGAATTGTAGCCGGTATCGACCAGGATCGTCCGCTTCCCGTCCTGCAAAACCCACATGAAATAATCCATCGCGTGCGGCGCGGTCGGGTCCTCGTCGAAAAGAAAGGAATCCGCCCGGATTCGCGCGTTCCGCTCGGCATATTTCACGGAATGGACCTGCCATGTCATCGCTGCACCTCCCGGGTTGTGGCCGCGGTTTTGCTGGTGATCATCGGGGCGGCGTCCTTGCGGGAAGGGCGCGTTCGGCCTAGATTACGTATGCACTTGAAAATGCGCAACAGGTTGAGCAGGGATGACGAGCATGCCGTTGACGGCCGCGGTTCTGGGTGCCGGATATTTTGCGTCCTTTCATCACGAGGCATGGGACAGGCTGGAAGGCGTCACGCTCAGCGCTGTCGCCAATCGCACGCTTTCCAGGGCGCAAGCCACGGGATTTCCGGCCTTTGGCAGCCTGAGCGCGCTTTTCGACGGGGCGGGCGTGCCGGACATTCTCGACATCGCGACTGCGCCGGAAACGCATGTGAACGCGGTTCGAGAAGCAATCGCGGCCGGTTGCAGGGTGATCATCTGCCAGAAGCCGTTCTGCAACAACCTGGAGGAGGCCCGGGCCCTGACCGAGCTTGCCGAGGCCGCGGGTTCCACCCTCGTCGTGCACGAGAATTTCCGCTGGCAACCCTGGTATCGCGCCATGAAGGCGGCGATGGAGCAGGGCGAGATTGGCGACGTGCTCCAGGGAAGTTTCCGGATGCGGCCGGGCGACGGGCAGGGGCCGCAGGCCTATCTGGACCGCCAACCCTATTTCCAGCAGATGCCGCGTTTCCTCGTACACGAGACGGCGGTGCATTGGGTCGATACGTTCCGGTTCCTCTTCGGGCCGGTGAAATCCGTCTATGCCGATCTGCGGCGGATGAACCCGGCGATCGCGGGCGAGGATGCGGGTTTCATTCTGTTCGATCACGGGGGCGGGGTTCGTTCGATCTTCGATGGCAACCGCCTGCTCGATCACCGCGCGGAGCATCACAGGTTGACCATGGGCGAGGGGCTGATCGAGGGAACAGCCGGCGTCCTGCGCCTCGCGGGGGACGGCTCGGTGCATTTGCGGCGGTTCAAGTCCCAGCAGGAACGTGTTCTTATGCCGCCCTATGATGGCGGTCGCTTCGGAGGCGATTGTGTTTTTCGCCTCTGTGAGCATGTTGCGCGCTACCTGCGCGGCGAGGGTGCGCTGGAGAACAGGGCGCGGGATTACCTGAAGGTTCTCGAAATGGAGAACGCGATCTACAAGTCATCCGAAACCGGGTGCCGACAGGAATTGAAGACATGACGCAAGCCGCGAAACCGAAATCGAATACCTTGAAGGCGCAGGACACCCTGCGCGATATGATCTTCGCGGGCGACCTGATGCCGGGTTCCACTTATCTGGAAGCGGAACTGGCGGAGCTTCTGGGCATGTCGCGCACCCCGGTCCGGGAGGCGGCACTGCGGCTGGAGGCGCATGGGCTGTTGGAGGTTCGTCCCCGGCACGGGGTGCGGATCACGCCGGTGTCACCCAAGGACATGGAAGAGATCTACGAGATCCTGACCGAGCTGGAAGGGCTCTGTGCCGAGAAGGCCGCCGATGCGACCCATTCCGAAGAGGAAGTTTCCGCGCTCGAAGAAGCAATCCGGCATATGGACGAAGCACTCGCAGCGGAGGATCGCGTCGCCTGGGCCGCAGCCGATGAGGAGTTCCACTCGGCCCTGATCCGGCTGGGGCATAATCAGCGCATCGAGTCGATCTGCGCGATGTATAACGATCAGGTACGGCGTGCGCGGGCGGTGACGCTCTGGCTGCGGCCCTTGCCGACAGAGTCGAACAAGGCCCACCGCGAGGTTTGCGAGGCGATCCGGAATTGCGACGCGGAAGCGGCGGGGCGGCTGCACCGCGCCCACCGCCGCGCGGCCCGCAAGCTGCTGACCGAGCTGCTCACGCGGCACGGGTTGCGCAACGTCTGATCCGTCAGCCTTCCCGAACCCACCAGCGCTCGGAATAGGTGACTTCCTCCAGGTTGGCGCCCGATCCGATCCGGTCGACCACAGCAAAGAGGCCGGGCGCGTGCAGCGGCGTCAAGACACCATGCCAAGTCCCCCTGTACAGGTTGATGCCCTGGCCCGGCGCGGTCAGGAAAGCGCGCGGCGCACCGGGGCTGCCCCCTTCATCCGGCGCGACAACGACAAGGAACGGGTGCTCCGTCATCGGCAGGAAGGCCTGGCTGCCCAAGGGGTGGCGCTCCACGAGGTCGAATTCGTAGGGCAGGCTGCGGGGCTGAGCGTTGAAAAGCGAGATGCCCGCTTGTCCGTCGACGAAATCGAGCCGGGCGCGGTCATGATAGCGACCGCAGGCGCCGGCATTGATCCACTTGTCGGGCTCGCCGCCGATTTCGAGGACATCACCGAAAGGCGCGAAAGCTTCCGCCGTAAGCGGGGACGTGAAGATCTCGGGCATTACCACTCCATTGCTTGCAGACGCAGTTCGGCGATCCGCTCGACCTGCCGACAGGCCTCGGCAAACTCGCTCTCCCGATCCTGTTCCAGCCGACGCTGGAAAGTTTCAAGAATGCCTGCCTTGTCGTGATCGCGCACGGCGATGATGAAGGGGAAGCCGAAGCGGTCGGTATAGGCGCGGTTCAGCGCCGTGAAGCTGTCGCGCTCGGCATCTGTCAGCGCGTCCAGCCCGGCGCTGGCTTGTTCGGCGGTGCTTTCGTTGGTGAGCCGCTTGGCCTTTGCAAGTTTGCCGGCGAGATCCGGATGCGCGCACAGGACTTCGAGCCGTTCCTCTGCGCTTGCCGAGCGGAAGGCACGGATCAGCGCCGAGTGAAGGCCGGTCGCGGTGTCATGCGCGAGGCCGAGCTCCAGCGCATGGGCGCGTTCTGCGATCCACGGCGAATGCTCGAATATCCCGCCAAAGGCCACGATGAACGCCTCGCGATCCATCTCGCTCGGGCGCGCCATCTGCCGTTTCTGCGGCGGGTGGGTGGCCGCCCAATGCTCCGCGATGTCGATGCGGCGGGCGAACCAGACGCCGTCCCGGGCGCTGGCATGTTCGAGGAAACGCTTCAACCCGGCAAGGCGTCCGGGACGTCCGGCAAGGCGGCAATGCAACCCGATCGAAAGCATTTTCGGCTGACCCGCTTCGCCCTCGGCATAGAGGCAGTCGAAACTGTCCCTGAGATAAGTGAAGAAATCCTCGCCCGTGTTGAAGCCCTGCGCGGTGGCGAAGCGCATGTCATTGGTGTCGAGCGTATAGGGCACGATCAACTGGTCGTTCCCGTCTACCTCGATCCAGTATGGCAGGTCGTCGGCATAACTGTCCGCGATATAGTCGAAGCTGCCGAAGCGCGCGGCCAGCTCGACCGTGTTCACCGAACAGCGGCCCGTGTACCAGCCACGCGGCGGCGCACCCGTCACCTCGGTATGCAGCCGGATCGCCTCCAGCATATGCTCGGTCTCTTCCTTGGGCGTGAAGTCCTTGTACTCGATCCATTTCAGCCCGTGGGACGCGATCTCCCACTCTGCCGCCTGCATTGCCTTGACCTGTTCGGGAGAGCGGGCAAGCGCGGTTGCGACCCCATAGACCGTCACCGGAACCTGCTGCTCCGTAAACAGCCGGTGCAGCCGCCAGAAACCGGCGCGGGAGCCGTATTCGTAGATGCTCTCCATGTTCCAATGCCGCTGTCCGGGCCAGGCGGCTGCGCCGATGATCTCGGACAGAAAAGCTTCCGAGGCGGCATCGCCATGCAGCACGCAGTTTTCGCCGCCTTCCTCGTAATTGATCACGAATTGGACCGCGATCCGGGCATTGTCGGGCCAGTTCGCCGGAGGGGGCGTCGGACCATGGCCATGCATGTCGCGAGGATAACGATTCATATTGGTCTCCGATCCGCTTCGGGCTTGTCTGGCGGCGAGTTTCCCGCCTTCATGGAGCAGACGCAAGAAGGAGGGCCCGATGGCGGGATATCTGACCACCCATGTTCTGGACACAGCGCTCGGGAAACCGGCGGGGGGCCTCGAGATTGAGCTTTTCCGGATCAAAGGTGACGCAAGGGAATTCCTTGGCCGAAGGATCACCAATCAAGATGGCCGCACTGACGGGCCGATCCTGCCGGACGACCTTTTCGAAATTGGTAGCTACGAGTTGGTGTTCCATGCCGGCGACTACCTGCGAGAGAGTGGCCAGGTTTCGCAGGAGCCGCTCTTTCTCGACCTTGTACCAATCCGCTTCGGCATGTCGGAGGAAGCGCATTTCCACGTTCCGTTGTTGCTCTCGCCATTTGGCTACTCGACGTATCGGGGCAGCTGACAAAAGCTGACACGGAAGGAACATGGCCGCCCCGCGGGTCTTGTAGCTGTTCGAGGGCGCGCGCTTCGCGCGCGCGAACGATCCTGCGGATCGTGCCTCCGGCGGAGGTATTTGCCGGAAAGATGAAAGGCCACCGCGCTCACATCCTCTTTCCTCAAATGTCCTGAGGGGAGCGCTCGTAAAGAGCGCGGGGGGCAAAGCCCCCTGTTACTCATGGTCCTGCGGTGGTTTTAGTAATCCCGCTCGAAATAGATACCTATCGAGCTATCGCCCTTTGAATCAGCCGTGCCCTTAACGGTGAAATTCTTGGAAACGTCGATATTGAGATCGATCTCGGTCTCGCCTTGGCTGTCGGCCACGAACTCGGTGTAGATGTTGTCGCTGATATACTTGCCGGCACGCACTTCGGCACCGCCATCATCCGTGGTGGCGAGATCCAGGTCGTCCAACCCAAGCCCCTCGCGAATGTTCCCCATCAGGCCCACGCCGCCACGTCCGGTGAGGGTTGCCAGCGCGCTTGCCATTTGAACCGCCTGAAGCGCAGAGAGGTCCGTCACGCTTTTGCCAAACAGGAAATAGGCGAGAACCTCGTCCTGCGGCAGATCCGGAACCGAGCTAAGTTTAAAGGTTGGATCATCCACCGGGCCGGTGATCTTTGCAACGAACTCGAAATCGTCACGGCTCGAAGAGGCCGTGATGTCGATATAGGGTTGCAGCCCGCCGGCCAATGAAACCGTGCCTTCGGTCACATCCAGGCGTTGGCCGAGGATGTCCAGTCGTCCGCGGATCACCTCGATCTCGCCGACTGGCTTGGGGGTCGCCGTTGTTCCGGTGACGACCATTCCGCCACCCAGTTCGGTATCGAGGCCGCGTCCGCGGATGAAGATCTCGTCGGGCGCTCTGACGGTAACATTTAGCCCGAAGACAGCACCTGCGCCGCCTGAACCACTGGAAGAGGATTTCTTTTCCTCGATCAATCCGGCCCGTTGGCGGGTCTGGCGCACGGAGTTGGGCTCATTGGTGTGGGTCAGGTTCGGCACCGCGCCGCCGAAGCCGAGCCCGCCATCCGGAATGCGAATCTCGGTCCGGCCGACATTGATCCGCCCGTCGATATTGGCGCCTCCCGTGAGCGGGCCGGAGATGGTGACGCCTCCGTCGAGCGTGGTCGAGAACAACGTTGGATCGGTCAGCACGAACTGGTTGAGCGAGGCCTGAAGGTTGGCATTCATCCCGCCGGAGATCTGCAACGATCCGTTGGCCCCGAGCGAGCCGCCGGCCTGGCTGTTGGCGCTGGCGTCGAGCTGAACACTGGAGCCGTCAAGACCAACCTGCACATTGATGCCGGACAGGTTTTGACGGAACTCCGGCAGTGTCATGTCGGCACCGTTGATGGTGACCGTCCCCGAAACGGCTTCGAGCGACGGTGCGCCGTCGACCGCGATATTGAAGGCGGCGGTGCCGTTAATAATGTTGGGCGAGAGCGCCTTGTTGGCGAGACCCAGCGGCGCGGTTCCGGTTGCATTGAGGGCGACGGTGGCAAAATCCGCCGCCACGCTGCCGGAAACCGAGGAGGAGACGCCCTGCGGGCCATTCGTGTCGAGCGTGACGGCATAGCCGGCTGCGGATTGCGCGACATTTCCCGTGGCAGAGAAGCCGCCCGTGATACCGGGGGCGAAGGGGGCGATAGTCGGCAGGTTCACCTGCAGGTCGAGCGCCGTCGCGCCGGCCGCAATCGCACCGACGATATTGGCCGTACCATCATAGGGCAGGCCGGCATCAAGCACGACATTCCAGGTGTTGGCGCTGGCCTCGTTGGCCGTGCCCTTGATCGAGAGCGGGCCGGAATAGGCCGGTGCAAGCGCGCCGACATCGGGCAGGGCGGCCTCGACAGCGAGGCTGCTCACGCCGGGGCCATAGATGCCTCCGGCGGCAACCGTGCTGCTATAGGGGCCGTTTGCATCCAGATCGAGTTCCCAGGCGCCATCTTCGCGCTGGGCGGCGGTTGCCGCGGCGGTCAGCGCGCCGTTCACGCCCGGGGCAAAGGCCGAAACCTGTGGAACGGCGACGGCAAGCTCGACATCCGTGCCGGTTGCGCCCACGGCGCCGGCAATATCGGCTGTCGCCCCTTGCGGAGCGGCGACGTTGAAATCCACGTTCCAGCGGCCGTCGCCGGCTTCGGCGGCGGTGCCACGCGCGCGAACTGGTCCCTGGACCTGCGGGACGAGCGGCGAGAGGTCGGGCAGGGAGACGTCGAGCAGGAGATCGCTCTGGCCACCGCCAACGACACCATCCACGGTGGCAACGCTGTCATAGGGGCCGCTGGCGTCGAAATCGATCTTCCACAGCCCGTCGCCGGCATCGCTGGCCGTGCCTTCGGCAAGGATCGGACCGGTCAGGCCGGGGGCGAGCGGGGCAATGTCCGGAAGGCTGGCGGTCAGCGCCACTTCGCCGGGGCCCCCGCCCATGCTGCCGTCCAGATTGACCTGCGCCTCGTAGGGGCCGGAGCCGTCCAGCTTGAACTTCCAACCGCCGGTTCCGGTTTCCGCAGCCGTGCCAGACAGCGCCACGGCGCCGGTATGACCGGGGACAAGCGGCGCGATGTCCGGCAGGGCAATCTCAAGAGCAACATCGCTCTCGCCGGGGGCGACAAGGCCCGCCACCTGCGCGGCCAGCTCGTAGGGGCCGCCGACATCCAGGTCGACATTCCATTTGCCCTCGGCCTCTTCCTTCGCGCTGCCCGTGACGCTGATCGGGCCGCTGTGATCTGGCACCAGCGGCGCGATGTCCGGCAGGGCAATCTCAAGAGCAACATCGCTCTCGCCGGGGGCGACAAGGCCCGCCACCTGCGCGGCCAGCTCGTAGGGGCCGCCGACATCCAGGTCGACATTCCATTTGCCCTCGGCTTCTTCCTTCGCGCTGCCCGTGACGCTGATCGGGCCGCTGTGATCTGGCACCAGCGGCGCGATATCGGGCATGGAGAGGTCGAGGGTGATATCGCCGTCGCCGGGGTGAATGCGCCCGGCGAGGTTGCCGGCCAGCTCATAGGGGCCGGCCAGTTCCAGCCCGGTCATCCAGTCGCCCGGCGCGGTTTCGCGGGCCTCGCCGGAGAGGGTCAATTGCCCTTCGTGCCCCGGCAGGACGAGCCCGACATCGCTCAGCGCTGCCGAGAATCTGAGATCCGAGCTGCCGCTGCCGACATTGCCGGATGCATCGGCCTCGACGCCGCGGCTGCGCAGTTCGAAACGGTCCAGTACGGTGCCGGAGGTGTCGCGCCGCGCGGCGGTGGCGATTGTGACCGGGCCGTCGAGCAGGCGGTCCGCCGTCTCGTCGCCGATCGACAGTCCGTCCGCCGCGATATCCGCCGTCACCGCGAAGATGCCGCCGAGCGGGTCGCCCTGACCGGAAAGCCCGACCGTGGCTTGGCCGGTCAAGGGACGTCCGGCCAGATCGGAGAAGCGGGAGATGTCGTCGGCCCGAACCTGTCCCTGGCCGGAAATCTTCAGGCTGCGATCCGCGACCCGAAGATCGCCGAGAATGGTGACGCCGAAATCGGCCCCGTCGGCAAAGAGCCGCGTGATGTCCAGCGCGCTGCCCTGTTGCCAGCTGAAGGCCACCCCACCGTTGAGCGTTTCGCCCGCCGCCTTTGCCAGCGCCGGATCGGCCAGCGCAAGGCCGGCGAAATCGAAGAGCAGGTCGCCGGAAACGGCTGCGCCGTCACCGGTGGAGATCCTGCCGACGCCGTCCAGGGCAAGCTGGTCCAGATTGGCGGCTTCGGTATCCACGCCGTCAACCTCTGCCGTCAGCGTCCAGCGGTCGCTTTGCGCGGCATCGAATTCGGCCGCGAGCGCGACCTGGTCGAGATAAGTGCCCGGCCCGGAGACCGGCAGGCGCAGCGGCGCGCCATCGGCCCGCCCCATCTTGCCGTCGATATCGAAGGCGGTCGGCAAGCCATCGGCGCCGAGCGTCACCGCGCCCTGCAATTGCAGCGACTTGGCTGCGAGCGAGAAAAGCGGCAGGTCCAGCGTCCCTTCCGCGCCGCGCGCGCCATTGACCGTCAGGCGGATGTCATCGCCGAAAAACTCGTGGAAATCGGCCGGGATGAGCGGGGTGATATCGCCGCCGATATCCGCCGTGAAGGTGGTGTTTCCGGCGTCGTCGCCCTTGAGTGTCACCGCACCCGCGATCCGGTCCTGCTCATCGGTACGCAGGCCGATATCGGCAGCGAAATCGGTGAGCGGGCCGTCACCCGCGACCTTCAGGTCGAGCGACGGGGAGCCGGGCAGCTTGAGCAGGCTGCTGACGATCCCACCCGCGTCTTCGGACATGCTGAGGTCGAGCGTGAGCGTGCGGGTCTCGTTGACGAAGCTGCCATGCAGGCTGATGGTATCGTCTGGCCCGTCGAGCCGGCGGGTCTCAAGGTCGACCCGGCCTTCACCGCTGGCCAGCTCCACCCCGCCCTGCAGCCCGAGCACCGCCGCCTGGCCCAGCACCGGCTCGCCCAGTTCCGCGCGTTCTATGGCGAGAGTGTCGATCCGGATCGAGATCGGCAGCTCGGGCAGGGAAAACCCGGAGGCTTCCGCCTTGGGCGCGTCCGGCAGGGCGTTTTCATCCTGTGGTGCGGCTTCGGGAAGGCGCTCCACGATCAGCTCGCCGGCCGAGAGGGTTTCCACCGAGAGATTGCCCCGCAGAAGTGCGGCCCGGCTCCAGTCAAGCTCGGCATTGCGCAGGGTCAGCCAGACGCCCTTGTCATCGGCAATGGTCAGCTCGCCCAGCCGCGCCGCGCCGGAGAGCAGCCCCTCGAAGCCGCTGATGCGCACTTCGCGGCCACCGGAGGAGAGCTTGTCCTGCAGGAAACGCTGGATCATGCCGCCGCCATCCTCGTCTTGGGCGGGGGCGGGTAGGGCGATCAGGAAAAAGGTTCCTGCAAAAGCGGCGTGGCGGGCAAAACGCATCAGAAGGCCTGTCCGATACCAATATAAAGTTGAAGTTTGTCAGCGTCGTCCGGGCCGCCCTGAACGGGCGTTGCAAAATCTACCCGGATCGGGCCGAAGCCGGTCTTGTAGCGGACGCCGATCCCGGCGCCGGACATCCATTCTCCGGAGCCGTCATAGTATTCTTCTGCGCCGACATATCCGCCGTCGACGAAACCGACGACCCCGATATTGCCGGAAACATAGCTGCGGATCTCGCCCGAGAGGGCAACATAGGAGCGGCCACCGAAGATCGTGCCGCCGAATTCACCCGCGCCAAGGGATTGGTAGGGCTGGCCCCGCACGGAGCCGCCGCCGCCGGCGAAGAACAGGTAGTCCTGCGGCGCGCCGGAGATCTCCGGGCCGAACAGGCTGCCATATTGCATCCAGCCGGCCAGTACCGTGTTGCGCTTTTCGCCGAAGCCGTAATAGCCGCGGGCGTCGAGCTCAATAAGCCCGCCATTTTCCATGTTGTCGATGCCGACAAAGGGCCGCAACTCGGCACCTAGAAAATAGCCCCGGGTCGCGTCGAACTCGTTGTCGCGTTTGTCCCAAAAGGCCTGGAGCGGCAGGGAGACCATCATGTAGTCGCGTTCGCCGAATGCGTCATCCACCTCGGAGGCACGGAAATCTAGTCCGGCGGTCAATTCCAGATCGTCCGAGTAATGCCATGCGAAAGCGCCGCCGATTTCCGCCAAGTTCGACACATAGCCCGGCTCGTCCTCGTGTTCGATAACTGCCCGCAGCACCAGGTCGACATCGGGATGGAAGGTTGCCGGGCGTCTGAAGATGACCGAGGCGAGGTAATCTATGCCATTGTCGTCAGCCGTCGTGCCGATGTTTTCGACATCGAAGCTCAGCCGTAGGTTCTCGGCGCCGCCGAGCAGGTTGCGGTGCATCCAGTAGGCATTCACCCGACCGCCTTCCTGGGTGGAAAGCTCGGCTCCGAAGCCGAGGCGGCGGCGCTTCTGCTCCAGCACTTCCGTGTCAACACCAATCAGGTCGCCCGGCCCGACTTCCTCGGCCTCCCGGATCGACACGGAGCGGAATGCGCCGGCGCGGCGCAGGCGCTCGGCGGCGTCGTTGAGTTCCTTGGGGCTGTAGGTCTCGCCTTCGGGCAGGCCGGCAATGGCCTTGATGCGGTCCGTGCGCACCCGCTTGTTGCCGCTGACCGTCATCGGCCCGAAGCGCAGTTTCGGGCCGGGATCGAGCGTCAGCCGCGAGGCGATGGTGGATTTCGCGTGGTTGGCCGTGATGCTCTCTTCGACAAGGTCTACCTTGGGGTGACCGGCATCCTTCCAGGCGGAGGTGGCGGTGCTCGCGGCCTGTCCGATCAGCCCGGATTCGGCGATCTCGCCCTTGCGGTAGCCCTTGGGCAACTCCGTTTTTGGCGCAAGCGGCTTCACGCTGGCTTCGGAGAACAGGAATTCCGGCCCCGGCTCCACGGTGATCTCGATGGTGCCGATGCTCGCAGGCGGAGAGAGCGGCGAGATATCGGCAGCTTCGCGCCCGTCGATCTTCACGCTGACCGTGCCGCCATAGCGCCCTTGGCCATAAAGAACCGAGACCATCCGCTTGTACTCGGCCCGCGCGGTCGCCAGCAGGTCGTCGGGGCTGGTCCGCTCCTCCTCCTGCGCCTGTAGAATCATGGATGCGCCTTCGAGCGTCTTGTGAAGGGCGTCATCGGCGCCGGGCGTATTGAGAATGACATTGTCGAGCGCAGCCGCGGGAAAGGCTGCACATGAGCCAATCGCGATGGCGCCAAGCCGCGACATAATGGGTCCAATCTTTCTCATCGACACAATCCCTAGCGTGCAAACCTGTTCGCCGCAAAATCCCTGGCGGTACTCACGCGGTCTCCTCAAGCGTTGTTAACGTGACTCTCACCCAGCCGCCAAGCAGGAAGGCGGCTTCGGCGACCGAAATGGCCCAACACGGGGTGGTGTGGCCCATATGACGATCATATCGGCCGGTTTCGGCCGGCTGGGTGCGTCAGATTCGGCCTTCAGGCCGAATCGGCAAGCGGCGCTGCGCCGCAGCGCGATCTCGGCTGTTGTGCATCTGCAGCATCTGCGCCACGATCCCGTGAAGGCATGCACGGCACCGGGGGTGAAATGGCTGGACGTACGATCACAGTGGCTCAACAGAAGGGCGGAAGCGGCAAGACGACGGTCGCCGTTAACCTGGCCGTTCACCTGCGCGCTGCGGGCCACAGCGTTGCCGTGCTGGACACGGACCCGCAAGGCTCGCTCGGGCGTTGGTTCATGACGCGGGTCGAAGCGACCGGGGGCGAGCCGGGCATGGAATTTTCCACCGCCTCGGCTTGGGGCGTGGGGTACGAATGCGACAAGCTGCGAAAGGTCAATGATTTCGTCATCGTGGACACGCCACCCAAGGCCGACAGCGACCTGCGCCCCGCGCTGCGCGAGGCAGACCTGGTGATCGTTCCCGTCTCGGCCAGCCAGCTCGATCTCTGGGCGACGGAAGCGGTGCTGGAACTGGTGGAGCGAACCCGAAAATCCGCCCTGACGGTTCTCAACCGCGCCCGCACCGGCACCCGCCTTTCAGGAGAGATGGTCTCAGGCATGCAGGAACTCGATGCGCCGGTGGCCGAGACGGTTCTGGGCAATCGCGTGATCTATGCCGAGGCGCTCGGGCAGGGATTCGGTGTAACGGAGCGGCAGCGCAACAGCGCAGCGGCACGCGAGATTGCGGAATTATGGGCCGAAATCCAGGCCATTCTGGACGCCTGACAGGGCTCGCCCGACGGATCCGGGCAAGATCAACGGCAAGATCATCGTGAACGTGAACTCCGGCTGGTCTGCCGGAGGATCACAGAACGGTCACGATCGTGCCCAGGGGAACGCGGTTGTACAGGTCGATCACGTGCTCGTTCAGCATACGGATACATCCGTTCGAGACAGAGCGACCGATAGACTCCGGCGCGGTCGTGCCGTGAATACGGAAATACGTGTCCTTGCCATTCTGGAACAGGTAGAGCGCACGGGCGCCCAGCGGATTGCTCGGGCCACCGGGCATGACGTAATCGGTGCCGTTGAACTTGGCATAGGTTCCCGGATCGCGTTCGATCATCTCGTCGGTCGGGCGCCAGGTCGGCCATTCCTTCTTTACGTCGATCGTGGCCTGGCCGGTGAATTCCAGCCCGGCCTTGCCGACGCCGACGCCGTAGCGGATCGCCTTGCCTGTCTCGAAGACGAAATAGAGGAAATGCGAGCGGGGCAGGATCAGGATTTCGCCCGGCTGGAACTGCTTCTTGATCTTGACGACCTGCGGTTGGAACTGCGGATCCAATTCGAAGCTGCTGCTCGTGGTCGAGGATGTGGTGGCTGTCTGGGCCAGCGCCCGGCGCGCCCCGACGGGCAGAAGCGCGGCGGATAGGCAGGCGGCGGTAGTGGCGGTGATGAAATCACGGCGGGTCGACATCTGGCACAGCTCCGAACAGTTTCTATCGTCAGGGAAAACTCTGGCGCGCCTTGCCGAAAAAATCAACGTGTCTGGCGTGTTGAACGCTTCACGCGTCTTCACGTTTGTTCCGGATGTGCCGGCAGGAACACGAAAGCCGCCGCGGTTCGGCGGCCTTCGACGAGGTGCTGCATGGGGCGGCAGGTCACTTGGAGACGAGTTGATCCCAGGCGGCAAGCGTCTTGGCGGCATACATCAGCGAGGGGCCACCGCCCATCTGGATGGCCATGCCGAGCACGTCGACCAGTTCCTCGCGGGTGCCGCCGGCTTTGGCCAGCGCCTTGACGTGGAAGCCGATGCAAGGCTCGCAGCGCATCGCGATGGAAATGCCGAGGGCCACGAATTCCTTGCTCTTCACGTCGAGCGTGCCGCTTTCCTTGGCGGCCTTGGTCAGGGTGCTGAAACCCTTGGTGACCTCGGGGTTGGCCTTGCTCAACTCGCGGAGTTGGTCGTTCATGTCATCGACGAAATTGTTCCAGTCCATTCGGCTCGGTCCTTGAATCTTGCCGGTGCCGCGTGACCATCACGAGCATCCGGGAGCAGGGGGGCGGTGGCAGTCGGGGAGGAGGCCAGCTGGTTGTTCCTGCTTCGCCGAAGACTTGGGATACAGATGCAGAATTTTCAATATGAATGACGGTCGCAGGCTGGCCGGGAGCGGAAATCCGTGCGGCCGGACGGCGTAAGATGTCCTCCATGCCGAGGAAACGTGCCGATTTCAGTGGAAAGCGGACAAGAGCGATGCAATTTCCGACAGGCGGCTTTGCTTGCTGGAGCGGGCCGTGTCTGAAAGCATTTAACGGCGGAAACGGGCCGGGCTCACCGCTGCGACCACATTCGCGTCCAGATCGGGGGATGCCCCGCCCGCCAGTGTGGCCAGCAGACCTGCCGCGGCGGGCGCTGTCTGGAAACCGTACCCACCCTGGCCGGCACACCACAGGAAAGCGGGCTCCGTGGGGTCGCGGCCGATCACGAGGGCCCTGTCGGGCGCAAAGCTCCGCAGCCCGGCCCAGGTGGTTTCAACCCGTGTCACCTCGACCGTGACAAAGGGCTGATAGCGGGCCAGCCCCTCGGCGATGACCATGTCGTCTGCCCAGGCATCATGCGGCTCCACCGGGTCTTCGTCGGCCGGCGAGACAAGCCAGGCGCCGGCATCCGGCTTGGCGTACCAGTCCTCGCCCACTTCATCGACGAAAGGCCAGTTCCGCGTGTCCAGCCCGTTTGGCGCGGGCAGGCGCGCCATGGAACGCCGCAGGGGCTGGATGCCAAGCGGCGCAATCCCGGCCATGCGCGCCACCGGATCGGCCCAGGCACCGGCCGCGTTGACGATCTGGGCCGCCTGCAGCGTCTGGGTTGCCGTCTCCACCTGCCAGTGATTTCCGATCTTGTGGATTTCCCGGACCGTCTGGCGCGTCAGGATCTCGGCGCCCTGCTGGCGCGCCTGGCGTGCGTAATGTTGCAACAGGCGGTCCGTGTCGAGATCGTAGGCCTCTTCGAGCCAGGCGGCATGGGCGCAATGGGAGGGATTCAGGATTGGCCAGAAACCTTGCGCTTCCGCGATGGTAACCCTTTGCGCGCCGAAGCTGGCATGCTCGCGTTCGAATACCGCCCCCCGTTCCCGGTCTGCCACCATGAGAAAGCCACGCTGGGACAGAACATCCGTGCGCCGATGCGCGTCCGCGCTGGCTTCGTTCAGAGCGCGCACGGTCGAATTTCCGTAGGATTGCAGGAACATGGCCGCCGAACGGCCCGAGGCGTGATAACCGAGCGCATCCTCGGACTCCACGAGAACAACCGACCCGGAGCGCGCGAGTTCCGCCGCTGCGGAGAGACCGGCGATGCCGCCGCCAATGACAAGAAAATCCTTCATGCGCCCTTATCGCAAGCCTTTTGCAAGCTGGACAGGCTCCGAAGCGTCGCGGAGGCGGTCCGTGTCGAATTACCCCGCGGAATGCCGCTTTCCGAGCCCTGTTCTTCGTATTCTGGCGGTTTTTCGGCCTCCGATCCCCTCCGGTTTGGGTTGTGGATCCCCGTCATTTCCCGTAATATGAGTCCATTACGCGCCGATTTGAACCACAGATTGCGGGCGCGCAAGAAATGCAGCTAAAGCGAGGGAACACCGTTCCTTCGATAACCCAAGGACCGCGCAACAGGCGCCGGAGGAACGTGATGTATGACGCCGCCACCCTTGCCACCCAGCCGGCCAATGCCATTCCGCTTGAGCAGATCGCCGAGACGCGCCGGGCCTTTCCCGCCGCGCGGGTCGGTTTCGAGATCCTGATCGAGACGGGGGATGCGCTTGTCGGGCTGGAACGCTGCGCCTCGGCCTTTCGTCAGGCCGGGCTCAGCCTTCAATCGCTGCGTTGCTCCGGGGAAGGGCGGATCTGTTGCCGTCTGCTGGACAACAACGCGGCGGACCTGACGTTCCTGCAGAAAGAGCTGTCAGGGCCGGAGGCGCGGATCGAAAGCTGGACCACGATCATCGGCGCCTGATTCCGGCGGATCGACACCTGTTCGTGCACGGCACTTCCTCGACCGTCCCTTTTGTGGTAACGCTCGGGTAGAAAAGAAAAAGAAAACGAGCAGGCAAACACGGATGGGGACGGGCTTAACCGGTACCTTCGTTCTTCGCTGGTCCCAGACACGGGTCGACGGCTTCGCGCCGGGTACGTTCTGTGAGCTTGGGATCGGGGCGAGCTGGCGTTGGAGCGGACAGGCATTTCGTATGGACGGGCCGGACGGTATCGCCCGGCTCGGCGTATCGCGTGAGGTCGCCGAATTGCACCGGCGCGCCGCCGGCAAGGCGCGGCGGATCTGCGGGCGCGTGGTGCGATTGAAGCATTTGGATGCGATCGAGATCGACGACGAACACCTCATGGATCGCTGTATCGTTCTGACTGACGGGGTGCAGGTCTTCGTCGCGATACATGTGCCGGCGGCCCATGCGCCAGACGGTTTGCTGGTGTTTCTTGGAGATCTTCCGCCGGCGGATACGGATTTCTGGATCGCGCGTATCACCACCAATCCCCGAGCCGATGCACGCGCGCGGCGGCAGGTTGCCCCGCCCGGTGGTGGCCTCGCGGCGGGAACGGCGGTCGAGACACCACAGGGGCTCCGGGATATCGCGCAGCTTGAACCCGGCGATATGGTTCTGACCCGCGATGACGGCCCGCAACGGCTTGGCTGGGTCTCCCATCAACGGATCTCCGGCGCACGGATGCATCTCGACTCGCGACTGCGCCCCGTGCGCATCGCAGCGGGCGCATTGGGCGAGGCAGGTCCGCGGGAGGCGCTGCTGGTCTCGCCGGGCCATCGCCTGCTTCTTGCCGGATCGAATGCCCGTACGCTCTATTCCGAAAGCGGGGTGTTCGTGCGCGCGGGAGATCTTCTTGGGCTTCCGGGGGTATCCACGGCCCTCGATTGCACCGCCGTCGGCTATGTTTCGCTGATGTTGGAGCGGCACCACGTTCTGACAGCCGCCGGGCTGGCGGTGGAGAGTTTCTTTCCCGACCGGTCCGACATGGCCGCGTCCGTGGGCGCCGCGCTGTCACACCAGTCCGGCTCCATGCCTTCGGCCGCCGATTTCGGCCCCCCCGCGCGCCGTTGTCTCGACCCCGGCGAAGCCGCAATCCTGACTGCCGGATATTGTTGAGCCGAGACTCGTCACAACTGTCACGAGGCGTTTCCAGAGGCTGTTTTTGGGAAGTGGCAGGGGCAGCAGGGTTCGAACCCGCGACCTACGGTTTTGGAGACCGTCGCTCTACCAGCTGAGCTATACCCCTACGGCTCGGGCTTCTTAGATTTTCCACCCGGAAGCGTCAAGCGGTTATCATCGGCCATTATCACCGACCATGTCACCGGGGTCGTTCGACAGCCGGAGCGAGCCAATTGCCGTATACCGGCTTGCGTTGCCACCGCCGCCTGAAAAAACGCCCGAAGTTTTTCCAGGGGTGGCGTACGACCCGTTTCAACTCCCTGCGAACCGCCTCTCTATCCTCCAGAATCGAGCCCACTGCCACGGCGATCGCCTCCAGCTGGCGTGCGTCGATCTCCTGCGGGCCATTCTGGCGGTCGCAGGGCGCGGATTCGAGAGCGAGCCGGTCCTCTGCCGGCAGGAAACCATTGAAATAGTCGACCGAGGCCGAGAACCTTTCCTGGAACCGGTTCAGCAACTCACCTTCCGCGGTAAAGCGGTAGGATTCGATGTCCGGCGCCAGTTCCACCAGGCAATCGGAAAAGTCCCAACCGCTTTGCCTGCCCGACAGTTTGTTCAGCTGTTTGACGAGTTCCAATTCGAAATAGCTGAGCGATCGATTGACCCGGATCGGCATGGATTTCTCGACATGGCCGAGCGTACCGCCTTTCTCCAACTCCAGGGCGTCGATGAAGGCCCCCACCACTTCGGAACTGCGGGCCGAGTAGTTGATCAGCCTGGTTTCGATATCGGTCTTCGACAGCAACCGGTGACAATGCTCGGCGTGCAGCAAATGTGCTTCCTGCTGCAGGTGATCCTCGAAGCTGCCCGTTTCACCGCCGCGCTTGACCCTCTGGTGATAGGCCGAATTGGCCATTTCGAGCGGGTTCCGGATGAACAGCACAACCTTGAAGTTGTACCGGCTCCGCAGATGCGCGTAGGCCTCGATGATTTCCTCGAGCTTCCAGAAAAGCAACTCGTTTGAAAACAGGATGGCGCGGTCGGTGGGCCATTTCAGATCTTCCGCTTCCAGGCGCTCGACCAGCGCCCCGACATCGTCGCGAATATTACCGGAGGTCACGCCGCAACGCCTGGCCCGCGAGAGCGAAGGATGATCGGGATAGACAATGCCGGCTGCAGCGACCGCCCGCTTGTTTTGTGCCAGCCAGGACTGGATCGCCGATGTCCCGGTCTTTCCATGTCCGACGTGCAGGATCACGTCTCTCATTGAATACCTCTTGATCGTCAAAAGTTCCTCGGGCGGCGCGTGCGTGGTGCACCCTCGGAGATGGCATCGTGGAGCGACGAAAATGATCCGACATGCGGCAAGTGGCCTGCCCCTTGCCGATCGCATCGGACGTGAGAAGGGGAGGGTTCGTCCGAACGGCCTGCTGCCCATGGATCCGGGGCGGTCGGCTGCTCTTGCGGTGAAAACTGTCGTCTCGTTTCGGCGATTCCGGTTCAAGCCGCTATCTGGAGACCAATTGTGCAGGCAGTATCGAAAGAGATTGCAGACAAGAAGAATTCTGCAACTGACAATGATGGTTCACGGCTCGGCCGGGCCCTCGAAAGGGTGTTGTTGACCTTGCGTGTTGTTGACCTTGCGTAAAGAGAGATCTTGCAATCCGGACCGGCCTGTCGCAGTCTTGAACTATAGTTATTTTAATCAAACTCTCACCACAGCCCCCTTTTGTGGAGGAATATCCCCATGAAGTTTTTGCCATTTCTCATGATAATGGGTGCCGCGATCTGGTTGCTTGGATGTGCCCCTGTGCCGACCAGCACGACCGATGACGCGTCCGAGGCCGCGGCGACGGCAGCATCGGCAGCGCCGGCAAGCACGTCAAATAGTGCCGTATCTTCAGCCTCTTCGGCGAGCCAGTCTCTCGCTGATCGTTTCGATGATACAGACCGAGACGATGGGGGCAGCAGTTCCGGTGGCGACAGCGGTTCGGACAGCAGCGACGACGACAGCGGCTCGGATGACAGCGGCAGCGACGACGACGATGGAACCAGTGGCGGCGGCGGCGGCGGCTGGAGCGGAGGTTGAGGCCATGTCGAGGTGGCGAACCCGGACGCTGACCGTCCCGTTTGCCGTCTGCGCAGTGCTGAGCGCCGGTGTCCTTCAGGCGCAAACGCTCGGCTCTGCACGGCCTGACACGGGACGGGCGATCCCCAGCCGGGTCGCCATCGTCGTCGGCAATCAGGACTATGAAACGGTTACGGACCTCGCGAATGCGCGTGGTGATGCCCGCGACATGGCCGATCTGCTACGTAGCTTCCGTTTCAACGTCTTTGACGGTTACGATCTGGACAAGCGCGGCTTCGAGGAACTGCTCCGTCAGGCGCTGCTGAACACGCCGATGGGGTCGGATGTGGTGTTCTATTATGCCGGGCACGGTATCCAGATCGGGCGGCGCAACTACCTGTTGCCAGTCGATGCGGCCTTTGCATCCATCTATGATGTGCCGCTGGAAACCATGACGCTCGACCGTGTCGTGGAAACCCTTTCCTCGCGGGCCTCCGCCCATGTGGCCATTCTCGATTCGTGCCGGGACAACCCGTTCCCGGATATCCGCCTTGCCGCGGATCTCGATGCCAACCTGTTCGAGACCAAGTCGGGTTTCGACATATTTTCCACCCCGCTCAACTCGCTCATTGCCTATTCCACCTCGCCGGGCGGCGTGGCGATGGACGGCAACGAGGGCGGCAACAGCCCTTATACGCTCGCGATTCTCGACGCGGCCAGGACGATGCCGAATGAAAACGTGCAAAGCCTGTTCCCGGTCGTTCGTCAGAGCGTTCACGATGCGACGGGCGGAAAGCAGGTTCCGTGGGAAAGCTCGACGCTCGTGCGCCCGTTCTTCCTGACGCCCGCCGTGGACACGGTCGATGCGGAAGAACCGGCAGCTGCCGGCGGGGTCGGTTCGGTCGATCGCGGAATGGTCATCGCCGCGGAGTCGGATGCGCCGATTGCGTTGCCGCGGGTCGAACTGGACATAGAGAAACGTTTCGACCGGCGCGTGGATATCGGCGATGCGCTGCAGGCCCAGTTCGGCCAGCCATTCCAGACCGCCGAGCTCGTCACGCCACCCGGCAACGGTATCCTGTCCTATGGGCAGGGCAGCGTGATTGCCGGCCGCATGATCTACGGGGCCGAGATTTCCGACATTCGGGCAACCGAGCTCGATGGGCATTCGGTTTCCGACAGCTTCTCGGTCCTGCTCGGTTTTGCCGACGGATCGGAGCGGCAGGTGGATGTCGACCTGACGTTGACAGTGGATGCCTGTGATCTGGAAATGGGCGACGCGCTCGATCTGGGCGGCATCGGCGTCTACCGTCTTGCCAACGAGATCGATGTTGCGGCGGGGCTGAAAGCCTGCGAGGCCGCTGTCCAGTCCGACCCGGAAAACGGACGTTTCCTCTACCAGCTCGGCCGCGCGCAGCAGAGCGCGGGCATGTTGCCCGAGGCGTTCGCCAATTTCGAGGCCGCCGCCGAGGCCGGCCATGTCCGGGCGTTGAACGCGCTCTCCATCCTGTTCGACACCAAGCGGATGGACCGCGAGGCGACCGGAATTCCCTATGATCCCGAGATGGCGCTGGACCTGCTGGAACGCGGCACCGCCACGGGCGACCCTTACCCGATGCACCGCCTGGGTCAGAAGCTGCTGCGCAATGGCGAGACCGCGCAGGAACGCCGTCGTGGCTTCGAGCTTATGGAACATGCGATCGAACTGGGCCACACATTCGCGATGAACGAACTCGGGATCTATTTCCTGACCAAGGATACCGATCATTACCTTCCCGAACGCGGCATGCGGTACCTGCGGGCCTCCGAGTTGCATCAGGATATCTACGGCTATCACAATCTCGGCTACGTCGCGCTTCAGGGAATGGATGGGAACGCGCCGGATTTCGACACCGCCTTCGACTACTTTCAGAAATCCACCGAAGGCGGTCATCCGCAGGGGCCGAGCATGATCGCCCGGATGATCCTGCGTGGCCAGCATGGCGAGGTGGACACCGCCGAGGCGATCCGCTGGTACGACATGTCGCTGGTGCGCGGCGATGCCTGGGGCGGCACCAACGCGGCAACGGTTATCCTGCAAGGCAAGGTTCCGGGCAAGGGGGCCGCGGATGCCGCGCTTCGGGCGGCCAAGGCGGCGCATCTGGCCAATTCCAGTGCCGCGGAAAAGGCGCGCGAGCGGCTCTCGGAGGTTTCGGACAACGACAGGAATCTGGCGCTGCAGATGATCCTGGGTGAAATCGGCCATCCAGTCGGCCTTGACGGTGCCATCGGCGCGCAAACCCTTCGCGCGCTGGAAACGGCGAGCAACGCCGTGGGCGTCGGCTATGATCCGGGAAATACCCCGGAGGAGCGTCTGCTCTTCGCGGCTCGTGTCTATTGGGCCCATAACCCGGTGCGGTTCGACCTGTTCTGACGCCAACCGACTCTCTTCTTCCTGTTTCGACACGCCCGTCGCGATCAAGCAGATCACGCTGAACGCGCCGACGGCGATCTCCAAGTGTGCAAACCCATTTCTATGGGCCATTTCCGAGTAGAGTTTCGGGGGCTGGTGGACTTTTCTCACATTTCAGCAAAGCCTTTGGGACTGGCGCTCAACAGCCGATGACGCATTGCGGCCCGGCCGTACCGAGATGCTCGGTGGATTGCCGCAGTTGCGGGCGATTTTTATCAAATTACAGGATTTTGTTGCGTACCACGGAGCGATTTTGTTTGTTGTATGGCGCTCGCGGCTGGGGGAACTTGAGCGGATGCTCGACGGAGGGCCGGCGGCCGGCGTCTTGGTGTATTTTCCGGGCGTGGGGATCGACAATGTTTTCGGCTCAAGCGCGAAACCATGGACACGAGGTATTCACGAATGAGGTCTTCAATTTCTGATCTACGTGCAGGGCTCGTTCTCCTGAACCTGTCGCTTTTCGCGACAACGCATGCGATGGCACAGCCCGCGCCGCTGTCCGGACGCGACCGTGATCCGCGCGTTCTTGGCTGGATGTAGGGTTTCCCACCGCCGCCCGACAAGATGATCGCTCAGCCCGACAGCAATTTCTTCAGCTTCCCCAAGCTGCGCTGGTCGGTCTGCCACCTGCGGGAGTTCCTGCCGACCGAACAGATCAGCCGGGGCATTTGCGCTCCCGCGCAGTTGGCCTATCCGTCGCATGCCGAGTTCGCGGACCTCGCCCGAGGGATCGACGCGCTGACCTTCCTGCCGATTGGCAACGACAAGCCGATGACGTGGGAGGAGTCGCTATACGTCAACTACACCGACGGCATACTGATCCTGCATGAAGGCGAGGTCGTCTTCGAACGCTACTTCGGCTGCCTGGACGAGGCGGGCCAGCACGCCGCGATGTCTATGACCAAGTCGGTGACCGGTCTTCTGGGCGAAATCCTGGTGGTCGAGGGCACGCTCGACGACACGAAACTCGTCCGAGATATCATTCCCGAGATTGGCGAGAGCGCGTTTGCCACGGCCACGGTGCGGCAAGTCATGGATATGACCACCGATGTCAAATACTCGGAAAACTACTCGGACCCCAACGCAGATATCTGGCTTTATTCGCGTGCTGCAAGCCCCTTGCCGAAACCGGCCAATTACATCGGACCCGACGGGTATTGGGAATATCTGGAGCAGGTCCAGCCCGAGGGCGAACACGGGGCCGAGTTCCACTACAAGACCATCAACTCGGACATGCTGGGCTGGCTCATCAGCCGCGTGACCGGCAAGGCGGTGACCGAGCTGGCCTCGGAGCGGCTCTGGCGGCCCATGGGCGCCGAACAGGACGCCTACCAGACAGTGGACGGCAAGGGCGTGCCTTTCGCTGGCGGGGGCATCAGCGCAGGCCTGCGCGATCTCGGGCGGCTGGGTCTGCTGATGCTCAACGAAGGCGAAATCAACGGACGGCGTCTCTTCCCGGCCGAAGTGGCGCAGAAAGTCCGCGCCGGAGGCGATCCGGCCAAATTCAAAGGCTTCTCGACCATCCCGAACGGCAGCTATACCAGCCAGTGGTGGGTTTTCCACAATGACAACGGTGCCTATGCCGCCCGGGGTGTGCATGGTCAGACCATCTATGTCGATCCCGCAGCGCAGATGGTTCTGGTGCGCTTCGCCTCTTTCCCGCAGGCGCAGAACGGTTTCATCGACCCGACATCGCTGCCCGCCTACCAGACGGTCGCCGATTTCTTAATGTCGCAAGATTGAAACGTAGCATGGCCGCATATCCAAAAGAGACTGGGTTCTGGTCCCGTTTCGATCATTCCGCCTTCGGGATTGTCTACGGCGCCATCATGGTGCTGGCGATTTTGATGGCGATGGGAGAACACCCCGGCGCTCCGTTCGAAACCGCCGCGGTTCTTTTCGGATCGGTCCTGGCTATCACGCTCGCCAAGGCCTTCGCCGAATTTCTGGGCGGAGCGCTCGGCTCGGGGCAGCGGATGGAACGCGCCACATGGCGCAGCGCTTGGCAGCACAGCTATCCCACGCTGACCGTGGCGAACGTGCCGACGCTGCTTTTTTGCGGGGCAGGACTTGGCTGGATCGACGCGGATTTCGCGCTCATCGCCGCGCAGGTCTTCGCAGTGGCGCTGCTCACCCTGATAGGAGCGCGCGCGGGCTGGGTGCTGGACCGTACCGTGATCTCTACAGTCCTCGGTGCCGCCTTCGCGGCCGGCGTTGGCCTCGCGCTCGCCGTGCTCAAGGTCTTGATCCATAAAAGATCACGTCAGGTCGCCACTGAACCGGTTTTGCCCTCGATCATCCAGCCGAGCATCACTGCGTTCGGGGCGTGCCAAGGGAAATCAGTACCCAACGGAACCTGCGCGCAAAGGTTGTAATCAACGCTGTGCGTCAGCGTCAGCTTTGGGCTGAGGGTGTGTGAAAACTCCAAATGCGGTATGCTTTTCGGCAAAGACCGGAGGCAGGCATGTCGGGGTATATCGAGGGGACGGACCGAAGTCAGGCGACGCTTTTTCCGAACCGTTTGGAAGACTGGATCGACGAGGACAGTCCGGTCCGCGTGATTGACCTCTTCGTGGACGAGATCAATCTTGGGGAACTTGGATTTCTGCGGACGGCGCCGGCGCCAACGGGACGGCCCGGCTATCACCCATCGGTCCTGCTGAAGCTATTCATCTACGGCTATTTGAACCGCGTCCCTTCGAGCCGCGCTCTGGAGCGGGAGGCTCTGCGTAATGTCGAGGTGATGTGGCTGACGGGCCGGCTCGTCCCGGACCACAAGACGATCGCGGATTTTCGGCGCGACAACGGTCCGGCCATCGGCAAGACCTGCGCGCAGTTCGTGGAGTTCTGCCGGCGGATCGGGGTGCTGAAAGGGGATTGCGTTGCCATTGATGGCAGCAAGTTCAAGGCCGTGAACAACCGCGACAAGAACTTCACCAAGGGCAAGATCGCCAGCCGCACCGCTCACCTTGTAGCGAGCATTGAACGCTACCTTGATGAAATGGTCCGGATCGACCGTCAGGAGGAGGGTGAGGTCCGGGCTGAGAAGATTGCCAATCTGGCGCGACGCTGCGAGCGCATCCGTCAGGAGATCGAGCGCTTGGTGGATATCGGCCAGGCGCTCAGGGAGAGCCCGGAAAGCCAGATATCCCTGACCGACCCGGATAGCCGGTCCATGGCCACCAGCGCCAAGGGGAGCGGTTTTGTGGGCTACAATGCGCAGGCCGCGGTGGATTCAGAGACCCATTTGATCGTCACGCATGATGTGATCAATACCGGGCATGACCGCGAGCAGCTCTCGCCGATGGCCAAGGGCGCGAAGACCGCGCTCGGATGCGAGGAGATGAGCGCAGTCGCCGATAAAGGCTACTTCAGCGGCCGTGAAATCTTGACCTGTCACGAGGCTGGCATCACTACGACCCTCCCGCGCCCCGAGACCTCGGGCAACCGTAAGAAGGGCATGTATGTGAAGGCCGACTTTGCCTATGACGCGGATGCGGATGTCTACCGCTGCCCGGCAGGCGAGACGCTGACACGCCGTTACACGACCGAGGAAGGCGGCCTGATGGTGCGGCGCTACCGGGCCAACGTCTGTCAGACCTGCCCAGTCAAGGCGCGCTGCACCACAGGAAAAGAGCGCCGGATCACCCGATGGGAGCATGAGCACCTGGTCGACGAGATGCGCGACCGCATGAGCCGAGACCCGACATTGATGGCGCTACGTCGCTCAACCGTCGAGCACCCATTCGGCACAATCAAAGCCTGGATGGGTGCGACGCACTTCCGGATGCGCAAGCTCAAGAATGTCCGCACCGAGATGGCATTCCATGTCCTCGCCTACAACATCAAGCGGATGATCAACCTGATCGGTGTGCGTGGGCTTCTTGCCGCCATTCCGGCCTGAACCGGGGCACGATCTTCAGATTGCCAGCGTCTAACGCAACGGAGGCCGCTTCTGGCGCCTCCGCAGCCGTTCAGAAATAGCACTTGGACCGGAAATGGAAAAATACGCCGGAAACCATCGGAACTGCATTTGCAGGACGCCTCAAACAGAGTTTCCACACAGCCTCGGCTC